>WFNB01000071.1 GCA_015488755.1 Gammaproteobacteria bacterium | reverse complement strand
TTTCATAGGTAGGTACTTAAGAACTTTTGGGCTAGGATAACTCTGTGTTTACTACACAAGACGCCGTAAATCCACCCTTGGAGGCTTTATTGCCACATCCATGTGGCAAAAACTTCTTCGGCAAACACAGAGTTATCCTTAAGTACCTATATATGAATATCTTTTAATTATTAATAACAAGTAAAACAATGATAAAATTTTATACCTTATTCTTTTTTATAATCAGCCTTATCAATGGTTGTTCATCAGTTGAGACAGAAACGACTAGGGATAAACTATCTTCTGAGCAATCCTCTGAAGTATCCCCTGAACCAAAGGTTATTAGCATTGCCTCAGCAGAGAATATATCGACAGTGGCGGTTAAAAAATCTCCCCCACCAAGTCGTCAGGCAGTATTAACCTTACTTGAGCAGTCAAAATCAGCAATGGAGCGTAATGACTATAGTGAATCACAAAACCTATTAACACGGGCATTACGTATTGAACCGGGTAATGCTTGGTTGTGGCATAATATGGCAGTGCTTAAGTTCTATCAAGAAGATTATCAGCAGGCTATACAGTACGCTTTAAAGTCCAACAACCTAGAAAAACAAGATCCTCAACTAAAAAATAGTAATGCACAAATAATAAATCAAAGTTATCTTGAGCTGGATCAAATCGAAAAAATACAAGAGCATTAGAATATTACCTTTAATTGAAAAATTATATTAGCAAATACTTCTATTTATGCTATCATCTTAGGTAGGTGCATTTAAAATAAAGCACTATAATAAAATAAATAATACCATAACAAACCATACAATAGAGTTTTACACTCGTATAATTTTAATGACAATGTCAATAAGTATTTAGTAAGGCGTCAGCAAGTATTTACTAAAGCGTCGGTAACCATTTTAAATTTAAAGAGTTAAACGGAATCTTGGCTCAATCTAATAACATTGAATATAAGTGATAAGAGAGGAAGGCCTGTAATGAGAAGTAACTATTGCCGTTTTGATATTCTGAGTTTAAGAAGCTCATTATTTCTCTTTGTGTGTCTATTTATTATCTTTGGTTCTCATCGGGTGTTAGCAGATTTTGATGAAACCACTTTAAATAAAGCCATTGATCGTGCTGGTTTGCAGCGTATGCTAACGCAAAGAATGCTAAAATCTTATTGTCAATTGGGGCAAGATCAATTTTACATTAAGCCGGATGAAAAACTAAGCGAGGCATTAAATCGTTATGAAGAAGGTCTGAATTTTTTAATTGATTATAAAAGTATTGCTGGCGTTGAAAAATCGCTTGATAGTATTAATGCTATTTGGCCAGAATATAAAGAACTGATTACGGCTACTGCGAATAAAAACAATGTACCAAGGTTGGTTAAGCTAAATGAAGAATTACTTTCCTTATCTCATCAAATTGTTTTAAATTTACAAAAGAAATCAGGTAAAGAATTAGGTAAAATTGTTAATGTTGCTGGGCGTCAACGTATGTTAACTCAGCGAATTGAACTCTTTTATTTATTACGTGATTGGGGTTTTGACGAACCCTATTATATTGATCGCTTAAATAAATCTAGAAAAGACTTTGCTGAAGCATTAATCTATCTTGATAACTACCCTAAAAATACCAATGAAATAAAGTTATTATTGGCTAAAGCTAAAAAATCATTCCATTTATTCGAGCATTCTCTCGATGATAAAAACAATGCCTTTTTAGTATCACTCACAGTAGGGCAACTATTAGGTTATATGAAAAAAGTGACCAGTATTTATAGTAAAATGTAAATTATTTTTTACTACCTACTAGACAAGTAAATAGTTATTATTTTGAAAGTAATTTTCGAGCTATCGAAGCAATTGCTTTAAGCACTTAATGAGCTTGTCTCTAGTCATCTTAAGCTCAGATAATTTTTCTAGTGCATGGCTAATATCCCCCTTTGCTTTATAACGGGATAATTGTATTGCTGTCTCATGCACTTTTTCATGCAATTGTTCAATAGTGTGTAAAACAGGGTTTTCACCATAGCGTCTTTGCCCTTCATTATGCAACCATAGGCCAAAACGGCATTTTAGTTGATTCATTGTTGGGGGTGTTGTTCGCTCGCCATTAAGCCACTCTTCAATGGCTTTGATCCAAGCGCGATGTTCTGTACTGGCAAAGAGTAAAGGAATATCTCCTCGGTCTACCGTTCGACTATTTGTCCACAAAGGATCAGGTTGCCAGCTTTTTATCCAATGTTGCAAGTCATTTGAAGGTAATGGGTGGGCAATGGCATAACCTTGAGCGATCTCTATACCAAGGTGGAGCAACATTTCACCATGTTCTATAGTTTCTACCCCCTCAGCAATAATTTGATGGTGAAAGGCATTTCCTAAGCCTAAAATACCTTCTAAAATAGCAAGGTTTTCTGGATCGTCCAACATATCAAAGACAAAAGTTTGATCCACTTTAAGTTGAGAAACAGGCAAACGTTTTAAATAAGTCAGTGAGGAATAACCTGTACCAAAGTCATCTAGTGCAAATCTAAGGCCTTTCTTATGACAGGCCTGAATCACTTGTGAAACATGTAGAATGTCTTCTAAAGCACTTGTTTCAAGTACTTCAAGAATAATATTTTGTGCTTTTATCTTAGTATGGTGCCTTAAGCTGGCAAATAAATGGTCACTAAAATTGCTTTGTTGCAATTGCAATGCTGAGATATTAATACTGACCTCAGTTTCAAACCCAGCGTCATACCAAGTTTCCATATCGGATAATGCTTTATTGATGACCCAGTCACCTAACTCAAGGGAAATGGCATGGTTTTCTATTAGGGGTAAAAAATAATTAGGTGTTAAAAGTCCCTGTTTGGGATGTTGCCAACGGATGAGTGCTTCTACGCCAATAATATCCCCAGTGCGCATATTAACCTTAGGTTGATAATAGAGTATAAATTCATTATTTTTTAAGGCGTGTTCAATCAGTTTAACATCTTCATGATGTCCTCGAACATGTCTATCAGCATCCTCATCAAAGATATGATAGCTATTTTTACCTTTGATTTTTGCTTGGTACATGGCTTGATCCGCTTGCCGTAACAGCTGATCAGCTTCTACTTCATCTGTTTGAGGGTAAAAAGTAACACCGATACTTGCTGATACATGAAGAGCCAGTTGGTCAATATTAATGGTTTTAGTTGCTGCCTCTAGTAGGCGGGTTAGTAAAGGAATACTGGCTTTAGTATTGATTAAATCGGTTAAGACAATAACAAACTCATCACCACCAAAACGGGCTATGGTATCACCTTCACGAAGTACATGGTGCATTCTGTCTGCTAGGTAGGTGAGTAGTTGGTCACCAATACTATGACCATAGTTATCATTTATGGCTTTAAAATCGTCCAAATCAAGAAAGGCGACAGCAATTATTGAGTTTCTTCGTTGTGCTTGAAGTAAAGCTTGATTTAAGCGATCAGTGAGTAAAAGGCGATTGGGTAAATTGGTTAAGGCATCAAAGTGAGCAATATTTTCCAGTTGTTGTTGCTGATATTTTTGCTTGCTAATGTCTGTAAAGAGAGCAACATAATGTTGCGTTTTATTATCAATGCTGCGGACACTGCTTATGGTTAATTGTTCGGCAAAGATATTGCCCTGTTTATTCTTATTCCAAATCTCACCTTCCCAGTAGCCTTTTGCTATCAATTTATGCCACATGTTTTTATAAAATTCAGGGTTTTGTTCACCTGATTTGAGAACTCGAGGATTTTTTCCTAATATTTCAGCGTGAGAATAGCCGGTTATTTTAGTAAAAGCATGATTAACTTCAAGAATAGTCCCCTTAATATCGGTGATCATAATGCCTTCTCGGGCATGAGTAAAAACACTGGCAGCTAATTTGAGTTCTTTTTCACTCTTACGAATTTCCAACTCTGCTTTTTTTTGTTCTGAATTGTCAAGAATAAAACCTGCTAGTTTTATTGGTTTGCCCACGCTGTTAGTGATAACGGTAACAATGTCTAATACCCAGATTATGTCCCCATTTTTCTTACGCATTCTATATTCAAAGTTATGATCTCTACCAGCAAGTGTTTCTAGTTGGCAGTGTTCAAGTGCTGCTGTTTGATCTTCAGGAACAACCATAGATACCCATGAGTCCATATCCACCCAAGCATCGACTGAATAGCCTAAAATACGTTCAGCATTGGGAGATACATAAGTAAAATGACCTTTTATAGGGTCTAACTCCCAGCTTATACCATTAATGTTTTCTAGTAGAATTTGTTGTTGCTCATATTGCTTTTTTTGATTCTGTTCGCTATTTATACGCTTAGTAATATCCTGATGCGTACCGCATAGACGAATCGGCTCACCTGTTTCTTTATGACGTTCGACAACACTTCCTGAACTTTCAATCCATACCCATGAACCATCATAATGTTGCATTCGTAATTCAACTTGAAAAGGGATGTCTTTTTCAATAGCATGTTTAACTATTTTTTTGACCCTCTTATAATCATCACCATGAATACGCTTTGACCAGTCAGTGATGTATTTTTTCAGTTTTGCTGAAGAAAAGCCTAGAATTTTCAGCCAACGCTCACTGACTTTATATTCTCCTGTTTGATAGTTCCAATCCCAAAAGCCTAAATTGGCGCCAACAATTACATTATGTAAAAGTTGTTCTGATTTACTCAAGGCCTGAGTTTTATCGCTAATTATTCGTTGTAATATACGTTGCCAGACAAAAAAAGTGCCAATAAGTGATAAAAAAACAATACTGATGACTATCAATAAGTGAACGACTTTTTGAGCATAGAAAGTATCTTCATTTAAAAATGCAAACCATTTATTATAGAGCTGTTCATAAACACCATTGGCTTTAACAATAGCTAATCCTTCATTGAGTAGAGCAAGTAGTTTTTTATCACCTTCTTTAACAGCAAAGCAAAAGTCTTGTTGTAAGTCTTTTATTATAAAAGGAGCAGCTTTTAAGTTAGTTAAGTGTAGATTTTTTATCAATTGTATCCCGACTAATTTTTGCACGACAATGGCATCATAGTGTCCTCTAGATAGCTTTATAAAGGCTTCCTCGTATGTTTTTGTTGTGATAATTTTTTTTGTTAGTTGAGTACGAAGAAGAAACTCATGAGCATTATCACCACTCATGACCAATAATTTTTTATTGGCTAGATCGCTTAATGATGCAATGGGTGGAGTATTTTTTCTAACAAAAACAGTACTATGCATAGTGATATAAGGGGTGGTAAAATCAAAAAATTTATCTCGCTCCATTGTTCTTCCCACTAAGGGTAAAACATCTAAAGTACCTTCTTGTAATTCTTTTTTAATTTTATTCCATTCATCAATATGAAAACTGATTGGTATGTTCATGGTCTGGGTGACAGCTCTAAGAAGCTCAACTGAAAAGCCATCTGCTTGATTATCAGAGCTAATAACTGCAAAAGGAGGGTAACTTAACTCACTGGCTGATTTAAGTTTTTTTTCAATGGGGTTGACTATAGGGCTTGCTATAGCACTATTTGCTATTAGAAGAACAATAAACAAAATATATGAAAAATTCATATAATTACCCTCTGTTTTAAAATATAAGCGACAGTAACATTATTCTTATCTGTTTTATGATTCGCTTATATACTATAACATTATAGTAGTAAAATACTATGTTATTGACCCTAAAAAATAGTGGTTTTGTAAAACTAGGGTTTATCTAATAGAAAATAATAAGTCGCTTTAAATGCTGCGGGATTGTTGGTATAAAAATCAATGCATGAATGGCAAATACATGCCTTGTGTGCTAAGTGTGATGGCAGCAATTTAATTAATGCTTGTGGGACTTTTATGCTATTGCACCAACAGGCATTGTCTTTATTGATAGCACAGTGATTCTCTGTTTTGCAAAAAGGACAACGATTGCTATTGTATGATGACATTGTGTTTATAAGCTTAAACGACGAAGAGAATTATCTATCGTGCCTTGTTCCCAATAGTCTGCAAATTGTTCGCTTAATTGTTTGGTCTTAATCGGGGCGTAAAAATTGCCATATGCATCATAACGATCAGGATTCGTATGCATAATATAGCCTCTATCATCAAAAATAATAAAGGTTTCAAATAGCTCCTGTTGCTCTTTATGAGCCTGTTTAATGCTTATATGACTAGAAATTCGGCGGGCTAAATTGAGTAAACGATGCCCCTTTTTTGTCATGGGTTTAGGATCTTGAAGAAGTATCTGGATATGGGTTCGGTGATTTTTTATCGCTAATTGTTTAATCGCTTCATATAGTGGTTCATTGTCAAATAATAAGTGCTCCAAATGATGACTAAAAATAAGTATTTTATATCGAGCTTGTTGGCTCATCGCTAAAATCAGTGCTGTAAAATCGTCTTTATTATCAATTTTAAGTAATTGATCCGTTTCACCTAGTGTGTATGCTGTTAAGTCCATTATACGGTTTCCTGATATGAATCGTTTTGAATTGCTAGTCTGTCAATGGCAATATCATTTCTTTATGAGGGATATTGGCATCTAAAAATTCCTCGCTATTAATACTAAAGCCAGCCTTTTGATAGAAGGGGATAGCACGGGTTTGTGCATTTAATATAATTTTTTTGCTATGGTGCTTTTTACATTCATCAATACAGGCTTGTAGTAGCTTACTGCCAACTCCCATACGTCGCCATGCTTTGAGCACGGCCATGCGACCAATATGGGCACTATTGTCTTTGCCCTTATGATTAAAAACAATCCGTGCTGTGCCAATAGCCAGTATGGTCTCTTTTTGCCTGTGTTGTGCCAATAGTTGTGCTAATAAATGAGTGGCTGATTGATCAAACTCATCCCATTCTAGTTCTATAGGGACCTGTTGTTCTTTAATAAACACCTGTTCACGAATCGCCTGTAATTTGTTTTGCTCACTATGCCAATTGGTTATTTTAATTGCATAAAAAGGGGTGTTTTGTTTGGCCATATTGAGATTAAACCACTCGATCATTGCCACCATCAATAGGTAATTGTGCGGCGGTTGTTTTGGCAAACAAGGGACCACACATTTCAGCTGCTAACTCGGCAACATCATGGGCGGTAATTTCAGTATGTAATAAATTATTAGTCTTGTATTCTTCAATAGTCATACCATAATGTTCAGCTCTGGATGCTAAGACTTCGGGCGTCCATATTGCGGTGTCAAAAACGGCATTAGGATGTAATGAGTTAATGCGAATATTATCACCTCCCCATTCCAATGCGGCGACTCTGGCTAATTGGTTCAAAGCTGCTTTGGTAGCAGAATAAGCGGCTGCACCGGGACCGGGGGCTGGGACATTTTTAGAACCCATGACCACGACACGGCCTCCTTTAGGAGCCAGTTTTAATAAAGGATGGGCCTGGCTCATGAGTGCTAGGTTGGCATCCAGATTAATCGCCATTACCTTGCGCCAGTCACTTAATGCTAAGTGTTCAATCTTACAGCCTTTGGGGAAAATTCCGGCATTGAGTATGAGCATATCCAAACCACCAAATTGGCGAATAGTACGTTCTAAGGCCTGTTGTAACTGTGTTTCATCGGTCACATCACAGGTAATACCTAAATAGTCTGGACGCTGAAAAAGATGTTCTATATCAGGTAAAATATCCAGTGCAACCACACAGGCACCACGGGCTAGAAGTGATTTTACACACGCTTTGCCAATACCAGTAACAGCACCTGTGACTAAAGCGATTTCACCTGAAAACATTGGCCAATTGCCCACTTTTTTTAATTTAGCTTGTTCAAGTTCCCAATATTCAACATCAAAGATAGCTTGTGAGGGCAATGCTTGAAAGCCACCGAGTTTTTCAGAACGTAAAATAATATCCATTGTATGCTGGTAAATATCACGAATAATATAAGCCTCTTTAATGGTTTTTCCTAGGCTGAGCATAGCACCTTTGGTATCCAGAATAATTCGTGGTAGGGGGTCTAGCATCTTTTTTTCTTGGCCATCATGGGGATTTTTTGCACCTATTGTAAAGTAGTTTTGGTAGGCATGAATGTAGTGTTTTAGTTGCTCACTTAGGTGGCTATAAGAACCGTTTGAAAGCATCGGTAATTGTTTGGTACGGATCACATGATCGGGTGTGGCAGGTCCTTGCTGGCTGATACGCTTTAGCATTGGATGATTGGCAAAAGATAAGCTCTGCTGATCGCGGTGTTGATGAATGATTAGAGGCTGTTTTAATTGCCTAGAGAGTTCTTTTCTAAAACAAGCAATGTCTAGATGATCCAAATCATCACTATGGAGGTGCTCACTATGGTTGATATCCCACGCCTGTTGTGCTTGTAAATAGTCTTCAGCCATAGTAACCAGATCAATCATGCGATCATAAGACTGTTTGGCACTGTCTCCAAAAGAGAAAATGCCATGATTCATTAACACCATACCAATGGTCTGTTCATTGGCATATTTGGGAAATAATTCTGCACAGAGGCGAGAGAGATCAAAACCAGGCATAACATAGGGAATGATCACCACTTTATCACCATAAAGTGTCTTAATTCGATCCATGCCATCACTTGTATTGGTAATACTTATTAGGGCATCAGCATGGGTGTGATCGACATACTTATAGGGCAATAGTGCATGTAATATGGTTTCTACCGATGGTCCTGGTGCGCTGGCTAGAGTTAAATGAGTTTTAAGCTCATTGACCATCTGGGCATCACTAAGCTCCTTAAGCTGTGCCAGTTTGAGTAAATGTGACATTTGTACAGGTGCATAACCTTGAGCTTCAATACTTTCTAAATCCCAACCACTGCCTTTGACATAAAGAATGCTTTCTTGCTCACCTAAAATATTGATCTGCTTAATTTTAACGGAGGTATTACCACCACCATGTAAGACCAATGACTTATCTTGGCCAAGTAAACGAGAACTATAGACCCGTAAGGCCAGATCAGGATGAATATCGTCTGAGAAGGGTGGTATATCGTTATCGTTCCAAAGGTTTTGCATAAGGGTACTCGATGTCTAATAAGTAGAGGAAATAAGAGGATAAAGAAATGAAATTATTTGTCAATCACTATGCTTGCCGTTATAAGGTGAGTGCTTGCCGTTTATTGCCACCATGCGGCTTTTTTTTACTTAAAATTATTTTTAACTGAATGAAAAATAAGAGTTAATTATAATTGGTACGCACCTTGCTTTAAGAAAAACTATAAGAGGGAACACGAATAAGAGATGAGTGAAAATAATTAGGAGTAATCTAATGGCTATTGGCTTTGATAAATTTTTAGGGGCAGATGATGATGCATTAATTTTGCGTTCTCGGCGTTCTGAGCTTTTAGCATCCAATTTAGCCAATGCCGATACGCCAGGCTATAAGGCCAAAGACATTGATTTTAAAGCGGCTATGGAAAATGCAATGGGAGTCGGTTCTGACTTTAACAAGGGAGCTCTTAAAATGAGCACTACAAACAAGGCTCATATACAAATGAATCAGCAAAATTTCTCGACAGAGATTATGTATCGCAACCCCTATCAGCCTTCTTTGGATGGTAATACAGTCGATACAGGTGTTGAGAAAACAGAATTTAGTAAAAATTCAATTTATTATAGTGCCAGCCTACGGTTTTTGTCAGGCAAGTTTCAAAGCTTAAATAAAGCAATAAAAGGACAGTAACATCTGTCTATAGCACTCATTTATAAAGAAAAATAAGAAGACAAGGCAGCAATGGAGAATACTTATGGGACTGTTTAATACTTTTGATGTGTCAGGCTCTGCAATGACGGCTCAGAGTGTGCGTATGAATCTGGTAGCCAGTAACCTTGCTAATGTCAATAGCGCAGCCAGTAGTGTCGAAGGGACTTACAAATCTCGTCAAGCGGTATTTAAAACTGTGGTGGATCAATTTTCCAATGATCCCGCCGTGGCAAAGGTAGCAGTGGATCGAATTGTTGAAAGTGAAGCGCCATTAAAAGCGCAATATCAGCCTAATCATCCTAATGCCAATGCAGAAGGGTATGTGTATATGCCTAATGTGAATCCTATTGAGTCCATGGCGAATATGATTGATGCCTCACGTTCTTATCAGACCAATGTTGAAGTGCTTAATACGACCAAGCAATTATTAATGCGGACAATAAACTTAGGTAAGGCGTAATAACTCATGTGTATTTTTAGAATAAAGAATCAGTATCCAGTGTCAGCTCAGGGGAATAATTATGGCAGCAATTAATAATAATGTGGCACTTTATGATAATTTAGGCTTGTCACGAAATAATGAGCCCAAGGCTGAAGAAACCAAACAAGATCAGTTTATGCAATTACTGATTGCTCAGCTTAAGAATCAGGATCCTTTACAACCACAAGAAAATGGTCAATTTTTAAGCCAATTAGCACAGTTTGATACCGCAACGGGTATTAAAGATCTACAAGAGTCCTTTAGTAGCTTTACCAGCACAATGCAATCGAGTTCGGCCTTGCAAGCATCCAGCCTAGTGGGACGCAGTGTTTTAGCACCAGGTGGTATTGCTCAGTTAGATAGTGGTACACCAGTTGTTGGGCAAATTGATTTAGGTGCATCAACGACCAATTTAACACTTGAAATCAGTGATGCGGCAGGACAATTGGTAAAAACAATTCCTATGGGTACTCAGGCGGCAGGTGTAGTTAATTTTAATTGGGATGGTACAGATAATAATGGTGCTCCCCTAGCTTCTGGTGGTTATAAAATTAAGGCAACAGCAACTGTTGGTAATGACCAAATTGCTCAAGAGGTCTTAGTCAGTGCTCGAGTAGATAGTGTGACTATCGGGCAAGGTGGTCAAGGAATGAAATTAAATTTAGCTGGTTTGGGAAGTATAGATTTCTCAGCAGTAAAAGAAATTAGATAAATTAGGCTAAATAGCCACTAGCCAAATAAAATTATCCACTAAAAAAGTTTGGCTGAAATTATTCAAATAACATAATAATTTGTTTGAAATAATTTTAGGTAAATTTTTTGTTATTCAAAAGAGAGGAGAGCGATCATGCCATTTCGTATTGGTTTAAGTGGCTTAAGTGCTGCTCAGGCAGATTTAAAAGTGACTGGTAATAATATTGCCAATGTTGGAACGGTTGGCTTCAAGCAATCTCGTGCAGAATTTGCCGATGTGTATGCCACCAGTAAATTTGGTTCAGCCAGTACCGCAATTGGTAGTGGTGTGCGCTTAGCGGATACGGCTCAGCAGTTTACTCAGGGTAATATTATTTTTACTGAAAACAATCTGGATATGGGCATTACGGGTGATGGCTTCTTTACCATGGATGATGTTTCTGGTAATCGTGTTTATACTCGAAATGGTCAGTTCAAGGTTGATAAAGAAGGTTTTATTGTTGACAATAGCGGTTCCAACTTAAAAGGCTATGGTGTTGATCCGACAACTAAAAATATTAATACGGGTGATATTACTAACTTACAAATTACTTCGACCAGCATTGCACCTCAGGCCACGACGACTTCGGCTGTATTTGCTAATATAGACTCAGGAGAACCGGTCATTGCAGGTGGTTTTGTTATGGATGCAGTGACGGGTGTTGTGGATCCTACAAGCTATAATCACACCACTTCATTTACCTCGTATGATTCTTTGGGTAATCCCATGTTAACGTCCATGTTTTATCAAAAAACAGCGCCGGATGTTTGGGCGGTAGGCATAAAGTTAACAGACTCGCAGGGGAATATCTTTCATAATTTAAGTGCGACAACATCAGCAGGTAATCCTGCGGCCACACCTCCAGAACCCCAAATTTTGACTGTGGGTGGTGGTGCTCCGACACCTATTGCATTTACGACCTCAGGTGTTTTAGATCCGACTGCTGCCGGTGCTACGTTACCTGGACCACCTGTGGGTTCTTTTTCTCTAACATTTGATCTCACAACACCCACTGCCCCAGCAGGTTCAGCAAGTCAGGACATTATTTTTGATGTCAATGGTCTAACGCAATATGGAGCACCCTTTGGAGTAACTAATTTAACTCAGAATGGCTATACGACAGGACAACTCTCAGGCCTTGATGTGGATCAATCTGGAATTATTAGTGCCCGTTTTACCAATGGTGAATCCAATAATCTTGGTCAGGTATTTTTGACCAATTTTAATAATAACCAAGGATTATCGCAACTCGGTGACAACTATTGGGGCGAAAGTTTTTCTTCAGGAGCAGGGATTGTTAATGTTCCTGGTAATGGTAATGCCGGTTTAATTAACTCAGGTGCTTTAGAAGATTCCAATGTGAATCTAACAGAACAACTTATTAATCTCATTACGGCACAACGTAATTTTCAGGCCAATGCCAAAACGATTACCACTGCCGATACCATTACCCAAACGCTTATTCAGATTTAATAAGCTGGGCTGGGGGTATGGATGATGCCCCCTCTGGTTGTTTGGAATGAGTGATATAAACAGAGTCTCGAGGGGCGATATACATCACTAGAAAACAGAAAATAACCAAGCCGATAAAATAAATAATAAACTTTTTGGGTGTTTTACTTTGCCAGTCCTTGCCATGAAAATGAGTTGGGGCATTGCATACTGAGCAACTGCCCGCATTTTCCTCAATTTCATTACCACAATGGCTACAATATTTTTTGTCCATTTTAGTCAATATCCAGACCATTACGATGAATACGATTGACTTCCTTAAGCAGGTGCAACATAGGTAATATGGCGGTGTAATTATTTTCTTTTACTATCTGCATATAGGGCAGGTCTTCATCTTTAAATTCATAAGTGCCGTCTACAAATGACTGATATAGCTCATTAACAATGGCTTCTAATGGTTCAATGACTAATGCGGTACGTCCCATTTCATCGGGGTCATACTCGACTGCTTCACGGAGATCAAAGACATCTTCTCTGAGTTCTTTGACCATATCAATATATTCTTCAGGAGTTCGTATTTTTCGGATCATAGAACCGCGGGGATTGCCAAATGCCATAGTTAAGGTCTCTTATCGGTGGGTTGCAAATTGATTTATAATTAAATAGTTAAGCCTTTAGGTGGTGTTCATAGGTAGGTACTTAAGCATGTCTGAGGCCGGATAACTCTGTATTTACTACGCAAGACGCCGTAAATCCATCCATGGAGGCTTTATTGCCACATCCATGTGGCAAAAACTTCCTCCGTAAACACAGAGTTATCCTTGAGTACCTACATATGAGGTGGTGTTAAATGTCTTCAATATCAAGCTTTAATAAGGATAATTCCTTGGTCAATTGTTTATTATTAAGATCCATAAACTGACTATGGTTGAACGTGGTAAAACCACCACAGGTTTCATACCAAGCAAAACCACTGCTCCATGTTGCATCGGGATAGGTTCCCTGATGTCTACGGGGCAAGCAATACAATCTATTGGCTAGATAAATTAAATTATAACTGATATTTTGTTCATGTAATTGACTAATAAACTGCCAAGCATTCTTTATGGATTGAAATGTTTTGCAGTGAATGGGATATGCTTGTGGACCACCATTATGTTGCCAGATTGGATAACTCACTGGCAGGGGATGGTCTTTAATAAATAAATGAAAATGCAAATGGTTAATGGAAGAAAAAGCACCATAAGAATTATAAGCCATACCGATGCCTGGCAAATTATGGCTTAACTGTTCTGTGATTTGCCAGATGTATTTATGGTATTCATAAGTCAGGTATTGAGGTAGGCAATCCTCTTTATTAGGCACTAATAAGGAATGAAAGCGGGCAAAAGGGAATTTGTTGTAAAAAATAGCCAAATGCTTGCCATTGAGCATTCCATTCCAATAACTTTCTTTTTGCAAAAAGGGTTTATTAAAATGAAACCCATCTGGGTTAAAGTCTATATAAATATCCTTAACAATGGTTTTGCTCATACGAGCAGGGCGGAGTGAGCGGATGGGGTTAAATTGTAACTCCCAGCTAATACCATCGTTCTGATCATCAGCTGTGTGACGAAACTCAGTTTGTTGAATGCTATTAATGCCCATAGCCATGAGTTTTAAAAAAACCAAAATGTCGTCCTCAGGTTCACTAAGCAGTTGCCCTTCTTGTAATAAAAGACGATATTTTTTAGCCAGTTGTTGATACTTTTTTAGTAATGCTTCATGGGTGTAATCATGCACATGCTGATCAAAGCTGGCATTGGCCAAAACAAGAATAAAAACGCCTAAATCATCATGCTCTAATAAGCGTACCAGAGCTTGTTCAAAAATGTGACGGAATTGTTCTTTTGAAGCAAATAATTCATTATTCATAAAAATACATTACTGACTTAAATTAAGAGGTAAAAGGATATTATCCACTAAAATTCAATAAGATGGTGAAAAAAATAGCACCAATTTTGAAATACTATGTTGAAACTACGTAGTTTCCGTCATTGTGCCATGATATAGATCAAGTATACTTTGTTCTAATTCGTACTGATAAGTATCTGCCTATTAGTACGAATTGCTTATTAACAGCAAACAATAGTATGTCTATTCAATTAAGGAAAAACAATATGAATACCAATAAAAAATTATCTTCAGTCGCTATTGCCGCAGCCGCAGCTGCATTAATTGCCGGAGGTTTTACTGCCACAGCAAGTGCTTCTCCAACAGAAGGCATGGTTAAGTGTAGTGGTATCAACTCATGCAAAGGCTCTAGTGCGTGTGCAACCGCTAATAACTCTTGTAAAGGACAAAATAGCTGTAAAGGACAAGGTTGGATTAAAGCCAATGCAAAAGAATGTACGGATAAAGGCGGTAAAGTGCTAGGTTAATTGTTGTTTGCTGTATCAATTGATCAATAAATAAACTCTCATTAATAGCCTTAAGGGAGTTTATTTTGTGAGTCTTCTGCTATGATGTTGCCTCTTAGTGAGGCAACTTCATCTTATCTGTTTATCTGCTAAAAAATAAAAATAACGACAATCAAAGTAATGACAATGACAAGCAATATAAAATATCAAAATATGGGGTTTGGTTTGGGCTTAAGAAAAGAGCATTATCAGAATGTTATTGATTCTTTTTCTGCTGATTCTTCTGCTGATTCTTCTGCTGATAGTCGTCATCCACATCCAGATGTGCAATGGTTTGAGGTATTAACTGAAAACTATTTAGTCGATGGTGGCAAACCACTTTATTTTCTAGATAAAATTGCTGAACACTATCCTATGGCCATGCATGGCGTGTCCATGAATATTGGCAATACAGAACCTTTAGATAAAGACTATCTAAAACAGGTGAAACAATTAAAACAACGCATTAATGCTCATTGGTTGTCGGATCACCTTTGTTGGACAGGAACCAATGGTAGCAATGCCCATGACTTATTGCCACTGCCTTATACAGAAGAAGCCGTTAATCATGTGGCCGAACGTATTGGCCAAGTACAAGACTTCTTGGGTGATCGCATATTAATAGAAAATGTCTCTAGTTATGTCAGTTATAAACAGTCCCATATGACCGAGTGGGAATTTCTCAATGCGGTTGTCGAGCAGGCGGACTGCTTATTGCTTTTGGATATTAATAATATCTATGTGTCTGCTATTAACCATGAGTTTGATCCCCTAGATTATTTATTATCAGTACCTCCTGAACGGGTACAACAATTTCATTTGGCGGGGCATAGTGACTATGGGGATTATATTATTGATACCCATGATATGCCCGTTTGTGATGCGGTCTGGTCGCTTTATGCCAAAGCGGTTGAACATTTTGGTGAAGTCACATTTATGATTGAGCGAGACGATAATATCCCCGCATATGAAACCTTATTAGCTGAGTTGCATCAAGCTAGAATGATTGCTACAGACGTTCGTACCTCAGGTTATTCTCCTAAGGTGGTTGCTAGCGCCCAGCAAAAATTGGCAACTTTATTAGCACCTGCTCAGGAGTTAGCTGTATGAATCGTCGTATGACGGGTGAGTTAGCGGCTCTTAAAGGCTTGCAAAATGACATGCTTGCTTGGCTACAAGTCGCTGCTCCTGAAATAAAAGAAGCGGTCACAGGAACTAAAAAAGTACCGGCACAACTACGCTTAGATATTTATGCGAATGCCTATAAGTTTCGCTTAATTGATGCTCTAAGTGATACCTTCCCCGCTTTGCATACCTTGCTTGGTGATGATGATTTTTTTACTTTGGGTGAAGCCTATGTAAGAGCACATCCCTCACAGCATTTTTCATTGCGTTATTTTGGTCACCAATTAGCATTATTTTTACAACAAAATAGCCCTTGGCAAGAGCAGCCTGAGCTTACTGAAATGGCACAATTTGAATGGCAGTTACGAGCTGCTTTTGATGCCGCAAGTCAATCAAGATTGACTTTAGAAGACTTGCAAGCGCTTGCACCTGAACAATGGTTAACACTTAAATTTCAGTTTCACCCAACCGTTAATCGTATTAACTTGTCATATAATACCCCACAACTATGGCAAGCCATTGATAAAGAAGAACCTCCTATTGCAATAGAACAACAAGAGCACCCCGTTGCATGGTGTATTTGGCGTAAAGACTTGCGCACTCTTTATCGTTCTATGCCTGTTGATGAGGCATGGGCATTGGATGCTATGCTAGAGGCAAAAGATTTTTCTTATATCTGTCAGGGTATTTGCGAATGGATAGATGAACAACATGCCCCGCAACGAGTTGCAGGCTTTATACAAAATTGGGTAAGTGAAGGCTTAATTGTTGGGAGCACTTAATTACAAAGTAGCTACATATGATACATCATTAGATTCAAGCCATTTCTATCCTTTTAATCCCTTATACTTCCCTAGCAGACTGCGATCCCAGAGATAAAAGGTGTTATAATCTCAACCAATTAATCTGACTCCTGTTTTTAGTCTACTTAAAAACATCTTTAGCCGTAATACTATTCTCTTTATAGAGCCTTTTGGTCAGTATTATGGAATATCACCGATACAAACTTGATAATAAACCATGACAAACTATTATAAATCGCCTAAATCGCCTAAATCGCCTAAATCTGATCGAATATTTCACAACAAAGAAGAGGCCTTGGCTACCAAAGAAGAATTACTAGAACAAGAAAGTGCCAATTCTATTAACGATAAAGAGCCTGAATATGCCCCTGAGGGTGAAAAACTGCAAAAAGTAATCGCACGATCAGGCCACGCTTCACGGCGTGAATCCGAGCGTTTGATTGCTCAAGGGCGTATTAAAATTGGTCAGCGTGTTGCCCAACTCGGTGATAGAGTTGATGGTTCTGAGCGCATTTATCTGAACGATAAAGAACTTTTTATTGCCTGGCAAAAACCCAAACAGCGTGTCCTTGTCTATCATAAACCACCGGGTGAAATATGTAGCCGTAATGATCCTGACCATCCTAATACCATTTTTGATGATTTACCCAGTTTAAAAGTAGGCCGTTGGATTTCTGTTGGACGTTTAGATATTAATACCTCAGGGCTTATCTTATTAACCAATGATGGTGATTTAGCCAATAAACTGATGCATCCTTCGAGTGAAATCGAAAGAGAATATGCTGTACGTGTACTCGGTGAAGTGACCGATGATGATATTGAGCAGCTCAAAAATGGTGTTGAGTTGGATGATGGACAAGCACATTTTGACAAAATTACTTATGTGGGTGGTCAAGGAGCCAATCATTGGTACCATGTAACCCTTAAAGAAGGGCGCAATCGTGAAGTTCGCCGTATGTGGGAGGCCTTAGGTATTACGGTTAGCCGTCTATCTAGAGTACGCTATGGCTTGGTAAAATTACCACGCTGGCAGAAGCTTGGCCGTTGGGAAGATTTATCCGAAAAAGATATGTTAGCACTTTATGAAAGTGTTGGCTTACATATTCAAAGGCCTGATATCGATCATCGGGGGCGTATGGTTGATCCTGCACGTAGAAGCAAACAAAATAAACGCTTGGTCATGCCTGATAATCGCAGAAAATCTCAGAAACAGAAAAAATTTAAGAAATCATCAGCCGCTAAGAGAAGATAGTTCAATTCATTTGGGGCTATGATATGCCAGCAAAAGAGGTTCGTTCTCTGACCTCTTTTTCTTGGACAATCAGTAGCTTATCCAGCAATTTTTGTGGGTAATTAAAATTATGATCAATAAAAATAATGATTTTAGTATGTTTTTTATCGGTAGCAATTTGTTCAATTGTGGGGCGCAACATAGGTTGTGCTAATTCTTTACTAAAACCAATTAATAAGTAAATACCAAATAAATTACTTTGTTCAATGTACTTGAGCACCATCTCAGGTGTTTTTGTCCTTGGCAAAGTGATATGCCCAGCCTCCATTCGACTTAGCCCCCGTTCTTTTTCCCAAGCATATATCGCCTTGCCTTCACGAACTAAGGGGCGAAAATCATTAAGGGACTGTTCGGGTGAATCGGTTTCCAAAGAAATGAGTTTATATCCGCTTGATATGAGTTTCTCAAGGTGTTCTTGGTGCATGATTTTCTCTACTATGAAATAACAAAAACTAAGCAAATGATTTTAAGTTATTCTTATACGATTCAAAATAATTATTAATTAATGAGCTACTATCATAAATAAGTATAACAGACTATAACAATATAAACTGTGAACTATAGAGACTTTACATTGAATAATACAGACTGTTCAGGATATTAATTAACTTAGAAATATTCTGATGTGAGTGATCGCGCCTTGGCTATATCGGTATGAATAATCATATATTTTAAACTGTATCTGTGTGAGTTAGGTCATTTTAATGTCAGTAAAAAAAGCGTCTAATTGTTTCTATAGTATAAAACAATCTGCCCTATACTGATTTATTTGCTATTGTAGAAAAATATATTGATTGAACGATATCTTATATTTGTAGACTAATACAAAAAGGGATCTTTATGAAAATTTCATTTCATGGTGCTACTCAGGATGTAACCGGTTCTTGTCATTTACTTGAATGTGCAGGAAAGCGGCTTTTAATTGATTGTGGTTTGTTTCAGGGAGGGCGAGAACTGGCCGAAGAAAATGCCGATGATTTTGGTTTTGCAGTAGAATCCATTGATTATGTATTACTCACCCATGCTCATCTTGATCATTGTGGTCGTATTCCCTTATTAGCAAAACGTGGTTTTAAAGGTGAAGTAATCACCACTTCTGCCTCAGTAGAATTGGCACGTTTGGTGATGCTTGATTCTGCTAGTTTACAAGAGTCTGATGCCCGTTATCAAAAACGTAAAGCAAAGCGTTTTCACAGTGCCCATAAGCACAAACATAGCAATGAAATTGAACCACTTTATACCACATTAGATGCTTTAAATTGTCTTGAATCGTTTCGTCGTAGAGCCTCTTATAATAAACCCATACAAGTTGCAGAAGGTATTCGAGCAACTTTTTTAGATGCAGGACATATATTGGGTTCTGCCAGTATATTTTTAGAGCTAGAGGAAAATGGGCAACAACATACGTTGTTATTTTCTGGTGACTTAGGTTATGGCGGACGAGCAATTTTACGCAATCCAACACCACCACCTAAAGTCGATACGGTTGTTATGGAAACCACTTATGGTGATCGTCTCCACAAGCAATTAGAACCCTCTATTGATGAATTGTATCAAATTGTTAATGAAACGATAGAACGTGGTGGTAATGTTATTATCCCCACATTTGCCCTAGAACGTGCTCAGGAAATTCTTTATTACCTTAGAGAAGGAGTAACTGATCGTCGTATTAAACAGTATGCGAACGTATTTCTTGACTCTCCAATGGCAATTTCTGCAACACAAATTTTTGCGCGGCATCCTGAATGTTATAACCCAGAAACTCTGGATGTGATGACTCATGGGCATGATCCCTTTGATTTTCCGGGCTTACATTTTACTCGGGAAACCTCTGAATCAATGGCTATTAATATGGTTAATGGTGGAGCTATTATTATGGCAGGTTCTGGTATGTGTACCGGAGGTCGAATACGTCATCATCTAAAACACAATATATGGAATAGGCGAAATAGTATTGTTTTTGTTGGTTTTGCAGCCAGAGGCACATTAGCTCGACAAATTATTGATGGCGCTAAGAGAATAAAAATTCATGGTGAAGAAATTCAAGTAAATGCCAGTATCCATACCATCGGTGGTTTTTCTGCCCATGCGGATCAATCAGAATTACTGGATTGGCACAAACTAACAGGTGACCCCAAAACAACCTTTCTTGTTCATGGTGAACAACATAGTATGCAGGTGTTTGCTGATAAATTGCAAAACACCCATGTGGAGATACCCTCTATGCATCAGCAATACACCTTAAAAACATAAATAATTGATAAAATATTAGGACTTAAAAATGAAATCAGCGCATATATCATCAATAGATGCTATGGAAATATTGGATTCTCGTGGCAACCCAACCGTACGAGTATCTGTGGAACTTGATAATGGGATTAGCTCAGTTGCTTCAGTACCTTCAGGGGCGAGTACAGGGGAAAATGAAGCCATTGAATTACGTGATAATGATATGAATCGTTATGCTGGCAAAGGCGTGCTACAGGCGGTGGCTAATGTCAATGAAAAATTGAGTCCTCTACTTGCAGGTTTTGATGTTAGCCAACAATCATTAATTGATCAGACAATGATTGATTTGGATGGCACGGCTAATAAATCGAATTTAGGGGCAAATGCTATTCTAGGCGTTTCTATGGCTGTTGCACGAGCGGCTGCCAATGCTTCTAATTTACCATTGTATCAATATCTTGGTGGTGCGGGTGCAAAAAGAATAACCATTCCCTGTATGAATATCATTAATGGTGGTGAACATTCTGATAATAATGTTGATATTCAAGAATTTATGGCTGTGCCACTAGGAGCACCCACATTCCGTGAAGGTTTACGTTATGTAGCGGAAACCTTCCATGTATTAAAAAAAATATTAAAGGCTCGGGGTTTAGCAACCAGTGTGGGTGATGAAGGTGGCTTTGCTCCTAATCTGTCTAGTAATGAAGACGCAATGGAAACCATTGTGCAGGCAATAGAACAAGCAGGCTATAAACCAGGAGAAGATATCGCCATAGCACTTGATAGTGCTGCAAATTCTTTTGCTGTTGATATGAAAGGCTCTTATGATCTCAAATGGTCAGGAGCAGGTAAAATGCAAAGCAAGGATTTAATTGCATTATCAAAAAGCTGGGTAGAAAAATATCCGATTGTACTTTGGGAAGATCCACTTGCTGAAGGTGATTGGGATGGCTTTAGAGCGTTTACTCAAGAACTGGGCAATAAAATTGAAGTGGTGGGTGATGATATTTTTGTTACCAATACCCAATATATTCGTCAGGGAATAGAGCAAGGGGTTGCCAATTCGGCATTGATTAAACTGAATCAAATTGGTACCGTTTCTGAATCTATTGAAGCGGTAAGAATGTGCCGTGATGCGGGGTGGCGTTATTTTATCTCACATCGTTCGGGAGAAACAGAAGATACTTTTTTAGCTGATTTTGCTGTTGCTATGGATGGCGGGCATTTAAAATCGGGCTCAGCCAGCCGTAGTGAGCGAATTGCAAAATATAATCGCTTATTAGAAATTGAACAAGAACTAGGTGATGTGGCTCAATACTATTGGTGAGTATTCAGGTGGTGATCATTCTGAATAAACTTATTTAACGGGGCTAAAGCAAAGCCCCACTTCCAAGAAGAATAAATAAATGAGAACTCACCATTTTGAAATAATTTTGTTACGACCAGAAGATTTTGCTTGATACAAAGCATCATCGGCACGTTTAAATAAATCTCGTGCGCTATCATTCTCTTTAAAAAAACTAATCCCCATACTTGCAGTAACATTAATCGTCACACCATCTAAAGTAAAAGGGGTTTGTTCAATAGTTTTACGTACCCTTTCGGCTAATTCCTGTGCGCCACGAAGGTTGGTATTATTCAATAGTAAATTAAACTCTTCACCACCATAACGAAAAACGGCGTCAGTAGAGCGTATCTGTTGTTTAATACATTCTGTTAACTGCTTTAGAACATGGTCACCAAAGGCATGTCCGTAGTTGTCATTAACGCGTTTAAAAAAGTCAATATCAAGAGCAATCATCGCTAATGGTGTATCATTTCTTTGTGATAATTCAATTTCTCTGGCAACCATATTGTCCATTGCGAGTCTATTGTAGACACCAGTTAATGGATCATGTAAGGCAAGATTTAATGCTTGTTGATAATTAAGGGCATTATTTAATGGTGCTAATAAGGTTACTAAGGTCTTTTCTATAAAGGCTTGTTCTTTTTGATTAAAACGAGAGCGTCGAATAAGAGTAATTTCACCCAGCTCTTTTTTGTGCAGCACTAATTGATAAGAAATAAGGTGACGTCCCTTAGACTCTTTTTGTTTGGTTTCACCGGGTAAATAATAATAAACATCATCTAAATTTAAAATGGGTGTAATATCCAACTTAAATAAGGTAATTAAGGTATCCAACTCTAAGGTTGAATGTAACTTATTGGCTAATTCCAATAATGCGTATTTATCTGCATTGAGGTTGTCAATTGTTTTACGGATTCTGTTTTGAGAATGGTCATGATATTCATTAGAACCTTGAACGACTGATAGTGTTGGAGTTGCCATTTTATTTCACCATGTTAATAATGTGATGTCTCTTGTCTGATATCTTTTATGTATGCTTATATTGTGCCAATTAAAAAAATACAATATATAACAATTGCTTATATAATATTTTTTGCTTGGTTGTAGGTGTGTCTAATAATTGACACGCTAATGCGGAAGTGAATTGCCTATTGTCTTTAGGGATGTATAGAATCAATCATTTTTATTGCTTTTTTAGGAGGAACAACAAATGAAGAACTCTTTTTATAGGGTGTTTGGGGGCTTTTTTTTAATGATACTAGGCTTACTAAACCCAGCTTTTTCTATGGATTCAGCACAATCAAAAAATGACTTAGCCAACTCAGGGTTTTTTGACCAGCCCACTTGGTTTAAATCTTCCTTTTTGGATTTGTCTGAAGATGTTGATGAGGCCAATGAAGCCAACAAGCAGGTTGTTTTATACTTCCACCAAGATGGCTGCCCCTATTGTAAAAAATTATTAGATGATAATTTTTCAGATCCAGAGATCATTAAAAAAATGACTACGGGGTTTGATTTAATTGAGCTGAATATGTGGGGTGATAAAGCCCTTGTTTCTACAGAAGGTGAAGAATTGTCAGAAAAAGAATTTGCCCAGAAAATGAAAGTAATGTTTACGCCCACCTTAATTATATTAGATCGCTCCGGTAAGCCTCAATTTCGTATGAATGGCTACTATGCGCCAGATAAGTTTTCAGCGGTCCTAGATTATGTCCGCGAACAAAAAACAACACCCTCTATTAGTTTTAATGATTTTTATAGAAAACGGGAGCAGAAAAATAAAGGACTTACAATACCAGATGCCCCCTTACATACAGAATCTTTTATTATAAAAAATAAAAATTTAGCGGATGTCTTTAAGCAGAGCAATAAGCCTATGTTGATCTTATTTGAGCAAAGCCAGTGTCAGGAATGCAATGAACTTCATGGTGATGTTTTTCGACGTTTGCCGGTCTATAAACAACTGCAACAGTTCACGATTGTTCAAGTGAATATCAATTCACCAAGTATATTGATAACACCTGAGGGCAACACCATGACTGAGCAAGAATTTGCTCGCTCTTTAGGGATTCAATATACACCGTCGATGGTTTTTTATGGGACTCAGGCTAATAATAAAACCATTGTGTTCCGTTCAGAGGCTTATTTAAAGGGCTTTCATATTCAAGCGCTCTTTGATTATGTGCTGACTCAGGCTTATCTCAATGAACCGGAATTTCAGCGCTTTGTGCAACGCCGTGCGGATGAACTTAAAAAGCAGGGTAAAGAAGTTAACTTATGGGAATAAGCCTTTAACTTTTTATCATCAGATAAAGCGCACCCGTACCACCATCTTTAGGCTGAGCGGATGAAAAAGCAAGAATATCAGGGTGCTGTCTTAGCCAACTATTCACCTTATTTTTTAATATCGGTTGTTCTGAGTGAGAACGATAGCCTTTACCATGTACCAATCGTATGCAACGGATCTGCTGTTTTTGGGCAAAACTAATAAATTCTAATAAGGTTTGTCTGGCTTCGCTAATACTCAGGCCATGCAGATCCAAATGATCATCAATGGTAATTTTGCCTTGTCTGAGATGTTTTTGTGTTTTTAGTTGCAAGCCAGAGCGGGCAAAAAAAAGAAACTCCTCTCCAGTGACGTTTTTTGATTCTTGAGCATCAGACAAATAAACTGACTCGTCATCCTCATTATAGTTATTGTTATCTTTAAATGGTCGAGTATTCTTCTGATGGGCATACAGATCAATACGATCATTTTTAAGTGGTTTTACCCCCTTTATGGCCTCTTGAAAGCTGGAAAAATTAGATTCTGAAGGTTTTTTGCTCATAATTGCTTTAAAAGTAATAATTTTATCGGTAATTGTATGAAAACTGTGAGTTTTTAAGTATTATCCTAAATAAATTAATAGGTTCATTAGTCGATTCAACGGATTTATTTAAAATTATCTCATGTGGATTAAACAAAATAAAACTTTCTTGATTAAGCTTACTTAATTTGACTTGAAAAGAAAATAGACCATAAAAAGAAATTAAATGCATATTCTTGTTAGTAATGATGATGGCTACTTAGCACAAGGGCTTATCTGTTTGGTTGAGCATTTGCAGAAAATTGCTCGAGTGACCGTTGTCGCACCACAAAGTGATCGCAGTGGTGCAAGTAATTCTTTGACTCTGGATCGCCCCTTATTGCCTGAAACAGCAGACAATGGTTTTATTGCCATTAATGGTACACCTACTGATTGTGTGCACATTGCTATTACAGGCTTATTAAAAGATGATCCCCCAGATATTATTGTTTCGGGTATTAATCGTGGCCCGAATCTTGGCGATGATATTCTCTATTCTGGCACCGTTGCTGCGGCTACGGAAGGACGCTTTTTAGGTCTGCCTGCTATTGCTGTATCATTGGCAAGCTTTGAAGGCAATCATTTTGCCACAGCGGCACGAGTGGTTGTTGAACTGGTACAAAAGCTACAAAAAAAACCAATACTATCCGACACCATTCTTAATATCAACGTACCCGATATTCCCTATGAAAACTTGGCTATACAAACAATTACCCGGCTGGGTAAACGCCATAAAGCAGAGCCGGCAATTGCAGCAACCGATCCAAGAAATCGACAGGTTTACTGGTTAGGCCCAGTGGGTGAAGAGGCCGATGCGGGTCAGGGGACAGATTTTTATGCGGTCAATCATAATCAAGTCTCAATAACACCAATTAAAATTGATCTCACTCATTATGAATTATTAGACGCTATGGCGCTTTGGTTGGCAGAAAATGATTAGCAGAACAGGCTTATAAAAAATGGCGAAAGGAATGAAGTATCTATGATGCTTAACACAGACTATATCAGACTCTTAAAATGGTTGGCTGGGCAATGACGTATTTATCTAACACAGAAGCAATCAGTGGTATTGGCATGACCTCACAACGCTCCAGAGATAGGTTAATTACCGTTCTTAAAGAGCAGGGTATTGTTAATGAAGCCGTCTTAAGCACGATTGCATTAACACCCAGACATTTATTTATTGATGAAGCCCTATCGAGTCGAGCCTATGATAATGTCTCCTTACCTATTGGTCACGGTCAAACGATTTCTCAGCCTTATATGGTGGCGCGTATGACCGAATTACTCTTGCTTGGTGAACACTCAGCAGAAGAACCTGTCATAAGAAAAAAGACAAGCAAAAAACTGAATCGTGTTTTAGAAGTAGGGACAGGCTCAGGTTATCAGACGGCAGTGCTATCAAAATTGGTTAGCAATGTGTACAGTGTCGAGCGTATAAAGCCTTTATTAGATAATGCCAAAGCTAAATTTAGGCAGTTAAAATTAAACAATATACTCACTAAATACAGTGATGGTGGCTGGGGATGGCCTGAAAAAGCCCTATTTGATGCCATAATTGTTACCGCAGCACCGGAAAGTTTGCCTATGAGCCTACTAGAACAATTAGTGGATGGGGGGCGCTTGGTGATCCCTATGGGAGGGAAAGGAAATCAAGAATTATTATCATTTCACCGCTTAGGTGATAAATTTCATAAAAAAGTCCATGAAAAAGTAAGTTTTGTACCGCTTCTTAAGGGGAAAATCCCATGAAAAGCTATTTTTCTGGAAAGTATAAAGAAGGTGCAAGTAATTAGATGAAATTATTTTCAACATTATATGAGAAAGTCATGCGGTGGTCTGCCCATCCTCATGCACACTATTATCTGGCTGGTTTGAGCTTTGCCGAGTCTTCTTTTTTCCCTCTTCCACCCGATGTGATGCTAGCTCCTATGTCACTTGCAAAAACCCATAAGGCCTTTCATTATGCGCTTATTGCCACACTTTTTTCTGTTATTGGCGGGGTTTTTGGTTATGCAATTGGTCTGTGGTTTTTTGATTTAATTCAACCACTTGTAAGTGAAGGTGGGCGTTGGCAAGAGCACTATACTATAACTCAGGAGTGGTTTTCTAAATGGGGTTTTTGGGCTATTTTTATGGCTGGTTTTTCACCAATTCCCTATAAAGTATTTACCATTACTGCCGGAGCAATTGGTATGCTCTTTATCCCTTTTATTATTGCTTCTCTCATTGGACGAGGGGCACGTTTCTTTATGGTTGCATCATTAATGAAATGGGGAGGGAAAGAAATGGAACTTAAATTAAAGCGATATGTTGATATTATAGGATGGTTTTTTATATTGGTAGGGGTAATTGCTTATATTGTTTTTAAACGATAGGCGTATTATGCATAATACTAGACGGAACAATAGCTTAAGCAATACCTTAAAAACTGCTAATAGCATATATTATCATACCGATAATGGTGCTAATCTTTGTGGTGTTAATGGCAGTGCAAATAAAGAAAGTGTCAATAAAGAAAGTGTAAATAAAAGTATTAATATAAAGGCACTTGCCATTGTTTTTCTAGTGTTCTTTTTCATGGCCGGCTGTACAACGACGTATGCCCCTGTAGAACATCGAAAAGGGGCATCTTATCAGGTAAAAAAAAAATACCTAGGTAAAACAGTACCCGCCTATTATCGGGTTAAAAAAGGAGACACTCTTTATTCTATTGCATGGGTGTATGGCCTGGACTACAAAAAAATTGCTTATAGAAACAAAATAAAAGCACCTTACCGAATTTTTATAGGACAAAGGCTGTCCCTGAGTAGTAAAACAAATAGAACAACAACTAAAGCTAAGACCTATAAGGTCGCTAAACATACTACAAGCAAAACAAAGAGCCGAGTAAATAGCAAGGTAAAGACAAAAGTAAAGACAAAAACGAAGAAAAAGAAAACAAGCTATACTAAAAGCAAGCACAAAACTTCAAACTCAACAAAGGGAGTAGCTAAGAAAAAAACCACTAAAGTGGTAAAAAAAGGGACATCTTTTTCAGGCAAGGGTCGATTATCATGGCAATGGCCTCTTAAAGGAAGGGTTATTCAGCGTTATTCTCCTAGTAAGGGCAAGAAAGGTATTGACATCAGTGCGGCTAAAGGGACTATAATAAAATCTGCAGAAGCAGGTAAAGTCGTCTATAGCGGACAGGGACTTGTTGGCTATGGACGCTTGATCATTATTAAACATAATGAGTCATTTTTAAGTGCTTATGCACATAATAAAAGTTTACTGGTTGATGAGGGGCAGCTAGTGAAAAAAGGGCAAGCAATTGCTCGGCTTGGTCGTTCAGGTACTGATCGGTATAAATTGCATTTTGAAATACGTAAAAATGGCAAACCGATCAACCCAATGAATTACTTGCCACATTAACAACTTCATCCGGAATTATTGCTGAATCTACTGCATAGAGTCAGCAAGTGTTAATTCTTTTATCCGTTTTCAGTCACACTTAACTGACTGAAAATATAGATCGATTTAAAGGGGGCTTTAATGGAATCGATGGAATCTAAAGAACGGTATTTGAGTGCTAAAAACTCAATGTCGTCAGGGCTTATAATGAATTCGTTTGATCAAGAAGATGTATTGCTGGATAAACTGGGTATACCGCTTGATAATGTAAATGACCATATTATTACCAAAAAACCTAAGAAAATAGCAAACAAAAAGTCTGAGAAAAAAGCCACTACTGAAAAAAATATCTCTCAAGATGTGAGTAGTGCATCATCACTTGAACCGAGTTTGGATACAGATACTAAGGCAAAGAAACTCAGACGTAGAAGTAAGTCTCTTACTGGCGATATGGATGCCACTCGACTGTATTTGAATGAAATTGGCTTTGCTGCTTTATTGAGTGCTGAAGAAGAAGTTAAATATTCCCGAATGGCTCAACAAGGCATTGAAGAAGGGCGCAAACGAATGATTGAATGCAATCTTCGTTTGGTAGTAAAAATTTCTCGCCGTTATCTTAATCGGGGCCTGCCACTGTTGGACTTAATTGAAGAAGGCAATATGGGGCTGATTCGAGCAGTAGAAAAGTTTGACCCTGAACGAGGCTTTCGTTTTTCAACCTATGCCACTTGGTGGATCCGCCAGACAATTGAACGAGGCTTAATGAATCAGACGCGTACCATACGCTTACCCATTCATATCGTTAAAGAAATTAATATCTATCTTCGGGCGGCCAGAGAACTCACCCAAACGTTGGATCATGAACCAAGCGCAGAAGAAATTGCCACCTTATTAGACAGACCGGTTGAAGATGTGCAAAAAATGTTCAAATTAAATGAACGTACCTCTTCGGTTGATATTTCTGTAGGCGTTGATAGTGAACGTCCCTTACTAGATTCGATTCCAGATACGAATAACCCCGAACCCATGTCGTTTTTACAAGATGAAAACATGCGTTCTAATATTGATCGCTGGTTATCAAAACTAAACGATAAACAAAAGGAAGTGGTAGAACGTCGCTTTGGCCTACATGGCTATGATACCGCAACACTAGAAGAAGTTGGCAATGAAATTGGTGTCACCAGAGAAAGAGTCCGGCAGATCCAGCTTGAAGCACTGAAACAATTGCGAGAAATACTCGAAACAGACGGTTATACAGGCGACTCATTGCTTAATAACTAAGCTACTACAACTAAGTGTTAAATACCTTAGCTTAACTGTTTTATGCTTATAAAAGCACCTGCTGAAAAGCAGGTGCTTTTTTTTGGCTTATTATTTGCATAATTTCATAGTATGAATAAGTCAGCAGAGTAAATAGAAGGGGCTTTTATGCAAGAAATACCATCATTAGCAAAACATAATGCAAATTCTGTTATCAAGACCCAACAAGCCCATAATGAACCATTTTGGGGTAAAGATGGTTTTACTTTTGGCGATGTGCTCGATATTGTTAACCCAATACAGCACTTACCCATAATTGCCAATCAATACCGCGAACAAACGCATGATGATGCTAGTGAAGGCTCAAAATTGATCGGTGGGGTACTCTTTGGAAGCCTATTGGGTGGTGTCGTAGGTGTGCTAAGCTCTATTACGAATTCAATTATACGTCATGAAACTCATCAAGATGTAGAAGAACACCTAATGGCTTTGGCTGATGGCTTTATTAACCAGTCCGATACAAGACAGAATGACAATCAACAGCATTATGTGAAGAATAATCAAGAAGGCAATCTTGCTAGTGATACAAATCCATTTTTTGCCCAATTACTTGATGATAATTTATATACAGAAAATACTGATTTAGGCCAAGCATCAAAAGTACGCTCAAAAGAGTGGGGAAAAGTTTAAAATACATCACTCATTATGCCGTACCAGAGTGTAATGACTTAGCACCGTGTAATCATTGGAGTTGGGGCTTTAGCCCCGCAAAACAGGTGAGACTAAAGTCCCGTTTCCAAGTAAAGTTGTTATCATGTATTAACGGCAAATTATTGCCAAAGAACAGGTTAAGACCAATGTCTTTTTTTAATTTATTTACTAATAAAATGTTTAACAAAGAAACGGCTCAAGAAGTCTTTGAAAAGCTTCTTAGAGATGAGTTTATCTATCAACTAAAGCAAGACAGCAGGCTGACAATTGAAACGGCTTCTGGTGTCTCTATTTTATCCACTGCGGTAACAATGGATAGAAAGCGCAATAGCCTGATTATTGCTGAGAAATCACCTAATGGACAAATTATTTTAGAACGCAATGATCCCGTCACTATTTTGACTCAGGCGAATCGTGATCATGATGTGTATTCTTTTCATTCCAAAGTCAGTAATATTATTTTAGATAATGGGGATATTTTATATGAGATTGTGATCCCAAAACGCTTACAAAAAGGGCAACGTAGAAAAACCTTTAGAATTAATCTGGATACTGCATCACAGGTTAAAATGAAAGACTCTGTTTATGAAGGCCATGTGAGTAATGTGTCCAGTGCCGGTATGTTATTAGCAATAGATGGTTATTGGCCCGAAGCAATAGAGGATGAAGGTGGTAATGCCTTTGTTCAATGTGATGTTGCTATGGATTTTATGGCCTTTAATTGTAATCTAAATATCCGCTTTATTAATTTTGAACCCTACCCAAGCAGACGAACCTTTATTGGTGGGCAGTTAAGAAACCTACAGCCACAGCATCAACACCGCCTTGATAATTATTTATCCATGCAACAGCGTATCGAACAAAGAAGAAAAGCAGAGCTAAAAATCTAGCACGTGAGTGCCTCTTACACAGCACAAAAAGCAATACATAAATAGTTTTTTGTCAAAAAAGGCTATCGCATACTAAAAAGCTATTTATTTATTGCTTTTTTAGAAAAAAGAAACTAATGTATTTCTTATGGTTTACAAGCAATATATGAGTTTCCTACGATGAGATCACTACTTCAACAACTAAAAAAACGCAGATTAGCCCTTGGCCTAAAGCAAAAAGACATGATGCTTCGTATCGGTGTGTCACGCCAGCAATATCAGCATGTAGAGTCCAAGGGCAATCCCAGACTAAACACTCTTGAACTCATTGCCAAGGGGCTTAAAAGCGAGCTGCTTTTAATCCCAGAGGAAAAGCTAAATGCGGTAAAATCAATTTTAGAGGATACACAAACCAAGCATCAGAATATATTATCATCTGCAAGTGCTTATAATAATAGTGCTGAACGGGCAGAGGATAAGAATGATGAAAATTCTCTTGCCAATGATCCATGGAAAGACATGCTGGAGGGCGATGAATGAGCGCTCCAGAAAACATAGATGAAATGAGCGTTTTAAAGCTAAGCCTGCATAACCGGCTGGTGGGTTATCTGGCTGGCTTTGAAAACGGTCGTAATGTTTTGAGCTTTGCAGATGAATTCAAACACGATCCTTCACGCCCAACATTCAGCCTGATCACACACCCAAGCTTTCCAAATTCAAAAAAGCTCATGTCAAAGCCATGGGCAAAAAGTATGAGGCTATCCCCCGTTTTATCCAACCTGCTCCCAGAAGGGGCATTGCGGGAATTAATTTCCCAAGGGTTAAAAACTCACATTGACAATGAGTTTCAGCTATTCTCTTATCTTGGTCAAGACCTGCCAGGTGCATTGGTTGCCACACCAATGGAACCCGAAGAGGTACCAGAAAGTGTGCTTACCACCCACGGTCAAGCCAAAGCCATAAAATTCGCAGATGACGATAGAAAAAACAAATTCTCTTTGGCTGGCATTCAAATGAAGTTTTCCATGAAGGAAAAAGAGGGACGCTACAACCTGACTAAAAATGGTGAACTAGGTGATTGGATTATCAAAACACCATCAACCAAGCATAAGCAGGTACCTTTAAATGAATACACGGCGATGCACCTTGCCGCTTTGGCGGGTGTGGATATCCCAGATATCAAGCTTATTGAGCTTAACAAACTGGACAACCTGCCACAAATTAATCTGCCGGAAGAAAAGCTGGCTTTTGCCATCAAACGCTTTGATCGTGAGGGCAATACAAGAATTCACATGGAAGACTTTGCACAAGTTTTAGTGAAATACCCACATGAAAAATATAACTCTGCTAATTATGAACAAATAGGCAAGGTCATTTACGATTTTTCTGGTGATGGCTTAGCCGATGCCCAGCAATTTGCCAGACGATTACTGGTGAATATTTTACTGGCTAATGGTGATGCCCATCTAAAAAATTGGAGCCTTCTTTACCAAGATCAGGTGACACCAAGATTGTCTCCTGCCTATGATATTGTCACCACCAGTGTTTATATTGAAGATGAAAAGGAATATGCCTTAAATCTGGGTAAAACGAAAAAATGGTATTCAGTGACCAAAGACAATTTTCAGTATTGGGCTGAAAAATCGGGTATACCTTGGCGTGCAATCAAGCCACACATTAACGACACTATGGATAAGGCGCGCGCCTTGTGGCCTGAAGCTTTAAAAGATTTGCCCATGGATGAAGAGCATAAAGACAAGCTCAAAGCCCACTGGCTTAAGCTTAATGCCAATTTCAAGATAGAAGTTTAAATAGTATGAATTATTACACATTCTTATTCAAGGTACTTTTCTATCACCTTATCTGCTCCAATGATAGGGATCAGATTTAAAATAACTTTTTCAAAAATATTTTTTTCAGCTTTTTTAATAAATTTAACTCTTCGATCTTTCCAAGATAAGGTTTGAATTAAATTAGTAGCCACTACCGATGGGTGCTCTAGATCCCTAACTGAGATCTCAGTTTTTTGTCCTCTAATACTCGTGCTAATAGGACAGCAAATTAATAAGCCACTTGCTCTATTTTATAGCCTCATATCTTCAATCTCAAATAGATACATTGTATCTACAATAAAGTATACACAGTGTATACACTCAGTCAAGCAAAAAATGAGTGATAACTCCATCCAGTTTTTTTATACTCATTTTAAGTCTTACCACCCTACGCTGTTTCTTTGGGTATCAAAAAGTAACAAAACCACTATTGAAATTGGAGCTTTAGCCCCGTAAAGTAAGCGGTACTAAAGTCCCATTTCTGATGGAGGCTAAGCTCAAAAAATAAACCAAACTACTATTGGAGTTGGGGCTTTAGCCCCGCAAAATGAGTGGATTGAAATTCTGAACCCAAGCATCCTTAAAGACTAAACCTCCGAAAAACATAACTAGAAAACCCATCAGAGGCAAAAAAACGTTCGGATGATTGGCTTGCAATGGTGTTATTTGCCAACAACCGAATCATCACTCATTTTTTAGCCCTTTGAAAGCTTGCTATGCTCAAACAGTTCAAAAGGCTAAAAAATAAGCATTGATCCGATTGTTTATTTCTGCATTTTGACAATAAAGCTGGCAATAGAAGGGTAGTGGGCTTGGATATCTCCTGTGAGGCTCATAAAGGTAATATTTGTACGATAGGCTAAAGTATTCTTTGGTTGGATATGAGTCCTCTAGAATAAGTAAACAGGATGATTGTTAATATCACTGAGGGGGAGTAGGCAGTAGCACCTCCGATGCATTTTCTTGTTATGTTCTTTTTGCCATGATACCATGTGTATGTATTGCAAATTCATACACAAGAGGTGTCAAGTGAGAACGAATATTGTTATTGACGATCAACTAATGAGCGATGCTTTAACAGCAGCGGGAGTAGACACAAAAAAGGAAGCCGTTGAACTTGGGCTTAAAATGCTGGTTAGACTCAATAAACAGCAAGAAATTCGCAAACTTCGAGGAAAACTAAAGTGGGATGGTGATCTAGATGAAATGAGGGGTGGTAAATGATATTGGTTGATACCAGTATTTGGATTGATTACTTTAATGGGATTGAGAACAAAGAAACCAATATACTTGATATTGCCCTTATAGATGGCACGGTCGCTATTGGCGATATAATAGTAATGGAAATACTACAAGGGTTTAGAAGTGACGAAGACTACAATAAAGCAAAAAAATCATTAGCTACTTTGGAACAGCATGAAATGTTTGGTAAAAGTATGGTTGTTAAATGTGCAGATAACTATCGAGCATTAAGGAAGAGAGGAATTACCATTAGAAAAACAGCAGATGTAATTATTGCTAGTTTCTGTATTGATAATAAAATTCCCCTACTTTTTTCAGATAGAGATTTTATGCCCTTTGTAAAACATCTCAATTTAATTTCAGTGTTGGATGACACATGACGAGGATGTAAAATAACTCATTTTTCATAAATTTTTCAAATTTCATTTTATGTGTCGCTGACAACTAAAAGCTCTTAGAAATCTTGATAAAGAGGCCGACTATATTGCACAAGATAAGCCTCAGGTAGCAATTGTAGTTGTTCAGAGAATTAAAGAGAGTGTTAATTTATTAAAAGACACCCCTTCACTTGGACGACCAGGAAGAATTGAAGGAACAAAGGAACTGGTCATTGATAAAACCTCATATATCATCCCCTATCGGATTTGTAATAATCAAGTTGAAATTTTGCGAGTATTTCATACCTCCAAAAAACCACCAAAACAATGCTGATTTAACATAATCGCTCATTCTACGCAGTTGAAGTGTAAATACAGTATGATATATACCATATAGAGGCACCTAAATTATGAAAACATTAGTTGATATACCCGAAAATCAAATACACTCTCTTTCCGAGTTGTGTGATCAATTCAGTATTTCCAGAGCCGAAGCGATTCGTAGAGCAATAGACTTATTCGTTAAAAAAAACAAACAACCATCAGTTGATGCTTTTGGTGCATGGAAAAATAAAAGTGACGATGGGCTTAGCTATCAAGAAAAACTTAGGGATGAATGGTGAGAGCTTTATTTGATACCTGTCTTCTTATTGACTATCTAAATGGCATTCAATCAGCCAAAGATGAAATTGAATTATTCAAAGATAAAGCAGTAAGCACAATCACATGGATGAAAGTAATGGTAGGTGGGGACAAAAACCCTCATATTAATATTGAACAATGGCTGTCTCAAACTTTTACCATAATCAATCTGGATCAGTCTATCAGTATTAAAGCTGTTGAAATAAGAAAAAACAAAAAAATAAACCTACCGGATGCAATTATTCATGCGACTGCATTAGTTTCTGAACGACTACTGGTCACTAGAAATACTAAAGACTTTTCAGAGTCCGATCCAACCGTCAGAATACCCTATAACATTTAATGTCATATTCTATGCCGTTGGGCAACTGAAATATAGGGTCTTGATAAAGATATCGTTTAGTCGTTTAGAAAGCCACTCTACTAGGGTGTCTATAATCAAGTAGGTACGGTGTAGAGGGGTAATATTGTTAGCTGCCAACAACCGACTCATCACTCATTTTTTAGCCCTTTGAAAACTCGCTACGCTCAAACAGTTCAAAAGGCTAAAAAATAAGTAATGAGTCGATTGTTTATTTCTGTATTTTAATTGAATGTAGGGAGTATGAACTTTTTACTAGGTTCTGGCTTGGGAGAGTGGGAATAAAGTTATGTGCTATTGAAGAAAAAATAGCCATAAATTAGTGGTTCTAATTTATGGCTATTTCTTGCGGATTTAACAATTAGTAGAAAAAAGCAATATCAACGCTTGGTGTCGTCGTTGTATAAACAGCTGAAGAGCGAACCGAACCCGTATTATACACGCCATCGTCCAATGTTTTATCAATTTGTTGGGCAACACTGCCGGTAACATTCTCAAAACGAATATAATTAGCCGTCAGACCTTGCATTCCTCCGTACCATAAACGAACTTGACCACCAAATTTATGTCTCATATCTTGGGAAGTGCCGTCATAGGAGCCCACAATTAAATTAGCACAGGCCAAGTGCTCAGCTGCTCTTCGTGAATCAGCTGATGTACCCTCAGTCTGGCCGTCACCATCGCCATTTGCTAAATTTGCAGTAACACAACCCGCCTTACCACCATTGAGATTGGTTGTAGCTGCTGGATCATCCCCAGGAAGTGCCCCATATTTATCTTGATAAGTATAAATAGCTGCCATTAAAGATTTAGCCTGATCGGCAACATTTTTAATCTTAGCACTCTCAATCATTTCTTGCCCTTTAAGAACACCGCCTAATAAGATACCAATAATAACCAAGACAATGGCCATTTCTACTAGAGTAAAACCGGATTGTTGCTTTAATGCTTTCATTGTAACTCCCCTTAATCGATGAAAACTGTTTTATACTTCTATATTTATACATCTACTTTTATACTCAATACACTCAATTTAATTACTGAGCATTTACTCGAGCATTTATATCTAAGAAGATATAAAAAAGTAACAAATAAAAAGCATCTATTTATTTACGTATATACATAATAGTCATAAAACTGCAATAAAAAAAGAGTATATTTTTTTTACAGGGTGTTTGAGGTCAATATCCATGTCTGTTAGCGCTAGATTATATTTCTATACGAAACTCTATTTTTTCATTGCCAAAGCTAGCTTCAATTATTTTATGCATTCCATGACCTGGATTTATTTGTTTTGAAATACAAATTAAATCATATTTTAAAAGAATTTTTAGATCATTGTTTAAGCTGGTAGCTGATCGGTTTAATACCTGCATTAGCTCAGAGAACATCACTTTTTTTCTTTTCTTAAGTAGTTAACTAAGTTTGTTCTTTCAGGTTTCAGTAAAAGCATGAGATCTTTGGAGTCAACCCAAATGGTATTTTTTTTAGTGAGTTTTTTACCGTCATCTATTTCTTTAGCCGTTTCTTTTGCTGATGCAAAAAAATCAGATAACGATCCTGATTTTATTTCAATAGTCATTTTATATACTCTTTAATTTCATTCTCAAAGCGTTCAATAAGTGTTTCATAGCTGATGAAATTATTAATTGCTGTGATTTCACCAAAAAAATGTTTGTGATGGTAACCATGTGCATTATCATAGCCAAACACTCTCCCATTATCACTTTGAAATATAGAGTGATTTATATAGGCAATATTGTATTTTATTAACTTGCCACTTGAATTTTCCCATGCCTCAATTTTGATGATACCCCCACCTCTTTTGGATGCTAGTGTGTATCTTTCATCGACCACCTTGATATATTTCTGCTTGTTTTTGTCTTTTTTTACCATAATAATCTAAACTATAGCAGGTATGTAAAAAATTATAAAGCTGGTATCTTCTGAGAGGGAAATAGAGGAATCACTTGGATTGATGAGCTAACTAGCGCTAGGGAAATCAATGATAAATTCTAATGAATGGTCTTCTAATTGACGCACATGAATGCTTGCATGAATACTCTCCAATAGGGTTTTGCATTGGTACATACCGATACCCATGCCATGATCAGAGCTTGACCAAAAAGGTTCAAAAAGATGAATATACTGTTCTTTAGTGACCTTAACAGGGGAGTTTAAACAGAGTCGAACGGTGTTGTTGGTTGGTATAATGCTTGCCTTAATCGGCTCTACGCTTTGCGTATGTTGCTGATAATTGCCGATAATATTATCCAATACCTGATCTAAAATGCCCTTATCTACGAGTAAGCGAGCCTTACTGCCATGCAGTGAAATAGTGACATTATGAAAATCGGCAATTTGTTGCACCTGTTCGGCTAGGTTGAGTGTGATGCGTTTGTCAATGCTTTGAAATTGTTCGGGTGGTCGATCCGTGCTTTTTATATTGGCTTCTTTTTCTGTTAAGGTCTGGATGATCCGTTCTGAACGAATAAGAATTTCGGGTAGTATATTCTGTAGCAGGGCAATGACTTCTTGTTGGTTGTGCTGATTAATGCTATTGATTTGGGTGTTTAATACTACAATAAACTGGGCAATGTTTTTAATATCATGCAATAAAAAGGTATTGTATTTTTGCAGTTGTTTTTCTGTTTGGTAGATACTATTGGCCTTAATTAGTAAGTCCATTTTTAATAATTGAATAAAGGTTTGCCAGAAAATTTGTTGAAAATGCCTTTTCTCACCCTTGGTTTTACCTCTAAAGGCTTTAATATGAACCGTGATCAGCTCATCTAATTGCTCATCAAATTGTAAATAGTGGCCTTTGGACTGGCCAAAATTACCCTCAATATGTGAGCCAAACCAGACAATATGATAGTGAAAGCCAATAAAACAGGCTTTTTGAAAGAAGGGCCAAGATTTTTCAGTTAATGTCAGTGCATCGAAGTCAAATAATTTATTGGCCTGAGAGAGCTTATTCAGGTTTTCTATCAGACGATTACTTTGTAGACGGATCACCAGTAAGGTGATTAGAATTGTTATGCCGACAAGAACAAATACTTGCAATAGGGTATCAAGCATTGCGTTTGATATGGTATTTATTCATTAAATAGTAGATATTTTCACGTTTTATACCCAGCTTTCGGGCGCTTTCGTGAACATTAAACTGTGTTTCATCTAAGACTTGGCGCACCAGCTTTTCTTCGGCGCTATTGCGCACATCTTTTAAGCCTTTGCCTAGTGGGATATTAATAGTCAGTTTGCGTTGTTCAGACTGTTGAGCGTATTGTTTTTCTTGATCTAAAAATAAAAAAGCACGCTCGATTGCGCTTATTAGTGCGGCTTCTGTTATGGGCTTGGCGAGAAAATCAAAGGCACCCTGTGCAATGCTTTGATAAGCGGCCTGTTGGGCATCTTGGCCAGTAAGGACAATGGTTTTTATGCTCAGGGAGTTTTTTTCAAGGTATTTAAGCACCGCAAGACCTTCTGATATATCATGTTCAGCAGGTGGCATGCCTAAGTCCAGTAATATAACCCCGATTTCTTTGTGTGCTTCAATTTGTTTTATAGCCGCCATACGAGAGGCACCTTGAAGCACCTGATAATGGTGATTTTTGAGTAATAATGAAAATAGCTTACGAATAGCATTATCATCATCAATAATAAGTACAGTGTTTGTGCTAGTGCTAGTGCTATTTGGCATGACTGTTTATGATTGGTTTTGTTTTTTCTGGACGTTGGTTGAATCTCAAAATTCACTATAAATAAATTTAACCCACTCTACAAAGGATAGACGGTATTTTGATTTTTGGCTATCTTTTTATGAGTGCTAGAGAGAATAAATTTATATTAGGTTTAATAAACTACCGGCAATATGGCGAATCCCCTCTTCGTTGGTAAAATAATACACCACCAATAGTTGTCCATTAGGCATTTCCACAGCCCAAGGGTAGCCGATATCGGCACAAAAGCCATCGTCACGAATAATGATTTCATCCCCTATGAGTTGTTCAGCAGAGGCATCCATTAGTTGAGCACGTATCCCAAAGGGTTGGTGTCGATAACCATAACAAAGAAAAATACGACCATCAGAGAGTCTCAGTGGATGGGTGGGATGACCGGTAATGGCGCTTTCTTGCACCGCTCCCCATGTTTGTCCCTGATCGTGAGATAATACCGTCATAAGACGGTCATCACCTTGGGTATTGCGTAAAAAGGCCATGATGGTCTGGCCACCTAAAGATAATAATGAAGGCTCATTAAAAGGTAATTTTTGTTGTTTGTCTCTAGCAATAATAGACTGGTATTGCCATGAAGTGCCCTGATCAATTGAGGTATATAAATGACAACTGCTGACTTGATCGCCTATGAGTTGTTGGTAAACGGGCAAAAAAATTGTACGACCAATCTCTATGGCCTGCCCTCGTATTGGTCCACCATGACTAGGACGTTTTTGGGGGATAATATCGGGTGCATCAGGCAGTGCTGGGAGGTAATTATGGGCTGACCAATGAGCCCCTGCATCATGAGAAATTCGAGTAAAGCCTCCCCAGAAAATATAATAACACCCGGTAATATCAGGGTGCCCATAGAGACCTACGCCTTTTTTTTGCAAGGGCTTGCTTAAACGAGAATGAATAGGATACCAAGAAAATGAACTCAGCAATAGATCACCATTGCTCAGCATTAATAGGGATGCATCTTGATCGGCAGCCTCTGGGTTAATGCTTAAGGGTTTAGGAATGCTAATAGGTTGGAGGCTTAGATCGAAGTATAACTGGGTAAGTTGTGAACGGCTATCAACATGATCGACTTGATATTTAATTTTTTGCGCTTCGCTGTCGCTCTCATCTAACAACCAGCGACTGTCTCGGGCACGTCTAAAAAGCAGGAGCAAGCGATGGTCTTTTAATAGGACAATGCTTGGAAAGGATGCAAAATAGTGTGTTTCTTTGTATAGGATAAAGTGTTTTAGTGTGTTTATCATATTATGTTTTGTAAGTTATTGATAATTAGTAAGTTTTAATTGATGGAATTTATTTTAACTATATGTTATTTTGAGCGATTAGAATTAAAAAATGATACGATACTTTATTATTAGTTAGCATAATGATGGATTTTAGGGAGTCAATACATGTCTTTGCTTAATACTCATGTTATTACCGAACAGGAGTATATACAAGGTGAGTTACTCAGTGATATTCGTCATGAATATATTGATGGCTGTGTTTATGCAGTGGTTGGTGCGACTAAGAAGCATAATGTCATTAGCGTTAATGTGACAACTGAAATTCGTAATCAATTGAAAAACAAACAGTCATCCTGCAATATTTTTACTTCGGATATGAAGGTCAGGGTCAAACGAGTGGACAGTATTCGTTATTTTTATCCTGATGTGATGTTGGTGTGCAATGACCCTGATGATACTCTTGAGCAAGATGACTATTTTCAAGATGAACCGGTGATGATTTTTGAGGTCTTATCCAACTCAACAGAAAAATATGACAAATCAGACAAACGGCTGGCTTATTTTACCATTGCCTCTTTAAAATACTATATTCTGGTTGAGCAGAATAAATGCGAAGTGCTGGTCTTTGAACGCAAAGTGATTGATGGCAGTGATTCTTGGCAGGCAAATTATTATTTTTTGGGTGATGACATTCAATTTGACTCTCTTGGCTTACGCCTAGCGGTTGAAGATATCTATTATCAGGTCAATGCCGAAGAATTGGCAACGTACCAAAAGTTGCAAGCAGAGCAAGAGCAAGAGTAAGAAGCAGCACTTGAAAATAAAACACAATAAAACTGGGGCAATAGGTGTTTACAGATAAATCCATTCTTATTACGGGCGGGACAGGCTCTTTTGGTAAAAAATTTATTAAGAATATTCTTGATAACTATGCGCCACGACGAGTCATTGTTTTTTCTCGTGATGAATTAAAACAATTTGAAATGCAGCAAAAATTTAATGCTAAGTCCATGCGTTATTTTATTGGTGATGTACGAGATAGAGAACGTTTAGTACAGGCAATGAAAGGAGTGGATTTTGTGATTCATGCCGCTGCACTTAAGCAAGTTCCGGCTGCTGAATATAACCCGATGGAATGCATTAAAACCAATATTTATGGGGCTGAAAATGTGATTCAGGCGGCCTTAGAAAACAATGTTGAAAAAGTCATTGCCTTGTCTACTGATAAGGCGGCTAATCCAATTAATCTTTATGGCGCCACAAAATTGGCTTCAGATAAATTATTTGTGGCCGCTAATAATATTGCCAGTGGCCATAAAACGACCTTTTCGGTGGTTCGCTATGGTAATGTTGTTGGCTCAAGAGGGTCGGTTGTGCCTTTTTTTAAACAGCTTGTGAAAGAGGGTGCCAAAACCTTACCGATTACGGATAAAAGAATGACCCGTTTTTGGATCACCCTTGAAGAAGGGGTTGAGTTTGTGATTAAAAACTTCAGACGCATGCAGGGAGGGGAAATCTTTATCCCTAAAATTCCCTCGGTGCTCATTACCGATTTGGCAAGGTCGATTGCCGATTTACCTATTGAGATTGTCGGTATTCGACCCGGTGAAAAGTTACATGAAATTATGTGTCCGCTGGATGATGCTCATTTAACCTATGAGTTTGTTGATCATTTTGTTATTAAGCCGTCAATATTTTTTTATAATCGAGAAAATGATTTTTCTAAAAATGCATTGGGTGAAACTGGGACGATTGTGCCAGAGGGTTTTCAATACAGTTCTGAGAAAAATGATTTTTTGAGTCTTGATGAAATTAGACAATATGACACTTATGCCCAGTTGTAGTCTTTGTTAATGATCCCCTACGCAAAACAATCCATATCAAAAGAAGATATCAAAGCGGTTAGTGATGTTTTAGCCTCTGATTTTATTACCCAAGGAAATATTGTACCGCAATTTGAACAGGCGATTGCTGATTATTGTGGTGTTACTTATGCCATTGCAGTGAGTCATGGCACGGCAGCGCTACATCTGGCTTGTTTGGCTCTGGGCGTGACTGAGGGGGATCGAGTTTGGACATCGCCTAATACCTTTGTCGCATCAGCTAATTGCGCTTTGTATTGTGGGGCAAGTATTGATTTTGTTGATATTGATCCTCTGACTTATAATATGAGCATCAAGGCGCTAGAAGAAAAATTACTCTGGGCTAAAAATCATCAGTGCTTACCTAAGGTGATTATTCCAGTACATTTTTCTGGACAGTCTTGTTTAATGGCAGAGATTAAACGCTTGTCGGAACACTATGGCTTTGCCATTATAGAAGATGCAGCACATGCCTTAGGTGCTGATTACGCTGGACAAAAAGTAGGTTCATGTCAGTATTGTGATATTGCTATTTTTAGTTTTCATCCAGCAAAAATGATCACCACAGGCGAAGGTGGTCTAGTGGTGACTAAGAATAAAAATTTAGCACAGAATATCAAGCAGTTAAGAAGTCATGGTGTGACTAAAAATAGCGAACAGATGACTCAAACCTCAGTGGGTGACTGGTATTACGAACAGCACAATTTGGGCTTTAATTATCGCTTAACCGATATACAAGCAGCTTTGGGCTTGTCGCAACTGAGTCGCTTAGATGCCTTTGTTGCAAAAAGAAGAGCCTTGGCAAATTACTATAATGAGCAGTTAACATCATTGCCCGTTATCACGCCCCAACAAAGTGATAAGGCTTATTCCTGTTGGCATTTATATGTTATCCGTTTGGATTTAAGTCAAATAAAAGGTACCAGAAAAGCCGTTTTTTCTTATTTGCGAGAGCAGGGGATTGGTGTTCATGTGCATTATATTCCTGTACATACCCAGCCTTATTTTCAGGCATTGGGTTTTGCTGAGGGAGACTTTCCTCGGAGTGAGGCCTATTATCAAAGCGCTATCACCCTGCCATTATTTGTTGACTTAACAACATCGGATATTGATTATATTGTGCGTTCTTTAGCATCGGCCTTACAATGCTAAAGACTGTTGAGGACTTAGCTTTAAAGACCGTTGAAGACTCGGACTTAAAAACCATGCTGCTATGGAGAAATCAGCCTGAGGTACGGCAGTTTTCGTTTCACTCAGATAAAATTTCTTGGCAGGAGCATTGTCTGTGGTGGCAAACTACAAAAGCTGACCCAAGTAAAAAGTGGCTAATGTATTATCAGCAAGAACAAGCCCTTGGGGTGGTTAATTTCTATGACATAAAAGAACGGGATAAGGCTTTTTGGGGTTTTTATTTTAGCGAGCAGATTACTGGTTATGAAAAATTAAAACTCTGGTTTGCCCTTGAAAAAGCAGCCATTGCTTATGCTTTTGAGACCTTAGAAATAGTCGAGCTTAACTGTGAAGTGTTTAGAGCTAACAAAGCTGCTTTAGTAATGCATAAACGCCAAGGTTTTCAAGAAGTGAGCCACTATGAACATGAAAAAGGTGAGGTGGTTGTGTTGAGTTTACGCAAGGATTGATTATGAATAGAAAAATCACAGACATTGTACTAGATGCCATTAAATCGGTTGGTGAAATGGAAGATAAGCCAGAATTATTGCACCCAGATGAAAACCTGCGTTTATTTGGTGGTGATGGTGTGATGGACAGTTTAAGTATTGTAATGCTTATTTCTGAGGTGGAAGATCAGCTTTTGGACACATTGGATGTCAGTATTACTTTGGCTGATGACCGAGCGATGAGTCAAAAAACATCGCCCTTTCGTTCGGTAAAAACGCTGGTGCATTACATTAGCAAATTACTGGATGAATAAGGTCATTGGCTAATGAAATTAATGCTGATCACAGGTACGAGAAAGGGCATAGGACATTCACTGGCCTTACTTTATTTGCAAGCAGGTTTTCAGGTTGTGGGTTGCAGTCGGGGGAATGCCAGTATAGAACATGATAATTATGTGCATTATTGTGTTGATGTTAGCGATGAAAAAGCCGTTAGCTATATGGTCAAGGATATAAAAAAACACCACGGTATTATTGATGTCTTGCTTAATAATGCGGGCATGGCCTCTATGAATCATCTGCTGACGACGACTATGAGCAAGGCAAAGCAGGTATTTGAGACGAATTTTTTTGGCACGTTTTTATTTTCCAGAGAAGTAGCCAAGCAAATGATGCGCAAGAAACAAGGGGTTATTATTAATTATTCCACGGTCGCTGTGGCACTTAACCTCGAAGGTGAAGCCGTATATGCCGCCAGTAAATCAGCTATTGAAAGTTTAACAAGAATATCAGCTAAGGAACTAGGCCAGTTTGGCATTCGGGTCAATGCCATTGGTCCGACACCGGTTGAAACGGATCTGATCCGTCAGGTACCAAAAGAAAAATTAGATGAGTTATTAAATGCTCAGGTGATAAAACGCTTTGGTACGGTCGCCGATATAAAAAATGTGATTGATTTTTTTATCTCAGAAAAGAGCCACTTTATTACTGGTCAGGTTGTTTACTTGGGTGGGGTTATGCGATGACTCATTGGCTGATACAGGGTTTTGAAAACTATACAGAACAGCTTGCTATTGTCGATAAAAAGGGTGCCTATTCTTATCAAGACTTACAGCAACAAGTCAGTGATTATTGTGCCTCACTTCACGATCAGCTTGATAGTGGTTGTGTGGTGGTTATTTTAAGTGATTATTCCTTTTATAGTATTGCCTTATTGCTGGCCTGTATTGAGCTTAATACGATTGTTGTGCCGATTGTTAGTACGAATGAACAAGAAGATAATGATAAAATCAATGTCTGTGGTGCACAGGTTATTATTAATCTAAAAAATTCGGCCTTGTCTATTAAGGCGCTTGTTCGCAGTGAATACAGTGGTGCTCAGTTATATCAAAGTATTCGGGATAAACAACATAGTGGCTTGGTGTTATTCAGCAGTGGCAGTACGGGTAAGCCTAAGGCCATGCTACATGATTTAAGTGTGTTATTGGACTCATATCAACACAAACGAGCAAAAAAAATTGCCATTATGATCTTTTTATTATTTGATCATATTGGTGGCATTAATACCTTATTTAATTGTTTGTCAATGGGTGCTAAGGCAGTACTTCCGGCACCAAGAACGGCCGATGCCATTGCCAAACTTATTGAGCAAGAGCAAGTAAATATTTTACCGGCATCGCCTACATTTTTAAATTCTTTGCTACTTTCTGATGTGCTGAGTCGCTATGATCTATCCAGTTTGAGAATGATCACCTATGGTACAGAAACCATGCCGGAGAGTTTATTGCAACGTGTGAAAGCGGCTTTCCCTAGAGTGAAATTATTACAGACCTTTGGTACCAGTGAAACGGGTATTGCCCAAGTAACAAGCCGTTCTTCCAGCAGTTTGGATATTAAAATTGATGATCCCAATACAGACTATAAAATTATTGATGGCGAGCTTTGGTTAAAAAGCCAGACACAAATCCTCGGCTATTTGAATGCTTCTACGGGGCATTTTTCTAAGGATGGTTGGTTTTGTACCGGTGATCGGGTTGAACAAAGTGATGATGGTTATTTAAAAATTATTGGTCGTACCAAAGAAATGATTAATGTTGGTGGTGAAAAAGTGTTACCGATAGAAGTTGAATCTTTTTTGCTGACTATTGAAGGGGTTGATGATTGTTTGGTGTATGCCAAAAATAATGCCATAACGGGGCAGGCGGTTGCCGTTGATATTGTCAGTGATAAGTCAGCGGATAAAAAATTATTAAAACAAAGCATTAGAAAACAATGTTTTACACACTTGGCTCGTTTTAAAATCCCGACTCAAATTCATTTTGTCGAGCACTTATGTGTTGGCAATCGGTTTAAAAAAATGCGGCTTCATTCGTGACTGATCCTAAAAAAATATTAGTCGTTGGTGCCGGTTTTGCCGGTGCTGTTATGGCCAGAGAATTAGCAGAGCAGGGCTTTTGGGTGGATGTTATTGAGAGCCGTGAGCACATTGCTGGTAATTGCTATGATCCGATTGATAAGCGTTACAATCTCAGGGTTCATCACTATGGGCCACATATTTTTCATACCAATAGTGAGGCGATTTATAGCTATTTATCACGTTTTACGCAGTGGTTGCCGTATCAACACAAAGTAGAGGCCTTAGTTGAGGGGGTTGGCTATGTGCCTTTTCCTATTAATCGAATGACTTTGAATCGTCTGTATCATAAGAAGTTAAAAAACCGCACAGATGTTGAGGCTTTTTTAGATAGGGTTAAAGAGCATCATAAAAAACCAGATAATGCTCGCCACATGGCAGAAAATATCTATGGTAAAGAATTGGTTGAGCTGTTCTTTTCTCGTTATACCAAAAAAATGTGGGCTTTGGAGTTAGAAGAATTACCTTGCTCGGTGTTTGCTCGTCTGGCTGTGCGTTATGATGATCAATCAGGCTATTTTGATGATAGCTATCAGGCCATGCCTGCTCAAGGTTATGTGACTCTGTTTGAGCGTTTATTGGATCACCCTCAGATTGCAGTCCATTTATCTGAGCACTTTGATCGGGCTATGGAAAATGACTATGATCATGTCTTTAATAGTATGGCCATTGATGAGTATTATCAGAATGAATTTGGTGCTTTGGCCTATCGTTCAATTAAGTATCAAATGAAGTCACAGAGCAATCATAAACAACCTGTCCCTACGGTTAATCTAACGGATACACAGCCGGTTACTCGTTTTACCGATTGGAGTCTTTATCCTTCTGATCAGAAAAACACATCACTGACCACTTTGGTCACTAAAGAAATACCCTGTTCTTATACGGACAATAATAATGAGCGCTATTATCCGGTAAAAACAGTGGATGGTGAACCACAACGACGCTATAAGCAATATGAAAACTTGGCAAAAATGAATAAGAAATGTACCTTTATTGGTCGTTGTGGGCAATATCGTTATCTGGATATGCATCAGGTGGTGGCCAATAGTTTGCGACTTGCGCATAATTTTATCCAGCTTAAATAAGGACTTACTTTGGACGCAGTAAAAGTCAGTGTTATTGTACCGGTTTATAATTTACAACAGTATGTCGAAGCATGTATTGAGGGCTTGGCTGAGCAGAAAACAGACTTTGACTTTGAAGTTATTGCCATTGATGATGCCTCAAGCGATAACTCCTTTACTGTATTGCAAGAATTAGCAAAAAAATATCCTAAAATTCTCAAGGTTTTTAGCAATAGTCAAAACATGGGCTTGGCTAAAACAATGAAACGTTTATTAAGCCTCACAAAGGGACAGTACATTGCTTATATTGATGGTGATGATATTGCTCTGCCAAACAAGTTGCAACGACAGGCTGATTACCTAGATGCCCATACAGGGTGTGGTATTGTGTATCATGAGTCGGATGTCTTTGATAGTGAGACCAATGAAACGCTTTGGACTTACACTCAAGATTATTACAACCGCTCTTATATTCCTCAACAAGCGACCATTGAACATGTGATCCGTTATGGTTGTTTTATGCAAGCAGGTACGGTTATGATACGTCGCCATAATCATTTGCTTGAGGCCGTGGATGAAGACAATCAAATTTTATTAGATCATCCCTGGCATGTGCTTAATTTGTTATATGGGCAGGGAAGCATTGATTTTATTGATCAAACATTGGGGCGCTACCGAATCCATCAGGACAGTTTTGGTGCTCAAACCTTACGTTCATTTTCAAGGCGAGAACAAGTGCTCAACGATCAATTGCATGTCTGTGATCTCGCTGAAAAATTTAACCTTGATGACGATATTATACAGGCGGGACGATACCATTATATTTATGCTACGGCTTTATTTTTCTTAAAAGCTAAAGAAGATGCCTTGTTTAGTCGATATATAGTTAAATCAACGGATCAAAAATGGTTTTTTGATGCCAAGCATCGAGCCATATTTATGGCTAGGGACAAACCAGAACGCTTACGAGCTGAGTATTTTTAACAGCTTGAATATTAATAGAGTTAACAAGGTTATATTATTAAAGCATTATTATTAGCAGCAGGCTTAGGGACTCGACTTCGTCCTTTAACTGATACCATTCCTAAGTGCTTGGTTCCTATTGGGGGAAAACCCTTGCTTGCTTATTGGTTAGAGACATTGGTGGCATTAGGTGTGCAGGATATTTTAATTAATACTCATTATCTTGCTGAACAAGTGACTGCTTTTGTTAATGCTTCAGAGTTTAGGGAGCGAGTAAGCTTAGTCTATGAAGAGGAATTATTGCACACAGGAGGTACATTATTAAAAAATAAGGCTTTTTTTGATAAGGCACCTTTTTTTGTTATTCATGCGGATAATTTTTCTTGTTGTAATTATAAAGACTTTATTGATGCCCATACAAAGAGACCTAAGAAAACAATTGCCACAATGATGACCTTTGATACACAAAACCCTCAAGAATGTGGTGTGATTAAAAAAAATAATCAAGGTGTTATGATTGAGTTTTTTGAGAAGGTAAAGCATCCTCCGAGTCATATTGCTAATGGTGCGGTGTATTTATTTGAGCATGAAATATTTGCTTTATTAGCAGCAGAAAAAAAACCAGTGATTGACCTTAGTAATGATATTATTCCCAAATTATTAGGAAAAATAAATACCTTTCATAATACCCAATGCCATATTGATATAGGGACAATAGCTAATTATCAATTAGCCTGTGACTATGCTCGCAGGATGTAATTTATATAGTAACTGAATTTTTACTTATGCCTTTAAATATAAAACAATTTGTTAATAATTATACCCTCGCATTAAAGCAGTTATTAGATAAAATTGATCCCAATGTTATTGAATCCATTTTAATTCTATTAGAAGAAACCCGTGTGGCAGGGGGGCGTGTTTATGTTATCGGCAATGGTGGTAGTGCGGCAACCGCTTCACATATGGTCAATGATTTAGGTGCAGGTTTAAGACGAAGAAATATTGTTAATTTTGATATTGTGAGCCTTGCAGATAACACCCCTGTATGCTCTGCGATTTCTAATGATGTTGGTTATGATAATATTTTTTATCTACAGCTAAAAGGTTTGCTAAAAGCTAAAGATCTTCTCATTGCAATTTCATGCAGTGGTGATTCTGCCAATATTGTTAAAGCGGTAGAATATGCGCAGACAATTAGAGCAAAAGTAATTGGTTGTACTGGTTTTAGTGGGGGCTTCTTAAAGAATAATTGTGATATTAATTATCATGTTGATGCCCCAAAAGGAGACTATGGTTTGGTTGAAGATATGCATATGATCCTTGATCACATTTTTTATTCTTATTATATACAAACGAGAACTTAAGTTATGGGAAAAGCAATTGTTACCGGCGGAGCAGGCTTTATTGGTAGCCATGTGACTGAACAATTATTGGCTTTGGGTCATGAGGTTATTGTTTTAGATAATTTTTCTACAGGTAGAGCTGAAAATTTACAACACCTAAGTGATAATAAGTGCTTAAGTGTACATGAAGTTGATATTGCAAATTTTGATAGCATTTATCACTTATTTAAAAATGTCGATTGGGTTTTCCATTTGGCAGCACTGGCCGATATTGTACCTTCTATTCAAAATCCATTTGCCTATCATCATTCCAATGTGGATGGTACAATCAGCGTTCTTGAAGCTTCTCGAAAGCATCACATTAAACGCTTTATATATGCGGGCTCTTCATCCTGTTATGGTATTCCAGATTTATATCCAACTCCAGAAAGTGCAGAAATAAGGCCTCAATACCCCTATGCATTAACAAAAAACATCGCAGAACAGTATGTTATGCATTGGGGACAGGTTTATGGCTTGCCTGTTATGTCCTTAAGGATGTTTAATGTTTATGGGACACGCTCAAGAACGTCAGGGACTTATGGTGCTGTTTTTGGTGTTTTTTTGGCGCAGAAAATTGCGGGCAAAGCGTATACCATTGTGGGTGATGGTAAGCAAACCAGAGACTTTACCTATGTGAGTGATGTTGCCGATGCTTTTATTAAGGCGGCTGAATCCACATTAAGTCAGCAAATAATTAACATAGGCAGTGGTGGGACGTATAGTATTAATGAGCTGGTTGACTTGTTAGAGGGTGAGGTGATCCATATTCCCAAACGGCCAGGGGAACCCGATTGTACTTTTGCTGATATGAGTAAAGCAAGAGAACTTTTACAATGGCAACCCAAAATAAGTCTTAAAGAGGGTGTTACTATTATGCTTGAAAACATTGATTATTGGCAAGAAGCACCCGTTTGGGATGAAAAATCAATTGATAATGCAACCAAAGATTGGTTTCGTTACTTAGGTGATAGCTAGGTGATTAGCTCGATGATTCAAGATAAAAAATTAAGCAAGTTAATGGCACAATTGGTGACTGGAATTAATGAACTCGGCATCTAAAATCATTAGAAATTGCGATGAGATAAAGAAATTATCTCAAACAATAAAAAATGAACAAGTTGTTTTATGTCATGGGCATTTCAATATTATTCACCCAGGACATATGCGTTTTATTCAATATGCTAAATCCTTAGGGACTTACTTGTGTGTTGCCGTGCATAGTGATGATTATTTAACAAGAGATAATCAATGGCAACCATTTTCTGAATATGAAAGAGCAAATGGTATCGCTTCGTTATTGGATGTCAATGGCGTCGTTATACTGGATGACATGAACCTAAATACGCTTATTGAACTATTACAGCCTAATGCTTTTGTTATGGGACATGAGTTTGAAAATAAACAATCCGATGAGCTAAAAGGCTGGATAACAACAGCGGAAACTATTGGGGCAAAAATTGTATTTCATTCAGGTAGTGTTAATTATTCAACTAGCAGTCTTTTATATGAACAATATGATTATGCCTGTAATCAAAACACTGAAGAATATAAACATGCGTGTAAAAGACAGGGTGTTCTAACAGAACAATTAGCACAAAAATGTCATCTTTTTGAAAACAGTAAAATTTTGGTTATAGGAGATACGATTGTCGATCAATTTATTGCCTGTGATCCTTTAGGGATGAGCTCAGAAGCACCCGTTTTAGCATTAAAAGAACTTGAAAGTAAGGAATTTATTGGGGGGGCAGCTATTGTTGCTTGCCATATAAAATCATTAGGTGCGCAGAGCTATTTTATATCCGTTACCGGCCAGGATGAGCCTGCTGAATTTATAAAAAAGCAATTAACACAACGAGATATTGATTATTTTTTATTTGCCGATAATGAACGACCGACTACGTTCAAAATTCGATATATGGTTGAAAGCCAAAAAATGTTGCGGGTCAGTCGATTGGAAGACCGAGATATTTCTCGAATAATTGAAGAATCCATACTGAATAAGCTAGAAGAAATCATACCGGATATGGATGGTATCATTGTCAGTGATTTTGTTTATGGGGTTATTACTCCGCGCATTTTAAGTACGATTAGTCGACTAGCAAAGCAATATCATGTTAAATTGTTTGGCGATTTACAATGCAGTAGCCAAACGGGAAATATTTTAAAATTTCAGGGTTTTAGTCTTTTAACCCCAACCGAAAGAGAAGCTCGTATTGCTCTAGAGGATAAAGATAATGGACTTGAAAAACTGGCCATTGATCTGCTTAAGAAAACGTGCTCAGAGAATCTTTTAATTACCTTGGGATCAGAAGGTTTTATCGCTTATCATTTAAGCGATAATGATAGGATACAATCAGAGCATTTTCCGGCACTTACCTCCAACCCAATTGATGTGGCAGGTGCGGGTGATGCGCTTTTATCGGTGATCAGCTTGGGCTTATCAGCAGGATTAACCTTTATGGAATCTGCTGCTATTTCAGGCTGTGCGGCTTCTATTGCGGTTAATAGAATGGGTAATGTCCCAATTGAATTAAATGAACTTGAGCAATTTATTAAACGTATTAACTAATAGGCTAAATAAAAGAGGTTAAATAAAAGTGATGCATAATGGCTGATAATTATCAAATTGATGGACAAAAATTACATTTTCATCCGCAACGAGTCGCACAATTCTTGGATGCGGGTGATGATCTTGATGACTTACTTAAAATATATCCCATTTACATGGAAGTATCGCCCGTGGGTGCTTGTAATCATCGCTGTAAATTTTGTGCAGTGGATTATATTGGTTATAAAACAGCGAATAAACTGGATACGGATCGCCTTTGTCTTATTATTTCAGAATTGGCTGAAAAGGGAGTGAAAAGTATTATGTTTGCGGGTGAAGGTGAGCCATTATTACATAAAGATATCGCTGCTATTGCCAAGTATACAAAACGCTCTGGAATTGATGTTTCCTTTACCACAAATGCAGTAGCAATGACGGAAAAATTTATTCAGACTGCCATTCCTTATACCTCTTGGATCAAAGCATCCGTTAATGCCGGAACAGAGGCAACATACGCGAGTGTACATGCGACACAAACCAGAGATTTTTCTAAGGTGATTGAAAATTTAACGCAGGCAGTTAAATTTCGTAATGACAATAACTTAGATTGTGTTATTGGCTTACAATCAATCTTATTACCAGACAATAAAGATGAAATGATTACGCTAGCAAAAATTGCTAGAGATGAAATTGGTGCTGATTATCTAGTTATTAAACCCTATTCTCAGGAACCCGCTAGTATAACCACTGAATATCAGTCGATTTCTTATAAAGATGATTTTAGTGAACAATTAGGCAAAGAATTAAAAAAATTGAATAGCGATTCTTTTAAAATAAATTATCGCTCAGAAACCATGCGTTTATATCATGAAAAACAAAAGGATCGCTATACAACATGTTTTTCCACACCGGTGTTTATGGCCTATATTATGGCCAATGGTTCAGTCTATGGTTGTAAAGATAAGTTATTTAATGAAAAATTTTCCTACGGTAATATAAATGAAAACTCTTTTTCTGAAATATGGCAAAATCAATTACGACGAAAAAATTTTGCATATGTGTTAACTGAGATGGATGTATCAAAATGTCGAGTAAATTGTCGAATGGATAAAATCAATCGTTACTTATTTGATTTAAAATCAAATAAAATTAAACACCTAAATTTTATTTGATTGCTATAATAATGGATGCAATATAAATCTATGAATTTTTCCACGAAAGAACCGCAATATACTATCTGTTTGGAACGTCTTGAGAAACAAGGTCGTCAATCATTTGGTGTTATGAGTAATCAAACATGGATTGATGATCCAAAACGTCTTGTTTTTTTACTTTCAAGATATAAATTTGTGGCTAAAATGTTGTCTGGTTTTACCAAGGTATTAGAAGTAGGCTGTGCAGATGCTTTTGGTTCAAGAATTGTTGCTCAAGAAGTAAGTGATTTAACGGTTTCTGATTTTGATCCTGTGTTTATTGATGATGCAAAAAAAAGAAATTGTCCACCTTATGAGTATAAAATACTCTTACATGATATGGTTGAAGCACCACTTACTAATC
>WFNB01000070.1 GCA_015488755.1 Gammaproteobacteria bacterium | reverse complement strand
GAATAATCAAACTTAATTTTTCAATGAATTTGTGTCAAACTAAGCTTTTCTAAAGTTGTAGGAACGCTATAACTTCGATTAATTACTTTTTCAGGAAACTTTCATGAGTAAATTCATCAGCTGGTCCGATGATTTAAGTGTTGGCATTGAGGAAATTGATGAGCAACATAAAGTGCTGGTTAATCTTATCAACCGTATGCATGATGCCATAGACAAACAGCATGGTAGCGAAGTGGTTATCGACATTCTTGCTGATCTGGCTGATTATACTAAGATTCATTTTGCCGTAGAAGAAAGTTTAATGCGTATTTTGGGTTATCCTGGTTATGAAGACCATAAAGAAATACATGATGAGCTATTACATCATGTAGTCGAACTTCAAGAAAAAGTGGCTTCTGGCAAAACAGCCATCAGTTTTGAACTGATGCATTTTCTTAAATCCTGGCTATCCAAACACATTATGGATGAAGACATGCAATACAGCGGCTTCTTCCTTGCCGCAGGTGCTCAGCCTGAATTGAAAAAGAAATCCTGGATCCGGCGACTTTGGGGCAGTTAGCAAACTGATCAAGGACATCCATAACTTAATCCACTAAACAGTTCCTATCCAGGTTTTTTCATCCAGTTGTAATTTCGGTAAGATGCGGTATTATAAATTATGGATGTTCGCATAACCTGCCCATAACTTTTTAAGTTATAACCGGGTTTTGCCTTGTACGGTACTGTCATTGGCTAAAACACAATGACAGTAAAACCAGCCTTAACCAGTAAAAAGAGATAATCAGATGCAGGCACATTATCTGCAACATGTACCTTTTGAAGGTTCTGGAAGTACTGAGGCCTGGCTTCAAAAGTCCGGTTACCAACTATCAGGCACTCAATTCTATATTTCTGAGGAACTGCCGAAAGTTAAAGATATTGATATACTCATTGTCCTGGGCGGCCCTATGAGCGTCAACGATGAACAACTATATCCCTGGTTAGTTAATGAAGCACAGTTTATAAAAAGCGTCATCCTGGCTGGAAAACCGGTTTTGGGTATTTGTCTGGGTGCACAGCTTATTGCCCATTCTATGGGTGCTGAAGTATTTCCCAACTCTGAAAAGGAAATTGGATGGTTTCCAGTTCAGGCGGTAAAGCCAGAAAACCATTCTGTTTTTCAGTTTCCTGATGAAATTGATGTATTTCACTGGCATGGTGAAACATTTAGTCTGCCCGATGGCGCGGTACAAATTGCACAAAGCCAGGTTTGTACGAATCAGGCATTTCAAATTGGGCGCAATGTTATTGCTTTACAGTTTCATCTGGAAACAACACCAGGTTCAGCACAGGCTATCGTCAAAAATTGCAGAAACGAACTGGTAGAAGGTCGATATATTCAATCAGAGGCAGAGATCCTTTCAGCTCCTCAAGAGCGCTATAGCTCTATTAATAGTCTGATGGAAAATATCCTTGAGTATTTAGTCGACCCTGAAAAAAGATAATCTTCACAACTCAACAGATTATCGTACAGTATTAGTTGTAATTTTATTGTTCATGATCAAATTGTTATCTGTCATTACAAAAATATAATATCAGTTTGAATCAAAAATAAGCGATAATACAGTACAAATAACAGGCACAAAAAAGCAATGATCCATTGCTTTAAGTTCCATGCAGTGGCTGACATTAGCACATTAATTTCATCACCAATGACTCCTTTAAGGAAGTTTCTACTTAATCGGTAGTCTGACTTCAAGTGGCCAATAATGGGTTCAATCGCTGCACGACGTTTGCATTGCTTTCGTTTCTTGTCTCGCTGGTAACGATTATCTCTTTTCAATGGCCTTTTCGGCAAGATAATTTTTGTCCCATTAAATTGAGTTTTCCCTCGGTAACCTCTATCGCAAACCGCCTCATTAACTGATTTTCCACGTGAGGTCTTAATATGATTAAGAACTTCGGGTAAAGTATGGTTGTCATGAATGTTTTTATCATGACTGACAACACCAACAATAATATTACTTTTTGCTGTCGTTGCTATGGATACTTTATTGCCGTATTCATATTGCTTGTGATCTTTGCCTTTACCAATGCAATAAACCTGTTGCTCATGCAAGGAATAAATTTTATTTTTATCCTTAGGTTGTTGTGCTAATACTCGTTCATAAAGTAAAAAGTCTTTCTGATAGTGATCAAACAAAAAATGACCAGGCAATTTACGTCTTAATTCTCGAATTTGTTTATGAGCGATTGTTCTTAATCGTGTTAATGCTTTTTTTGCTTTGCCTCTTTTTTTAATATGGCGAAAGTGTCGTATTGATAGTCGACAAATTTTTACTTCTTTGACATAGGTTCTACGTTGTTGAATACCATGTTCTTTTGCCAGCTTGTTTACTCGATTTATAATTTTAATCGCTAGCTTTGCATCAGTTGGATAAGTAATATTCTTTTCTTGTACGGTAGTGTCAATGTTTACGTTAGATTCAAGTGCTGTTTTGCCATGCAAACCAATACTCATCTGAAATATCTTTTCCATTCCCTCTTTGCCAATGCGTTTTCTGAATTTAACCAACTCAGTGCTATGGCAAGGCTCTGATAAGCTGAAATTGTTTTGACCGCAAAATGCCTGGTAATAAGGATTTTGTTTCCACTGGCGAACCATCGTCTCATCACTCAGATTTTCCAGTTGCTTTAGTAACAACAGTCCTACCATCAATCTAATCGGCTTTGCTGGTGCTCCTAGTCCTGAATAGTGGACTTTAAAAGCTTTTTCAAAGTCACCCCATGGAATAATTGAAGCTAATTTTAATAGGGGCTCAGCTTCATCCAGTTGGTTCAGGATGTCATTACCAAAAAAGCTAAGTTGTTGATCTTTGCCTGCTGTTGAGTACATTTTTTTCACCAAATCGACCAGAGAATCTGTGCTTATTATAGCATTTCTGGTCGATTTGGTCACTTAAAAAAAGAATAAATCCCTTTGGTTTCAAATGGATAGAATGTTTTTCAGGGCTGACTAATTATTGAAGTCAGTGTGATTGTCGGCTTTATTCTATTGTTCTGGTATCTATTTCGCCAGGACTAAAAACTAACGCCGGGATGAATACCCTGGGAATGTATCTTTATCAATAAAAATTTCAATTAGATTAATAGCATTATTGATATCCACTTTATCAAATAAACCTTGCAGTTCAGACTCTTTAGTGATTTTATAGTGATTCATACCAAAGGATTGTGACAGCAAGGCATAATCCGGATTGATAAAATCACAATCAATATAACGCTTATCATATTGTTGAAACTGGTTTTTACGGATTAGGCCCATGGTGGAATTATTAAACATAATAATATTCAGAGGCAGTTGATAATTAACGGCAGTCATAATTTCCATACAACACATCTGAAAACCTCCATCTCCTAAAATAGCAAAAGGACTCCTGTCCTGTCTTGCAAAACGTCCGCCGATGGCTGCCGGTATCGCATGCCCTAATGAAGAAACACCCGAGTTTGGAAAATAACAGTTTTGCAGAGAAACCTGAAAAAAATTCTGGGCAAAGATAATATTATCATCATAAACCATGATGCCTTCAGGATGCTGTTTCTGTAATTCTGTAAAAAATGCATCCACCAGAGGAAAACGTGCCTTAAACTGAGACAGGCTCTGGCGGATATTTTTATCCCCTTCAGAGCGATAAGCTTCCAGAATATGAGTTAACTGCTTCTTTTCAATTGCCAGCTCTTCAAGCTGCTTTAATGCCGCACTCAAAAGCAGACGCAAATCACCTAAAATTGCCACATCTGCTTTAAATACTTTTTCTAATTGTTCAATATTATTATCAATCTGAACAATTTTTTTCCCTTTTAGTAAATCTTTGTTCCAGACATAACTGGTGCGTTCATTAAAACCGGCCCCCAGAAAAATAATCAGATCGGACTGCTCCATAATATAATCATAGGCCTCACCATAGGAGGTTACCCCAAGACTACCCAGGGAAAGTTCCGAATGTTCATCAATAACGCCTTTTCCCTTGAGACTGGTACTGACAGGAATATTGAGGCTCTCACTGAGTTGTGCGACCTGAGCCTGAGCCCCGGAAGCAATACAGCCATAACCAGCCACAATAACCGGATGCCCCGAAGCCTGAATCAAATGTACAAAATCTTTGACAGCAGTAATATCATCATAATGAATCTGGTGATTTTTACTGGTTTTTATCTGATCCAGTATCTCCTCATCCACTAATTCTTTTTGAATATTAAAAGGAATACTTAATAACACCGGACCGGAACTGTCTGCCAGCAAAATTTTAGCCGCACGGTTCAGGACATTGGCCATATAGTCGGTACGTTCAATTAATTTGGCGTATAGAGTAATACTTTTAAACAGAGTATCCTGACAGATACTTCCGCCTTCACCCGAACTTTCCTGTAAACCACCCTTACCAAAAATATGGGTTGATGTTTCACCGCTAATAATTAAAACCGGCTGTTTATCCACATAGGCATTGGCTATACCGGTAATAAGATTGGTTGCCCCCGGACCTGCGGTGGTTATGCAGGCTGAAATTTTACCACAAGCCCGAACATAGCCGCTGGCCATAAAGGAAGCACCCTGCTCATGTTTGGCTAGTACGCTTTTAATACTGGAATGATACAGGCTGTCATATACAGGAAGAATATGAGCCCCCGGCATACCAAAAATATGATCAATTCCCAGGCGCTCCATAAAGCGGACAATAAGCTCACTGACTGTAATTTTCATATATTTGGCAAATATCTCAGACGATTATAAGGATTCCGGACTCGTGCCGGAGGCAAATACCGCTTATTATATTTTTATTAGTTACTAACTTCCAGTGAAAGCTAGTTCTTACTCCACTAAATCCCATTTTCAAAATAATAAAAAATAAGGCGCTTATCTGTGCTAATTCCACTATACGTTTATGACTGGTCCGGAACCTAATTAAAATGGGCTCAATATTATATCGAGCTACAGCAGATAGAAAATTATTATTTTCTAAAAGATGATGCCCATTTATTTGGGCTTGCTAATACCCTGTCTGACTATTACTCAACCATGTCACTTTTTAAACCACTCTAATACCGTTTACAACGGGATACACTGAACAGATTTTTAAACTTACCAAAGCGATAAAACAAATACATGATAAGCAAAAAGGGTAATAATAACACCAGGCCGGCGGTCATCATACCGGAAAGCATTTCATCAAAACTTGTGTGCGCCAGTTCCCCCCCTACATGCGCCAGAAAAAAACTGGTTGGAATAACACCAATAAGCGTGGCCAGTGAAAAACGCCATAGTTTTAATGGTGTCAGCCCCATTGCATAACTCACCAGGTCATAAGGAATAGCCGGGATAAATCGTGAAACCAGCAGTCCCCACATAAGCCATGACTGAGATTTTTCCTCATTCACCAATATACGATATCCGGACAGTTGACATAAAATATTATTACCCAATAGACGAGTAATTAAAAAAGCAATAATAGCCCCCGCCCATGCACCAATAATAATATAAATAGTACCCCAGGTATGTCCATATACCGCACCTGCTGCTAATGCAACGGCAGCACTGGGTAAAAATTTGAATAAAACAGCAAAAGCCATAAGAGCAATTACCAGTAAAGCGCCCCAGAATCCTATCGATAATAGATAAAACTTAAAGCGTTCGGTATCCAGAATCAGATCAATAACACCATAGGATTTAAACCCTAAAAAAACCATGGTTAATAAAATAATAATTAAAATAAAAT
>WFNB01000069.1 GCA_015488755.1 Gammaproteobacteria bacterium | reverse complement strand
TTACTTGATTACCCATAAAGCTCCGCCATTTTAAGGAGCTTTCCATTCATTGGTGGTGTTCTCATTGCCACGCATAAAAACCGTGGCATCATATCTTTTAAATTAAAACGTCTATTAAATCGGTAGCAAAATTCAGCAAGGTATCGAGGTAAATGCTTTGAATGTATTGAGTGGTAACTACCTCTCATAGAGTTTTTGATGTTACCTATCATAGTGTTAACCCAAATAAATTCAATTTTATCAACGCTTGCCGCTCCACCGCTAGTCACTAATGGTATATGGTCACAACCCGCTTCTTTAACTGCTGGAAAACAATTAAGCCCATCAGAATAAACCGTACTTCCTGGCATTAAATGAGCCTGTGCCCATCGCTTTATTTCACTTGATTTAAAGCCACTGAGAACATTCAAATTCATTGCTATTGGGTGTCCATCTTCATTTGTAGACACCGCAGCAACAAAAGGTGTTTTATTCTCAGAACCTCGACCTCTGGAACCACCTCTATGTTCACCACCCCAGTAAGCATCATCTATTTGAATAATGCCTGATAAAGGCTTACTGTCATCACGTTCTTTCATGACCTGCATGATCTTTTGCTTCATACTCCAAGCAGTGTTATAGCTTACTTTAAGCTGCCTCTTTAACTCTAAGGCTGATACAGCAGCCTTAAGTTGCGTCATAAGATGAATGCATAAAAACCACTTGGATAAAGGTAATTTGGTGCTATTAAAGATCGTCCCACATGTTGCCGATGTCTGGTGGTGACAATGATTACACTGATAGAGATTCCGTTTCTCTAATGTACAGTAAGTTTTGCTACCACATTCAGGACAAACAAATCCATCCGGAAATTTCCATTGGAACAAGGCTTGTCGGCATTGTTTATCAGTGCCATAATCACTGAACAGTTCAAATAAACTATAACCTTCTTGAAACTGTATTTTATTTTTAGCCATTATTGTACTCCTCATATAATCTATATTTTAATTATAGTACATTTACCAAAATATGGCGGAGCTTTGTGGGTAATCAAGAAACTTATTGTGGTCATCAAAAAGAGGCGATTTTACTTATCGCGTCTGATGGCATATTAGAAGGTGATTCTTCTATCAAAAGACAATTGAATAATCTGTTTTCTTTTATCCGATCAGGTGGAAGCTTGACTGAACGATTCAGTGCCAAAGAAAGAGATGATAATACAACCTTTATCATGGTTAAATTTATTGATAATCCAGGATAAACTCGATGTTCATATGTATTAGTTCAGATGAATATTACCAAGTCTATCTTTCTAATCGTTGAATTTATTTACCTCAGTGAGTAAGGTTTTCCAGTCATCCGGTGGATGGCCATTTTTAAGCATTTTTTCAAAAACTTTATAAGCATCGTTTTTACTCCCATAGGCTCTTTTTGTTTTGTTGTCGTTAACCCATGCCAGGATAATAATTCTGCTTTGTTGGTGATAGCGGAAAAATAAACGAAATTGCTGAAAAAATTTGGCTCGAAACCAGTGTTTGTGACGTGTTCCAAGCGTGTTACCTTGTCGGTAGCCAGGAAGTGTTGGATCCTGAGGAATTATTTCAAAGGCTAGTTTTTTAATAGCGGCTAAGCGTTTGGTCGCATTTTTCTTATGGTAATTATCAGAATTTTTTTCTTTTAAGGTTTTAACTTGTGCCATTAATGTTTCATATTGCTCAAGAAAAAGTGGATGCATATAAAGCGTCCATCCATTTATGATCAGCGGTGTGGTTTGTGCCAAATTTATTCATCCTCAGAGGATAAAGGCTCATCCAGATTTATATCATTAATATGGCCGATCAATGCATTGCTATCATCCAGTAGTTTTTGACTGATGACATGTATGTGCTCAGGGTGTGTCAGCATATCTTGTTCCAGAAAATCCAGGAATTGGCTAAATACTGGATCATCCGCTGGTTTATCACTGGTGCGAGTGATAACCACCTGTCCATCAGACAGTATGTCATAGGCAATTTTATCACGTTTATGTAATTTTAAAACATTGCGTATAGGCTCTGGAATGGTTGTCTGATAACGATTGGTTAATGTTGATTCACTGTGTAGTACGGATTCTTTCATCCTCTTCACCCGATAATTGGAAATAAATTAGTACAATATTATGGTAATGCATTTGCATTGTCAACACTTGATTGTTTGGCTCTCCAGTTGATTAAGCACTCTTTTTCAAACTATCACGCACAGACATCAGTGCTTTACCCAGTAAATTCTGACCTGTCCAGTTTGTCTCGTCCAGAATATGATCATCATCGGCAGCTAAGCCAATACCCCAGACCTTATCAACTGGTGAAGCTTCGGCCAGTATTTTATTGCCAGTGGCCAAAAGTCGCTCTTTTAAATCAACATGCTGAGTAAATTTAAGATAATTGCCAAACCAGATAATGCCGTATTTATTTCGATCCCATAGCGCTTGTTGATAGCCTGAGATCTCCCGACCCATTTTTTGTTGTTGATAAGGGCTGGGTTCCTGCAAAATTTTCTCAGCCATAGTAATATCATTAAATAAACGGGCTTTTTTAACCATCATGTATTGTTCACAACAATTATAAGTCACACCATCCGGATCAATAATATCTCGTTTAGTCCATTGCCCAAACTGATGTTCATAAAAGAAATAGTATTTTTCTGTTTCTCTCATATTGAACTCCCTTTTTTTATATTTGTTAATGCTTGACCAGCATATGGGCCTGTCGTTCTGCTACACCAATAGTAACGGTACTGCCGGCATTAAATTTTAAATAATCGGATTCAATGCCATCACTGAAAATAACCCCATTTTCTGACATATGGGAAGTGATGGTCATTGGCTGTTGAGATGTAATATCACCAAAAACCAAATCAGTCCCCGTTATTTTGCTGGGGAAGGGCTCACGCACAGCATACATTAAATGATCGGTATTCCAATCCAGTTGACCATTGTTCTGGGGTGGGATCACTTGTCCACCCAATGCGGTTATGACTGCCGAGGCTCCAGCAAAAACGGATCGCATCCAACCCGTCGAACCAGCACCCGTTGAAACAATGATTCCACTGGAAGATTGTAACTCTGTTTGTTGTCCTAGAGACAATTCATAGCGGGCTGAAACATGGGACTGTGAGCCAATAAACAGATCATTAAAACCTAACAAACTCTGACCATCATTTAAGCGTGCCTCAGCCATCGTTACGGGTTTGATGGGCAGAGTGTTTAATAAACTGGCTTCCAACGCAGAGGCAAAATCAGCCATATTAAACGGTAATAAAACACCGTCAATGTGTTTAGGTGCCGGATTCACTGCCAGTATGGGTTGCTTATGCAGATATTTGGCGGTATTCACCACCAGTCCATCCGGACCAATGGTGATCACTAGATCCGCTTCACCAAAACTGAATTGTGATAAAAAACTGCGATCAATGATCTGCTTTTTTAATCCACCCGGTATTTGTTTTGAGACTGCCTCAAGCACTTTATGATATGCCTGATGCTTCTCTTCAATGGGTGCAAAGTCCTGTCCGGCATGTTCCAGGTAAAACTTAGCCTGAGCCACACTATTAAAGCGTGTGATGAGTTCCTCAAGCTCTGTTTTACGGGTCACAATAATGACTTTTTCATAAGTCTGTTGTCGGATCACTTTGCTTCTGGCTGATATCTTTTCAGTATCAGCCCGCTTTGTTTTTAGACGTTCCATTGTTTTGACCTCCAATGTTCTGACCTCCGACCCATCCAATTACCTGACCCAGCATGTCGGGAGTAATATTCAAACTGCCAATTTTTCCGGCATTACCAGCAAATTCTTTTAATGCCAGACCGATTAGCGCTTGTGGGGCTAAATTACCATAAGGATTCAGCTTCATTTCATCGGCTTTTGCCTCCGCTTCAGCCAGTTTTAGGCTGTTTTCTGCCTGCATTTCCACTAAGTCTTTACGGCGATTTTCCAGCTCAATATCGGTTTCCATTTCACGCTGTCGGATCTTACGTTCTTCTTCAACAGAAGCCGCACGGCGCTCATAAATGGCTTTATCGGCATTTTGTTGCAAGCTTTCACGGTATTCAGTTTCCAGAGCCTTTTGCATTTCAGGTGTGGGGGTAATGCTGGTGAAATATAAACTTTCCACGACAACCCCCAGTTTTTTCAAACTGGGTTCATTTTGCACATCGACTAACACCTGACTGGCGATCTCTTTAACAGAAGTTAAGGCTGTTTCCAGTGAGATTGCATTGAGTCCTTTACGGGTGTGTGACTGAACGGCATTGATCACCCGTTGGCTGAGTTTATTGGGATCGTTGCTTTTATATTGTCCGTTTTTGGGCTCAATACTAAAATCAAGATATTGTGCCGCTTCCAGTGGCTCTTCTAAGCGATAGGTTATTTGCCCCTGAATCGCCACTTCCTGAAAATTAACCGTAGATTCATTGAAAATAAACGGGGCATCCTGAGAAACTACATTAATCATGGCAATGGATGTATTGAAGGGCATGTACCAAAAACCTAAACCCTTGCCATTGCTTTTTATCTGACCATTTTTATAACGGATCACATAATTATTCGGTTCGCCTTTGTAGTAACTGAATAAATAATTAACGTTCATATTACACCTCCAATAAGGATAGGGTTGACCTTAACTTCATTTGAGTTTGCTAAAGCCTATTTGATAATATCCACCGTTTCCGCAGGATGTGGATATTTATATTGAAACATAGCTATGATTCTCTTTTAGAATTAACTAAGTGTAAGTGGTACACTTTCTAATTTAGTGTAAAAGAAACACTAAGTCAAGTTTTTAATATTGATAAAATAAGTATAAAAACAATTTGAAAAAATAATTGATGATGTGGATGATGAATTGAGCGTAAAGGTCAGTTATGTCTGCACATTTTATTGCTATAAAATGTCTGGGCACGATGCGGGTACAGTTTAGGCACAGGCTAAAATTACTATTTTTTGTTGTTGCAGGATAATGGTCATGACCTTTACCCTGCTATGGGTGAAAATTTGACCGTTATTTTTTCGGGGTTGCTGTCAAGCATAAAACAGATGGGTTATTTCAATTTTAAGGTATTGAAATATAAGAAAATGGTGCGCCTGAGACGATTCGAACGTCCGACCAATGCCTTCGGAGGGCACTACTCTATCCAGCTGAGCTACAGGCGCAATAGTTGAAGAGCAGAACTATACACTATTTCTTATGATGAGTCTAAATAGAAGTGAAGAGTTTATATTGCTTGCTGGTGCTTTAAAATGGTGCTTGCGCACGGTCAATGTTCCTATTTTGGTGCGTTGTTTTTTTGATAATAGTAATTATCAATAGGGTATTTTGGTAAGTGTTTGTTTTTTAAATACTCTTTGTTTTTGGCATATCTGTTGCTCACCCTAATAATAAATCGAGCATTCTTGTTGTTTTTTTACAACGTATTTTATTAGGATTCTATTATGAGTACAATTAGAAAATCATTACTTTCATTGGCAGTCGCCTCTGTTATTACTACACCGCTTGCGCTAAATGTTGCTAATGCTGAAGGCTTTGGTACGGTTTCGGCAAATGTTGCTTTAACGACCGATTATTATTTCCGTGGCATTTCACAAACGGATAATGACGGTGCCATTCAGGGTGGTTTTGATTGGAGTCATGATAGTGGGGCTTATGCGGGTGTCTGGGCTTCTAATGTGGCCTTTGGTGATACCCATTTAGAATTTGATACTTATGCCGGTTTTGCTAATGAAATTGGTGATTTTGGTTATGATGTTGGTATTATTAAATACAATTACAATGATACTTCTATGCATGATGATCCTATTGAATGGTATGCTAATGGTAGTTATAGCTATTTTTCAGCAGGTTTTGCTTATAGTCCCAGTTGGTTTGGTAGTCATGACTCTTCAAAATACATTCATATTGGGTTTGATTATGATGAGTTGCCTATGGGCTTAGCCCTAAGTGCTAGTATTGGTAAGTCCTTTGGGGATGCTTATGAAGTATCCGGCGCTAAAGATTATGACTATGTTGATTATAAAATTGGTGTGAGTAAAGATTTTTATGGTCTAAGTTGGGATCTAAGTTATGTTGGTAATGATTTAAGCAATAAAGAATGTAATGCTTATGGTTATGCGGCTAGCAAGGGTAATTGTGATGATCGTTTTATTTTAACCGTATCGAAATCCATTGGTGATGTGAGTAAGCCATCAGAAGGTGGTGATTTGCCAATTTCAGCTAATGTTGCTTTGGTTACGGACTACTACTTCCGTGGTATTTCTCAAACCGATAATGATGGTGCACTTCAAGGTGGTTTAGACTGGAGCCATGATAGTGGTGTTTATGTCGGTGTTTGGGCATCAAATGTGAGTTTTGGTGATACTAACTTAGAGTTTGATACTTATGCAGGCTTTGCCAATGATATTGGTGATTTTAGCTATGATGTGGGTTTAATTAAGTACAACTATAATGATACTTCAATGCATGATGATCCCATTGAATGGTATTTCAACGGTTCTTATAGTTATTTTTCAGCTGGTTTTGCTTATAGTCCCAGTTGGTTTGGTAGTCATGATTCATCAAAATATATCCACATGGGGTTTGATTATGATGAATTGCCTATGGGCTTAGCATTAAGCGCCAGTATTGGTAAGTCATTTGGTGATGCCTATGAAGTTTCAGGTGGTAAAGATTATGATTATGTGGACTATAAACTGGGTGTGAGCAAAGATATTGCCGGTGTTACCATTGACTTAAGTTATGTTGGTAATGACTTAAGTAATAATGAATGCGATGCCTATGGTTATAGTTCTTCCAAAGGAAATTGTGATGATCGTTTTATCCTGAGTGTTTCTAAAGGTTTTTAAAGTAAGCTGATTTTTTTAGTGTCAAAGCCGTTCTATCACTGACTGATGTAGAACGGCTTTTTTATGATTGATGAGTAATCAATGTGGGTTTAATTGCCACTAATCAGCCTAATATATCTCGTATCCCTGCAATACTGGCACGACCAAATTCTTTGCGTGCTTGACCTTCTAGTTGCTGTTTTCCCTGTGTCCATTCTAAGTCTTCCTGTGGTAATTCATCTAAAAATCGACTGGCTTCACAATCAATAATTTCTCCATATTGCCGGCGTTTACTGGTTAGGCTAAAGGTTAGTTCCTTTTGCGCACGGGTGATCCCAACATAGCAGAGGCGACGCTCTTCTTCGATATTGTCTTCCTCTATGCTGGTACGATGGGGCAGTAATTCTTCTTCCATGCCAACGATGTACACATAAGGGAACTCTAAACCTTTGGATGCGTGTAAGGTCATAAGAGCAACTTGGTTATGGTCAGAATCTTCCTCATTGCGATCCATAATATCCAATAAGATCATTTTTGAGACCAAATCTTCTAAGGTGCTCTCAGGCTCATTTTCATGTAGGTGTTTTAGCCATAACACCAACTCATTGACATTTTCAATACGTCGTTCGGCTTGTCTTTCACTATTGCTGGTTTCATAAAGCCAAGTGTCATAATCAATATCAACAATGAGTTGTTCAACAGCCTTAATGGGATCATTTTCATAGGCACTTTTTTGTAATCGTTGTAGCCAAGAGGAAAATTCACGCAATTGTTGCACTGTTTTTTCAGGTAGATACTCACTTAGGGCAAGGTGATCGCAAGCGGCTAATAAGCCAGTATTTGATTGACTACAATACTGACTGAGTTTCTCGATACTGGCACTGCCAATTTTTCGTCGGGGTGTGTTAATGATGCGTAAAAAGGCATTATTATCAGCGGGATTGACCAATAAGCGTAGGTAAGAAAGTATATCCCGTACTTCGATATAAGAGAAAAAAGAGGTGCCACCGCTGATGAAATAGGGAATCTGTTGTTCTCGAAGTTGTTTTTCAAAGAGCCTTGACTGGTGGTTGCCACGATAGAGTATGGCATAATCACCATAGGATTTTTTATAGCGAAAATGGTGGGCAGCTAATACTGACACCACTCGTTCAGCTTCTTTGTGTTCATCTGCGACACGCATGACTCGAATGGTTTCACCATTGCCTAACTCACTCCAGAGTGCTTTTTCAAAGACATGGGGGTTATTAGCAATAAGGGTATTGGCTGCTTTTAGAATAATTTTTGTGGAGCGATAATTTTGTTCTAATTTAATGACTTTTAATTTTGGAAAATCCTTATCTAAAAGGCTTAAATTTTCTGGTTTAGCACCACGCCAACAGTAGATGGATTGATCGTCATCGCCAACAACGGTTAGGGATGTGCGATCACCTACCAATAATTTAACTAATTGATATTGTGTCGTATTGGTATCTTGATATTCATCAACCAACAGATAACGAATACGTTTGCGCCATTTTTCCAGCACCTCAGAATGGTTAATAAAAATAAGTACGGGCAACATAATAAGATCATCAAAATCAACCGCATTATAGGTTCTTAAATGGTGATTATACTGTTGATAGATCTGTATGCTATAGGTTTGGGCAGGATCGCTAGAACCTTGTTGTTGTAATTGTTCTGGTGTCAGGCAATCATTTTTCCAATTTGATATTTGCTTGGCAATACCTTCAAAATAGTCCTTAATAAACTCTTCATCCAGTGTGTCACCATTAAAGGTACTTTGGCGCATTAAGTCTTTGAGTAGGGCATGGCTATCGTGGGTATCAAAAATAGAAAAACCACTTTTTAAGCCAAGTAATGATAATTCAGACTTAATAATATTAAGCCCTAAGGTATGAAATGTGGATACTCTTAGACCACGAGTTTGTGATTTAGGGATGATCTGAGCAACCCGTTCTTTCATTTCTCGAGCGGCTTTGTTGGTGAAGGTAACCGATGCAATTGTATGAGCCTTGTGACCACATTGCTGAATTAAATAGGCAATTTTATTGGTAATTACACGAGTTTTTCCACTGCCTGCTCCGGCAAGTACTAATAGCGGGCTGTCAATATGTTCAACGGCTTGTTGTTGACGAGGATTCAAGGCTGGCAAGATCAGATTCCGTAATAAAAAAAGAGCATTTTAACAAACTCTTGTGAAGAAGCGTTTAATATAAAGAAAATTTATGGATTATTTTCTTTAGGAGCTTGAATATTCTTACATGGAACTATATCCTTATCATGTGTGTAGAGGATAACTGAATTTTATTACATTTTAATTAAGTGTTTTAGAATGTGTTTAGCATGAAATTAGGTTGTTAGCCAAGAATAAATGTGGAGAATGTAAATTGAGCGATAAAATCGTTTATGTATCAGATGATACCTTTGATGAAGAAGTGCTTCAGGGTGATCTGCCAGTATTAGTGGATTTCTGGGCAGAATGGTGTGGTCCCTGTAAAATGATAGCTCCTATTCTAGATGAAATTTCTGATGAATATGAAGGACGTCTGAAGGTTGCTAAATTAAATATTGATGATAATCCTAATACACCGCCAAAGTTTGGTATTCGTGGTATTCCAACGCTAATGATGTATAAAAATGGGCAAGTAGAAGCAACTAAAGTCGGTGCGGTATCAAAGTCTCAACTGACTGCTTTTATCGATTCTAATATCTAATAGATAGAATCAATACTTAAGCCAAGCGTAATGCTTTGGCTTAAGGATAATAGTTGTGTGCAGTTCTTTTGGTAAGGTTCTGGACATGGTTCGTTTTTTAAGTTACAATCCGCAAAATTATATTAGAGATGCTTTTTGCCCCTACAGTTTTTTGCCCCTACATTAGAAAGAACGACTAGCCATTCGTAATAAACTGCACAAAAAATTGATTAGCCTGTCTTGAATAGTTTAAAAATAATGTAAAATTCCAATGATTTTGTAGGTTTCTAGTTATTCAAGAGGATGTTTTTTCTTATAACACCTTCCTTAGTTAAAAAGAATATGCTTAAAGAAGAATGCAGGAACTAAATAGTGGTAACAAACGTTTAAATTAAGAGTAGTTGCTCAACTGTCTAACTCATATCAATTATGCAAACCCATCAACCATCACGACTAAATAACTAAAGGTTAAAATGAATCTTACCGAACTGAAGCAAAAACCCGCCTCCGAATTACTTGATATTGCCAAAGATCTGAAAATCGAAAATATCTCAAGAGCTAGAAAACAAGATGTGATTTTTTCTATCCTTAAAACCTTGGCTAAAAGTGGTGAAGATATCTATGGTGATGGTGTTTTAGAAATCCTACAGGATGGTTTTGGTTTTTTGCGATCGGCTGATTGTTCTTACCTTGCTGGGCCAGATGATATTTATGTGTCACCCAGTCAAATAAGACGTTTTGGTTTAAGAACAGGTGATACTATTGCAGGTAAAATTAGGCCACCCAAAGATGGTGAGCGCTATTTTGCTTTATTAAAAGTGAATAAAATTAACTTTGATCAGCCTGAGCACTCACGTCATAAAGTCCTATTTGAAAATCTTACCCCGTTGTTTCCTAATGATCGTTTTACTATGGAACAAGGCAATGGTAGTACAGAAGACTTTACTGCACGAGTGATTGACTTAATGTCGCCCACTGGGAAGGGACAGCGAGGTTTGATTGTTGCACCACCTAAAACGGGTAAGACAATGATGATGCAGAATATTGCACAGTCTATTGCGGCCAACCACCCAGAATGTTTTTTAATGGTTTTGCTAATTGATGAGCGTCCTGAAGAAGTAACAGAAATGGAGCGTTCGGTGAAAGGTGAAGTGGTTTCATCCACCTTTGATGAGCCTGCCAGTCGTCATGTGCAAGTGGCTGAGATGGTTATTGAAAAGGCCAAACGTCTGGTTGAACATAAAAAAGATGTGGTTATTTTATTGGATTCTATTACCCGTCTTGCTCGTGCTTATAATACGGTTATCCCATCCTCAGGTAAGGTGCTTACCGGTGGTGTTGATGCCAACGCTTTGCAGCGACCCAAACGATTTTTTGGTGCGGCACGAAATATTGAAGAGGGTGGTTCGTTAACTATTTTAGCCACGGCTCTGGTTGATACAGGCTCAAAAATGGATGAGGTTATCTATGAAGAGTTTAAGGGTACTGGTAATATGGAATTACACTTGAGCCGTAAGCTAGCAGAAAAACGGATTTATCCTGCTATTAGTGTTAATCGTTCTGGCACACGTAAAGAAGATTTGTTAATGAACCCAGAAGACCTACATAAGGTTTGGATTTTACGTAAAATTTTACATCCAATGGATGAAATTAGTGCTATGGAATTCATGCAAGATAAAATGAGTGATACTAAGACAAATGCAGAATTTTTTAATTCGATGAATCGATAGCATATAACGTAAGTAAACTAAGTTGTTTTGTAAAAAATGAGTCGCACTAATATTTTCTTGAAATTTATAAAAAAGAAGAGTATGATTGCGCATCCCAAAAAGGACGCGGTATTAGTTTTTCTTGCTTTGTAGAGTCAATGCAATAAAGATAAAATTAATGGCGGCGCCTAAGAATTTTATAAGGTTTAATATTATGCAAGCAGATATCCACCCAAAATATAATGACGTTCAGGTTACTTGTAGTTGTGGTCATAGTTTTACTACAGGTTCTACTCTTGGTAAAGAAGCTCTTTCTATTGAGGTATGCTCTCAGTGCCACCCATTTTATACTGGTAAGCAAAAATTAGTTGATACTGCTGGACGTGTTGATAAATTCCGTCAGAAGTATGGCATGAAAAAATAATAGTTTATACAAAGTTTAGAAAAAAGCACTTTGAATTCAAAGTGCTTTTTTTTTGCTTAAAATTTTGTAAAAGTAATTTGTTAGGGGAAATATATTGTTAACTTATAGAATGCTTCATTCTATGCGACCTCTTAGTTGTTTGTTTCTAATTCTATGTCATTCATCTATAGCAAGTGGCACATCTTGCCTGAGTCAGAAGCAGCAATTACAAAATGTTGATGAGTGGGGCTATGTTGCTAAAATTATTGATGGGGATACTTTAGCTTTAAAAGATGGTCGACGCATTCGTATTATTGGTATCAATACCCCAGAGATTGGTTATCGAGGTCAGCCGTCACAGGCTTTTGCCAAAAAAGCACGCCGTGCTCTCTCTCATTTATTGGATAAAAATAAGCGTGTAGGTCTTACTTATGATCGAGATAAAAAAGATCGCTATGGGCGTACTCTTGCTTATGTTAATACATCTGATGGTCGCAGTGTTGAAGAAATTTTATTAGCTAAAGGGTTGGCGCACGCTCTTGTGATACCACCTAATGATGCTCGTATTCAGTGTTATCGCTCTATTGAACAACGTATTCAGAAACAGCATTTAGGTATTTGGCAATTGTCAGAAAATCAATGGCTTGATGCAACACTGCTAGACTCAAGTAGTAAGGGTTATTTCTATATCCAAGGGGTAATTAATCACTATAGTGAGAGTCGTAAAAGTATTTATTTAGCATTGACGGCGAAACTCTCTATTCGTATTGCCAAAAAAGATAGAAAATATTTTCCACAGCTTGCTCTTAAAACATTGGTGGGGCAGAGGGTTTATGTTAGAGGTTGGGTTAATGTTTATAATGGTCGGCAATCCATTCATGTTCGTACAAGGTATGATCTCAATTTTTAGGCTATACTTGAAACTGTGATAGGAATCTCCAAATAGAGTGAATATGTATCTGCTTCTTATTAAAGGGAATCGTTAATGTCTGATCATGCTAGAAAACATAATTTTAATGACTCATTGCGTGAACAGACTCTTGAGTATCATGCCTATCCTTTACCTGGTAAAATCCGTGTTGTACCTTCTAAGCCTTGCCAAACCCAAGAAGAATTATCCTTGGCCTATACTCCAGGTGTGGCCGAGCCTGTTCGTGAGATTGCTAAAAATTCTGATATGGCTTATCAATATACGAATAAGGGAAACCTTGTTGCTGTTATTTCTGATGGTACAGCGGTATTAGGTCTAGGCAATGTTGGGGCTTTAGCTGGTAAGCCTGTGATGGAGGGCAAAGCGGTACTATTTAAACAATTTGCTGACATTGATGTCTTTGATCTGGAAGTAAAAGCAAGCTCTCAGGAGTCCTTTATTGAGACGGTAGCCAGTATTGCGCCTACCTTTGGTGGTATTAACTTGGAAGATATTGCTGCTCCCCACTGCTTTGAAATTGAAAGGGAATTAAGCGAACGTTTGGATATTCCAGTGTTTCATGATGATCAACATGGTACGGCAATTATTATTGCTGCGGGTTTGCTTAATGCTCTGGAGTTACAAGAAAAAAATATCGAAGACATTAAAATTGTCTGTTTAGGTGCTGGTTCAGCAGGTATTGCTGCTATGCGTTTATTGCTGTCCCTCGGAGTTAGCAAGCAACAAATTAATTTGGTTGATCGAAAAGGTGTTGTGTATGCTGGTCGAGATGATCTCAATATTTATAAACAGGAATTTGCCAGTCATACCGATGATAGAACACTTTCTGATGCCATGCGAGGTGCTGATGTCTTGATTGGGGTATCTGGGTCTAATTTGGTTAGCCCTGCTATGATTGTTGCAATGGCTGAAAAACCGATTGTGTTTGCTTTGTCAAATCCTGATCCAGAGATTGATCCGGATATTGCTCATGCAGTGAGAAACGATTTAATTATGGCGACAGGGCGATCGGATTATCCTAATCAGATAAATAATGTATTGGGCTTTCCGTTTATTTTTCGTGGTGCATTGGATGTCAGAGCATCAAAAATTAATACTCAAATGGAATTGGCAGCAGTTAAGGCATTAGCAGACTTAACAAAGCTTTCCATTCCTGATGAAGTGTTACAAGCGTATGGTATGGATGCCCTAGAGTTTGGTCGAGATTATATTATTCCAAAACCGTTTGATCCAAGGTTAATTCTAAGCGTTCCTCAAGCTGTTGCCAAAGCGGCTATTGTCAGTGGGGTTGCTAGAATGGAGTATAAACCTAGGATAATCCTAAATAAATAAGTTGAATCGTAGCGAGAATGATCAGAGTGCTGGAGATACAAGGATTTGCAGGTTATTTTGACTTTATTCGTAGTCAACCCTACGGGTGAAGTCAAAATATTCTGCAAAGCCTTGTAGATTCAGTGCTATGGAAATTCGCAGTAGGTTCAATTGATTTATTTAGGATAATAGTTTAAGCAAAAAATGACTGCAGGGAGAGTTATTCTGTTGTTATCTTAGCTACTAGAATAAGTCCTCATTAACCGTTTCACTACTTGAGTTTGAAGGATCACCTGAATCTGAGACGTTAGTGGTGCGTTTGGGTTCGGTGCCATCAATAAAGAATTCATATTGTGACTTACTGGATGATGGGCTGGCTAAGAGTCCTGTTTCAGAGTCAATTTTCACGGTAATAATGTTTTCTGGCTTTCTTAAGGGTTGTTCTGGCATATCCTTTAAAGCAACTCTCATAAAATCAATCCACATAGGCAACGCAGCAGTACCACCAAATTCTATTCGGCCTAATGAACGTGGGGTATCAAAGCCAACCCAAGCCGTTGCCATAATTTGGCGATTAAAACCAGAAAACCATGCATCCAATTGGTCATTTGTGGTACCTGTTTTTCCTGCCAAATCGTTACGTTTTAATTTGAGAGCTTTTGTTCCGGTTCCCCGTTTGATAACATCACGTAAGATGGTTGTCATGAGAAAAATATTATCTTCTTCAGCAATACGGGGAGCGTGTAAACTGTCATCTTCTGGACAATTTTCTTTTGGGTAGTCAGGGCTACAAACTTGAGTATAGCGTTGTTTAAATATAATCTTATGGTGAGCGTCTTCTATTCGACTAATAAACCACGGTTTGACATCATAGCCGCCATTAGCAAGCATTGCGTAGGCTCGAGCAATTTGCATTGGGGTTAATGTGGCGCTGCCTAGTGCTAGAGATAGGTTCTTAGGTAATTCTTCAGGTATAAATCCAAAACGTTGTACATAGTCAATGGCATAGTTTATGCCGATATCTCGAAGGATACGAATAGATACTAAGTTTCTGGATTTTATTAAGCCTTTTCGTAGCCGAGTTGGGCCAAAAAACTTACCACTGTAATTATCAGGTCGCCAAAACCCCTCTAAATAACTGTCTTTAAACACAACTGGGGCATCATTAATTAAGGTTGCTGTGGTGTAACCTTTATTAAGTGCGGCAGAATAAATAAACGGTTTGAAGTTTGAGCCGGGTTGGCGTTTTGCCTGAAGAACTCGATTAAATTTGCTATGGTAATAATCAAAGCCACCCACTAGGGCATTGATAGCACCGTTTTGAGGGTTTAGTGAAACTAAAGCGGCTGATGCTTCTGGAATTTGTGCTAAGGCATATTGCTGGTCTTTGAGTGGTTCCACATAAATAACATCACCGGTCAAAAAAATGTCTTCTATTTTTTTAGGTGAATGGCCCATGCGGCGATCATTAATGTATTTTTTTGCCCATTTGATGTGTTTCCATAATAAAGAAACGGTATTGCCGTTTTTTAATAAAATTTGAGCATATTGTTTATTGCTTGTTTTTTTCTTCTGAGCCTTTTTTTCAGTGGTAGCAGTTTCTGGAGTAATAATTTGGGTGACTAATGCCGGTTGTAAGTGACCTACAGGCTGAAGGTCATTTAATACCTTTAATTGCTCTAAAACTGGGGTGTTGGGTAGTAAGTCAATGTGTTTTATCACGCCTTTATAGCCATGACGGTGTTCATAGCTCATAAGTGCTGAACGAAGGGCGGTGTCTGCTGCATTTTGTAGCTTGCTAGAAATGGATGTATAAACATTGTAACCAGCATTATAGGCAGCATTGCCATATTTTTCGATCATTTGTGAACGTACCATTTCTGCTACATAAGGGGCTTTAAGCTCAATATTGGGCATATGAATTTCTGCATCATCAACCGTTTTTATTGCCTTATTATATTGTTCTTGAGAAATATAATGTAATTGTTTCATTCGAGACAATACATAGTTGCGTCGCACTGTTGCTCGTTTAGGATTAGTAATCGGATTAAAAGTAGAGGGGGCTTTGGGTAAGCCTGCGATCATGGCGTATTGTTCAAGCGATAAATCACTGAGTTTTTTGCCATAATATACTTTCGATGCAGCGGCAATGCCGTAGGAACGATGGCCAAGAAATATTTTATTAACATATAAAGCCATAATCTCTTGTTTAGAAAGCTCTTTCTCAATTTTAAAAGATAGAAATATCTCATTAATTTTACGCAGATATGTTTTATTGCGTGTCAAAAAGAAGTTACGTGCAACTTGCATGGTAATTGTGCTGCCACCCTGACCTTTTTTCCCTGTTTTAAGTAAATGCATAGCTGCTCGTAGGATACCCTTATAATCCACGCCGGGGTGATGGAAAAAATTTTCATCCTCTGCTGAAATAATTGCCTGGACAAATGTTTTGGGAATTTCCTTATAGCTAATGGGTTCGCGTTTTGTATTGCCAAATTCAGCTAGGAGTTTATTGTCTGAGGAGTACACTCTTAGAGGAACAATAAGTTTTACATCTTTTAATCTATCAATATCAGGCAGTTTGGGTTCAAAATAAATGTAAGCTGATGTGATGCTGATCACAGAAAGTATGGCAATGCTGAGAAAAAGTGTGAGAAGAGTCAGAAAAAGTTGGTATAAACGGCGCATAGTAGCCCAAGTTGGTGTTAATATGATTGAATAATATACTCAATTATAGAGCTTTTTGTGTGATATCACACTCGTTTTTAGAAAAATAATTATAGGTTCTCTTGATTGTATGAATTAATGTATTATCATACAAAGATTCTCTAACCGATTGAATTACTCGACTTAATTGGCTTAAGAGTATAATATGCTAAAAGAAGAAAAATAGAATGTGAAAAATAGAATGTGTTTAGTTTGAGTGCATTGTAGCGACGGCTAGTTGCTCATTTAGACTATATAATCAAAGTATAATAATAAAGAAAAAAGGGACTTAGTTCTCTTTATTTATAATCTAAGGTAATTTAACCAGTTTCTAAGCTCATATAAAACCCAGTATCGATGATGATTTAAACTCATGTTTATTAATGTATTATTGCCTGCTTGTCTCTGACTTAATCGTTATATTAGACGTCTCAGCAGGTAATAGTTCAAATAAATGCTATTTTTCTTTACTGGAGACTTGCAAAATTAATCTAATACATTATGATTGTATTGTAAGTTATTGAATTTCTATGTTGCCTATTACTTAAAGTGATCATTTAAATTCATGTAGTCGAAGTAGGAAGTGATAAGAAATAAGTAAGAAGTGAATAGTGAAGTGAAGGTAATTAAGTAAAGTATTTACTTAAGCGCAACTTCTCTGTTCAGGCAATTTATAAATTGTTAAATAGTACCTTGAGCGGTATTATTTCAAGAATAAAGGACTTAATTTTGGCTTTTGCACAATTATTCGGAACTAAAGCGCAAAATATGCTGGGCGTTGATATTAGTTCATCAGCTGTAAAACTACTTGAGCTATCTAAAAGTGGTGATAAATACAGGGTTGAAGCATATACGGTAGAACCTTTGCCGCCTAATTCAGTGGCTGAAAAAAATATCGCAGATGTTGATGCGGTAGGTGAGGCAGTAAGAAAAGCTGTCAAACGTTCAGGAACACGTCAAAAAAATGCAGCCTTAGCGGTTGCAGGCTCGGCGGTCATTACTAAAATTGTGCAAATGCCGGCCGATCTGACTGAGGATGAGCTCGAAAGCCAGATCATGGTAGAAGCCGATCAGTATATTCCTTATTCTTTAGATGAAGTGAATCTTGATTTTGAGGTTCAAGGACCTAGTGAAGGGTCACCAGAAAATATGGATGTGTTGCTGGCGGCTTCGCGTAGTGAAAATGTTGAAATAAGAGTGGCAGCGGCCGAGTTAGGTGGTCTAACAGCTAAAATTATGGATGTCGAAGCCTATGCTATGGAAACAGCATATCAGTTGATTGCGCCACAATTACCCAATGGTGCCGAAGATATGACGGTTGCTGTTTTTGATGTTGGCGCAACAATGACCACATTAAGTGTTTTGCATGACTTAAAGACAATTTATACGCGTGAGGCTGTTTTTGGAGGTAAACAACTAACTGAAGAAATTCAACGTCGTTATGGTCTGTCTTACGAAGAAGCCGGTATGGCAAAAAAACAAGGTGGCTTGCCAGATACTTATATCCCCGAAGTTCTGGAACCTTTTAAAGAAGCAATGACTCAACAGATTAGTCGTTCGTTACAATTTTTCTTTTCATCAAGTCAATTCACTTCAGTCGATCATATTGTTTTGGCTGGTGGTAGTGCCTCTATTCCGGATATTGAGCAAATGATTGAAGAGCGTTTGAGTATTGGTACATCTATTGCTAATCCTTTTGCAAATATGACATTATCTCCCAAGATTAAAGCTCAGGTGTTGAGTAATGATGCTCCAGCATTAATGATAGCTTGTGGTCTTGCATTAAGGAGTTTTGATTAATGGTTAAAATTAACTTACTTAATTGGCGTGAAGAAAAACGCAAGCTTATTGAACAACAATTTTATGCTTTGTTAGTTGTTGCTTTTTTTGCGGGTATCGGTGCTATTTTTGCAGTTCAAATGCAGTTAGATGCAATGATTGATTATCAGAGCTCACGTAATAGCTACATTTCCAATGAAATTAAAAAAGTTGAAAAAGCAATTGCTGAAATTAAAGCATTAGAGAAGAAAAAAGCAGATCTGCTGGCTCGTATGAATGTGATTCAGGAACTTCAGGGTAATCGCTCAGAAAGTGTTCATATGTTGGATGACTTGGTGAAAGTACTGCCTGAAGGTGTTCATCTGACCGAGTTCAAGCAGGCAAAGAAGGCTCTAACTTTTATTGGTATTGCTCAATCTAATGCGAGGGTATCAGCCTATATGAGAAATATAGAAAGGGCTGAATGGATAGAAAATCCAAGCTTGAAAGTTATCCAGAGTAAAAAATCAGATAATACAAAGGGTAATAAGAAAAAGGCGAATCCCAAGGGTTATAGTGAGTTTACGTTAACATCACAGCAGGCCGCCCCCAAAGATAAAAATAAAAAAGATAAGAAGGGATAAGCTATGAACTTAAATGAATTGGATTTTGAGAATATTGGTAGCTGGCCATTAGGTGCCCGAATTATTGCCGCAGTTATTGTTTTTGCTTTGGTTTTAGGTGGTGGTTTTTACTATTTTATACAAGACTCGATCGCTGAGCTAGAAAAGGTTGAACTTAAAGAAGAGCCATTAAAAAAAGAATTTAGAGAAAAACAAGGAAAAGCTTCAAACCTTGAAGCCTATAAACAGCAAATGGCTGATATGGAAAAGCGTTTTGGTTCTATGCTAAGACAGTTGCCACAAAAAACAGAAGTAGCCGATCTGCTCGTTGAAATATCTCAGACAGGCTTAAGTAATAACCTCGAGTTTAGTTTATTTAAACCCTTAGAGGAAATTAGAAAGGAATTTTATGCGGAACTGCCTGTGAATATTAAAGTAACGGGTGGTTATCATGATTTTGGTAATTTTGCCTCGGGGATTGCTGCTTTGCCTCGTATTGTTACTATACATGATGTGCAAATGAAGCCTGTTTCAGAAAAAGAAATTAAGGATAAGAGAGGTAATAAGGTCGCTAAGCCTCAAAATATTGATAGTGATAAAAAGTTGACCATCACATTGGTCGCTAAAACGTATCGTTATTTGGATGAAGATGAGTTGGAATCATCAAATTCAAAAACCAAGAAAAGAAGACGCAGCAAAAAGTAATTAATTGTAATACTTAACAATTAGATAAGATAATTGAGACAGCTTCAAATGAAAAAAATATTATTATTAATAGGCTCATTAACAACACTATCGGGTTGTGTTTCTAATGACATGAGTGACTTACAGGCCTTTGTAAAGAAAACAAAAGCAACGCATAAAGGGACTGTGAAGGCTCTGCCAGAATTTATAAACTATCCCCCTTATGTTTATAATGCACAAGATATTCGTGATCCCTTTAAACCTGTTGTTGATATTGAGGTGGCCGGTGGGGCTTATCGGGGTCCACGCCCAGATGAAAATCGTCCTAGAGAGCCATTAGAAGATTTTTCATTAGATAGTCTTAGGATGGTTGGTACCCTGAATCAAAATAGTGTGGACTGGATTTTAATTGAAGATCCTGATGGTTTATTGCATAGGGTGGCTATTGGTCATCACATGGGAAAAAATTATGGAGAGGTTATTTCTATTAGTGAGGAAGAAGTTGCTCTTCGTGAATTAGTTTCTGATGGTGCAGGCGGTTGGATAGAACGTAAGGCATCAATTGCTTTGAGTGAGTAAAGTTTGGTTGCTGATAGCGAGTGTTAACTAAAAGAGTTATCGGTAATAAAAATGAGTTTAGACAACTTCTAACAATAGTTGGAAATAATAAAATAAGTAGTCAGGGAATATTAGAGAGAAAACTATGAACAATAAAATGACTTTTAAACCATTATTAATGGCTGCTTTATGGCTAATATCGATGAGTGTAATGAGCGCACATGCGAGCAATGTGCTTGAAGATATATCATTTGCCTCAATTCCAGGGGATAAAATTCAAATTGTTTTAAAATTTAGTGAAGCAGCACCTGAGCCAGGAATTTTTACGATTGATTCTCCTGCAAGAATTGCCTTTGACTTTCCTGGAACCGGTGTTGCACTTAGCAAAAAACGCCAAACAATCGGTATTGGTCTTGCTCGAAGTATTACAGCAGTTGCCGCAGGAGGGCGAACCCGTGTTGTTTTAAATATGGTTGCGCTGACCAAATACTCAACAGAAATTGATGGCAATAATGTTGTCATTGTCTTAAATGATGCTAATGTTGCCGGTAAGACGTCTGCTCTGGGTAAAAATAGTATTAGTAATATTGATTTCCAATTAGGCAGCGAGGGCGAAGGACGTATTATTATTTCTTTTACAGATAAGCCGTCTAATGTGAATATCAAGCAAGAGTTTGAGAAGTTGGTTGTTGACATTGAAAATGTGAGCTTACCGAGTAACTTAGAACGTCGTCTTGATGTTAAAGATTTTAGTACCCCCGTATTATTTATTGATACCACGAGTTCAGGCAATAATATTAAAATGGTTGTTGATACCAATGGTGAATTTGACCATTTAGGTTACCAAGCTGGAAGGACATTTACTATTGAAGTCAAAGGGTTAACAAAAGCACAAAAAGAAGCAAAAGAGAAGGCTAAGTTTGGGTATACAGGTGAGCGTTTGTCTTTAAACTTTCAAGATATTGAAGTGCGTGCAGTGCTACAATTGATTGCTGACTTCACAGGTAAAAACATGGTTACCAGTGATACGGTTAATGGTAGCATTACACTGCGTTTAAAAAATGTACCTTGGGATCAGGCCTTGGCTATTATTCTAAAAACTAAGGGCTTGGGGATGCGTGAAGAAGGTAATGTAATGCGTGTGGCTCCTGCTGAAGAATTAGCGGCTATTGAAAAGCAAGAATTAGAGTCTAAAAAACAGATCGCTGATTTGTTACCGCTGGTTACAGAAACAATTCAATTGCGCTACGTTCCAGCGACGACTATTGAACAAATATTAAATGATATGGCAAACCCTGAGAGCACTAAAAATCAGGTGACCGATACAACCGGTGCTGAGGGCGATGCAGATTCAGAAGGATTTTCTTTTATTTCTTCAAGAGCGACCTTTGTTGCAGATGATAGAAGTAATCAATTAGTTATTCGTGATACTGCTCGTAATATTTCTCAACTGAGAAAATTAATTAAAGAATTAGATACGCCTGTTAGACAAGTGCTAATTGATGCGCGAGTCGTTTCTGCTTCCGATAAGTTTAACCGAGAAATGGGTTTGAACTGGAACTTTCGATCAACTAATGGTCGTGGTGAGAATAAAAATCCAGGTCAGGTTACGACCGGAGCTTCTAATCGAGGCTTGACTCGTGATTATGAAACGGTTGATGATCAAGGCAAAGTAACACATTTTTTCCCTTCAGATGTACCTCTAGGTCAGGGTTTGCTACCTGCTCCAGTGCGTGAACCTCGTTTTGGTGCTCAAACCAGTGCTGGTCAGGTTGACTTAGGTTCAGCACAAAAGAATATATTAGGTATTACGTTTGGCTTGCTTCATAGTGGCTATTTAGTTGATTTGGAAATCTCAGCCTCTCAGGAAGAGGGTACAATTGAATTGATTTCCAGTCCAAGAGTAGTGACAGCGAATGGTAAACCAGCACATATTAAGCAAGGTGCAAAAATTCCTTATTTAGAACAAAACATCAGTGGTAATACTATAAAATTTATTGATGCCGTACTGCAATTAGATGTTACGCCCTTGGTTATTCCAGGCAAGAAAGTCTTTATGGAGCTTAAAATTAATAAGGATAGACCTGACTTTAATAATACTGTACTAGGCGTACCCACTATTGATACCAAAGAAGTGACTACAACAGTATTAGTTGATAATGGCGATACGATTGTTCTTGGTGGTATCTTTGAGCAGGCTACAGGTCATGGTACGGATTCTGTCCCAGTTTTAGGTGATATTCCTGTGATTGGTGCGGCCTTTAGAGCGAAGACATCCAGTGAAGACAAGGAAGAACTGATGATATTCATCACGCCTAAAATTATGGATGACTCAATTTCGGTTCGCTAAATTATATTGATAAGTAACTATAATGAGTTAATTAAGATTGGATAGTTATATTAACTCAGTTGCATAAAAAGGACTACTAGGAAACTTGTAGTCCTTTTTTTATAACTGATTTCTTCTAATGCTAAAGTAAAACCTGAAACTTTCACTGTTCTTATGAATTTGATAAAATCATTCAGTGCCTCTCAAGTGTTTTTATTAGATTTTATACAATGATTTTTTTCTAAACGTGTTTAGATTACATACACTATTTTGTTCTGGAGTCAATTATTAAAAATCTTATTCTAGTTGGTCCTATGGGGGCAGGAAAGACAACCATTGGTCGTCAAATAGCCCGAGTCTTGCAGTTTGATTTTTTTGATAGTGATAAAGAAATTGAAGAGCGTACGGGTGTTTCTATTCCACTGATTTTTGAATTAGAAGGAGAAGAAGGGTTTCGGCGTCGTGAGCATGATATGATTTCTGAGCTAACTCAAAAAACACATATTGTCTTAGCAACAGGCGGTGGTGCGGTTCTTAATAAGGATAATCAGAATGCTTTAAAATGTTCAGGGACTATTGTTTACCTTTGTGCTGGCTTGGATGATTTAATGGAAAGAACAGCAAAAGATAAAAATCGTCCTCTTTTACAAACGGATAATCCAAGAGAGAAATTACGTTCTATTCTAAGTGAACGAGAGCCTATTTACCGTGAACTTGCTGATATTGTACTAGAAACACATAAAATGAATGTTCATAATGCAGTAAAAGAACTGGAAAAATTAATTAATGTTACTTAAGAGATCTTAATGATTACACTAAATGTTGACCTAGATGAGCGCAGTTATCCTATTTATATTGGTCAGGGGATCTTAGCGAATAAATCCCTGATAAGTCCCTATGTTGTTGGTAAGCAAGTGGTCATTGTCTCTAATGAAACAATTGCTCCGTTGTATCTTGAGCAAGCATTAGAATTGTTTTCTGACTATCAATGCGAAACGGTTATTTTAAAAGATGGTGAAGTGTACAAAACTTATGATGGCATTTTACCCATAATTGATAAACTGATGGAAAAACAGTTTGATCGCCGGGTGACCCTGGTTGCTCTTGGTGGGGGGGTTATTGGTGATATGACCGGTTATGCCGCTGCAATTTATCGTCGGGGTGTTAATTTTATTCAAATACCAACCACTTTATTAGCTCAAGTTGATTCTTCAGTTGGTGGCAAGACGGGTGTTAATCATCCGCTAGGTAAAAATATGATTGGTGCTTTTCATCAACCGCAATGTGTACTTGCCGATACGGATACGCTAAATACCTTAGACGATAGACAGCTTAGTGCAGGCTTAGCTGAGGTAATTAAGTATGCACTGATTAATAGCCATGATTTCTTTAATTGGCTAGGCGAAAATATGAGTGCTCTATGCCAAAGAGACACTTCAGCACTTGAATATGCAATTAAATTTTCATGTCAGGATAAAGCCGATATTGTTGCTGCCGATGAAAAAGAAGCCGGTCAACGAGCCCTGTTAAACTTGGGGCACACGTTTGGCCATGCCATTGAAACGGCTCTAGGTTATGGTAATTGCTTGCATGGAGAAGCGGTCGCTATTGGTATGGTGATGGCTGCCGACTTATCGGTACGTCATGGCTGGCTTAAAAAGAAGGTTCAGCAAGATATCATTACGTTGCTGGAACAAGCCCATTTGCCGACACGGATCCCAGAAAATGGCGCAGTAACAATTTCAGAGAAAAAATTCTTAGATTTGATGGCTGGTGATAAAAAAGTACTGGATGGGCAGTTACATCTTGTGTTGATGAATGGCATGGGAAGTTCTATTATTTCTTCTGATTTTGATTCTGAGAAATTGTCACAAACCTTGCAGGCTTTTGCCACATCCATTGTGACACAATAAAAAGATCTCAATTGATCCTAATAATAGGGAGTTACATGTGTCACAACTGGATAAATTAGGTTTGAGAGAAAACCCGTTTAAAAATAATAGTGCACAGCATTACTTTTACGCCGATCAAAATCGAGCCAAGCTTTTAGAGTCTACAGAGCATCTCGTGAGTTTCTCCACTAATTTTCAGGTGATTATTGGCGCATCAGGGGTTGGTAAGAGTCATTTTCTAGAAGCATTATTGCATCGTACTGATAATAATTGGCGCAGTGCTAAAATTACCAATGCTGAGCAATATGATACCTTATCACTCATTCAAGCAATTTTAAATGCATTTTCTATACAGAATGATGCTAATGCCGATTTACTTGAGACACTAGAGATACAGTTGAGTCAAATTAATCAACTAGGCTTTAAACCTGTGCTCTTTATTGATAGTGATCAAGTTCTTTCGTTAGACTCACTGCGTTTTTTAATCCAACTATCACAGCAAAAACAAGATGATGATGCTTATATCAATATTGTCTTATTGTCTCCTCCTGAAATAGGTGAACTATTACAAGACCCGCAGTTAAGAGATTATAGAGACATTATTCATGTTTCCACATTAGCTCCTTTTGATAAAGAAGGGGTATCTGGTTATCTAAGACATAAAATGGCTGTTGCTGGCTTTGATCGGGAGTCGCCGTTCACCCCGAGGATCATTGATAGTATCTTTAGTGATTCGCAGGGAATGCCAGAGAAAATCAACTTTTATGCTAATAAATTTTTAGTATCCAGTGGTAAGGCTGATAATTATATTGATAAACCTCTTTCTTCAACACAGCCTGTTATAGATGATATTGAGGCAAGCTATAATGAAAATGAGTTTCAATTAAATATACCTGAGCAGAGCGAAGATGTTGCACCAGCTTTTGAAAATCAAGATGATGATTTTATGAATACGTTTAGCGATGATGATTTAAGCCCTCATCGTAGTGATAAGGCGGGTGAGCAATTAAGTCGTTTAGCTGAAAAATTTGCAGAAATTGAACAAATGAATGATAGTTCAGAGGATCATGATGATGGCTCAGAAGAGCAATATAATGATTCAGATACACTAGATGAAGTGGATTATGATGATGAATTAAGTGCTGGGTTTAAAAAATACAGCATTCCTTTAGCATTGTTTGCTTCTTTATTATTGGCAATTGTTGTCTTTAATACTGTTTTCGATCAGACACCACAAAATAATGATGCTAAAGATAAAGAAGATATTGCCGTATTACCCTTGGAACTACCAACAGAAATAACAAGCAAAGAAAAATCGCTGATTAAACCAGAAGCAAGCCAGTCTGAGGTAGTACAAGAAAATATTCCCACACAACGCCCCAATGCTGTAATTACAGAAAATACAACACGACTAGAAATTATCAATACGCCTGAATCGGAAATATCTACTGATGGCGTACCTGTTGATAATGCAGCTACGCAGGCTGAAGAAATCAATCCTTCTGTCAATGTAAAGGCAGATGCCGTAATAGATAATACCTCTACTAATACCATTATATCTGAGCCAATACCAGAATTATTAACAGTTGAATCTACGCCGATTATTGGCTCTAAAAAGAACCAATATATTGTTATTAAAGGTAAAGAATTAGAGCCGGATAGTCGTCTGATTGTCAGTTGGGCAGGCAATAAAAAAGAGTTTTCAGCAAAACAAACGCCTTCTCAATGGCAATATATTGATAAGACAACAATTAAGCTATACCTAAATACAGGGATCACAGCACAACAATGGCATATTGTGGCAAAAAATGCTCAGAATGTAAGCTCCCGAACGATTTCCTTTGACGTAGTAAAACCTTTTATTGCCCAATTGGTGATTAAGAATATACGACCACAGCCATTTTTTGGTAGTGATCAGCGACAGGCAATTACCATTGAAGGCCTAGGCTTTTCTAAGCAAACAGTGATAGAACTTAGATGGGATAAAAATAAAAAACAATTTTCTGCCCATTTAACACCCAGTCAGTTTGAATTTGTTAACAATACACAGATTAAATTGTTTGTTGCTACAGGAAAAACACCAAGGAAGTGGAAGCTCAGTGCGATTAACCCGAATGGAAAAAAATATGACTCTTCTTTTTTAGTCAGTAATAAAAAAATCCCAGAGACCATAATAAAAGATAATACTTGGCTAACACAACAAATAGATGATCATTATACGATTCAATTATTTGCCTCGCATGATAAAAAAGCAGTAGCTGATTTTATTAGTAAACAGGCTCTAAAAGAAACGGCTTTAGTTTATACCACACAACGCCAAGGGCAAGATTGGTTTGCGCTGACCTATGGAAACTATATTTCTAAACAAAAAGCGCAAAAGGCTCTGAGTACACTAAAACCAGAGTTAACAAAGACTCATTGGATTAGAAGCTTTGCTAGTATTAAAGAACAACTTCATTTAACATCTAAAAATAAAGGAAAGCCCCAGATAGTTAAACCAACTTCTATTGCTAAACAGGGAGATATTAAACAAGGAAGTATTGCCAGTCAAACTCAAGGGAAAAATAAAGACATTGCTTGGATTTGGACACAAAATCCCAATGATTATACGGTTCAATTAATTGCTCTGAGTGCCGAAGAAAAAATTAAAAATTACATTAATAAATATCAACTGAAATCTAAGGCTGCCTATTTTAAAACGATGCGTGATGGTAAAGAGCTATATGTACTAATTTACGGAGATTACTCCAGCAAAGCGCAGGCACAACAGGAAAGTCAGTATTTGAAAATAAAAATTACCGGCAGTAAGCCTTGGGTCAGAGCTTTTTCTGCAATACATGGTATGCTGGGTACGCCTTAAAAAGCAAAAGTGATATGGGTAGACCACAAGAGCTTGAAAGAGTATAATACCGTGCTCTTTCGCTCGGCTGGGTTATTTATTTTTACTTGGCTGCGTAGCTGTTTATTGTTCTTTTGGGCGATAGCTACGTATTAGTGATAGAGATGACATTTTTGTATAACTTCACAGTTCATTTTTTTAAAGTACAGTGTTTAAAATAATGAATTGTAAATACTATATCTATCATTTGAGGCCTGTAATGCCAGTATTTGAAACATCTCATCCTAAAGAGTTGCAATCGACTCTTTATAGACCTTCCTTTGAAAAAGACAATTGTGGCTTTGGTTTAATTGCTCATATGGATGGTGCGAGTAGCCATTGGTTGGTTGAAACCGCCATTGAAGCGCTTGCCCGTCTAACCCATCGTGGCGCAATTTCAGCAGATGGCAAAACAGGTGATGGTTGTGGCTTATTACTAAAAAAACCCGATGCGCTTATGCGTGCCGTGGCACAAGAGCAAGGCTTTAAACTTAGCGAAAACTATGCAGTCGGTGTGGTCTTTTTAAATCAGGACTCTGGCATTGCCGATAAGGCTCGAGCGCAAGTCAATAAAGAACTTGCTGCAGAAGGTTTAGACGTAGCCGGCTGGCGTATCGTACCTGTGGATGAAAGCGCTTGTGGTGATGAGGCACTTAACTCTCTTCCCAAAATAGAACATGTATTTGTTAATGCTAGTGCTGATATGGATACGGCAAGTTTTGATCGTCATCTATATATTGCCCGTCGCCGCGCGGAAAAAGCCATTCAAGAAAATGATGAAGTCTTTTATATTCCCTCTATGACTTCTCAGGTATTATCTTATAAGGGCTTGGTTATGCCTGAGTTTTTGCCAGTCTTTTATAAGGATCTTAATGATCCCCGCCTTGCCTCTGGTATGTGTGTGTTTCATCAGCGTTTTTCTACTAACACTTGGCCACAATGGCGTTTGGCTCAGCCATTTCGTTATTTGGCACATAATGGTGAAATTAATACGGTACAGGGTAATCGTAATTGGTCAGTGGCTCGTGGTCATAAATTTGCCACACCATTAATACCGAATATGGATGACATTCGTCCTTTAGTCTCCATGAGTGGCTCTGATTCCAATAGCATGGACAATATGCTAGAAGCCTTATTAGCAGGAGGTATGGATATTTTTCGTGCTATGCGTTTATTGATCCCACCTGCATGGCAGAATGTTGATACGATGGATGCTGATCTCAAAGCATTCTATGAATATAACTCAATGCATATGGAAGCATGGGATGGTCCTGCAGGTGTGGTAATGACGGATGGTCGTTATGCTGCTTGTACCTTAGACCGAAATGGCCTGCGTCCAGCGCGCTATGTCATTACTAAAAATACTGACTTTTTAACCGCTGAAGGCTCTAGTCAGGGAGTCACTAACGCAACCTATTCGGACTGTATTATTACGCTAGCATCTGAAACAGGGGTGTATGAGTATAGTGAACAAGATGTCGTGGCTAAAGGTCGTTTAAAACCTGGGCAAATGCTGGCTGCCGACACTCATACCGGTGAGCTATTATTACCTGATGATGTGGATCAGCATCTAAAAACTCAACACCCATACAAAGACTGGCTTAAAAAAGGTATGAAGTACCTAAAGTCTGAGTTGATCGAGCCGTCATCTGTGGTTGGCTGTATGGATGATGATACCTATAAGGTGTATGAAAAACAATTTCAAATTGCTAATGAAGAAAAAGAATATGTGATAAAAGTTCTGGCTGAAAATGCTGCTGAAGCAATAGGCTCCATGGGGGATGATACCCCAATGGCGGTATTATCCAGTCGGGTTAGACCGCTGTATGACTATTTCCGTCAGCAATTTGCCCAAGTGACTAACCCACCGATTGATCCCATTCGTGAAAGCATTGTCATGTCGCTGGAAACCTGTCTTGGGGCAGAAAAAAATCTATTTGAGGAGACTCAAGAACATGCTCAGCGCTTAATTATCGATTCTCCAGTACTTTCCTGTGCTAAATATGAAAATTTATTAGCCATTGATGATTCAGCCTATGCAAATAAAATTATTGACCTGAATTATGCGCCTGAGCTGAGCTTAAAAGACGCTTTAGTATCGGTCTGTGAGCAGGCTGAATCTGCAGTTCGTGATGGTCAGGTTATTATTGTCTTAAACGATAAAAATATTGCTAAAGATAAAATTACCTTGCATGCCCTAATGGCTACCGGTGCGGTACATCATCATCTTATTGCTCAAGGGCTTCGCTGTGATGCAAATATTGTTGTTGTCACCGGTACTGCTCGTGATCCACACCATTTTGCCAGCTTAATTGGCTATGGTGCCTCAGCTGTTTATCCTTATATGGCCTATGAAACACTGGCTAAGTTAATAGAACATAAAGAGATTACTGAGTCTGATATTGGCAAAGTAACCAAAGCGTATCGTAAAGGTATTAATAAGGGCTTATACAAAGTCATGTCAAAAATGGGTATTTCTACCATTGCCAGTTATCGAGGTTCACAACTATTTGAAGCAATTGGCATCGATGAAGAAGTGACTCAAATGTGCTTTAAAGGCACGACTAGCCGCATTGCCGGTGCAGGTTTTGAACATTTTGATAATGACCAACGCTTTTTAAATAAAGTGGCTTGGAATCCACGTAAAACCAATGATCATGGTGGTATTTATCGTTATGTGCATGGTGGTGAATATCATGCCTATAATCCAGATGTTGTACAATATATGCAACAGGCTGTACAGAATAGTGATTATAATGCCTATCAGAAATATGCTGATGAAGTGAATAAGCGGCCTATTGCAACCTTGCGTGACTTATTAAAACTACGTGAAGATATTTCACCCATCTCGATCGATGATGTTGAACCAGCTGAAATGCTCTTTAAACGCTTTGATAGTGCGGCAATGTCTTTAGGTGCCCTGTCACCAGAAGCTCATGAAACCTTAGCCGAAGCAATGAATCGCTTAGGAGCACGTTCAAACTCAGGTGAGGGTGGTGAAGATCCAGAACGTTTTAATACCCTTAAAGTCTCTAAAATTAAACAAATTGCCTCAGGTCGCTTTGGTGTCACACCACATTATTTGGTGAATGCTGAAGTATTGCAGATTAAAGTGGCTCAAGGCGCAAAACCCGGTGAAGGTGGGCAGTTACCGGGGCATAAAGTAGATGAAAATATTGCCAGACAGCGCTATTCTGTTCCCGGTGTGACTCTTATCTCACCACCACCACATCATGATATTTATTCTATTGAAGATTTATCACAATTAATTTATGACCTCAAGCAAGTCAATCCAAGTGCTCTGGTATCTGTCAAGCTAGTTTCAGAGCCGGGTGTTGGGACAATTGCCGCAGGTGTTGCTAAAGCCTATGCCGATTTAATTACCATTTCAGGCTATGATGGTGGTACTGCAGCGAGTCCCTTAGCATCGGTTAAATATGCCGGTTCTCCTTGGGAATTGGGCTTAAGTGAAACTCAGCAAGCTTTGTGTGCCAATGATTTGCGTGGCAAAATCAGACTGCAAACCGATGGTGGTCTAAAAACGGGTTTAGATATTGTTAAGGCTGCTATCTTAGGTGCTGAAAGCTTTGGTTTTGGTACTGCGCCAATGATTGCTATGGGCTGTAAATATTTAAGAATTTGTCATTTGAATACCTGCGCTATGGGTGTTGCTACTCAGAATCACACCTTGCGTAAACATCACTTTATTGGCAAAGTTGAAATGGTGATGAATTATTTCAAATTTGTTGCTCAGGAAACCCGTGAGTGGATGGCTTCTTTAGGAGTGACTAAACTAGAAGACTTGATTGGTCGAACCGACTTATTAGAAGTCATTGATGGAAGCACTGATCGTCACCTTAAATTAGACTTATCCCCCTTGCTAAAAACAATTGATGATCCAAATAAACCTAAGTTCTGCATTGAAGATAGTAATGAACCTTATGATAAAGGTGAGTTAGCAGAAGACATGGTAGCAACAACATTATCAGCAATTAAAAACAAATCAGGTGGTACATTTAGCTTTGCTGTAAGAAATGTTGATCGTTCCATTGGTGCTCGTTTGTCAGGTGAAATTGCCCAACGATACGGTAATTTAGGTATGAGTGATGCACCGATTACTATTAAAATGACAGGTTCTGCTGGGCAAAGCTTAGGTGTTTGGAATGCGGGTGGTTTGCACCTTGAACTAGAAGGTGATGCCAATGACTATGTAGGTAAGGGCATGGCTGGTGGTCGTATTGTTATTAACCAAGCCTGTGGTACTTCCTTTAAGAGTAATGAAGCTGCGATTATTGGTAATACTTGTTTATATGGTGCCACAGGCGGCTCTTTGCTGGCCGCAGGTTTAGCGGGTGAGCGTTTTGCTGTGCGTAATTCTGGCGCCCATGCTGTGGTTGAAGGCATTGGAGACCACGGTTGCGAATATATGACCGGTGGTGTGATTACCGTATTAGGTACAACAGGGCTTAATTTTGGCGCAGGTATGACGGGTGGCTTCGCTTATGTGCTGGATCAGGACAACCATTTTGTGGATCGCTATAATCATGAATTAATTGATATCAGCCGTATCACGCATGAAGGTACAGAAGCCCATCGTCATTATTTAAAAGCTAAAATTGAAGAGTTTGTACAGGCGACTGGTAGTGAATGGGGACAGTATGTACTTGATAATTTTGCCGATATGAGTGGCAAATTTTGGTTAGTAAAACCTAAAGCAGCCTCTATTGAGAGCTTATTAGAGATACTTTCTAACGAAGCAGCATAAGGCTTTTATCATACATTTATTGGTGTTTAATGCAGTTGTTTGTATTTGGCACTCAGGCTTTGAAATAGTTTAAGGTAATATTATGGGTAATATTTTCCAATTTTTGCAGGTTGATCGAAAAGATCCTTCTAAGAAAGATTCTGCTATTCGCATTAAAGAATATAAAGAAATCTATAAAATTTTTGGGCAGGATCAAACCTCAGAACAGGCAGATCGTTGCTTGGATTGTGGTAATCCCTATTGTGAATGGAAATGTCCCGTTCATAACTACATTCCTCATTGGTTACGTTTAGCCAAAGAGGGAAAAATTATTGAAGCAGCTGAATTATCTCACCGCACTAATTCATTACCTGAAATTTGCGGTCGAGTATGCCCACAGGATCGTTTATGTGAAGGCGCTTGTACCCTAAAAAGTGATTTTGGTGCGGTAACAATTGGTTCGGTTGAGCGTTATATTACCGATACAGCATTATCCCAAGGTTGGCGACCTGATTTGAGTACGGTTCAAAATACCGGTAAAAAAGTAGCGATTATTGGTGCTGGACCTGCGGGTTTGGCCTGTGCCGATGTATTAGCACGTAATGGAGTTAAACCCGTAGTCTATGAACGGCAACCAGAGATTGGTGGCCTATTAATGTTTGGTATTCCTGAGTTTAAACTAGAAAAAGGTGTGGTAAAACGTCGTCGTGAAGTATTAGAAGGCATGGGCGTAGAATTTATACTTAATACGCAAGTGGGTGAAAAAACAACAGATAAAACGATTGCTTTTGACCATTTGCTTGAACAATATGATGCCGTATTTATGGGAATGGGCACGTATAACTCGATGACTGCAGGTATTGCTGGTGAAGATCTTGAGGGTGTGCATGTCGCTTTAGACTTTCTGATTTCAAATGTCAAAAATTGCTATGACTATGAAACTGACTTTATTAGTATGCAAGGCAAAAAAGTGGTTGTTTTAGGGGGGGGCGATACGGCTATGGACTGTACTCGAACCTCTATCCGCCAGAGTGCTGATGAAGTCTTCTGTGCGTATCGTCGTGATGAAGCTAATATGCCCGGATCAAAGAAAGAAGTACAAAATGCCAAAGAAGAAGGCGTGCAGTTCTTGTGGAATCGTCAACCGGTTGAAATTGTGGGTGCAAATGGCAAAGTAACGGGTATTAAATTACTCACAACACAATTAGGCGAGCCAGATGAACGAGGTCGGTGTCGTCCAGAACCTATTGAAGGTTCAGAAGAGATTATTCCTACCGATGTGGTTTTGATTGCCTTTGGTTTTAGACCGAGCCCAGCAGATTGGTTTGCAGATTTTAATATTACTCAGGACGAACGTGGTCGAGTGATTGCACCTGTTGAGCAAGAATTTAAGTACCAAACCAAAAACCCTAAAGTATTTGCTGGTGGGGACATGGTTCGAGGCTCTGATTTGGTGGTGACGGCTATTTCAGAAGGTCGACAAGCAGCAGAAGGTATTTTAGACTTTTTAGATGTCTGAGAAACTCTAAAGTCCAAATAAAGTAAGTGCGATCCATATAATAAATTTAGACTGTAATATTGGAAAAATATAAATGAGCGAATTAAAAAACGACCGCTTTCTAAAGGCTCTAATGCGTGAACCTGTTGATATGACGCCTGTGTGGATGATGCGTCAGGCAGGGCGTTATTTACCTGAATATCGAGCGACCCGTGAAAAAGCAGGTAGCTTTATGGATTTATGTATGAATGCAGAACTGGCCTGTGAAGTGACGATTCAACCGCTAGAACGTTATGCCTTGGATGCTGCCATTTTATTTTCTGATATCCTGACCATTCCTGACGCAATGGGCTTGCAGCTTCGCTTTGCTCAAGGTGAAGTGCCAAAATTTGATAAGCCTATTTGTTCGGCTGCCGATGTAAAAGCCTTGGGTGTACCTGATCCAGAAGGTGAATTGCAATATGTAATGAATGCTGTGCGCACTATTCGTAAAGAATTAGATGGTCGCGTGCCATTAATTGGTTTTTCTGGTAGTCCTTGGACATTGGCAACCTATATGGTTGAAGGTGGTTCAACCAAAGAATTTGGTAAAGTAAAAGGCATGATGTTTGATGATCCACACACCATGCACACCCTATTGGATACCTTGGCACAATCCGTGACCAGCTACTTAAATGCCCAAATTGCTGCTGGTGCGCAGGCCGTTATGATTTTTGATACTTGGGGGGGCGTTTTAACACCTCGTGATTATAAAGAATTCTCACTGCGCTACATGCAACAGATTGCTTCGGGTCTTACTCGTGAAAACGATGGTCGAAAAGTCCCCGTGGTCTTATTTTCCAAAGGTGCAGCAGGCTGGCTAGAAGCTATGGCTGCAACCGATTGTGATGCTTTAGGTGTTGACTGGACATTGGATCTTGGCGATGCTCGTGCCCGTGTGGGTGATAAAGTGGCCTTACAAGGTAATATGGATCCCAGTATTTTGTATGCCAAGCCTGAGCGTATTGAACAAGAAGTACAAACTATTTTAGCAAGCTATGGTCAGGGTAATGGTCATGTGTTTAATTTAGGGCACGGCATTCATCAGCATATTGATCCAGAAAATGTGAGTGTGTTTATTGATGCTGTACATAAGCATAGTAAGCAATACCACCAATAACGCATGGTATAATTGTATTGTGTTTCTGAATGTTCATCATCAAATTTATTTTATGTGTTGTCATTAAACGTGTCATTGCTCAATGCGCCAATAGGCATTTACGGTGGCACCTTTGATCCCATCCATTTTGGGCATCTTAGACCCAATCTTGAACTCTGTGAACTATTTGCGCTGGCTCATGTTCGTTTTATCCCATCATCTTTACCGCCTCATCGGAGTCAACCGCAAACCTCGGTCGAACAGCGTGTTGATATGGTTGCCAAAGCAATTAGCACAGAGACAAAATTTGTCTTGGATGACAGAGAAATTAAACGTGGTGGTACCTCCTATATGGTGGATACCTTAAGAAGCTTGCGTCAGGACTACCCTAAAACCCCTCTGTGTTTACTCTTAGGCATGGATGCTTTTATGGGGCTTGAGCAGTGGCATCATTGGCAGCAATTGTTAACCTATGCACATATTATTGTCAGTCAAAGACCTGAATCTGATTTTAATACTCAAGAGCGTTGGCCAAAAGCAATACAAGTGCTGTATGAAGAACATAAGGGTGATCAAGACAGTATTCATCAAATGTTGTGTGGTAACATCATCCTACAGCCTGTGACACAATTATCAATTTCATCAACTGATATTCGCAGACGATTAAAAAACAAACAATCGGTTCGCTTTTTAATGCCGGAAAGTGTGGTAAATCTGATAAGATGCAATGATTTATATAAATAAACTGAGTAAATCTCACGATTAAAAGTCTTTAAAAGAAAAGGTAAAAGATCCCAATGAAGTTGGAAGAATTAAAAGCACTGGCTGTGAATGCGGCAGAAGATGTTAAAGCATTTGATGTGAATAGTGTTGATGTTAATGGTCGCAGTAGTGTAACGGATGTTTTAGTCTTTGCCAGTGGACGTTCCGATCGTCAAGTAAAATCCATTGCCAATAATATTGTTCTAGAAGCTAAAAAGGCTGGTATTCCTCCTTTGGGTGTGGAGGGCATGAATACGGGCGACTGGGTTTTGGTTGATCTAGGGGATGTGGTGGTGCATGTGATGTTACCTCAAGTAAGAGATTATTATGGCATTGAACGTATGTGGGATGTCGATGATCCTGACTATGATGATGGCTCTGAACAGTTTGATAATGAGTAGCAATAGATGAACATCTACTTACTGGCTGTGGGCAATAAAATGCCTGACTGGGTCAATAAGGGGTATCATGACTATGCAAAGCGTTTGACTGCAGATTGTCAACTGAAACTGATTGAAATCGCCCCGAGTAAACGGGGTAAAAATGCTGATCTAGCTAGAATAAAAAAAGCCGAAGGTGAAAAAATCCTGACTGCTATCCCTAAGGGATGTTTCGTGATGGCTCTTGAAGTAACGGGTAAATCATGGAGTACCGAGAAGCTTGCACAGCAAATGAACGCATGGTTGCATGGTGGTCAGGATATTGCTTTACTAATTGGTGGTCCAGAGGGGCTTAGTGATGCCTGTGTTGCTCGTGCGGATATAACATGGTCACTCTCTCCTTTGACATTACCACATCCCTTAGTTAGAGTTTTATTAAGTGAGCAGCTATACCGAGCGTATAGTATTCTAAAAAATCATCCCTACCACCGATAGCATTCTATTATGATTTATTTAGCCTCAAACTCACCACGCAGACAGGAACTATTGCAGCAAATGGGAGTCGTATTTGAGGTGATCCCTCAGTTTGCTCCAGAACAACACCAAATACATGAATCACCAGAAAGATATGTTGCTCGCTTGGCCTATGAGAAAGCCTATGATGGTTGGTCACGACAAGATGATCAAAGCATTCCCGTTTTAGGCTCAGACACAGTTGTGGTACTGGAAGGAAAAATCTTAGAAAAGCCGAAGAATAAAGAACATGCGATTGATATGTTGCTGCAATTATCAGGGCAAACTCATCAGGTGATTACGGCCATTGCTTTATTAAATAAAGACAAACAACAACAATCACTATCACTAACCGATGTGACGTTTGCCAAGTTAGATAAACCACTCTGTGAAGCCTACTGGCAGACGGGTGAACCCGTTGATAAAGCGGGTGCTTATGCTATTCAGGGCAAAGGAGCCTTATTTATTAGTCATATAAGTGGCAGTTACTCTGCTGTAATGGGCTTACCTATTTATGAAACACAACAATTATTAGCACAATTTTCTCTCCCAAGTATGATCTTAAAGAATACCAAGAATAAAAGATAAAAAATATGAGTGATGAATTACTGATTAATGTAACCCCTCAAGAAACCCGTGTTGCTCGGGTGGAAAATGGTATGTTGCAAGAAGTGGTTATTGAACGAGCAAGCAAACGAGGTTTGGTTGGCAATATCTACAAAGGTAAAGTCTGTCGAGTTTTACCGGGAATGCAAGCTGCATTTCTTGAAATTGGTTTGCAACGGACGGCTTTTTTACATTTATCCGATATTGTTATATCAGAAGAGAAAAAAAATAGTAGCAAAGAAGTCACTATTGGCGATGTGCTAAGAGATGGTCAAGAGCTATTGGTTCAGGTTGTTAAAGATCCTATGGGAACCAAGGGGGCTCGTTTAACTACTCATATTACCATACCAGCACGCTATCTTGTTTTTATGCCAAATTCTAATCATATCGGTGTGTCACAAAAAATTGACGATGATAAAGAAAGAGAACGCTTAAAATCTATAATAAAAGAACTCCTACCTGAATTTGATGGGGGTGGTTACATTGTAAGAACGGTTGCAGAAGGTATTTCAGAGCAGGCTGTGCATGCCGATATGATTTTCTTGCAAAAATTATGGGCATCTATTAGAGAAACGTCAACTCAGGGTAATAACAAGACCAGTAAAGTACCTATTATGGTTTATGAAGATTTACCTTTGGCAATGAGAGTCATGCGTGATCTTGCAGACAGTAGTGTTGATGCAATTAGTATTGACTCCCGTGAGACATTTACTAAAGTTATGAAATTTGCCACCAAATTCATTCCGGAATTAGCCCCTAATATTGGCTATTATCCAGGTGAAAGGCCGATTTTTGATCTCTATGGTGTTGAAGACGAAATTCAGCGCTCCTTACAATCAAAAATACCGCTTAAGTCAGGCGGTTATCTTATTATTGATCAAACCGAAGCTATGACGACGGTGGATATTAATACGGGTGCTTATGTTGGTAATCGTAACCTAGAAGAAACCATTTTCAAAACAAATTTAGAAGCGACCCAAGCCATTGTTAGACAACTGCGTTTAAGAAATCTTGGCGGTATTATTATTATTGATTTTATCGATATGAAAGAATCAGAACATAAGCGTCAAGTTTTGCGTGCATTTGAAAAAGCATTAGAACGTGATCATGCCAAGACCTGTATTACAGAAGTGTCGAGTTTAGGTCTGATTGAAATGACTCGTAAAAGGACACGAGAAAGTCTGGAACATATTTTGTGTGAAGAATGCCCTGTTTGCAATGGTAAAGGGACTGTTAAAACAGTGGAAACCGTTGCCTTTGAAATCTTTCGTGAGATCATTCGTGAAGCTCGTCAATTTGATACAGAGAAACTTCTAGTATTAGCTTCACAGCAAGTTGGAGAATATCTTTTAGATGAAGAGTCGTCTTCTATTGCAGAACTGGAAGAGTTTTTACAACGCTCTATACAATTAAAAATTGATAATGAATACTCTCAAGAACAATATGATGTTGTTCCTATGTAATGATAATTAGGGTAAAAAATAATGATGCTAAAAAGTAAAAATAAGAAAAATAGTATCATTATTTTTTATTCTATCACCCTATATGCAATGAAGTAGTTTGTGACTAAGAAGAATTTACATCTAAAAAGTGATGATGAGCATAGCTCTGAACAAGTCACTAAGGAATTTACAAGACAGGAAGATGCACCTGCCTTAGAAGAAAAAACGTCAATAAATCATAAACCAAAGGTTCATATATTAAAAAAAATCAGCCGTTTTATATGGGTGTTCCATAGAAAGTTGTTTGTCAGTATATTAATTAGTCTTGCTTTTTTTCTTAGTGTTTTACGTTTAAGCTCTTTTTATTTAGAAACCAATCCACATATTGTTCAGAATTTTATTGAATCACAACTCCATACAACAGTGACGTTTGATTCTTTACAAGTTGATGTGCAATTATTATTCCCTTCAGTTTCCTTAAATCACTTTGTCATCAAAAATAAAAATAATGATGGCATACTTTTTAAGTTTTCTTCCGCTACTATCCGAGTAAACACTATTCTTTCCTTGCTTGATTCTCAGGTAAAAGTTGACAGGCTTATCTTAGAGGGAGCCAGTGTAAAAATAAAACGCACTTTAGATAATCAATTGTCTATTTCAGAATTTGAATTAACGAAAAATAATAAACGGGATAAAAGTAAAAATATTCAAGAGTATCTTTCTCTATTTGATCAAAATCAGCTGATTATTAGCAATAGTGAGCTCCATTTTATTGATGAACTGCATGAATATGCACCAACATTTATTTCAGCTGTTAATTTGAAAATTGACAATAAGCAACTTAAGCATCAGGTGTCATTACAGGCAGAAATAGCAGATTCTCATTCTTCTATTGATTTGCGTTTTAATTTTAACGGTCAATTGAGTGATGTAAAACATTGGGATGGAAAAATTTATGGCTCATTAAATAATGTTAATCAGCAGGGTTTATTGCATTTTTTAAAACAAGATAAAATACAGGTGGAAAATTTTCAGATTAATCGTATTAATATGAATACGAAATTCTGGACAAGCATTGACAAAGGTGTGCTGCAATCCATCTATGGTGACATAGTCATTAAAAATACTGATTTATCCAGAACAGATAGAAAACAAGTGATACAACTGGATAAAATATCAACACATTTTAAATTGGCACGAAATGATGATGTTGACCAAGAAATAAGTAAGAAACATGCTAGCAGAGATCCACTGGGTAATCAGCTGAAGGATAATAAAAACAAAACATGGGTCTTTGATTTATTTGATTTGAATCTTAAGATTAATGCTCAGGAACTTTCTCAGAAATATCTAAATTTTACATTTTCTACAGATAATACGGATGCTCACAAAATACAATTTTTTTTAAATAACATTGAACTTGAAGATGTTTCCCCTCTGGTTTCTTTTTTCTCTCCTTATAAGTTGAGTCAGGATGTTTATCATCAGCTCAAGGTGAAAGGAGATATCAACAATATTATGGGGTATATTCAATTAAGCTCATTAAACGTACCTATTAAAATTGCTCATTATCAAGTCCAAGCTGAGCTTGAAAAATTTTCCATTAATTCATTCTATTCAATACCAAAAATAAGAAATTTATCCTCTTATATTATTTTAAATGAGACACATGGTCGTGCTTATATACATAGTAATGATATGTCTTTGCATCTTAATTCATTCTTTCGAGAACAATGGCCAATTAAACAACTTTCTGGGGAACTTTTTTGGCAAAGAGAACGGGAAGCAAGACTGTTTGGTGCTCGAAAACTTGTCTTGAATAATGAACATCTGAGTGCCAAGGCTGATGTTAATTTCTGGCTATTTAATAATGGCCGAACCTTTCTGGATCTAAGTGGTTTTTATTCCGATGCCAAGGTAAAAAATGTACCTTATTATTTGCCAGCAAAAGTAATGAGTAAAGGCTTGGTTGATTGGTTGGATAAGGCGTTTCTATCAGGATTAGGTACGGATGGTGGGGTTGTTTTTCGAGGTGAGTTTTCCCGTTTTCCTTATATCGATCATAGTGGTACTTTAGATATTGTTTTTAATACTAAAAATGTTAAATTAAATTATAATGATGGCTGGCCATTATTAACGGATATTAATGCCCTGATTCAATTTACAGAACAAGGTATGTTCGTTGAGTCAACTCAGAGTAAACTTTTTTCCTCACACTCAAATAATATTAAAGTTGCTATAGAGTATTATCTAAAATCCATAGTAAAACTAACGGGTGATATTAACACCCATGTTGCTGATAGCGTAAAGTTTTTAAAACAAAGCCATCTTGTTTCAAATGATGTCTTGGATATTTTAGATGCTAAAGGTGCTCTTGATCTTAATATTGACATTCGCTTGCCACTTAAAAAAGGTACGCCAAGTAGTCGAGTAAAAGTGAAACTTAAAAATAATACTTATTACCCACCAGGATTTAAAAGAAATGAACAACTGGTCAATCATATTAAGGGGGAAGTAATTGTTCAAAATAATAGAATTGATGCAGAAAAATTAACAGCCAATATTCTAGGTGAGAAAGCAATTGTTCGCATAAAAACAGAAAAACAGAATAGAAAAATAAAACAAGACCCAGATATCAGTCTTGCTATTACTACGCTTGCTTCAGTTGAAAAATTAAGAAAATCGAATTTGATTCCAGATTTACTCATACCCTTGAGTAAGCAACTGATAGGGAAACCTAAAGTTAAACTTACTATTAAGTTGCCTAATACACGACGAGGCCTAGCTTTTAATCTGTCATCAGGGTTGAAAAATTTACAATCTGATTTGCCTCAGCCATTTAATAAACAGCCTAAAAAATTGGCACCATTTAAAATTTCTTACCTTGAGCTTAAAGATACATTAGCAATTAAAGAGAAAAATAAAAAATATGCTCAGCTCGATATTAAAGTAGCAAATGTACTTTCTTTAGCTCTGTTTTTAGATGTATCAAAAGAACAATTTCAATTGCTCAAAGGCAATATTGCCTTTAGTGGTGCAAAAGCTAAACTGCCAAAGGATAATTTATTGCGTATTACTGGGCGTTTGGATCTACGTCCCTTAGAACAATGGCAAGCATTGTTTGTATCGGACAATACAATTCTATCGTCACCGACTCAACAACTAAAGTCCATAGTGGAACAGAAATTACCAGATAGAAAATTTACCGTGCCTATAGAATTAGCATTACAAGAAATAATGCTTCCAGAACTTGAACTGGATACAAAAGTGGCAGAAGAAGCCAAGAATAAAAATTTATTGGCTTCTAAAAGTACTATGGAACCAAGCCGTTTTCCATTAATTAACGGTGCCATTCATTCTTTAAAACTAGGCACACTTAATTTAGGACGTTTTGCTATTAAAAGTAGTCGGATTGATAAAGACATTGTCTTTGATAAATTGCTATTAGATGGCGATTTGCTGTCTTTTTCAGGTAAAGGAAAGTGGCATCACTGGCATAAGGAACCCGAAGTTAATTTTGAAGGTGTTGCCGATATTCCTTCTCTAGAACAACTGTTTATTGCTTTGGGTAATGAGCAATTGATCCATCGTGGCAAGTCAAAAATATCAGGCTATATTAAGTGGCAGGGTGGGTTAAGTGATTATCGCAATGATAATATTGAAGGACGCTTTACTATTGCGGTTGTGAATGGAGCTTGGATAGAAGGTAAACCAGGTGCTATTGGGCGTTTACTTGGTTTGTTGAATATGAATGTACTTGCTCGACGATTATCACTGGATTTTTCCGATGTTTCTGATGAGGGTTTTGAGTTTGATAAAATTGAAGGTGACTTACGCATTGTCGATGGGGTTGCCTATACTCAAAATTTTCAGGTCTTATCACCGAGTGCAAAAATTTTACTAACAGGAAGCTCTAATCTGGTTAGCAAACAATTTAATCAGCGAGTTATTGTGATCCCAGAAGTCTCTGCAACGTTACCCTTAGCTGGGGCTGCGGTTGCCGGACCTGCGGGTGCTGCTGTTGTCTGGGTAGGACAAAAAATCTTAGGTGAACAAATAAATAAGGCGACCGCACTAGATTATACGATTACAGGGAGTTGGGATGAGCCTATTATTAAAAAAGATAAAACCAGTGAACAAGCATTGAATAACTTTAGAAATGTATTTCGCTTAGATAATAAGAGCTTAAATGAGGGGGCTAATAAGCCGTTAGAAAATCCATAAATACTTGGTAAATTATTTGGAATAATTTTTAGTAATGCAGTAATCTATCGCATATTCATGCAAAATTCTGTTATTATTTACAGCAATAATAGCAAATTAAATAATAGAGGAAATATGGCAAAAGTAGCAGCAATTCAAATGGCTTCAGGACCTAATGTCAGTGCTAATCTGAGTGAAGCAAGACGGTTAATTTCAGATGCGGTAGAAAGTGGTGCCGAATTGGTGGTTTTACCTGAAAATTTTGCTCATATGGGTATGTCAGAAAATGATATACTCGATATCGCTGAAGCTCCCATGAATGAGCACCTAGCAAATGAAGCGGCCAAATATCCTATTCAGAATTTTCTATCTTTGATTGCAAAAGAAGAAGGCGTCTGGATTTTAGGTGGTACTATTCCTATAAAGTCGGCACAATCCGATAATAAAATTGTGGCGGCCTGTTTATTGTTTAATGCTCAAGGTGCGGTGGTTGCTCGTTACGATAAAATTCACTTATTCGATATGGATTTGGGGGATCAAGGTGGTGCTTACAATGAATCTACTTTTACCGATGCAGGTAATAAGGTGGTCGTCGTAGAGACACCTTTTGGCAAATTAGGCATCGCTATTTGCTATGATCTACGCTTTCCTGAATTATTTCGAGAGATGGTCAGCGAAGGGATGGAAGTCTTGGCCTTGGTCTCATCTTTTACTGCGGTAACAGGTAAAGCCCACTGGGAAGTACTCAATCGTGCTAGAGCAATTGAAAATCTTTGTTTTGTCGTTTCTTCTGCTCAGGGCGGTTATCATGTGAATGGCCGAGAAACCTATGGCGATAGTATGATCATCGATCCTTGGGGAGGTATTATGGATCGCTTGGCTCATGGTTCAGGTTTTGCCATTGCTAATATTAATGCCGAAAGCTTGCAGAAAACCCGTAAGAATTTCCCAGTATTGGATCATATCAAATTACCCTGTCGTTTGAGTCAATAAAATACACTCTAAAGGATGTGCAATGGTTGCCAACTATATTGTTGCAATGACATGTTATTTGAACTATTGCACTATTAACTCTTTAAGATATTGAAAAATCAAACGTGAATTTTTGGGTGGTTTTTTATTCTCTGCTTCTTTTTTTACATTTCTCACCAATTGTCTTAGCCGACCTCGGTCAAATTGCGGATATTGTGTGACTAACTCATGGATCGCAGAATCACCTTCTTTAAGTAATCGGTCTCGCCATTGTTCAAGATAATGAAAATGTGCATTTGCTTCTTCTATGGGGTGCTGATACCGTTCTAATTGTGTTCGAATGGCGTCTGCATCTGTATGACGCATGAGCTTACCAATTAGCTGTACTTGGCGACGATGCCCACTATGGCTGTGAATATTTTGCGCCAATAAAATGGCTTCTAATAAGCGCTCATCCAAATTAAACGTATTTAATGTATTTTTTGATAAAGCCATCAGCTTTAGCCCTAATTTCTGCAATTGTTCAACATTGCGCTTTGCTTGAGATTTACTGATATAATGCTCATCGGATTCTAATAGAGCTTCTTGCTCTAAGCGACCTTTAGTTTTTCCCCACGGCTTATGGGGTGAATTTTTTGCGACCATTGGCTACCATTTCTTTAATTGTGGATAAAAATAGAATGAGTGACACCCATAATACTCCATCACATCAGATTGTGTCTCTAGAACAATTGTATAAAAAATGTGATTTAAGCGATTTGAATTTTAACACAACTGATGACCTTGCGGAATTAGAAGAAATTATAGGGCAAGATCGAGCACTCAGTGCCATTGATTTTGGTATGGGGATGGATCATAAAGGCTATAACCTGTTTATTCTCGGCTCAGAAGGAATTGGCAAAACAGCACTGATTAAAAAGCTATTAAAGAAACATTATGTCAATCAGAAACAAATCTTTGATTGGTGCTATGTCAATAACTTTGAATACCCACAGCACCCAAGATTTTTACGTTTACCAGCAGGTATGGCTAAGTCACTTAGTGAAAGTATGGAAAAGCTGGTTAAACTGATTTCAACCTTGATTACAGCGGCCTTTCAAAGTGATGAATACGCTGCTCAGGTTACTGCGATTGAGAGTGCGATTAATGAACACAGTGATAAGGTAATTAAAGAGCTGGTTGATGAAGCAAAAGAGAATCAAGTTGCAGTGATCCGTACCCCCAGTGGCTATACACTATCAGCCATTATTGATGGTGAAATCAGCAATCTAGATGGCTTTAAAAAATTAGCCAAAGAGGTGCAAACCGACTTTAATAAACGGATTGACCAATATCAGGAAAAACTTCAAGAATCACTGGCAAAGATGCCCATGTGGGAACAAGAAGGTAAAGAACAGTTAGATGAATTAGATAAGAATATTGTTACTCAACTGGTCGACTCAGCAATGGAAGATCTCTTTGAGCAATATCATGAACTTAAGCAAGTGATGAGTTATCTGACAGATGTCAAAGATGACATTATTAACCACTTAGATGAGTTTTATGAAGAAGATATTCATTCCAAAGAAAATGGTCAAAAGCGCAAACACATTAGTAAAACAGCCAGTTTTCACCGCTATCTTGTGAATGTATTAGTTGATAACTCAGACTCTAATAATATGCCGGTTATTTTTGAAGATAACCCAACCTATTCAAATTTAATTGGCCGCATTGAACACCTTGCCTATTATAACCCTCGTGAAGGCGAACAAAATAAAACAGATAATGCACTGGGCTTGGGTAACTTATTGACTGCATTTACACTGATAAAGCCGGGAACCCTACATAAGGCGAATGATGGCTACTTATTATTGGATGCAGAAAAAATTCTGGTTAACCCGTATGCGTGGGAAGGTCTTAAGCGGGCTCTAAAATCATCCAATATTACCATAGAGCCATTAGATGAATTGCATAGTTTTTCGCGTAATTTAACCTTAGAACCTGAGCCGATCCCATTAAAAATTAAGATTGTCTTAATTGGTGATCGACAAATTTATCATTTGCTCAAAGAAAATGACTCAGAATTTGACAAGCTCTTTAAGGTGAATGTGGACTTTACCGAAGAGATGGAGCGTAGTGAGCAAATGACCCATAAATATGCTCGCTTGATTGCCAATGTGCAACGCCAAGAAAAGGTCTGTCCAATTACATCAGCGGCGATTGAACGCATTATTGAACATAGTTCACGATTGGTGGCTCATGGTGAGAAAATATCCCTGCACATGGGGGATTTGCGTGATCTGATACTAGAAGCTGACTTTTATAATCGTAAACGAGCAGTGGGTACGAGCACAGAAGGCAATACGATTTTAAATACCATTAATCTAGCGGATGTAAATGCAGCCATAAAAGCACGTATTTATCGAATGGATCAGTATCGTGATAGCCTGTATGAAGAAATTATTAAAGGTACCATATTAATTGATACCGAAAATAAAAAAATTGGTCAGGTCAATGCACTCTCTGTTTTACAAATAGGAGAATTTGCCTTTGGTCAACCGTCACGGATCACAGCAACGGTTCGTGTTGGTGATGGTCATATTGTTGATATTGAACGTGAAGTTGATCTCGGGGGCGATATCCATAGTAAAGGTGTTATGATTTTATCATCCTACTTAGGGCATCACTATGCTAAAAGGCAATTATTATCCTTAGATGCCAACCTGACCTTTGAGCAATCTTATGGTCAGGTGGATGGTGATAGCGCCTCAGTGGCTGAATTATGTGCCTTGTTATCTGCCGCTGCGGAAATACCCGTTAAGCAGTGTATGGCTTTAACAGGGTCGGTGAACCAACTGGGTGAAGTACAGGCCATCGGTGGTGTCAATGAGAAAATTGAAGGTTTTTTTGATATTTGCTGTTTAAGAGGGCTTACTGGTAAGCAAGGTGTCATGATACCAAAGAGTAATGTGGTTAATTTAATGCTAAAAAAAGAAGTTCGAGATGCAGTAAAAAATAAACGCTTTACTATTTATAGTATTGAACATGTTGATGACGCCTTGAGCTTGTTGATGGGGATGGATGCGGGGGTTGCTAATGGGCAGGGACAGTACCCAGAAGGTACGATTAATTATCGGATTCAATGTAGTTTAGATAAATATTCATTGCTTAAACATAATGAACAGCATAAGTATGATAAAGAGAGTGAGACCAATGAAGGCACTATGTAGGTGAAAAAAAGTAGGTGAAAAAAGTATCCTTATTTGTTGATGTGCAGAATATTTACTATACCACTCGGGATGCCTATGGTCGTCATTTTGACTACAATGCTTTTTGGGCAATGGCAACACAGGGGAGAGAGGTAGTAAATGCTTATGCTTATGCCATTTATCGTGATAATGAAAAGCAAATTCAGTTTCAAAATATCTTGAGGGGGATTGGCTTTGAGGTAAAACTTAAGCCCTATATTCAGCGTAGTGATGGCTCGGCTAAAGGGGACTGGGATGTAGGCATCACCTTAGATGTTATGGATTGTGCAGAGCAGTCTGATATTATTGTGCTGGCTTCTGGTGATGGCGATTTTGATATGTTATTGGAGAGAGCCTATAAAAAATATCAAGTCGACACAGAAGTGTATGGTGTTCCTCAATTAACGGCAGCTTCATTGATCAAGTCAGCAGGGCGTTATATAGCAATTGATACGTCATTACTATTGAAATGACTAGGCTGTAATATCAAAAAGGCAAAAAAAAACCCCAAAAAATTAAATTTTCGGGGCTTTGAATTCTTAAGTGAAACTTAGAGAATTACTGCGGTTGAACTTGAACCGCTTGAGGGCCTTTAGGGCTTTGCTCAATTTCAAAGTTAACACTTTGTCCTTCATTCAAGGTTTTAAAGCCTTCACCAAGGATTGCACGGAAATGTACAAAAACATCATCGCCGCCATCATCAGGTTTGATGAAACCGAAGCCTTTTGACTCGTTAAACCATTTTACTGTACCAGTACTCATTATATAAATCCTAAAACTAACTAAATTAAATATTACATTGTGCTTATAATGCGTGAGAATTCTGAGATAAAATGCTTTATAAATCATGCTGTATAAATCAAAGAAAGCCAACAAGAGCCAATGTGGACGGATTGACTATAACGCATTTATCAAAAAAAGCCAATTATTTTTGTAAAAAAAACAAAAATAATGAAAATAAACGACTGATACAGAATATAATTATATTGGTATTTATTTTAAAATAGTGTTTTTTTTGCCTATTTACTATACAAGGTTTAAGCCTGTTTACTTAATTTCAAATGTATGAATAATATTAGCACTGCTTTTTAATGTGCCATTGGTGCCTGTACTGGGCATGCCAGTGACCTTCACTGCGTTTTGTTAGGCTACTCTTGATTTTGCTACGATAATAGCCAAAAGGTTTTAGCGATGCAGAAATATTCTTAACTGCTTTTTTATGTAACTTTGTTAGCCATATTTCTGAGAAATGAGGATCGTTAAGCTGTTTATTTAGCTCAAGATAAGCAAGGGCATTTTGTTTTAACTCATTACTAAGTCCCGTAATACGAATACTGAGTTTTATTTTTTGTGTGGTGTGTGGACTATTTTTTATTGTTTGCTGTGCTAAAAGGGGATTACTTCCCTGTGCGTAGGCTAGGGGATAGAGGCTAATAATAAAAAATAGACTGATGATTGTATGTGGGAGAAAATTTTTTGGAAAGAATATCATTGCCCATTAACTGCCCCATAGAATTGCTTAATTTTGCTCTAGTGATTTTTCCAAGCGTTCAAGTTTATGCCAGCGATTAATAATACGGCAAAATAGCTCAGCGGTTTGTTCCGTGTCATATTTTGCTGAATGAGCACTGTCGTCATCCCATTCCATTCCCGATGCTTGTGCTGCTCTGGATAACACGGTTTGTCCATAGGCGAGGCCGCCTAATGTTGCGGTATCAAAGGTACTGAATTTATGAAATGGATTGTGCTTTATCTGTGTTCGTTCGATAGCCGCATTAATAAAATTAAGATCAAATGTCGGGTTGTGACCAACTAAAATAGCACGGGAACAACCGGTTTCTTTAAGCTCACTGCGAATGGGACGGAAAATTTCTTGTAGCACATAATCTTCAGGCTTATTCATCCTAAAGGGGTTATAGGGGTTAATTCCGGTAAACTTTAAAGCAGAGGCATCCAAATTAGCCCCCTTAAATGGCTCAACATTATAGGCATACGTTTCGCAACACATTAAATCACCTTGTTCATCCATGCGTAGTAGCGTTGCAGCGACCTCTAGAAGGGCATCAGTTTTATGATTAAAACCGGCAGTTTCAACATCAATAACAACGGGTAGAAAGCCTCTAAATCGTGCTGCAATACCGGTAGCAGGTGTTTCTGTTTTTAATTTTTTCTTGCTTCTTGCCATGAGTATATTCTTTAAAAAATAATTTAGAGCTTAACATATCATTACTTGGAAATAACTTTCCACTGGATTGTCTTGCCTGCTCTTAATGGGATTACACGATCAGAGCCAAATTGATAAGACTCCGGAATGATCCATGATTCACGCTTGAGGGTGATTTTATCACTATTTGTTGCAAGACCATAAAATAATGGCCCATTTAAGCTAGAAAATTGTTCCAGTTTATCTAATGCCCCAGCCTTATCAAAGGCTTCTGCATAGAATTCTATGGCAGCGAAGGCGCTAAACATACCGGCACAGCCACAGGCAGTTTCTTTATTTTGTTGGCTATGGGGTGCACTATCTGTACCCATAAAGAATTTTTTATTGCCAGATATTGCTGCTTTTATTAAGGCGTCCTGATGTGTTTTTCTTTTCAGAACAGGTAGGCAGTAATGATGGGGTTTAATGCCACCAACTAACATATCATTACGGTTCATTAATAAATGGTGAGCCGTGATTGTGGCGGCAATATAAGGTGAGCTTTGCGTGACAAAATCAACCGCTTCACGGGTCGTGATGTGTTCAAAGACAATTTTTAATTCGGGAAAATCCTTAGTGATACTTAGCAGTCGTTGCTCAATAAATTGTTTTTCCCGATCAAAAATATCAACGTCATGATGGGTTACTTCACCATGTACGAGTAGAGGAATACCAAGTTGCTGCATTTTTTCCAAGGTAGGATAGGTTTTCTTTATGTCGGTCACACCGGCAGCAGAATTTGTGGTTGCTCCAGCAGGATATAACTTGAGTGCGCAAATAATACCACTTTGCAGTGCACTTTGAATTTCCTCTACCGGTGTTGTATCCGTTAAGTAAAGTGTCATAAGCGGTTGAAAATAATTATACGGCTCAGTGGCTTTTAAAATACGTTTTTGATATTGGTGAGCCTGTGCGGTAGTGGTTATGGGGGGGGATAAATTAGGCATAATAACGGCACGACCACATTGCCTGGCAGTGAAAGGCACAACGGCTTTTAAAGCGTCATCATCACGCACATGCAGATGCCAGTCATCTGGGCGAATGATTTCAATACTGGAAATAGGGGCGGGTATGGGACTGTTTTGTGACACAGATTAATTCCTATTATTGAGCGTTAATTTTTTTATACAGCTTAAGTGCCTTGTCTTTTTCAAAAAAAGTAGCCTCTGTATTAACTAAGGTGTGTAAAATGTCTTGTGCTTTTTTCTTATTCGCCATTTCATAGTAAGTAAATGCCAGATGATACTGAATATCATTATCTTTTGGGGCAAGTAATATGGCTTGTTTCAATAAGCTTAATGCTTGGCTGTATTGTTTATTTAAAGCCAGAAAATAACCATAGGTATCCATAATGGCAACTGATTTTGGTGCGTATTGGTAGGCTTTTTTAGCTAAGTTGAGTGCTTCTTTTTTATTCTGCTCTATTTTTATCCAAGCCAAGTTATTCAGACTAAGAACATGATTGGGTTCTTTAGCTAAAATTAATTGGTAATAATGACTGGCTTGTTTACGTTGCTTTTTTTCTTGATGTAGCGAGGCCAATTTGAATAAGCTGGCGATATCATCAGGAAAATGAGCGGCTTGCTCGGTTAATAAGGTGACCGCCTTATCTTTTTGTTTCAGTGCCATCAGCATATCAATAATTGCGGCAAATACTTTTTCAGTCGGTGTTTCTTTATAAACACTTTGATAGATTGAGAGAGCCTCTTGGTATTTGTTTTGGTTGCGCTTAATATCGGCTTCTAATAATTTTCCAGTGCTTTGTTCAGGAAATTTTTCTTGTAGTTTATGGGCAATAGTAATGGCTTGCTCATATTGTTTGTTTTGGGTGAGTAAACTTGCTTTAAGTGCATAAATTAAACTATTTTCTGGTGCAATAGCTTGAGCTTCAGTTAATATTTTTAAGGCATCTGCTGTGCGGGCATTGTTTCTAGAAATAATTTTGGCCAGTAAAATCCGGTGTTTTATATTATTTTCATCAAGACTAATAATACTTTTTAATGTCCGTTCTGCACGTTCATATTGCTTATTTAATAGTTGTGCACGAGCTAAAAAAGCACGGATGGCTTGATTTTTAGAGTCGTTTTTAGAATTATTTTTTTGTAGTTGTTCTGCTAAGGTTAATAATTTTTTAAGTTGTTTTTTATCCTCATACCAAAGGCTTAATAATCCAGCAATGGTTAATTGCGAGGTAATATTTCCCTTGGTGTTTTCTAAGGCATCTAATAGATACTGCTCAGCACGTTCAGGCTGCTTGTTCTTATCAGCAAGTGCCGCTAAACCGATGGATGCTTTAATTATTTTAGGATTAACTTGCAATACCTTTTTAAAGTGGTGTTCTGCTTCAGACCAATTTTCTTTACTGGCACTAATACGAGCCAGAGCCATATGGGCAGGTATATTGTTAGTGTCTTTTAATAGGATGCTTTTATACTGGCTGCTTGCCTTATTTGTATTTCCTCTGAGTTGTTCGACCAGAGCGCTAAGATTTAGTAGCTGAACATTATTGCCATCTTCTTTGAGCAATTGTTTTATTTTGTTATCGGCCTTGTCTAATTGTTTTTGTTTAATATAAGAAATAATCAACAAATAATTGGTTTGTCGGGCATCATTTTGTTGGCTGGCTAATTGTTCTAATTCTGTGATGGCATCATTAATATCACCGGATTTTAATTGCACAGCGATAAGACGTTTTTTAATCTCCTGATTTTCTGGAGCCAGTAACTGTGCTTGAGTTAATAAGTCAATGCCTTTTTCAGTGTCGCCCATTTGTGCATAGGTGGTACCTAACGAAAGTAGTAGCTGAGGATTTTTGTTCAGTTTCTCTTTGCTAATGCCATCTAAAATCAACAGACTCTGCCTCGGTTGATTTTGTGCCAAATAGACATTAGCTAATATATTTTGTGCTTTTAAATTTCCTGGTTCAGAGCCTAGATAACGTGTTAAATACTCTTCAGCCTGATGGTAATTTTTTAATGCAAAATGACTGGCTCCTAGAATAAACATGGCATAATTTTTTTTATTGGTCACATTGACTACTTTTTGTGCGGCTTTTTGTGCACCGATAAAATCATGTTCTTGTAATAAAATTTGAGCTTTTATTAAGTTTGCTTGAGGATGATTGTTAACATTATTTAGAATCATCTGTAAATCAGCCTTGGCCTGAGTGTTTTGGCCTAAAATGGCAAGTGTTGCTGCTCGTTCGAGATAAAATGAAAGTTTATAAGGATCTTTTTTAATTAGTTGGTTATAAAGACTGAGCGCCTTTTGGGGCTGATTATTCATATTAGCAAGCTTGGCTTGTAATTGTAATGCGTTAGTATTGTCAGCACTAAGGGCAAGTGACTGTTGTAATAATTGTTCAGCTAGGGTGAAATCTTTTTCTAATATGGCTAATGAGGCTAGGCCATTATAAGCCATAGCATTCTTTTGGATTTGATTGGCTTGCTTAAATAACGATTGTGCATCGGCTAATTGCCTAAGTATGATATGGGCATTACCCAGATAGCTTAAGCGTTTGCTTTCATACTCAGGGTTCTCTATGGGGCTTTTCAGTAGTTCTAAAATATCTTTTTGTTTGCCAGATGCTTGCAATACATCTGCGTAACGAAAGCGGGTTTTATTATCTTGGGGGGCAAGTTTGTATGCACGGCCTAACTCTTTTAAGCTGGGTTTGATTTTGCCGGTTATTAGATAAATATCGCCTAATAAGAAACGGGCATAGGCATCTTTTGGATGTTCTTTGAGCTGGTTTTTCAAATGGATAATGGCGCTGGCATAATCCTTTTTGTCAATTGCCTGTGTGGCATCCTGAAGAGGCGTTGCTATTGCACTTGAAGCAATAGACAAGTTTGCTATGAGTAATAAGCTTAGAGCTAAAACTTTCTTTTTCATCTGGTGCTTTCCTGGTCAGCAAAAATGATAAAATCAGTCGTGTAAAGTGCCACTATAACATATCTGTTTGTGTTGAGCGTAAGCTTATAAGAGTTCAAAATGTTACATCGTAAATGGACTTATCTTAATCAATAACTACTGCTCTTAGAGTGTCAGAAATTGGTATTCTTTGGGCTTGCTTAGTTTTTAGCGGCTGTTTTTTGCTCACCACCTAAGACCTCTATTAATCGGGGAATAAATCGAGCCAATTCTCCGGTCATAATATTAAAGTCGGCATCAAATTGTGCTGCGGCGTCTTCTGCGCCATCATTGGATGCTTGCTCTAGTAATTCATCCGAAAATTTGAGGCGTTTAATGGCCAGATCATCCTGCAAAATACATTCAATGCTATCATTCCAGTTCAGTGCTAATTTGGTGACTTCTTTGCCATTATTTAAATGCATTTGAATCTCATCACTGCTTAAATCTTGTCTTTTGCAACGGATAATGGCTCCGTCTTCACTGGACTCTTGTAATTCACATTCATCTTTAATAATGAAATCGTCTTTGAGATTATTGCCCTTAAGCCAGTTGGTCATTAAAATTGCAGGCAGTTTATTGGTTTTTAAGGGTATGACAGGCAAACTGCCAAGGCTTTGTCTTAACAGCTCCACCAGTTCTTCAGCCTTATTATTACTGGATGCATCGACCACCATAAACTGGCTGTCTTGATCGAGATAGGCATAAGAGCGCTTAGAACGAGTAAATGATTTAGGTAATAAATCCAGAATAACTTCATCTTTGATGCTTTGTTTATGTTTTCCAACAGGGCGGCGACCGGTTTCACTTTGTATGCTATCGAGCTTTTCATTGAGTGCATCATTGACAACACTGGAGGGCAATAATCGTTCTTCTAAGCGAACACACAACATGGTGGTTGTGCCAATGGTATGGGTAAGTTGCGTGCGACTATCATTTTGTGATTGTGCATTCTGTGGTTGTTCAAGAGGGGCTACCCAGCCAAATGAAGAGGCTTGGGTTGAAGAACAGGGCTGAAATGACTTGTCATTCAGGTGCTTTTCCAAAAGCTCGTTATCTATGGAAAATGGCTTGCTAAAACGGTAAATCTTCAGGTTCTTAAACCACATGGTTGTTTTGTCCTTAACAGGTTAATACGTTAAAATTGGCGCTACTTTAACGTGTATCGGTACTATTTAAAAGTGGCTTATACCGTATGAATGACATTGGTAACAACACCCCAGATATGCAAGGTTTCTTCTGCTGCAATATCAATGGGGTCAAACTCATCATTTTCTGGCATTAAGCGTACTGCTTCACCCTGTTTTTTATATAAGCGTTTCACGGTTAGCTCACCATCAATAGCAGCAATAACAATTTTTCCGTGGCGGGCTTCGAGTCCACGGTCGACAATTAATATATCATCAGGGTGAATGCCAGCATTGATCATTGAATAACCGGTGACGCGGACAAAAAAAGTGGTCGCAGGATCGTTAATCAAGTAGTCCCCTAAGTCCATCATACCTTCAATGTAGTCATCCGTAGGTGCTGGACATCCAGCAGCTACCTTGCCGCCATATAAGGGTAATTTAAAGCCACCAGCATGGGCATATTCTAGAATACGCTCAACCATACTTTCTGGCACCCGAATAGCCTTGGTTGATTCAGAAAACTTACCTGTTCCCTTAGGGCGACCTGCGCCAGTGCGTTTACCACCTCTTGGCATACTTTCTCTCCTAAACTATAAATTGTAAAGTATAAATGTGAAACCTAAAGCAATGGAAATATAATATATTTTTGTACGGTTTTCAATGTATGTATTCTAGTTTTTGTGAAATTATCTTTATGTTAAGTTGATACTGCTTAATGTAGAGCAGCTGTTTCTCTGAGAAATAGAGGTATTCGTATCAGGATAAAAAATGGCTATAAATAGGCTAATCGCATTGCTATATTGGCTAAAGTGAGCTTAACTATGAGATATCATAGATAGGTACTTAAGAACTTTTGGGCTAGGATAACTCTGTGTTTACGACACAAGACGCCGTAAATCCATCCTTGGAGGCTTTATTGCCACATCCATGTGGCAAAAACTTCTTCCGCAAACACAGAGTTATCCTTAAGTACCTACATATGATGAGATACAGATACAAGAAATTAATTCCCCTTTAACATGATGTTTAAAACTATGGTTTTGTTTGTGCATTTTTTATTTAATAAATGGTCTGCTTTAATTGTTAATATCTTCCTTTTGAGTTGTTTTTTATGGCTAATAGCTCCTGTTAAGGCCGCTTTAATTGCTGAAAAAACACCCTCAGATGTCTATGTTCAGGTACAGCTCCTGTCTCAGGATGTCCACGCTTTGCGTGATAAAAATAAAATTTCAACTGCTTGGCCAGAAATAGTGCCTGAACAAGGTCGGGAACCTCGTCATGTCTTTCAAAAAACATTAGAAATTTTAGATAAGATCAATCGCTATCGAATGAATGTTTCTCATATTGGGGGCATTACAGTACCCCGTTTTCCTGGGCGTGATATTACCCCAAATGAGGTCTATAGTGTGGTAATACGTTTGCGTCAAGAATTAGCCTTGTTAGTAGGAGAAGATCATCAGTTTGTGAGTCACATGAAAGCCTCCGCTTCTGATAAGATGAATATCACCTCTAATGAGGTTTATGCGGCCTTGTCAGAAATATCCATTGCCTTGGATGAGACCTTGGGTATTCGAGGTATTACTCCCTCAGAAGTCTATATTCGTAGTGAACAGGTCTTGGCGTTAGCTCGCTTTCTACGCAATAGTCAGAACCAATCCATTATTAATCATAAGCCAAAACGTCGTAGTAATCAGTTGCCTAATCATGCCTTGCATGCGGTTAATCGCCTATTATTACGTATTAATAAGGCTGAACATAATCTTTGGATGAAACCGATTAAGGTTTCACCTGTGCCCAGACAAGTGATTACTCCTGGTGATGTGTATGATGCAATGGGCTTAGTTTTGGCTGAATTACAACGGATACAATTTCGCTTGGGTTTAGAGCGGAGCTTTGCAACCACTACATTAAAAAGCACCAAAACACCAGATGATGTGATACAAAATGTTGAATTTGCCACGCAACAATTGCCCTTATTCAAAGTTGGAGAACCCTTACACCAGTACGATCGAACAGCATTAGTTAAAACCCCGAATCATGTCTACTCGGTAACAGAGCATATATTGCGAGAGCTTAAGCAGTATCGGCATTTGCGAGGTATACAAGCCCGTCCCAGAAAAGCGGTATTAGTGCATGGCTTACAACCACAGCATGTGTATGGCAAAACATTAGAAGTGATTGAAAAAATTAATTTGATCCGTCAAAGTCAGAATATAGGCGCTATATCAGAGCCATTGTATCCCTTACGTAAGATTACTCCGACGGAAGTATTTAATGAAACCTTGCGGGTTGATGAGGAATTGCATATTTTATTTCGTTTTTCCAATATGAAATCCCAGCTTTGGATCACCGATCCCAATGTTAACGAGTATACCGATAAAACCCCCTCAGATGTCTTTTTTAATATGCAACGCATTTCTTTACTACTAGATACGATTCTTGGTGTGGATGCCTTTACACCCGACTATGTTTATCGAGAAGCAAAGATGATCCAACAGGAAATTTTTATTTTAGCCCAACATCTTGGTCGACCTCTTCCTTTAGAAATTTGGCAGACTATTAAACTGGATCTCAGCGTACAGCCTGAAACGGTTTTTAAACAGGTAAAACTTTTGCTTGATACGGTTTTGTCTGTAGAACGCAGAGCGGGTATGTTTCAGGTAAAAAACTTTTCTGTTCCTCATAGTGATGTGGTTACCCCCGCAGAAGTGTTTAATTTAGTCCGCGTTGTCTCTTCTGAAATGACAGAATTAAAAGTGTTTTTGGGTATTGATCAATTAGTAGCATATCAGCCTAAGGTTCATGGTAAACAGCCTGGCCATGTATTGCAGCTGATTCAGGGTAATCAAGCGGCATTAGAATTACTCTTACATAAGCGCCAGAACCCCAAATCAGAAATACTTACTAAAATAAAAACAAAGAACAAAGCCAGTGTGAAAAAAGAGCAACATAATGATAATTAAAAAAAAATGGTCATTGCCAGTTAAATTTGCCCTAATGGCTTTTATTATTGCAGGTGTTGGTATTTTGGGTATTGCTACCTTTAGTTATCAAGATGCAGCAACTTTATTGCGCAAACAAAGTGTGGAACGTTTAAGTGGTGAATTAGAACGATTGACATTGAGTTTGCAAGAAAATATTGATCGCATGCGTTTTGATGTTCAACGTATTGCCCGTTCCGATGCGGTGGCAGGGTATTTACGGGCCGTTGCAGGTGGTGGCTATGACGATGAATTGAATATGACCCAGTCTCTCTGGCGACAGCGTATTGAACGAGACTTAATCAGTTTGCTAGAACAACGTCCAGAGTATTTGCAAATACGCTACATTGGTATTGCCGATGATGGGTTAGAAATTGTCCGTGTTGAGCGACAAAAAAATAAAATTATTACTGTTGCACAGCCGGATTTGCAACACAAGGGACGCTATGACTATGTGAAAAAAACAGTCCAGCTGTCACCAGACTTACAGTTTGTTTCTGCCATTGAGCCTAATCGTGAACATGGCAATATTGTTTTTCCACTACAGCCAGTGATACGGGCAGCGGCACCGGTTTATACCACCAAAAATAAAGTCTTTGGGGTTATTGTTATCAATGTTAACTTTGATATTATCAGCCACCCATTTTCACGGGCACCAGATAATGTCTCCTATCACATTGCTAATCAACAGGGGGATTATCTTTTTCATCCAAACCTCAGTCGTCGCTTTACTTTGGCTTTAGGAGGGGAGTCCGGTTTTAAAAAAGATTATCCTAAATTTAAATTACTCTCATCCAATACTCTGGATAAAGAATTTCATGTCCTAAATTTACCACAAGAATCAGCCAGTCTCATTGTCCGCTACTTAAACTATGATCCTCTGGATAAAAATAAAGTGTTAATTGTCAGTGCACTGGCCTCTCATCGAGTTATTGAGGAACAGTCTCAGGGGCTTAAACACCGTCTGACGATTGGTGTCATTGCCATTGTTATTATTTTAAGTATCGCTATGGCACTATTAGCCTTTTATCTATTAAAGCCGATACAAGTATTAACCGATGTTGCCAATCAAATTGCCAGTGGCAATGAAGATATTAACATCCCTGATATGAAACGCTCTGATGCCTTAGGTGTTTTGGCTGTTTCATTTAATACGATGCTGACTCATTTGAACCAGTCTCGTTATGAGTTACGCAAATTGGCCAATCATCAAGAAGAAATGATTACTCAGCGCACGATGGATTTGGAAGCGGCGTTGGAAAAAGCAGAGATCAGTGTGCGTACTAAAAGTGAGTTTTTGGCCTCTATGAGTCATGAGATCCGCACCCCTATGAATGGTGTATTAGGGATGTTAAGTTTATTGCTTGAGTCGCCCTTGGATAAGGAGCAATACCATCATGCCTATTTAGCACAAAGCAGTGCTAAAGCCTTATTATCACTTATTAATGACATTTTAGATTTTTCTAAAATTGATGCGGGCAAATTAGAGTTGGAAATCATTGATTTTGATTTGCGCAGTATGTTAGGTGAATTAACTGAAGCGATGGCTCTACAAGCTCAAGATAAAGATGTGGAGCTGGTTCTAGATGTGATGAATATTGAGTCCTCAATGGTCAAAGGTGATCCGGGGCGATTACGACAAATTTTTTCCAATTTAATTGGCAATGCGATTAAATTTACTTCAGAAGGTGAGGTGATTATCTTTGTGGAGTTATTGCAAAAAGAAAAACTATGCCTGCATTGCAAAGTGATGGATACTGGGATTGGTATTCCAGAAGATAAACAAGCATTACTTTTTGACTCATTTAGTCAGGTTGATGCCTCAACCACTCGAAAATATGGTGGTACGGGGCTGGGTTTAGCCATTGCCAAAAAACTTTGTGAACAAATGGGCGGTGTTATTAAAGTGAGTAGTACCGAGGGTCAAGGGAGTTGCTTTGAATTTACAGTCTTGCTTGAACCTAGCCATCAAGCTCATCAAGTGTTGCCAGAAACCAATATTCAAGATGTCAACTGCCTTATTGTTGATGATAATAGTGCTAATCGAAACGTGTTAAAAGGACAGCTTGAACATTGGGGGGCTCACGTTGAAGAAGCAGAAGATGGCCCATCAGCCTTAGCCCTATGTGCTGCTCGTCTTGATAAACAACAAGCACTATTTGATATTGCCTTGTTGGATCTACAAATGCCAGAAATGAATGGTGAGGAATTGGGCAAAGCCATTCGTGCTCAACGTCGCTATGATCCGATGAAACTGATCATGATGACCTCAATGAGTCAGCGTGGTGATGCACAACACTTTGCGGAGTTGGGCTTTAGTGCGTATTTCCCTAAGCCTGTGGTTACTACGGATCTTTTATATGCACTGTCTATTGTAGCGGAAGATGGTGAAACATTAAAAATGGCTCAGCCGTTGGTGACTCGTCACTATGTTAAGACGCTTGCCTATAATAAGACCATTGATCAATCATCTCGACTATGCCATGAGACTGAGCTGGAAAATATTCGTTTGCTACTGGTTGAAGACAATAAAGTCAATCAAATGGTGGCTAAGGGCATTATAAAAAAATGGCATATGCAGGTTGATGTGGCTGAAAATGGCCTTGAAGCTTTGGCCTGTTTAGATAATAGCCCGCCTGAGGCTCCTTATACGTTAATTTTAATGGATTGCCAGATGCCAGAAATGGATGGTTATGAAACCAGTCGTCAGATCCGTGCTGGTGGTGTGGGCAAGTCTTATCTTGATATTCCTATTATTGCAATGACAGCCAATGCCATGCGTGGTGATAAAGAAAAATGTTTAGATGCTGGCATGAGTGATTATCTAAGCAAGCCAATTGATCGGGAATTACTCTTTGCTAAATTATGCCAATGGTTACCAAAACCAGAGAAACAGACTGATAACAATGATGAGCTTAATCTACAAATTGATTGGGATCAGCCAAGTGCTTTAAAGCGTATTGGTGGTGAAGTAGCAGAACTGACCAGTTTGATTGAACTGTTTTTAGAAGAAGTCTCAGAACAAATACACATCCTTGAAAAAGCTGTTGCAGATAATGATCTTGCTCTTATGCAAGCAGCGGTGCATTCGATTAAAGGTGTGGCCTCTAATATGAGTGCCCGCAAGTTACATGCTCTAGCAACAAAAATGCTTGACTCTACTCGAAAAGAAGGCAATTCTGAGATACAGGATGACTATCAGACGCTTAAAGATGCGTATAAATGCTTAAGAAAAATTTTAATGGATTATTTATCTCAGTATCAAAAAGAAATAGTGCCAACTGTGCACTTGACTAATGAGCAACTTCATAGTGTATTAAAGGAATTGGCTGAAAAATTGCATCAAGGTGACTACATAGATGCCAAAGAGCTTGAGAGCCTTAAAACAGCCTCTGATAATAAGAACATAACGTCCTTACTTAAGGAGTTCGTAGAACGAATTGTTCAATTTGATGCGGATTCAGCATTAGAAATACTCAAGCAGATTGAGTGTGAGTTGACTTTATAAAGAAGAGATATTAAAGAATAGGAACCCTATACGTGGTAGAAAAATCAGTTATCCTTATTGTTGATGATGTACCTGCAAATGTTCAAGTATTAGCGAGTTGTTTAAAAAATGACTATCATATTAAAGTCGCAACAGATGGTCTAAAGTGCCTACAATTGGTTGCAATCAAACCGACACCTGATTTGATTTTATTAGATATTGAAATGCCAGGTATGGATGGTTATGAAGTGTGCCGTCGCCTAAAAGCTGATCAAGAAACACAGAAAATCCCCATTATTTTTGTTACGGCCAGTGATCAAGAAGAAGAAGAAGAAAAAGGCTTGCAACTAGGTGCCGTTGATTATATTACCAAGCCAATACGCCCCTCAATTGTTTCTGCGCGAGTGAACACTCACATTACCCTTAAATTGCAACATGACAAATTAATGGCTATGGCCATGCATGACCAATTAACAGGCTTATATAATCGGCATTATTTTTTTGACAGTGCCGATAAAAAAATTGCTGAGGCCAAAAGGCATCACTACCCGTTGAGTTTGGTGATGATGGATATTGATCATTTTAAGCACATTAATGATCAGCATGGCCATGCAATAGGTGATAAGGTGTTACAAAGTATTAGTCAGATGATCAAAGCACAGTGCCGAGATGAGGACATCCTAGCTCGCTTTGGTGGTGAAGAATTTATTGCCTTATTTAACCATTGTGATATGAACTATGCTTATGAAAAAGCTGAAAACTGCCGACAGATCATTGAAACGACAGCACTAGACGATTTGTACCTTACTTGTAGCTTTGGTGTCGTTCAGATGAGTGCTGATTGTGATAGCTTAGAAAACCTAATCAAACAAGCAGATATGGCTTTATATCAAGCCAAAGAAGGAGGCAGAAATCAGGTAGTGTGTGCCGATAATTGCCTATTGCAAGAGGTTTAACTCAGTAATTTTTAAATGCTAGAGAAATGAAAAATGTATCATTGAACATAAAAAAGCCTGTTACTTTATCAGATAGATAAAAATAACAGGCTTTTTTAGTCACTTAACGATTGTAAATAACCGTTAAGTGAGAGGCTAATAAAATTTACTTAGCCGCAGGAGCTGGTGCGACTGGAGCCGCAGGAGCTTGTGCTGACCACTGCTTCATTCTCTCTTCGTATGCTTTACGAGACGCTTCCATTTGTGCTTGTTGCTTAGCTTGCATTTCTTGCATGTGCTTTTGATGAGCTTCATACTGAGCTTTAGCTTGTGGATTTGGTGCCATCATTGGTTGAGGAGCCATCATTGGTTGTTGCTGAGGCGCCATCATTGGACGAGGTGCATAACCATAGCCGTATGGTGCATTAGCGTAGTTATTATAGCCATTACCACGATAGTTCATGTTGTTATAACCATTGTAGTTGCTATTGCCATTACCATAAGCTGAACCACGAGTGTTACCTTTACCACGACCACGACCACGACCTTTAATAGTGATTTCAACATCACCATCCATATCCGCATTACCAGAACCATCACCCCAACCATTGCCATAGCCATTGCCATTAGCATTGTTGTTCATGTTGTTATAGCCATTGCCATTCCAGTTTGAGTTGCTATTGCCATCACCCCAAGGACCCCAAGAAGAAGCAGAAACGCTCATAGATGCAGTAGTAGCAGCGATTGCAGCAGCAATTAATAATTTTTTCATTGTATACTCTCCGAAAATTATGTTTAATAAGTAGTGTTTTTAAAAATGTGTTTGAAACGTTTTTAATTGATAAAAACTCCCTTAAGCTTAGTATTGAAGCTAAGTCTACAAAGTTATTTTTTCAATCTTTTTATATGGTAGGGATAGTATATCTTTGAATTTTAATATAAGCAAGTATTAATATTAAAAACTATTATTTTAAGAGGCAATCTTATGGTAAAGTTCCGATATGAATTGTTTGTTTAGGTTAATGGTAAGACATAATTAATATGGATAAGAAGCGTATTGAGGTAGCTAATTTTTTAGCTGACAATCGGGTTAGGTTGCTGATTGCTGGGCTGCTTGTTGTTAGTTTGACTCTTTTAGTATTTGTGGTGCTATGTTGTGATCTTCTCAATTGGTCAAAAGAAGAGAATATTCAGTTTAAAAGTGTCATATCAACGGGGATGAGTAAACAAAATAAGCCACTTGATTCTCGCTCAGAGATTTCATTACAAGAAAAAAAGATATATTTTTTTGCTACCTTTTATAATCTAGAAGCGGGTAAAAGCTACCAGTTTACTTGTCAATTTGTTGATTCTTCGGGGCTTGTAGTATTTAAGTTGGACACCAAACCTTTTACCCCTAAAGGGAGTAGTTATCATCAATGGTGTTGGTATGGATTGAACCCAATGGTTGATCCCACTGGAACATGGTGGCTGCTAGGGGCATTAAATAGTACGCCAATGATCGAAAAACGTGTAGAAATAACCCCATGATCTTTACTGGATAGCTTATCTTTAGAGATCCCAAAACCTGCTAAATCCTGATATTTTTCAATGATATTGTGCCAGTCATGATTTATTTAGGTTAAATGATGCAATGAACTTGGTTTAACAGGATTTGAGTATGCTTTTTATACCGCAGTTGCGGATAATCAAAGCGCAAAAGAACGGATGCAGCATGATAAATGAAGAGAACTTGCTGTGGTTTTGATAGAATGTGTAAAATAAAACGCCTCTATCGACTGGATGGATCAGAATAAGTGGCCTGAAAAATATTTGGTATTTGTTGTATCTGCTTTAATAAGGGATCATATTGAGTATCTGAATTCACCTCTATAGTCAGTTCCATAGAAACAGATTGATCAATACTATCTGTCTCTGTATGTGCTTTAAGTACATTCACTTGTGCCTGATTAAGCAAGGTTGTGACATCTTGTAATAATCCTTGGCGATCAAAGGCATCAATTTGTATGTTGATTTTCTCTTTACTGGAATGTTCGCCCCAGTTGAGCTCGATTAATTTTTGATGTTGATTTTTCTGTGCGGTTTTAAGCAATATTTCTGGGCAGTTTTTATGATGAATTTGTATGCTTTTAGATGAGAGTAGTTCACCAATAATTTTATCACCTATTTGTGGTGCACAACAATTTGCCAAATTAATATTGTGATCGCCAATGCCTTGTAAGTGTTTACTTGACACCACAGGATTATTATCATTATCTTTAAATAAGACTTTAAACCATTGTCTAATGCATGACCTCGCTCGAACGGTGCTCACATATTTTTTTCTATGATCCAGCCAGTATAAATGAGGAGAGGATTTTTTGTCCGTTAATATTTCTATGCATTCACCAGAATTGAGTGAATAGCTTAGAGGCACTCGATGACCATTGACTAGAGCACCAATGCATTGGTGTCCTACTTCGGTATGGATGCTATAAGCAAAATCCAGAGCAGTTGCTCCTTTAGGTAGAGATTTTATTTCTTTTTTAGGGGTCATGACCAATAATTGATCATGAAAAAATTCTGTTTTAAACTCTTCTAATAAGGTGTCATTATCAATCTGATTATCTAATAATTGACGTAGTGCTGAAATGGTTTTTTCTAAGGCGACATCTTGATTACTGCCTTCTTTGTAGCGCCAGTGTGCAGCCACACCTTGCTCAGCAAAATCATGCATTTCTTGAGTACGGATCTGGATCTCAATCACTTGATGTTGGTGATCAATAATGGCGGTATGAATTGACTGGTAGCCATTATCTTTTGGATTGGCAATATAGTCATCAAATTCATGGGGCAGGTGTTGCCATTGATTGTGTATAATACCAAGAATGGAATAACATTGAGGTAAATTTTCAGCAATAATACGCACGGCAAGTAAGTCGGACAATTCATGTAATTGCATTTTTTTCTTTTGCATTTTTTTCCAAATGCTATATAAATGCTTTGGCCGACCTTCTATGCTACTGGCTTTAATAGTAGACTGCACCAGATGATTTTTTAAGTGCAGGACAAATAAATCAATATAGGCTTCTCTATCAGAGCGTTTATCTGCCATAGATTTTGCTAAAGATTTATAAGAGGTATTATCAATGTAGCGAAAAGCTAAATCTTCTAATTCCCATTTAAGGCTAGAGATGCCCAAACGATTTGCTAGAGGGGCATAAATATCCATTGTTTCAAGGCTAATGCACTGCTGCATTTTTGTGCTTTCATTCTTCAATTCTCGAAGACGCTGGATACGAAAAGCCAGTTTAATGAGTACGGCTCGAACATCGTCAATGGTGGCCAGTAACATACGGTGCAAGGATTCGGACTCAGCAGGAATATAAGATAAATGTTCTGAACACTCTTTAAAGGTGTTAAGCCAATTAACATGCTTGACCAAATTAGCAATCGTGGAGCCAAATTCTTGATCAATGGTATAATTGTCGAGTAGATCACGCAATCGTGGGTCACTCAATAAAGTGGCAATAAGGGTTTCGCTGTCAACACCCAGATGTTTTAAAATTAAGGCAATATTTAATGCACTAGGGCGAGGATCATTGTCATCAAAAACAGAAGAAATATAAGAATAGGCTCGTTTGAGCTGTGCTAAATGAGTGCTGTCATCTATATTGTGACTGAGTTCTTTGAGTAAATCTGTATTGTGATGCGTGTCAATAATACCGTCAAATTGGCTGTGTTTCATATAAGATTGGTTTAATTTCTATATTAAATTCGGGCTATTTTAGCACCTGCCAGCTAATCATTCCATATTTGAAAATTTAGGCGACTACATGCTTTGGAAACAGGAAATCTATATAAAAGCTTGAAACTTTGCGTCTATGGCGCATAATGGCCAGTGTCTACCAAGCACTTCTATTGCATATATCAATCATATTGGTTTGGTGGCTATGGAAGCGATGGCCAGCACAATGGCTGATCCGTCAATAAAAGAAGTGGATTTATTTTTACAATGTGCGCATCATACAAGTATCCTTTAGTTTCATCATACAAGGGTGACTACGAATAAAGTCAAAATAACCTGCAAATCCTTGTATCTCCAGCACTCTGATCATTCTCGCTACGATTCAACTGATTTATTTAGGATTATTGCTAACTTTATTAAGTTATATTTATCAAAGTGGCGAGGGATTACTGGCACAATAGCTAAGGCTATTACACGAGTTATTTGGCAAAAACAAATGGGTCTTACTGAAATCACTCAGATGAGCGAACACTATTTACTTAGAATGCAGATAGGTGCAAATTGATATTTTAGTCATTGCTAATAAATATCCATTTATTTAGCAATAAACTCAGTTTAAGATGGACAGAATTTGTAGATTTTTGTAAAATTCGAGGGTTAAATCGGGACACCCATAATGATAACTATGGGCGTCCCGTTTGTGTATATAGACTTTATGGGAGAGATCATTGACCTGCTCTGACAAAAATATTGCTAACTTAGCAATGGCACCGGCTATTCTGGCTCTTGAAGATGGCACTATTTTTCGTGGTAAAGCAATTGGTGCTATAGGACAAACTGTTGGTGAGGTGGTATTTAATACCTCCATGACAGGCTATCAGGAAATCCTGACCGATCCTTCATACAAAGAACAGATTGTGACCTTGACCTATCCTCATATTGGTAATACAGGGGTGAATTTAGGGGACGAAGAATCCGATATTATTCATGCCCGAGGTTTGGTGATCCGTGATTTACCTCGTTTAATGTCTAGTTGGCGTGCTGAAATGTCATTATCGGACTATCTCGTGAAACATAATATTGTGGCGATAGCGGACATTGATACGCGAAAACTCACCCGTATTCTACGTGATAAAGGGGCGCAAAATGGCACTATTGTGGCCATCTCTTCAGATGCTAGTTTAGGTGTTAGTTCAGATGTTAATCGTATTGACTCAGATGCTGCTATTGCCTCAGCTCAGGCTTTCCCTGGTTTAAAAGGAATGGACTTAGCTCAGGTTGTTACCACCAGTGCATCCTATGAATGGACACAGGGCAGTTGGTCATTAGCAAGCAATGCGACTGACAGCGTGACCGACTTAGCTTATCATGTGGTTGCTTATGATTATGGTGTTAAGAAAAATATTTTAAGAATGCTAGTAGACAGAGGCTGTAAAGTAACAGTTGTACCAGCAAAAACTAAGGCCAGTGAGGTCTTGGCTATGGATCCTGATGGCATCTTTTTGTCCAATGGCCCAGGTGACCCAGAACCTTGTGATTATGCAATTGAAGCCATTACGGATATTCTTGACAGTGGTAAACCCGTCTTTGGTATTTGTTTAGGACATCAATTACTTTCTCTTGCCAGTGGCGCTAAAACAGTGAAAATGAAATTTGGCCATCATGGTGCTAATCATCCAGTGAGTGATTTGGCCACAAAAACGGTGATGATCACCAGTCAAAATCATGGTTTTGCGGTCGATGAAGCCAGTTTGCCCAAGACCCTTAAAGCTACTCACAAGTCCCTTTTTGACGGTTCATTGCAAGGTGTTCATCGCACAGATAAGCCTGCTTTTAGTTTTCAGGGGCATCCTGAAGCCAGTCCAGGTCCACATGATGTTGCCCCTTTGTTTGATCACTTCATTGAGCTGATTGAGCAGAATAAGTAAATAAAAATAAGTCTATAAATTGTTGAATAATATCGCTTAAAATAAGCGCACACACAAACTTTGTGAGTAAAGAATGCCAAAACGTGATGATATAAAGAGTATTTTGATTATTGGTGCCGGTCCAATCGTCATTGGTCAGGCCTGTGAGTTTGATTATTCTGGAGCGCAGGCGTGTAAAGCGCTTAAGGATGAAGGCTATCGGGTGATTCTAGTCAACTCGAATCCGGCCACTATTATGACCGATCCTGAATTGGCCGATGCGACTTATATTGAGCCTATCCATTGGAAAGTGGTGGCTAATATTATTGAAAAAGAACGTCCTGATGCCTTATTACCCACCATGGGTGGTCAAACTGCATTAAACTGTGCTTTGGATTTGGATCGTGAAGGTGTACTGGCTCAATATCATGTTGAAATGATTGGTGCGGACAAAAAAGCCATTAATAAAGCCGAAGATCGTGACCTGTTTCGTCAGGCAATGATAAAAATCGGCTTGGATATGCCCAAGGCCTTTATTGCCCATACCATGGAAGAAGCGAATACGGTTCAAAAAGAACTGGGTGCTTTTCCTATTATCATTCGACCATCGTTTACTATGGGTGGCAGTGGTGGTGGTATTGCTTACAATAAAGAAGAATTTGTTGAGATTTGTGAGCGTGGTCTGGATATGTCTCCAACCAATGAATTACTTATCGAGGAATCCATTATTGGTTGGAAAGAATATGAAATGGAAGTGGTCAGAGACCAAAAAGATAATTGTATTATTATCTGCTCCATTGAAAATTTTGATGCGATGGGTGTTCATACGGGTGACTCAATTACCATTGCACCCGCACAAACACTAACAGATAAAGAATACCAGATTATGCGTAATGCCTCCTTGGCTGTATTGCGTGAAATTGGAGTGGATACCGGTGGTTCTAATGTGCAGTTTGCAGTTAACCCTAAAGATGGTCGGCTGATTATTATTGAGATGAATCCTCGTGTATCCCGTTCATCAGCGCTAGCATCCAAAGCGACGGGTTTTCCTATTGCTAAGGTGGCGGCAAAATTAGCTGTGGGTTACACCCTTGATGAATTAGACAATGAAATTACTGGTGGTACAACGCCAGCCTCATTTGAACCAACCTTGGATTATGTGGTTACTAAAGTACCCCGTTTCACCTTTGAAAAATTCCCTCAAGCCGATGATACTTTGACAACACAAATGAAATCGGTTGGCGAAGCCATGTCCATTGGCCGTACCTTTCAAGAATCCTTACAAAAAGCCTTACGTTCGTTGGAAGTTGATACGGATGGTTTTACCGAAATGGTTCAGGATCTAGAAGGGGATACCGATGCTGAAGTGATGGATGCTTTGCGCCATGCCTTGCGGGTACCGGGTGCCCACCGTATCTGGTATATTGGTGATGCCTTTCGCAAAGGTCTCAGCTTAGATGATATTCAAATTTTAACCGGAATTGATCCTTGGTTTTTAATACAAATTGAAGAGTTAATTCAGTTAGAAGAAAGTATTCGTGGTAAACATGTACTGGATATTGATACGGACTTTTTATTTGAACTTAAACGCAAAGGCTTCTCAGACAGTCGTCTTGCCAAATTGTTAGGTTCAGATGAAGCAACGGTCAGAAAATACCGTCAGTCACATAATATTCGTCCCGTCTATAAACGAGTGGACTCCTGTGCGGCAGAGTTTGCCTCTGATACGGCGTATATGTACTCCACTTATGAAGAAGAATGTGAGGCCTTACCATCCAAGAAAGATAAAATAATGGTCTTAGGCGGAGGCCCTAACCGAATTGGTCAGGGGATTGAATTTGATTATTGTTGTGTGCATGCGGCTCACGCTTGTCGTGATGATGGTTTTGAAACCATTATGGTCAATTGTAATCCAGAAACGGTTTCCACCGATTATGATACCTCCGATCGTCTGTATTTTGAGCCACTGACCTTAGAAGATGTCTTAGAGCTGATAGATTTAGAACAACCTAAAGGCGTTATTGTCCAATATGGTGGTCAAACACCACTGAAGTTGGCTCGTGCTTTAGAAGCAGCGGGTGCTAATATTATTGGTACCACCCCAGATTCCATTGATTTGGCCGAAGATCGAGAACGCTTTCAAGAAATGATTAATGAGCTGGGCTTATTACAGCCACCTAATCGTACCGCCAGTGATATTGAATCAGCGGTTATTTTAGCTGAAGAAGTAGGCTATCCCATCGTAGTTCGTCCCTCTTATGTGCTGGGTGGTCGAGGTATGGAGATTGTTTACAATGAAGATGAATTGCGTACTTACATGAGTAATGCAGTAAAAGTTTCCAATAATGCCCCCGTGCTATTAGACCGTTTTCTTGATGATGCTGTTGAAGTGGATGTTGATGCTATTTGTGATGGTGAAAATGTATTAATCGGCGGAATTATGCAACATATTGAACAGGCGGGAGTCCACTCGGGTGATTCTGCTTGCTCAATTCCACCCTATAATTTATCTGAAGAAATGCAAGATCGCCTACGTGATCAAGCGGCAAAAATGGCAAAAAAACTAGGTGTTATTGGTTTAATGAACACTCAATTTGCCATTAAAGATGATAAGATTTATGTTTTAGAAGTGAACCCCCGTGCTTCACGGACAGTGCCGTTTGTGTCCAAAGCAACTGGAATTTCTTTAGCCAAGGTGGCTGCTTTGTGTATGACAGGCAAGTCACTTAAAGAACAAAATCAGTTAATTGAAGCAAAACCAGAGTTTTTCTCAGTGAAAGAGTCCGTATTCCCATTTATTAAATTTCCTGGTGTTGACCCTATTCTTGGCCCTGAGATGAAATCCACAGGTGAAGCAATGGGCTTGGGTAAAACGTTTGGTGAAGCCTTTGGTAAGGCACAACTTTCTGCTGGGGTTGACTTGCCCATGGGAGGCAATGCTTTTGTCAGTGTGCGTGAAGCAGATAAACCTAAAGTTGCTAATTTAGTGAAGAAAATACAGTCTTTAGGTTTTAAGGTATTAACGACTCGGGGTACTCATCAGCTGTTAGCTGATCAAGGCATTGATACCATCATGGTCAATAAAGTACAGGAAGGTCGTCCTCATATTGTGGATATGATTAAAAATGAAGAAATTAATTTAATCGTTAATACCACAGAGGGTAAAAAGGCCATTGAAGCCTCTTCTATGATCCGTCGTCAGGCATTACAACATAAGGTCACTTATACTACGACAATTACCGCCGCTGATGCCCTTTGTGAGGCATTGATGATAGATGGTATTCATCAGGGGGATGTTGATGTGTACCGAATTCAAGATGTGCATCAGTCATTAAAGAACAGCTAAATTACATACACTCGGTAATATAAAGTACCAATAAAGGAAAATTTCAATGAATAAAGTACCTCTTACCAAGGCGGGCGCCGACAAGCTCGATATAGAATTAAGAGAACTTAAGTCTGTGCGTCGTCCTAAAGTCATTCAGGCAATTGCCGAGGCTCGTGAACACGGAGACTTAAAAGAAAATGCTGAATATCATGCTGCTCGTGAAGAACAAGGCTTTATTGAAGGACGTATAAAAGACATTGAAGGCAAGCTTTCAAATGCCCAGATTATTGATGTGACCAGCATGAAAAATACCGGACGTGTTATTTTTGGCACTACCGTTGTTATTTATGATGAAGATGAGGACAAAGAAATCACCTATCAAATTGTGGGTGAAGATGAAGCCAATATCAAAGCCGGTAAAATATCTGTGTCTTCCCCTGTTGCCATGGCATTGATTGGTAAAGAGGTGGACGATGTGGCTTTAGTAAAGGCACCTAATGGTGATAAAGAATATGAAATTGTGGCCGTAAAATACATCTAGGCTTATGAGTAACTAGCCTGAGTTCTGGATAACTGAACGAGTAACATATTGATTAGCCTGTATTTGTTACAGAAGTCGCCGTGAATACATCCTTGTAGGCTTCACTTTGGCATCCATGCCAAAGAGACTTCTTCCACAAACACAGGCTAATCAATACTCTGAAGTTATTTTCAAGATCATCTTATCCAGAGTTCGGGTTAACTATGCTAAAAATAGGTGAATTTTTTATTCAGCCACAGATGGCCGAACTAAAACAATTAGGCTTAATTGAAGGCTCACAAACAGCACAAAAATTTGCCCAACTACATGGTGTTTCCTCTGTACTATATGTTTTCAACACCGTTCTTGGCTTAATACTCATTAGCTTTAAATTTAAAAACAGTGGATGAATTTATCAAGTTACATTTATCAAGTTTATCAAGTTACTTAGGCAATTCAATTTTTGGGTCTTTCTTGTTTTGGCGATAAAAAATACCGATATGACCAATTGATTGTACATGAGTGGCTTCAGTTTGGTGAGTAATAGACTGAATCATATTCTTCTTATCTTCTCTATCATCCGCATTAACACGGACTTTTATCAATTCGTGATCATCTAAAGCGTGATTAATTTCATTGACCACATTATCGGTTAAGCCGGCACCACCAATGAGTACCACAGGTTTCATAGCATGAGCCTGAGCACGAAGAAAGCGAAGTTGTTTATTATTTAATGACATAGTATTTTGTGAGCCGAGGATGAAAAAAGCCAATTATACAGTGTACCAAAGCGGGTTTCACGGTAAAATGAAATTTAATTCATTGTGCTTGTGAAATAGCTCGTTTAATTAGTCCTTTGGTAGGTGATGATGGCACGTAGTAAAAGTAGTTCTGAATGGTTACAGGAACATTTTAAAGATAAATATGTTTTACAATCACAAAAAGAAGGCTATCGTTCACGAGCTGCCTATAAATTGTTACAAATTCAAGAGAAAGACCGACTGATTAAGGCGGGAATGAATGTGGTTGATCTTGGTGCTGCACCCGGAGGGTGGTCTCAAGTGGCTCGCCAGTTTGTTGGCAGTAAAGGAAAAATTATTGCTTTGGATATCCTTCCTATGGATCAATTAGCTCAAGTTGAATTTATTCAAGGTGATTTTCAAGAAGACCGTGTTTTGGATGAATTGCTTAAGGCAGTAAATAATAAACCTATCGATCTTGTAATTTCTGATATGGCACCCAATGTAACAGGAGTGAAGGCTGTTGATCAGCCAAAAAGTATCTATCTGCTTGAATTAGCGATTGATTTGGCCGATCAGGTACTTAAGCCACAAGGTTCTTTACTGATGAAAGTATTTCAGGGAGAGGGGTTTCAACCCTTGTTGGCACAATTAAGACAACGTTATCAAAAAGTAATTACCCGCAAACCCGATGCCTCACGATCTCGATCTTCTGAGGTTTATTTATTGGCAAAGGGCTTTAAAGGCTAAACTTAATAGCAAATTTGAAATAAAGCTGGAGTATTCGTTTTGAACGAAATGACAAAAAATATTTTATTATGGGTGGTTATTGGCATCATCCTTTTATCGGTCTTTAGTAACTTTAGTCCAACTAACGGGCCTAAAGACATGAGCTACTCAGACTTTATTCAAAGTGTTGAACACGGCTCGATTAGTGAAGTAAAAATGGAAGGACGAGTACTATCAGGCAATACTCAAGATGGTAAATATTTTTCAACCTATAGTCCTGAAACCGATAATAGAGCCTTGGTTGGTGTCTTACTGGATAATAATGTAAAAATTATTGGCGAGCCACCTAAGCAACAAAGTTTATTGGTACAATTATTTATCTCTTCTTTTCCTATTTTACTTATTGTCGGTATCTGGGTTTATTTTATGCGCCAAATGCAAGGCGGTGGCGGTGGCCGTGGTGCCATGTCCTTTGGTAAGAGTAAAGCAAAGTTACTGGGTGAAGATCAGGTTAAAGTAAATTTTACGGATGTAGCTGGCTGTGATGAAGCCAAAGAAGATGTCACTGAATTGGTTTATTTTCTAAAAGATCCAGGGAAGTTTACCAAACTGGGTGGTAAGTTACCTCGCGGTGTTTTAATGGTGGGCAGTCCAGGTACAGGTAAAACCCTCTTGGCCAAGGCCATTGCTGGTGAAGCAAAAGTCCCCTTTTTTACGATTTCAGGTTCTGATTTTGTGGAAATGTTTGTTGGTGTGGGGGCCTCTCGTGTGCGAGATATGTTTGAGCAGGCAAAAAAGCACGCCCCTTGTATTATCTTTATTGATGAAATTGATGCCGTGGGTCGTCATCGTGGTGCCGGTCTTGGTGGTGGGCATGATGAAAGAGAACAGACCCTAAACCAATTACTGGTTGAAATGGATGGTTTTGAAGGTAATGAAGGGGTTATTGTTATTGCCGCCACCAACCGACCCGATGTTTTAGATCCTGCTTTATTGCGTCCGGGACGTTTTGATCGTCAAGTTGTTGTACCCCTACCTGATATTAAGGGGCGTGAGCACATTCTTAAGGTACATTTACGCAAGGTGCCTATTGATGATAATGTGCAACCCAAATATATTGCCCGTGGTACACCGGGGTTCTCAGGTGCTGATTTAGCTAATCTGGTTAATGAGGCGGCTTTATTTGCGGCTAAGTATGATTCTCGTGTGGTTACTATGGAACACTTAGAACAAGCAAAAGATAAAATCATGATGGGCTCAGAGCGCAAGTCTATGGTGATGAAAGATAAAGAAAAGAAAATGACGGCCTATCATGAAGCAGGGCATGCTATTGTTGGTTTGTTAGTGCCTTCACATGATCCGGTTTACAAAGTTAGTATTATTCCTCGTGGTCGTGCTTTAGGTGTGACCATGTTTCTGCCGGAAGAAGATCGTTATAGCTTGACTAAAGAGCAACTCAATAGTCAGATTTCCAGTTTATTTGGTGGTCGTATTGCAGAAGAGCTGATTTATGGCTCAGATATGGTAACAACGGGTGCTAGTAATGATATAGAAAGAGCCACCGAGTTAGCCCGCAATATGGTGACCAAGTGGGGTTTGTCTGCTAAATTAGGTCCTCTTTCTTATTCAGAAGAAGAGGGTGAAGTTTTTTTGGGGCGTTCAGTGACACAGCACAAAAATGTTTCTGATGAAACCGCTCATATTATTGATGAAGAAATCCGCAGTTTTATTGATGTAAACTATGAACGCTCAGAACAAATTCTCAAGGAGAATATTGATAAATTACATGCCATGACCGATGCCTTAGTCAAATATGAAACCATTGATCGTCAGCAAATTGATGACATTATGGCAGGTAAAGAACCAAGAGAACCTAAAGGCTGGTCAGATGAGGATTCATCGGGTTCAGATGGTGGTTCCAGTGTCAGTGCCGAGGGTGATAGTAGTGATACTCTTGATTTAGGTGCTGAACAGAAAAAAGACACCAAGGACAATACTCTTGATGGTACTGCTGATCAACATTGATACGAACAGCCTTTCTTGGTAACTCTTTCTATATAAAAAAAGAGACACCGCCTCTGAGCAGTGTCTCTATTCCCTCTTATGATAAATTACTCAATTCAATGTGCTAATCGGCTATTAAGCTTAGACTCTCCTGTTGTTATGGGTATTTTAAATGTCACTCCAGACTCATTTTCAGATGGTGGTTTGTTTAGTAATACAAATGCCGCACTTCTTCAAGCTGAAAAAATGCTTGCTGAGGGTGCTCAGATCATTGATATTGGTGGTGAATCCACTCGCCCTGGAGCACCAGAAGTTCCTATTGAACAAGAACTTGATAGAGTAATCCCTATTATCGAAGCGATTGATCAACGATTAGATGTGATTATTTCTATTGATACCAGTAAAGCATTGGTTATGAAAGAAGCCGCAAATGCCGGTGCAGGTATGATTAATGATGTTTTGGCTCTGCGTGCTAATGGTGCCTTAGCTGCCGCTGCGCAAACAGGTTTGCCTGTTTGTTTGATGCACATGCAGGGAGAACCGCGAACTATGCAGGCTAAGCCAAGCTACCATAATGTAGAGAGTGAAGTTACTGAGTTTTTAACTCAACGTATTGAACAATGCCGATTACAGGGTTTTAAAAAAGAGCAATTAATTATTGATCCGGGCTTTGGCTTTGGTAAAACATTAGCGCATAATATTGCTTTATTTAAACATTTAACGTCTTTTGCTCAACTTGGTTACCCTGTCTTGGTTGGGGCTTCACGCAAAAGTATGATAGGGCAGATCACACACAAAGAAGTCAATGAACGCTTGGCTGGAAGTATCGCTTTGGCAACCTTGGCTGCTATTAATGATGCCGCCATTATTCGAGTTCATGATGTGGCACAAACGGTTGATGCACTAAAAATAGCACAGTCATTGGGTTAATTTTTGAGATATTAAGTCCATAAAAAATATTAATAGAGAACTTTAATAAAGAAGCATATGAAAAAAAAATATTTTGGTACAGATGGTATTCGTGGCAAAGTGGGTGTGCATCCAATGACCGCAGACTTTGTTTTAAAACTGGGTTGGGCTGCCGGTAGAGTTTTAGCAAAGCAGGGCAAAGGTAAGGCTGTTATTGGTAAAGATACCCGAATATCGGGTTATATGTATGAATCTGCTTTAGAGGCGGGTTTATCAGCGGCTGGTATTGATTGTTTGCTGACGGGGCCTATGCCGACCCCCGGTATTGCTTATTTGACCCGCACTATGAATGCTCAATTAGGTATCGTTATCAGTGCCTCACATAATCCATTTTATGATAATGGCATTAAGTTTTTCTCTGGTGATGGGACAAAATTATCCGATGAAATTGAGTTGGCTATTGAAGCTGAAATTGAAAATGAAATGTTAACGGTAGACTCAGCTTTGCTTGGTAAAGCAGAACGCATCAAGGATGCTTCTGGGCGTTATATTGAGTTTTGCAAAGGCACATCGCCTTTCTTTATGGAGCTATCGGGTATTAGAATTATTATTGATACGGCTCATGGTGCAGCCTATCACATTGCCCCAAGTGTCTTTAGTGAGCTAGGAGCAGAAGTGATTGCCATTGGTAATGAGCCTGATGGCGTTAATATTAATGAAAAAGTAGGTTCAACCTATCCTGAAACACTACAGCAAGCCGTGATACAACATCGAGCTGATCTGGGTATTGCTTTAGATGGTGATGCCGATCGTTTAATTATGGTGGATCACAAAGGTGAAGTGGTTGATGGTGATGAACTACTCTTCATGATTGCTATGGCAAGAAAGCAATATCAGGCCAATGATAATAAAAACTTTGGTGTGGTGGGCACGCTTATGAGTAATTTGGGAATGGAAATCGCCCTTAAGAATATGGGGATTGGTTTTGTACGGGCTGATGTCGGTGATCGTTATGTGATGGAAGAATTACATAAAAATGCTTGGACTATTGGCGGTGAATCCTCAGGACACATTATTTGTCTGGATAGAACCACCACAGGTGACGGTATTGTGGCCGCTTTACAAGTTTTAGCCTCGATAGTTAGTAGTGGTAAAAATCTACATGAACTAAAACAAGGCATGGAAAAATTTCCACAGCACATGATTAATGTTAAAATCAAAGCAAAGGTTGATCCGCTGAGTTCTGATTTGATTATTAAAGCCATTGCTGAAGCTCAAGAGCGTTTGGCTGATAAAGGACGAGTATTGTTAAGAGCTTCGGGCACAGAGCCTTTGATTCGAGTGATGGTTGAAGGTGCTGATGAACAGCAGGTTTTATCTGAAGTTAAAGGGCTGGCAGAAATTGTCGCGCAGGTTTTTGCCTAGAATTATCATATTTATAGTTATAGCAATTGATTTATTGTGGTAGTAAAGGTATCATTTTGCGCTGAATTCACAAGTAGGAAGAACAATGCGAACACCATTAGTTGCTGGAAATTGGAAAATGAATGGCTCCAGAGCGAGCGTAAAAGAATTGATCAATGGCGTAGTTGCGGGCGCAAAGTCTCTAAGCGGTGTTGATATCGCAGTCTGTCCATCCACTATCCATCTTGCTGATGTCACTGCCATTGCGGCGGGTAGCAATGTTGCTGTAGGCTCTCAAGACGCTTGTACCGAACTAAAAGGGGCGTTTACGGGTGAAACCTCTATTGAAATGATCAAAGATATGGGCTGTCAATATGCTATTATTGGTCACTCAGAACGTCGTACTCTCTATGGTGAGAGTGATGATATAGTAGCGAAAAAATTTGCTGTCGTAAAAGCTGCAGGTGTTACTCCTATCTTTTGTATCGGTGAAACACTTGAAGAACGTGAAGCAAATATCACCGAAGACGTTTGTGCGCGCCAAATTGATGCTGTTTTTGCTGCCCAAGGCGATGATGCCTTTGCTGGCTCGGTCATCGCTTATGAACCCGTTTGGGCCATTGGTACGGGCAAAACAGCCTCGCCTGAACAAGCTCAAGCGGTGCACGCCTTTATTCGCCAACACATTGCTAAGCATAATGCTGATATTGCTGAGAACACACAGATTTTATACGGCGGTAGTATGAACCCTGCTAATGCCAAAGACTTAATGGGACAAGCAGATATCGACGGTGGTTTGATCGGTGGTGCTTCTTTAAAAGCAGATGATTTCTTGGCTGTGTGTCAAGCGGGTCTGTAGGTTATAAATAGAAAACAACTGGTAATAAAAATATGGATTCAGTAATACTTGCCGTTCACATTGTCATTGCAATCACCCTTATTGGCTTAATTTTAATCCAGCAAGGCAAAGGTGCTGATGCAGGTGCCGCTTTTGGTGGCGGTGGCGGTGGCGGGGGTGGTGCTTCATCAACCGTCTTTGGTAGTCAGGGTTCTGGCAACTTCTTAAGTAAAACAACGGCAATATTAGCCACTGTTTTTTTTGTCACCAGCTTATCTTTATCCTACTTGTCTGGGAAATTATCTTCAGCTAAAACAGAGTCTGTTGAAGTACTCAATAAAGTCGAGCAAATTCAGTCAGAAGATAAACCTGCTGTGCCTGTTTCTGCTAGTACACCTGCTGAAACGACAGATAAGCCAGCCTTGCCTGTCGAATAAAAAATATTGCCGATGTGGTGGAATTGGTAGACACGCTATCTTGAGGGGGTAGTGGCTAATAGCTGTGCCGGTTCGACTCCGGCCATCGGCACCATACATATTTGTTTTGTTTCCTGTTATAGCGTTTTTGTAGCGGAAGTAAACTTATGTTTTTAAGTTTAAGTAAAAATAGCTTCCAAAAGAGAAGCCTTATGTGTACAAAATGAGTTAAAATTTACTGAGAATAATTAGAACACTTTGGTTTGTTTAAATGTAGAGTATAATTAATTTGTCAGCATAAAATGCTTCTCATGACGTTAAATATAGTTTAAAGTATTCTTGATTTCTTATTTAATGCTTAGTATGACTTCATACGTAGGTACTTAAGGATAACTCTGTGTTTACGGAGGAAGTTTTTGCCACATGGATGTGGCAATAAAGCCTCCAGGGATGGATTTACGGCGTCTTGTGTAGTAAATACAGAGTTATCCTGCCTCAGACATGCTTAAGTACTTACCTATGAGTATGACTTATATTAAGTAGCTGAATGTAGTTGAATAGAGAAATAACTTAAACAGAATTTAGTGTCTGGTAAACCTCGGATTAAGTAAGGACTTAATATGCTTGAAAACTATCTCCCCGTACTTATTTTTATGGGAGTAGGTCTCTTGGTTGGTATTGGTATGACCGCAATGGGACTTATTTTATCTCCTCACCGACCTGACCGCGAAAAAAACTCACCCTATGAATGTGGCTTTGAGGCATTTGAAGATGCGCGCTTAAAGTTTGATATTCGATATTATCTTGTTGCCATCTTATTTATTATTTTTGATTTAGAAATAGCCTTTCTTTTCCCGTGGGCCGTTGTACTTGATACAATTGGCACCTTTGGTTTGGTTGCTATGGCAATCTTTTTAGGGCTTTTAGTTGTCGGCTTTATTTATGAGTGGAAAAAAGGTGCACTAGAATGGGAATAGAGGGTATTTTAGAAGAAGGTCTTATTACCACAACGGCTGACAAATTAATTAACTGGGCAAGAACAGGCTCCATGTGGCCGATGACCTTTGGCTTGGCATGTTGTGCGGTTGAAATGATGCAAGCAGGTGCTTCTCGCTATGATCTTGACCGCTTTGGTATTGTTTTTAGACCCAGCCCAAGACAATCAGATGTGATGATTGTTGCCGGTACTCTGGTCAACAAAATGGCACCCGCACTGCGTAAAGTCTATGACCAGATGGCAGAGCCTCGTTGGGTTATTTCCATGGGATCATGTGCTAATGGCGGTGGTTATTACCATTACTCATATTCCGTTGTCAGGGGCTGTGACCGAGTGGTACCCGTGGATATTTATGTGCCGGGTTGTCCACCCACTGCAGAAGCGCTATTGTACGGCATTATCCAATTACAAAATAAAATTAAACGCACCAATACGATTGCACGTTAAGAACACATTAGGCTTAAGAATGCCTACAGCCCAAAAAATTTGGCTGAAATTATTTAAATAATATAATAATTTGTTGGAAATAATTTTAGGAAAATTTTTTGTTATTCAAGAGAAGAGAACCATTGAATGTCACAATATTACTCTGAGTTATCAAACACAGTTACTAGGGTCTTAGTTGCAGAAGGTCTTGTTGAGGCAGAAATAAAAGCACTTGTTGCCCTTGGTGAATTGACGATTGAAGTTAAAAAAGAAAATCTTTTACAAGTTTGTCAGATATTACGTGATGATCAAGACTTGGCTTTTGATACCATCATTGATGTGTGCGGCGTAGACTATAGCCATTATGAAGGGGCTAAAAAATATGCCTCTCGCTATGCTTCGGTCTACCATCTACTGTCAGTAAAAAATAACCATAGAATTCGAGTTCGTACCTGGCTAGATGATGACTTTCCTATGGTGGATTCTGTTGTCCCTATTTGGAGTGGTGCTAATTGGTTTGAACGAGAAGCGTTTGATTTATTCGGTATTTTATATTCAGGTCACCCTGATTTACGTCGCATATTGACAGACTATGGTTTTATCGGTCATCCTTTGCGCAAAGATTTTCCTCTCGTGGGTCAGGTTGAGATGCGTTATGATGCCAATAAGCAACGAGTTATTTATGAGCCTGTTACCATAGAAGAACGTATTAATATCCCAAGAATTATTCGAGATGATAACCGCTATGCTGAACGCCTTTCTAATAATGGACAAAGAGATGATCAAGGGGAAAGTGTTTAATGTCTGAAATTCAAAACTATACACTTAACTTTGGCCCTCAACACCCTGCAGCTCATGGTGTTTTACGTTTGGTTTTAGAACTTGATGGTGAGGTAATCCAAAGAGCTGACCCTCATGTTGGGCTATTGCATCGAGGCACAGAAAAACTAGCAGAAAGCCGTATCTATAATCAAAGCATTGGTTATATGGATCGTCTTGATTACGTTTCTATGATGTGTAATGAACACGCCTACTGCATGAGCATCGAAAAGTTACTAGAGATAAAAGTGCCAGAGCGTGCGCAATACATTCGTGTTATGTTTGATGAAATTACTCGTATTTTAAACCACTTAATGTGGCTGGGTACTCACGCACTCGATGTTGGTGCTATGACCATGTTTCTGTACTGTTTTAGAGAACGTGAAGACCTTATGGATGCTTATGAAGCGGTTTCTGGCGCTCGTATGCATGCAAGCTACTATCGTCCAGGAGGCGTCTATCGTGACTTGCCTGATAGTATGCCCCAATATGAAGCATCACAATGGCACTCGCAATCTGAGGTTGATGAACAAAATAAAAACCGTCAAGGTTCCTTATTAGATTTCTTGAAAGACTTTACCGAACGTTTTGAAACCTATGTTGATGAGTATGAAACCTTACTGACCGATAATCGAATCTGGAAACAGAGAACCGTCAATATTGGTTGTGTGACTGCTGATGAAGCAAAAGATTTAGGTTTTACCGGCCCTATGTTACGTGCTTCAGGTGTTGCTTGGGACTTAAGAAAAATGGAACCCTATGAGGTTTATGATAAGCTTGATTTTGATATTCCAGTAGGTACCAATGGTGACTCCTATGATCGTTACGTTGTTCGCATTGAAGAAATGCGCCAATCTAACCGCATCATCAGCCAGTGTATTGATTGGCTAAAGAGTAATTCTGGTGCAGTTATGCACGAGGATCACAAGCTCACCATGCCTAAACGTGAAGATATGAAACAGGATATGGAAGATCTTATTCATCATTTCAAGCATTTTACCGAGGGCTATATGGTGCCAGAAGGTGAGGCCTATTCTGCTGTAGAGCATCCCAAAGGTGAATTTGGTACTTATATTGTTTCTGATGGTGCGAATAAGCCGTATCGCTTGAAGATTAGAGCACCGGGTTTTGCACACCTTGCAGGGATAAACTTTTTAACGGAAGGTCATATGTTGGCAGACGTTGTTACCGTAATTGGTACACTTGATATTGTATTCGGGGAGATCGACAGATAATGCCTCAAGTAAACGATGAATTAATTAATACCGCGTCAAAAAAAGACATTGATCAATGGGTAGCTAAATATCCAGTAGAACAAAAACAGTCTGCTGTGATGGCAGCCTTGCGCATTGTCCAAGATCAAAACGGAGGTTGGTTAACAACTGAATTGATGGATGCGGTAGCTGATTACTTAGCTATGGATAAAATTCATGTCTATGAAGTGGCAACCTTCTATTCAATGTATGAGCACCAGCCTGTTGGTAAGCACAAAATTTGTGTGTGTACCAATATTTCTTGCATGGTCTGTGGCTCAGGTGAGATTGTTAACCATCTACAAGACAAGTTGGCCATTAAAATGGGTGAAACCACTGACGATCAGCGCTTTACTTTAAAAGAAGTTGAATGCTTAGGTGCGTGTTCCGGTGCACCTATGATGCAAATTGGTGAACATTATTATGAAAACCTTGATGCAGAGAAAATTGACCAGATTTTAGACACTCTGGAATAAATAGATAAGGTGAGAGCAAATATGCCTTATAGTAAAAAGTACCAAGCGGAGTATTGAATGGCAAACGAAGTTTGTTTTAGAACATTGCATCTTGATGAACCATGGACGCTAGAATCTTATCTTAGCGTAGGTGGCTATCAGTCACTGAAAAAGATTCTGACAGAAAAGATCCCTGCTGAAGATGTTATAGAACAAGTAAAAATCTCGGCACTAAGAGGTCGGGGTGGTGCAGGCTTTCCTACAGGATTGAAGTGGAGCTTTATGCCACGCCAATCAGAAGGGCAAAAGTACATTGTTTGTAATTCTGATGAGGGTGAGCCAGGTACCTGTAAAGATCGTGATATTTTACGCTATAATCCACACCAACTTATCGAAGGGATGGCTATTGCCGGTTATTGTATTGGTGCAGACACCGGCTACAACTATATTCGTGGCGAGTTCTGGGAGCCTTATAGCCGCTTTGATAATGCCCTAAAGGAAGCCAGAGAAGCAGGCTATTTAGGTGAGCAGCTCTTTGGTAGTGATTTTAATTTTGATGCTCATGCCCACCTAGGTGGTGGTGCTTATGTCTGTGGTGAAGAGACTGCCTTATTAGAATCTATTGAGGGTAAGAAAGGTCAGCCTCGCTTTAAGCCACCTTTTCCAGCCGGTTTTGGTCTATATGGTAAGCCTACAACGATTAATAATACTGAAACTTTAGCTTCTATTCCGGTTATTATTGAAAAAGGTGGTCAATGGTTTTTGGAACATGGCAAACCTAATAATGGCGGTACAAAAATATTTGCCGTATCGGGTAATGTGAAACGTCCTGGTAATTACGAAATTGATATGGGCACCCCCTTTTCTGAGCTGTTAGAAATGTGCGGTGGCATGAAAGATGGCTATAAGCTAAAAGCAGTGATCCCTGGTGGCAGTTCCTCTCCAGTGATTCCAGGTGAACAAATGATGGATGTCACTATGGATTATGACGGCATTCAAGCCGCAGGTTCGATGCTTGGCTCAGGTGCGGTTATTATTTTAGATGATCAGGTGTGCATGGTAAATGCACTTGCTCGCTTATCTCATTTTTATCAGGAAGAGTCCTGTGGTCAGTGTACGCCTTGCCGCGAAGGTACAGGTTGGTTGTCACGAGTGATGCATAGAATTGAGCATGGTCATGGAGAGCAGCAAGATATTGATTTGCTAGACAAAGTCGCAGGCGATATTATGGGGCGAACAATTTGTGCTCTAGGTGAAGCGGCTTCTATGCCAGTAAAAGGCTTCCTTAAGCATTATAGGGATGAGTTTCAATATCATATTGATCATAAGAAATGTATGGTTGGTCCCGGCAGTAAGTAAGATAAAATAACACATATAAAGTAGGGCCTGTCATTGCGTCAAGCCTTTCTTTAAAAGACGGATTTATGAGTATTTAATATGGTATCTATTACAATTAACGGTCAAGCGCTTGAAGCTGAGCAAGGTCAGATGCTTATTGAAGCGGCTGATAAGGCTGGCATTAGCATCCCCCGTTTCTGTTATCATAAAAATCTATCCATTGCAGCCAGTTGTCGGATGTGCCTTGTTGAAGTGGAAAAGGCACCTAAGCCAATGCCTGCTTGTGCCACTCCTGTTGCAGATGGCATGGTGGTGAATACTAAGTCAACCTACGCTTTGGCTGCGCAAAAATCTGTTATGGAATTTTTGCTGATCAATCATCCACTGGATTGTCCTATTTGTGATCAGGGTGGTGAGTGTGATCTGCAAGATTTTTCTATTGGCTATGGAGGTGATTCTTCCAAATACACTGAAATTAAGCGAGTTGTTAGAGATAAAGACATTGGTCCACTGATTGCAACGGAATTATCACGCTGTATCCACTGTACTCGCTGTGTACGTTTTGGCCAAGAAATTGCCGGTATGCGGGAGCTTGGTGCGACTGGGCGAGGTGAATGGATGGAAATTGGCACTTATGTCGAAAAAAGTGTCAATTCAGAATTATCTGGTAATATTATTGATCTCTGTCCAGTGGGTTCATTAACATCAAAAGTATCCCGTTTTACCTATCGTGTTTGGGAACTTGCTAGCAATGATGCCATTGGTAGTCATGATTGTGTCGGCTCAAACTGTAATATACAAACAAAAAATGGTCAGGTAAAACGGGTCATTGCCCGTCAAAATGATGCCATTAATGATGCTTGGATATCTGACCGTGATCGCTATAGTTTTGAAGCACTACATAGTGATGATCGCGTGACTAAACCGCTAATTAAAAAAGCGGGCAATTGGACAGAAGTAAGTTGGGACGAAGCCTTACAATTTGCGGTTAATGGTCTTAAGTCAATTACTGAAAAAGATACCTCACAACTTGGTGCTGTGTGCTCTCCTTCTGTGACAACAGAAGAAATGTATTTACTACAGAAGCTTATGCGAGGTGTCGGTAGCGATAATATTGATCATCGCCTACGTCAATGTGATTTTAGTGCTCAAGACCAAGACCCTCAGTTTTTAGGCTTGGGGATGCGTGTTGCAGATGTGTCACAACAGCAGGCGGTATTACTTATTGGTTCTAATGTTCGTAAAGAACAACCTATTATGGGGCATCAATTACGTCAGGCGAGTTTGAAAGGTGCTCAAATATCCTTTTTAAATCCCGTTCGTTATGATTTTAATTTTGCTGTTGCCGAGCAATTTATTGTAGCTCCTTCACAGATATTTAAAGAATTAAAAATACTGGCTAAGGCCGCTCTTGAAGCCTCTTCAGCAGAAGCACCAGAAGGTCTAAGCGCACTGATTGCTTCAGTTAAAGTAACCGATGCTCACCATGACTGCATTAGTCAATTAATTGCGGGCGAACGTTCAGCTATTATACTAGGTACTTTGGCTCAAGCGATGCCTCATTATGGTGCTATCAGAATGTTGGCCTCTTTTATTGCCCAAATAACACTCTCTACTTTAAGTTATTTAACTCCAGGTGCGAATACGTCGGGCGCTTATCTGTCTGCCGTACTGCCAAATCGCCGATTTGCTACAGACGATAATCTAAGCAATGGTCTTAATACTCAGCAAATGTTCGAGCAAAAGCTAAAAGCTTATGTGCTCTATGGTATTGAGCCAGAGTATGATGTTGATGCACCTACACAGGCAATGACTGCTCTGACTAATGCTGAGTTTGTGGTCTCACTGAATTCCTTTGTCACTGATACCATGAAGACATACAGTCATGTGATACTGCCTATTTCAGCGGTGGCAGAGGCATCGGGTACCCTAATTAATGTTGATGGTACATGGCAAAGCTTCCGTGCTGCCAGCAAAATAAACGGCTTATCAAAGCCGGGTTGGAAAGTACTCAGAGTGATGGGTAATTTATTTAACCTCGATGGCTTTGACTATCAGACATCAGAAGATATTATTAGTGAGCTTAAGTCCACCTTGGGTGTGGCTGATAATCACTGTGTAACAGATACAAAAACAAATACAGTTGCTTGGACATGTCCTGAAAATATCAGTGCCCAAACAACGGGTATTCAACGCCTTGCAGAATTATCAATTTATAATGTTGATGCCTTTACGCGCAGAGCAACAGCGTTACAAAAAACCCAAGATGCTCAGATTGATTATGCTTGCTTGAATTCTTCTTTAGCAAAAAAACTTAAGCTTGAAGAGGGTCAGAGCGTTATAGCAAAACAAGATGATACGAGTACCGATGTGGTGATAAAAATTGATGATAATATTGCAGATAATTGCGTTTACCTGCCAGCGGCAAGTAGCGCAGCAGTAAGCCTTGGTGGTGGCTTTGATACCATTGAGCTAATAGCAAAAACGTAAAAGTACAAAAACATAAAAACGCATAGTAACAACGTAACTATTTTTTTTCTTAGATTAAGTTTTCTTAAATTAAGAAATAGCGAATTAAGCGGAGCAAATTTTGGTCGATCTGATTTTATCCATTTATGAAATACCCGTGATTAATATATTACTTAAGATCATTGTGATCCTAGTCCCTTTATTATTAACGGTTGCTTATTTCACCTATGCGGAACGAAAAGTCATTGGTTATATGCAAGTGCGTATTGGACCCAATCGTGTTGGCCCAAGAGGTTGGTTACAACCCATTGCAGATGCCATGAAACTTATGTTTAAGGAAATCATCTTTCCTTCTGGCGCTAATAAAGTCTTATTTACTATTGCGCCTACGCTCGCAATTTCAACCGCATTAGCCGCATGGGCCGTGGTTCCGTTTGGTGCTGAAATGGTGCTTGCAGATATTAATGTGGCCTTGCTTTACATTTTGGCCATGACCTCTATCGGTGTTTATGGCGTTATTCTGGCAGGTTGGTCATCTAATTCAAAATATGCAATTATGAGTACCCTGAGAACTGCTGCGCAAGTTGTCTCTTACGAGATTGCCATGGGTTTTGCCTTAGTTGGTGTTGTTATGGCTGCTCGAAGTCTTAATATTGGAGATATTGTTGGCGGCCAAAGTGGTAGTGGTATTTGGGGTTGGTATATGTGGCCTTTATTGCCTTTGTTTGTGATTTACTTTATTTCTGGCGTGGCTGAGACAAACCGAGCTCCATTTGATGTGGCAGAAGGTGAGTCTGAAATTGTTGCCGGTTTCCATGTGGAATATTCAGGGATTTTATTTGCCATATTCTTTTTAGCTGAATATGCCAATATGATCCTGATTTCTATTATGGCAGCGCTATTATTTATGGGCGGTTGGTTGTCACCCTTTGATGGTATTGAGTTTTTGGGCTTAGGGTCAAGCTTTTTAGCCACTTCGAGTATTGTTTGGTTGTTAAGTAAAACCGCTATCTTTATGTTTTTATTCTTATGGTTTAGAGCAACTTTTCCTCGCTATCGCTATGATCAAATCATGCGCTTAGGTTGGAAAGTCTTTATCCCTGTTACCATTGTTTGGATTTATGTCGTGGGTATTATGTATTATGGCGAATTATCACCTTGGTTTGTGAAAGGATAAAGCAAGGTGTATTTGGGTGTAATAATAGCTAGAATGAGTATCTTGGAGCAAGTATTTTGGAAATAGTAGTGACAAAGACCGCCTTGATTAAGACTCTTTATGTAAGGAGATGCCTGTGAAGCCATTGACTCAATTTTTTAATAGCCTTTTTCTGGCGGAGTTATTTAAAGGGCTTAGTGTCACAGGACGTTACCTTTTTAAAAAGAAAATAACGGTTCAATATCCAGAAGAAAAGACCCCCCAATCATTTCGTTTTCGTGGTCTTCATGCCCAGCGTCGTTATGCTAATGGTGAAGAGCGTTGTATCGCCTGTAAACTCTGTGAGGCAATTTGTCCTGCATTGGCAATTAGTATTGAATCTGAAGAGCGTGAAGATGGTACCCGTCGAACAAAAAGCTATGATATTGATCTAACTAAATGTATTTTTTGTGGCTTTTGTGAAGAATCTTGCCCAGTGGACTCAATAGTTGAAACACGGATTTTTGAATACCATGGTGAAGAGCGTAGTGATTTGTATATGACCAAAGAGCGTTTACTGGCTATTGGTGATAAATATGAAGAGCAAATTGCTGCTGATAGGGCACAAGATGCTTCTTATCGTTAAGCCCGATATTTCATTTGCATGAGAAGTTGCAAGGTAATAGTAAGCAGTGCGGTAAAATAAGTAATTGAACTTTAAAGAATATTGAATAGGCAGACTAACACTGCCCAGCGTGGATTATAGTTTATGGAAACCATTGTTTTTTATGTTTTTTCAGCTTTTATGATTCTGTCTGCCTTAATGGTGGTGACAGTACATAACCCTGTGAGAGCCGCATTTTTTTTAGTGTTAACCTTCTTCTCATCAGCAGCCGTCTGGTTGTTACTTGAGGCGGAATTTTTAGCTGTCATTTTGATCATTGTTTATGTCGGCGCTGTTATGGTGCTTTTCTTATTTGTTGTCATGATGTTGGACATTAATCTAGCAGAACTTAAAAAAGGTTTTGTACGCAACCTACCGTTCGCTATTATTGTTGCTTTGGCCATGTTCACTATGATCTTTATGGTTGTTGGTAGTGAACAGTTTGGCATTGATAAATTTGCCATTCCTGAACGTCATGCCAGTGACTATAGTAATGTGTCAGCACTAGGTCAGGTTCTTTATACGGATTATGTCTATTCATTTGAAATTGCTGCGGTCATTCTCCTTGTTGGCATTGTGGCAGCTATTAGCCTTACCTTAAGACGTCGTCCGAATACTCGCCACCAGAAAATCGAAGAACAAGTGGCGCTTAAAAGTGCTGATCGCTTACGTGTTGTTAAAGTGGACGCACAAGCAAGAAAATATTCACTTGCCAAGAAAACTACGGGCTCAGAGGGAGAAAAATAATGCTGACATTGACTCATTTTTTAGTGCTTAGCGCTATTATCTTCTCTATTAGTTTGGCTGGCGTTTTTATTAATCGTAAAAACGTTATTATCTTATTAATGTGTGTTGAACTGATGCTATTAGCGGTTAATACCAATTTTATAGCCTTTTCATATTTCCTAAATGATACCGCAGGGCAGGTATTTGTTTTCTTTATTCTTACCGTTGCTGCGGCAGAAGCTGCAATTGGTTTAGCAATTTTAGTTGTGTTGTTTAGAAATAAACGAACAATTAATGTTGAAGAACTTGATACATTGAAGGGTTGATCCAGTGTTTGAAAATTATAGCGACTCATCTGTTTACCTTGCCATTGTTTTAGCGCCGCTAATTGGCTCTATTATCGCTGGTATTTTTAATACCTACATTAGTCGAGCGGTGGCGCATACGGTGACAATTGCCGGTGTTGGTCTGTCATTTATTTTGGCCGTCTTTGTTTTTAAGTACTTTGCCTTTGATGATGCTCAAGTCTATAACGAAACCGTTTATACATGGCTAGTGAGTGATGGTATTCGCTTTGAAATAGGTTTCTTAGTGGATAATCTTACCTCTATGATGCTACTCGTCGTTAGCTTTGTTTCTTTGATGGTGCATTTATACACCATTGGTTATATGCAAGAAGATCCAGGCTATAAACGCTTCTTTAGCTATATTTCCCTATTTACCTTTTCTATGTATATGTTAGTTATGTCGAATAACTTTCTACAGTTATTCTTCGGTTGGGAAGCAGTCGGCCTTGTTTCTTATTTATTAATTGGTTTTTACTACCAAAAAGAAAGTGCCATCTTTGCTAATATGAAAGCATTTTTAGTTAATAGAGTGGGTGACTTTGGTTTTATTCTAGGTATCGCTGCGGTACTTATGGTGTTTAATACCTTGGATTATGCTGATGTATTTTCTATGGCAAATTCTAAAGCAGACTTAATGATAGAAATTATCCCCGGTTCACAATGGTCAATGATGACTCTTATGTGTATCTTATTGTTCATTGGTGCAATGGGTAAATCTGCTCAGGTGCCCTTGCATGTATGGTTACCCGATTCCATGGAAGGTCCTACACCTATTTCGGCACTGATTCATGCAGCGACCATGGTAACGGCAGGTATCTTTATGGTCACGAGAATGTCGCCCCTGTTTGAATTATCAGAAACAGCCTTATCATTCATTATGGTTATTGGTGCAATTACCGCATTATTTATGGGTTTCTTGGGTGTTATCCAGAATGACATTAAGCGTGTTGTGGCCTACTCAACCCTATCACAACTTGGTTATATGACGGTTGCTCTTGGGGCTTCAGCTTATTCAGCAGCAGTGTTTCACCTAATGACCCATGCCTTCTTTAAAGCCTTATTATTCTTAGCCGCAGGTTCGGTCATTATTGGTATGCATCATGTTCAGGATATTCGTCAGATGGGCGGTCTCAAGAAATATATGCCAATCACTTACTGGACGTCACTACTGGGCACTTTGGCTTTGATTGGCTTTCCTGGTTTTTCAGGCTTCTTTTCTAAAGACAGCATTATTGAAGCCGTTCATGCATCACATCTTGTCGGCTCAGACTTTGCCTATTATGCTGTTTTAGCGGGCGTATTTATTACCGCTCTGTATAGTTTAAGGCTTTTCTTTATTGTTTTTCATGGTCGAGAAAGAATGGATCAGCATACAAAGGCTCACTTAAAAGAATCCCCTTGGGTGGTCACCGTGCCTTTAGTTTTATTGGCAATTCCTTCGGTTATTATTGGTGGTATGACCATATCCAGCGTTTTATATGGTGATTATTTTAGTAATGTGGTCTTTGTGCAACATGGGCATGATGTTTTAGGGCATTTAAAAGAAGAGTATCACGGTCCAATGGCGATGGTACTACATGGTGTGACCTCAGCTCCTTTCTTCTTAATGGTGGCTGGTATTGCTACGGCTTGGGTTTTATACATGAAACGACCAGAATGGCCAGCAAAAATTAAAAATTCCTTTGGTTTAATTTATGACATTCTTGATAATAAGTATGGTTTTGATGCCTTTAATGAAAAAGTGATTGCTGGAGGCACCCGTGGTATTGGTCATGTGCTGTCCAAATTTGGTGATATTATGATCATTGATGGTTTTGTCGTGAATGGGTCAGCCAAAAGTGTTGCTTGGTTTTCATCAATTATTAGGCAGGTACAAACAGGTTATTTATATCACTATGCTTTTGCCATGATTTTAGGTTTAATCGGCTTGTTGGCCTTGGCTGTTTTTTAGATTTTTTTAAGAGAGTACGAATTATACGTCTATTGAAGTGTTACACATTAAGAAATAGAGACTTCAATAAATTAAAGAGCTTTTAGCCTTGTTAGGTAAAGGCTTATAACAAAGATTTTAGAAAAGGGTAGTTTATTCATGTTTTCAAATTTGCCGTTATTGAGTCTGGTGATTTGGACTCCCATCATTGGTGGGATGCTGGTGCTGGCAACAGGTAGTAAAAACAGTATCGAAGCAAAAGTCTTATCCTTATTGGTTTCATTAGTGACACTTGCTCTATCTATTCCATTGTATACGCAATTTGATAGCAGTCTTGCTAGTATGCAATTTGAAGAATTAATACCTTGGATCACGACTTTCCATATTAATTATCATATTGGTATTGATGGTATTTCTATGCCATTGATTGTTTTAACTACCTTTATTAGTGTGATTGTGATCATTGCTGGCTGGGAAGTTATTAGCTATAAAACAGCACAGTATATGGCGGCTTTTTTAATTCTTGAAGGTTTGATGATTGGTACGTTTGCAGCAATGGATGCCATGCTGTTTTATGTGTTTTGGGAAGCCTTATTGATCCCTATGTTTGTTATTATTGGTATATGGGGTGGTCCCAACCGTGTTTATGCGACCATTAAATTTTTCCTCTATACCTTTTTAGGTTCTGTATTAATGCTTATCTCCTTATTATATCTGTATATGCACGCAGCAGATGTCAATGGTGTAGGTACATTTAATATTCAAGACTTACATAAACTACCCCTTGCTTTGAATGCTCAAATACTGATCTTTTTATCATTTTTACTGGCTTTTGCCGTAAAAGTACCGATGTGGCCTGTTCATACATGGTTGCCAGATGCTCACGTTGAAGCACCCACCGGTGGTTCAGTCGTTCTTGCGGCTATTATGCTAAAGCTTGGTGGTTATGGTTTCGTCCGTTTTAGTTTGCCTATTACTCCTGATGCCAGTATGACACTGGACTGGTTGGTCATTCTTTTATCATTAATTGCCATTGTTTATATTGGCTTTGTGGCTCTGGTTCAAGCTGATATGAAGAAGCTGATTGCTTATTCATCCATCTCTCATATGGGCTTTGTCACGTTGGGCTTCTTTTTACTATGGAAAATTACTGATAATACCGGCTCTGCATCGGGTGCCGTTCTGGGGCTTGAAGGTGCCATGGTGCAAATGATTTCCCATGGCTTTATTTCAGCGGCCATGTTTTTGAGTGTTGGCGTTTTATATGATCGGATGCACTCACGTATGATCAAAGATTATGGTGGTGTGGTCAATACCATGCCTGCTTTTGCAAGCTTCGCTGTCTTTTTTGCCATGGCCAATGCCGGCTTACCGGGTACTTCAGGCTTTGTTGGTGAGTTCATGGTTATTATGGCTGCTTTTAAAGCGAATTTCTGGTATGCATTTTTAGCCGCTATTACCCTAATTTTAGGTGCAGCTTATACCTTATGGATGATTAAACGAGTGGTCTTCGGTGCTATTGCTAATGAGCAGGTGGAGCATTTAGAAGACATGTCGGGTCGAGAATTCTTTATGATGCTTTTATTAGCCTTAGCCGTTTTGGCTATTGGTTTATATCCAGCACCATTATTAGATGTTATGCATGCAACTATTGATAATTTAGTGGCACATATATCGGTATCAAAAATACCTTAATTTTGTATTATTCAATTAATTTTATTACTACATGTGCTGTACAAAAGCAGTTAAGCTAATAATAGTGAAACTGAAGTAGTAAATTAAAAATGGCTAAGTAAAAGGCTAAGTAACAATAGTTGAGCCGAAAATAGGACTAGAGTAAAAAAACAATGCTTCAAAATACAAATTTTGTAATACCTGATTTTATGCCCGCCATGCCGGAAATTTTCCTGCTCTCGATGGTGTGTGTCATTATGATCATTGACTTATTTTTAAAGGATGAAAGCAGGGGAGCGACTTATATCCTGTCATTAATCACATTAATGAGCAGTGCTCTGCTTTGTTTTGCTACTTTTCCTGAACAGAGTATCTCAACATTTAATGGTTCCTTTATTCTTGATCCAATGGCCAGCATACTAAAAATGGCTATTTGTATTATCGTGATTGCAGTATTTATTTATGCTAAAGACTATTTAAAAGATCGAAATATTTACAAAGGTGAGTATTTTACCTTAGGTCTCTTTGGTGTCTTAGGTATGATGGTTATGGTATCAGCAGGTAATTTTTTAACCGTATATCTTGGTTTGGAACTATTATCATTATCCATGTATGCCATGATTGCCATGCAACGTGATTCTATTGTTGCTTCTGAAGCGGCCATGAAATATTTCATTCTAGGTGCTATCGCATCGGGCATGTTGCTATATGGTATGTCGATGGTCTATGGTGTTACCGGCTCTCTTGATTTGGCAAGCATTAAATCGGCTGTTTCAGGTGCCGATCGAGTGGTTATGAGTTTTGGTTTAGTCTTTATTATCTTAGGCATTGCTTTTAAACTGGGTGCCGTGCCTTTTCATATGTGGATGCCAGACGTTTATCATGGCTCACCTACATCCGTGACGCTTTATATTGCCAGTGCGCCTAAAATTGCTGCCTTTGCTATGATGTATCGTCTATTAGTCGATGGTTTAGTCGGTATGCAAGCGGATTGGCAAATGATATTAATCATATTATCCATATTATCAATGGTATTTGGTAATGTCGTGGCTATTGCACAGACGAATATCAAGAGGATGCTTGCTTACTCAACTATCTCACATGTTGGTTTTATCCTTATGGGCGTTATTGCAGGTACTCAGGCAGGTTATGGTGCTTCTATGTTCTATGCTATTGTCTATGCAATTATGAGTGTTGCAGGTTTTGGCATGATTGTGCTTTTAAGCCGTGCTGGTTTTGAAGCGGAAAATATCGAAGATTTTAAAGGCTTGAATCAAAAAAGTCCTTGGTTTGCCTTCATTATGATGGCCATTATGCTTTCTATGGCTGGCGTACCTCCCTTTCTTGGCTTTTGGGCAAAGATTGCAGTTTTACAAGAAGCAGTCAATAGTGGCTTTTTAGGACTAGCAATTGTTGGTGTACTCGCCTCTGTTGTTGGTGCTTTTTATTATCTTAGGGTAATTAAAGCTGTTTATTTTGATAAGCCGATTGATAACACCCCCATCCAAGCGAGTATGGATATTCGTCTAACTCTTAGTGTCAATGGTATGGCTATTCTTGCCTTAGGACTTTATCCAACGGCTCTGATCACCTTATGTGTGAGTGCATTTATTTAGCTAAGTGGCTTGGCATCTTGATGATAAGATGCCTATTTAATAATGTTTGAATAGAGCATCAGGTGCTTCTCCTGAATGTGCTCAAAAGCTTATTGGCAGGTTATGTTGCGGCCTAGGTTTTTTGCTTTGTACATAAGATAATCAACTCGATCAAAGAGTTCAATTTCTTTCTCAGAGATTTTTTTCTGAGTGACACCAATAGAACAGGTAATTTCTTCATCGGAGAAAAATTGAGATGTTTGTAAACCGATTCGGATACGCTCAGCAATTTCATATGCCTGATTTTGTGTTGTTTTTGGCAACACAGCAACAAACTCTTCTCCCCCCCCCCAATGAACACAAATATCGCTAGCACGAGTGCTGTCCTGAAATATCTTAGCAAATTTGACTAAAATTTCATCAGCTGTTAACACATCACTTTTTTAGCTACAGCTTAAGCCGAAAGGCAATGAGCCGGATAAAAATAATCAAATGCCTTCCGATCATTTTGCTTTACTGGCGACATTTTTATATCAAGTATCCTGCCAATAGTTATAAATAAGTCAATAAAACAAATATTATTTAAAAATAGTCAATAAATAGCCAATATATTGACTTGTTTTGTTTCCATGTCTATTATAAAAGCTATATGTTCGTATAAACAAGAAAAATGGTAATTATAATGTCTAATATAAGTGATTTCCAAGCACTATTAAAACAACTTCAGCATAAATCAGATGATATTTTACTGACACTACAGACTCATCAAGTTGAGCCAATCAGTGAACTGCACCGTGTGATTAAAACAAAACGGCAAATGCTGAAAATGACTCAGCAGGCCGTGGCAGATTTGGCTGATATTTCATTGACAACCTATAAAAACATAGAGACACCAGAGGGCAACTATACCAAAGAGACTTTGTTGGCCGTGCTCAATGTACTGGGTGTGCAATTATGTCTCAAGCCATAGCAATCGCCAATGTCTATATGTTCAAACAATTAGCTGGGCAATTAATCCGCCATCAAACAGGGTTTAGTTTTCAATATGATAAAACCTACCTTGTCAGCACTGGAATCCCTCTGAGTTATAGCTTGCCTTTGCAACACGCTGTGTTTAGCAGTGCGATTTTATTCCCTTATTTTACTGGCTTGCTAAGTGAAGGCTGGTTGTTAGATTTGCAGTCAAAAACACAACAGATTGATAAAACAGACCACTTTGCACTATTGCTTAAAAATGGTCATGACCTAGCAGGAGCAGTGACCATTGAATTGTCAAATTTGCCTGAAAAAAGCTGAAAGCCGTTATCATAGCCGTTGTTTAAAGCAGTTCTTTGATCAAACCGGTGTTGATCCACTTATTCCGATGACTGCCAGTGAATTTTATCAAAATGCACCAGCTCATGTTGCAGGCTTTAGCATCTCAGGGGCTCAGGTGAAGATGCAAATGAATGTGAAGGATAAACAACTGGTCATTACAGCCTCAGGTGGTGATTATATTCTAAAACCATCGCCTCAGACATTTCCACAAGCAGCAGAAAATGAACATCTGTGTCTACAAATAGCCAAAATGCTCAAATTTGAAACGCCTCCAGTTGCCTTGCTTAATTTTACTGATGATAGTCTTGTTTTTGCCATTAAACGCTTTGATCGACAACGTACTAATGAACATGAAAATGAACAGACGCAGCAAAAAATACATCAGGAAGATTTAATGCAAGCCATGGGGCTAGCCAAACTTACGAGTAATAGTAAATATGAATACTCATACCAACAAGTCTTATTGGACTTAATCACCATTGCCAACGGTTTGCATCTGTCCGCAGAGTTTTTTAAACGATTAGTCTTTGCCTATTTGATTGGTAATGATGATTTGCATCTGAAAAATATTAGTCTGCTTTACACTCCAAAAGGGATTATGCTGACACCTTTATACGATTATTTAAACACAGCTCTCTATGGTGTCAATGCTTCTGTTATGGCCTTATCCATGTTGCCTGAGCATAAAGAAACAGCCTGTTTTAATCAAATGGGCAATGGCTATTATTATCAGGCTGATTTTATTGAGCTGGGTCTGAGTGTGGGACTCAGTGAAAAGTTTATCCATAAAAGCATTCATGCTCTGACTGATAAAACCGATAAAATCCTATCTCTGATCCAGCACAGTCATTTAGACCCAATCCGCCAACAACAATTTATTGATGTGCTTAATAACCGAAAAGCAAGATTAGAATAAATACCTTATTAAAAGTGTTTGTCAGTGCAATTATCCTATAGATAGGAATGATACGAACACTTTGGCGTGATATGGTATCAAGACCATTAACCATGTTGGTTGGCAGAGACAAATTAGACAAGCTTGCCTATTACTCTTGATTTATATTTTATTGATAGAATTCTTACCAATGCAAATAGAAACAGAAACAGAGACAAAAAATGAAAATGATGTCTATGAACCTGAAACAAAAGAGGTGACACTTTGAAAACTTATATTTTAAATACTCCCATATTAACCCGCTATGGTCAATGGCATTACGAAGGGCCTTTGAGTGTTTTACAGGCACAAAAAATATTAACACAAGGGTTTATATCAGCGGTAGGCCATCAGGTCAGTGCTGAATTTCTTTCTTACTTATTAGACACAAAGATTGAAATGAACCGTATACAGATTACAATGGAAAGAGGTGATAAAGCCCTTGTTTTGAGCTTAAAAAGCAGACTTCCAGAAAATTTAGTTCTGACGGATAAAGCACAAATTGCAGCACTGCCTTATGAATTAGGCTTGTTGAAATACTTAAAATAATATTGGAACAATTCAATGAATAAAATAAAGAGTCACCTGTGTCTGGTATCTGGGCAACCCATTCCGAATATAACGCCTTTAATTGATAAGACTTTTGCACCTGAGACAGTCATTTTGTTAATCAGTCCTGATATGCAGCAAAAAGCACAATGGTTAGAGCAGTTTATCAAACCAAGAGGCATAAAGGTTATTCAATGGCCTATTAATGATGCCTGGGATATTGAACACATTCAGGAAAGAGTACTGGAACTATTAGATACAGAGTATGCAGATGGACTGGCATTAAATGCAACAGGTGGTACCAAGCCTATGAGTATCGGTGCTTATTCAGTCATTGGTGATTTGCCTGTTTTCTATGTTCACCCGGATGACGATAAAGTTTTATGGATGAATCCATCAGAACGTGAAGCACACTTACTTGAAGACCGGCTTAAACTGACTGATTTTCTACAGGTGTATGGCTATCAGTTTATCAGTGGTGACACCAATAAGGTTGCGACTGAAAACATTGAGCTGGCCAAGGAGCTGATAAAAAATATTGAGAAATTTGAAAAACCATTGGCAAAGATGAATTTTCTCGCCAATAAAGCCGAAGGTCATCCCAAGCTGGAATCACCTGAAGTGGATAAACACACTCAAAATTCATCCTTTTTAGCATTAAGGCAGTTATTTGAAGATAAAGGGTTTTGTTATTTTTCAGAAAACACTCGTAAGCTCACTTTTAATAGTGAAGAAAAACGATTTTTTGCCAATGGTGGCTGGTTAGAGGAATATGTATTTGATGTATTAAGAAACATCAGAGCCAACAATACTGAAGATGAAATCAGAGATTTACAAAAAAGTGTAGCAGTGAAAGCGGTTAATGGTGGCACCCGAAATGAGCTTGATGTTGCCTTCTTATCCAATAATCACTTTCATGTTATTGAATGTAAAACCAAATCATGGAAGGAAGAAGACTCCGGCAGTGATGCCATTTATAAACTGGATACCTTAAAAGAAACACTCGGTGGTCTACAAGGAAAAGGCATGTTAGTCACCTATAGAAAACTACCTAAAGCGGCGTTGGCCAGAGCTAAAAATGAAAAAATAAAAGTTTGTCAGTTTACTGATTTAAAGCGTTTAGATGAATTTTTGAAAAAATGGATATAAATCCAAATTTGTTTATATAAAAAATAATAACGAGAATACTGGAGTATTTATGATTTTCACCTACCTTTTTGAGGCAAAATCCATCCAAAACTATCTTTTTTCCAGTGGAAAGCTAAAAGATGTCATTTCAGCCAGTGAGCGATTAGATCGTTTCATTGATTCAGAAGAACAAAGCCTGCTGTCTCAAGTCATCGATCAAGCTGGATTGAAATCTGATTTGATGGACTTAACAACACCCACAAGTGAAGACGTTATCTATTTTTTACGCTGTAAGGGAGGGGCTTTTTATGCCTATAGTCAAAATGAATCGCCATTAATAAAATTGCGAAGCCTTTGGACTCTGACGGTACAGCAACTATTTCCTTCACTGGAATTTACAGATGCTTTGAATTGTGCAGAAAGCCTGAATAAAAGTATGGAAAAATCACATCAGAATTTGGCCGCTGATCGCAATAGCCCAATGGTAAAATTTCCTGTTGCCAGTGCTATCAGTGCTCGCTATCAACGCTCAGGAATGGCAGCTGTACCCCCTTCGTCATTGGCCAAAAAAGCCGCCATGAAGGAGGAGTTTGACAATGATGCTTTTGACTTAGACATTGAACACCACCGTCAGGCCTACCAGGCATTAGAAATGCGGACCAGTGCTGCTTTACAAGATCGGTTTACACCTGATGGGTTAAAAGGAAAGATTTATTACCCAATCAATCTGGAAAATGATTTTGCCTTTTCAGCCAAAGGATTAAAAGAAAACAGTGATGCCACTAAAGATATTGCTTTGGTTCATATTGATGGTAATGGACTAGGCATTTTACTAAGAGCCTTAAAAAATGAACTGGGTGATAAAGAGCCAGAAGATTACCGCAAAGGCTTTCGGTTATTTTCCGATGCTTTAAATAAAGCGACCATCAAGGCAGCAAAAAAAGCAACACAATGGTTATATGATGTTGCTAGTTATAAAAGCAAAGATAGTCAGACGCTCTATGTTCCCATGCGCCCCATTGTTTTAGGAGGGGATGATGTCACACTTTTTTGCCGTGCAGACTTAGCCTTAGAATACAGCAATATATTCTGTAAAGAATTTAAAATAGCATCAGAAATAGCTTTAAAGCCACTGTTTGAACAGCATATACAAAACGATAATTTAAAAAAATACCTGACTGCAAGTGGAGGCATTCTTTATGCTAAGGCCAGTCACCCCTTTACGAATAGTCATCATCTGGTTGAAGACTTGTGCTCACATGCCAAAAAATTAACCAAAAGTGTCAATGCTAATGACCAGCAAGTAGGGCCAGCAGCTTTGGCATTTTATCGTTTATCAAACACCATTGCAGCAGATTTTGATGATATCTATAAACAATCACAACACTACCTTTTGAGTAATAATGACCACATTACGCTAGGTTATTCAGCTTATTTTGTTGAAGATGAAATTGACTATCAACAACTGTCAGTGATTAAACAGATAGTCACACTCTGTAATGAAAAAAACACCCCAGTTGCCATGCCTAAATGGCGGCAAATTGCCACGCATCTTGCCACGGGTGATTTACCAGAAGCAGAACGTCTCTATAATCGGGCATTAGATTTGTGTTTGGATAATGACAAGATAAATGAACTTGAAGGTTTACTGGACAAAATAAGCAGTGATAAAACCAATAATAATAAGTGGTATTGGCAAGATACAGGTAAAGAGGTCAATGATGGTTGGCAAAGTATTATAAACGACTTATTAATTATTGATCACTTTCAACCGGTTACAGAAAAAAAAGATAAGGAAGCAATGCAATGAATCATTATCAATTAAATTTTGACATCCAAAGTGACTGGCATATTGGTAATGGCAAAGAATCAGGTGCTTATGCGGACGCTTTAGTTTTAAAAGACAACAACAATTTACCTTATATTCCAGGTAAAAGTATCAAAGGCTTATTACGTCATGCTTTTACTACAGCAATAGATAACAAGTGGTTTGATGATGAAACAGACTTGCTGAATATTATTTTTGGTAATGAAAATAGAGAAGGGCTAACATCACAAGGTGCACTGCAACTGTCAAGTGCCAGCCTTTCTTTAAATGAGCAAACTTTTTTTAAAGAAAATAAAACGACCAGCAAATACTTATACCGAGTTTTACAATTTACAGCCATTGATCATAAGAGTGGTGTTGCCAGTGAGTCAAGTTTACGTTCTATGGAAGTGACAGTGCCCATGTTATTAACCGCTGAACTGAATTTGAATTCAAATTATCCGGTATTAAAAGAAAACCCAAAACTGGAACAAAACTTCTTTTCTTATTTGGAACAAATTGTACCCTTAATCACTGAATTAGGTGCCAAACGCCATAGGGGACTGGGCAAGGTTTATGTATCTATTAAAAAAGATGCAAAAAAAGGAGGAAAACACTAATGCGTGTCTATTATCAATTAACCACAGTTGACCCCGTTATTGTGAGTGTCAATAATGCCAGTGCTAATAATCATGGTTCATTAGATTATATTCCTGGTAGTGCTATTCTAGGTGCTTTGGCAGCAGAACATTATCCTCATCTGACTCCAGAAGAAAGCTGGAATGCTTTTCATAGTGGTCATGTTCGTTTTAGTCCAGTCTATCCTGTTATTAATAATCAACTTTGCTTACCTGTTCCGGCAAGCTGGCATTATGAAAAAGGTAAAAATGCCATCAGTAACGATCATTTTAATTCTAAAATTATAAGCAACCATGCTTGTAATACATTTAATCGTGATAGTGAGGCTAACACTAACAAACAGTTTAAGCAGTGTCGAGACGGCTACTTTAACTCGACTAGAGACAGTGCTAAAGTCACCCAGTCTGTTGCAACAAAAACAGCCATTGACAGCAAAATTGGTAAAGCCAAAGAAGGGCAACTCTTCTCTTATGCACACATTGATGCGGGTCAAAAATTTTCTGGCTGGATAGAAAGTTCTGATCAGAATTTGTTTGATAAATTTAAACAAAGCTTGCAAGGTACAATGCGCATTGGACGTTCACGTAATAGTGAATTTGGACGAGTCAAAGTACAAATAATCAAAGCATCATCCCCCCCTGACCCCATTAAAACCGATCCTAAAACCTTAGTCCTCTGGTGTTTAAGTGATTGTGAAATGCTTAATGAAATGGGCTTAGCCACCTTTACTCCCGAATTATCCAGCATCAACAATAAACTGCAAGGTACATTAAATCGACAACTCAGCTTTATCCGTAGCTCACGCATCAGTCGTTTTAACCAAAAGCGCATGGGGTTGGATAGTGAACAGCTCTTGATCACTAAAGGCTCTGTGTTGGTTTATGACTTACACACAGCAGCGGATGCTGAAGTATTGAAAGACTTACGAAATAATGGAATGGGTCGCAATCGTCAACAAGGTCTGGGCTGGATTGATGTAAATCCTCATTGGGCATTTATACCAGAACTATCCGATAAAGCCTTATTTTCTGCTGTCACTTTAGAGATCAAAGAGAATGACAAAGGCAAGCCCCAAGGGCGACCAAAAAATTATAAAGGCAAAAATACAGATTCCTCTCTGACTCGTTGGTTAAACGATAAAATTAAAGCTGAAGAAGATTTAGAGACTCGAACACAAGAGGTTAACGTTTTACTGAAAAAAATTATTTATGCTTACTCCAATGCTCGTAGCTATAACAACATCTACCCATCCAATGAAGCAGGGCCATCTTCTCATCAATGGCAACGTATCAGCGATAGGGTTCGTAATAATAATTCACCCAATTGGATACAAGGTGTTTTTGATGGTGATAATGCCATCTGCAAAGCAAAAAATGATGAATTGGGGTGGGGTATCCAATGGAGTGAAGGCAATAATCTCACCAGCTTTGCTGACTTTATCCGCTCAACGTTAAACACGACAGAGTTACTCACCATGCGTTCCTTACTGGATAAATTATGTCGTTACGATCTATCAACGGCTAAAGACTTAAAAACCATAAAACAAGAATTAAAAATTGATGCCGCTAAGGACAAAGAGAATAACAAGCAGGAGGTAACTCAATGAGCCAGATCAATTACACCCGACTAGTCATTGAAACCACAAGCCCTATGGCGATAAATAGTGGCCATCGTGAAGCCGGTTTTGATACACAACTCGCCCGTGATGCCAATGATCTACCCTATATACCTGCGTCAGCTATTGCCGGCGTTTGGGGGCATATCACTCAAAATCACTTTGATGACGACTTCTATCAAAAATGGTTTGGAACTACAGAACAAAGCTCTTCCATAACCATCAGCAATGCCGTTGTGCATAATAGTCGCAATCAACCCGTGATGAGCCTAACGCCAAGAACAGAGTTGGAAAAAGACAGTTTGCTGAATTTGCTGTTACAGGCACGTCTTATGCATCGTGAGCGCGTTGCCATCAATGATCGAGGAGTGGCACGAGAAACAGGTAAGTTTGATCAATTGTTATTACCTGCCGGTTTACGATTTTCACTGGATCTGCATTGGAATACCGCACGAGAAAAGAGCACCTTAAACCAGACAGAATGGCAACAATTACTCGAACTTTGGTTACAGCCTGAATTTGCCTTTGGTTCTAGTACCCGTAATGGCTTAGGACAAATTAAAGTGATTGCCAGTGAGTCAGAAATGATTGAGCTAAACAATAACCCGCAAGCAGGTAAGCGCTGGCAGACTCTAAGGCAAAACAAACAATTACCCAAAGGACAGTTAGACGTATTGAATCAATGTACCCATAATCTCTTTGCTCAATTACCCATAAAAGCTCTGGATAATTGGCGCTGTGGTCTTGGCACAGAACGGCTGGGTCGGCAAGAAACACAAGGCAGTGTTGGAATTATTAGCTATTCTGAGCCAAAAGTTGACTGGAAAAATAACCGTGCGAGCTTAGGCAAACCAAAAGCGGTTCTTTGTGGTAGCAGTATAAAAGGTATATTAGCACATCGTGTTGCCTATCATTTGCGCCGACATAAAGGCAACTGGGCAGAAACTATGGAACAGGCCAGTCATGAACAATGGCAAGAACGACCTGTTGAATTAAAAGAACTTTTTGGCTATGCCGACAGTGATGAGCACCAAAACAGTGTTGCTGGAAAACTGCGAGTCAGTGATTGTCAAATTCAGTATACGAATACCGTGTTACGCACTCATAATTCGATTGATCGTTTCACAGGCGGAGTGCGTAAAGGAGCACTTTATACCGAAGAATTGCTCTATCAACCTGAATTTATGCTTAAATTATCACTAGAAAAACAGCATGTACTCAGTCCTGAGTTAAAGCAAGCCCTATTGGATACCCTCGAAGACCTAAAAATTGGCCTGTTACCTATTGGTGCGGGCAGTGGGCGAGGTAACTCGCTGGTGATGGCGGATGCCAATAAAAAATGGCAACTGAAGCCAGAATTGATTAAAACAAAAGACGTAATGCAGGAGATCTCAGTATGAGTTTCACCAATTATCAACAACTACAACAAAAAAGTGCGCAAGACCCTCGTTTGGTGGGTAATCGTTTACCCCAATTAAATGCCGTGTCACTGGAAATCACTGCTCAGGAAATTAATTTGTCAGAGGTCTGCACACAAATCCGTGAATTCAATGCTAATGCGGGTTGGGTCATGTTTCGTAATCGACTGGAGATTAATAACGTTGCCCCTGAGCAGGATTTTATTCTGGAAGGTGAGTGGAGTAATGGCGAGCACAGTTTAAGTGTTAAACTGCTTCAGGATGATTGCTATGTCCTGACCCGCTTTATTACCACAGAAAGCCAACAATCCACCATAGTCAATACAGAACAAATACTCTATCTTCGCCCAGAGTTAAAAAGCCAGACTGATGCTAATGCCTGCCGTTATCGCCTTTGGTGGCAACAGGCAGAAGAAGGTACACAAAAAGGACGATGGTTACCTTTAGCCCAGCAATTTATAGGCTTTACACAAGCTGAAGATATCGAACAATCCAGTAAAGGAGGTGAATAATCATGAACTATAGCAGTCAACAGGAAGTCCATGCTCCTTATCACTTTGTTCCTTTGTCGAAGTGGGTTTATATGCCTGAGTGGGCACATTTAGTCAGTCATGATCACCCTTTTGAAGATGGCTATAGTGGTGTGATTGATTATATATTGACCAATGTAACCCCCTTGTGTGTTGGTGGTGAGCAAGTTCAAAGGATAGGGCAACCAGCACTGGTCAAATGGGCAAAAGATCCACAGGGCAATCCCGTGATCCCAGGCTCAAGTATGAAAGGCATGTTGCGTAGTGTGTTGGAAATTGTTAGTTTTTCTAAACTATCAGCCGTTGATGAAAGTCAACTTTTTTATAGAGATTTTACGAATTCAAATTATAAATCAATATTAAATGATAATGAGGTACAAGCATGTTGGCTAAAGTTTGATGCTCAAAAGTCTATGTGGACATTAAGAAAGTGCAGACATACTAAACTATTTCATGATGAATTTAATGATTTTAAAAAATTGAATATTAATAATAGTCAACATGGATATAATGCAATAAGTAGTTATAAAAAATTTGATTTAAACCAGTTGATTTCTTTTGATGAAGAAAAAAGAAAATTTAAAATAGATAGTGGAAATGATTTAGATACGCTTAGAGCAATAAATTTTGGCCATAAGAAAAAACACGAAGGGTATGTTATTTTTTCAAGCTATCGTCCTTTGGTACCTATAAAAGATAAAAATAATAATTTTGTTAAAGCAGAGGATAAAACAGACTCTGATAAAAGAACGGTTAAAGATAGAACAAACTTTAGTTATATTTTCTATGATGAAGAAAAGGAAGTACAAAATGTTCACACAAAAATAGTTAACAGCTTCTTCTCAGCACATCAAAACGAAATAAAAGTAAGGGAAAAAAAGGTAAAAGTAATCGATTATTATATTGAAAAGCAAAATAATGAATTAGGTATTCCAGTTTTTGCTTTACTGAGCAAGGTAGGTAATCAATTTGATTCTCTTGGTTTGGCAAAAATGCCCAGAGTGAGTTATAAATATTCTATTGGTGATTTAGTCAAAGGTCAAAACAAAGCCAATCAGGCAGACTCTTGTTTTGATATGGCTGAATTAATTTTTGGAACTCTAAGAGATGAAGGACTTAGTTTAAAAAGTCGAGTGGCATTTACTGACGCTACTACTAGCGACAGTACAAAAAATAGTTTATATGAATCCAATTCACTGGTTTTAAATGGTGCCAAACCCACTTTTTATCCGGCGTATCTGGAACAAAATCCTAAACTTTCAAAAGATAAAAAATTTAATGATTATGATGATAAAACGGCTCCGGCGGGTCGTAAACGATACATCAACAAAGAACCTAAATTTGACAAATTAACTCAATCTGATTTGTCTGATAAAAGCAACGTATCCAGCAAGATGGAACTTGCACCGGTGGATAGTGAATTTTCAGGAAAAATTGTTTTTCATAATTTAAAAGCAGAAGAGCTTGGCGCTTTACTATGGGTGATACAGTTGGGAGGTAATAGAGACTCTTATCATAGCTTAGGTCATGGTAAACCTTATGGTGCCGGTGCCGTACAGCTCACCTCTAATTTGATGATACTGAAATGTAATAAGGAATCCTCTGCGTCATTCGATGAAAATGAGTTTATGAACAAATTTACAGAAAAAATGGAAAACGCTTATCCCTTTGATGGTCAATGGAGTAACAGCCCTCAGATAAAATATTTACATGCTTTGGCAAATATGCAGGCAAATTATGATGTGGATACCCGTTACATGTCGATTGATAACAAAGACTATCAAAATGCCAAAAACTCAGGTGCTATTTTGGAACCATTTAATAATCTTGAACGCACGGATTCAAATTATGAAGAGTTTTGTGTCAGTCCTGCTTTTGGAAAAGGTCGTTTAAGTCATTTGTTGAACGAGGGTTCCAGATGGGATAAAAAACAAATAGAAAGACAGTCTAAATCCTTGATAAAAGCTCAAGAGTCTAATTTATCACCCTATGAAAAAAATAAATCACTTTTGTCCCTCATTGTTAAGGCTCAAGACTCATTAACTAAAACGGATCTGAAAAATAAGGCAAAAGACTTGCGATTTATTTTCAAAGAGTTAAAAGAACTAACACTAACCCAACAGGAAGCCAACACTTTATTGGATATATACAGTCAAATAACCGTGTCTAAAAAAGAGACAGATAAAGCCATTAAATACCTGAGAAAGAAATTAGATGAATAATTTAGCCCTCTATCATTTAGCCTCTAACTTTAAACTGCTCAAGTTGAAAGTCTTCATTCAACTTGAGCAGGATACAGTATTTCCCGCCTTCAAAGGCTCGATGTTACATGGTTGGTTTGGTCATGCACTCAAACAAGCCGATGAGCAGGCCTTTTTTATCTGCTATGGCGAACATTCAGCTCAGCAACCTAAACCCTATTTGATTTGTCCATCAGATGATCACAAAACCCACTGGCATCAAGGCGAATTATTCAGCTTTGAAATCAGCTTGTTTGGTGATGCCACTAAACTCATCGACCCTATTGTTATTGCACTTAAATTGGGGGAAAAAATGGGGCTGGGTTCCATGCGCACCCCCTTTAAAGTCATCAGTATTAGCACTATAACCGCTAATGGATTAAAAACGGGCGCACACGTTTTAACTTTGGAACACTATCTGGTTAATAAACTGGATGAAATGCCTGAGTTAAACCGCATAGAATTAGCACTGGCTATCAGCACCCCTATGCGACTTAAATACAATGGTCAGGTTGTTAAAAAACAGGCACCCCCTCTTGAGTTCTGGATAAATGCCATACTGAGGCGATTAACACAATTGAGTCGTTTTTGGGTCACTGATAATCAAGATTTACTTAATGATCTTTATGCGCAAAGACCTCGTATCAGTCATTGTGAAACCACCAGTCATTGCTACTTTGAAGACTGGCAACGTTTTTCAAAAAAAGAGCAAAGCAATTTACCTTTTGGTGGGCTCAAAGGGCAAGTGAGTTACTATGGAGAAATATCTCAGGCACTACCACTGCTTATTTTGGGTGAGCAATTGCATCTGGGTGGTAAAACCACTTTTGGACTTGGAAAATACCAATTGATACATTAATTAGTGTCCATCCTTTTATTTGTTAAATAGGAAAAAAATAAATGTCAGACTTATTAATTACTCTTCTTGGCAGAGTACCCAATACAGATTCAGGATATCGTACGACCGTTTACGAATTTGATGATGGTTTTAAAACAGAATCGGTTGCTTTTTTTGGTTGGTCATTACAACAAAGACTCAAAAGCAAACGTGTGGTTATTCTTGGTACCTCAGGTAGTATGTGGGATCATTTATTTGAACTGGATATTGATTTTGGTGGTGCTTATGAACAGGAACGTCTTGAGCTGGCAGACTTAGTCGAACAACAGTCGGTTACGCAGGCCTATCTGAATAAAATTCAACATTTACTTAGCGCCAAGCTTGATTACCAAATTGAACTTAAAATCATCCCTTACTGTAAAAATGAAATAGAACAAATCGAATTACTACAAATTATGGCCAATGAAGTAAAGGATGATGAAACCGTTCATCTGGACATTACTCATGGATTTCGCCACCTACCGATGTTGTCTCTTCTGGCTGCCCTTTACCTTCAACAGATCCGTCATGCCTCAATAGAAGGTATTTGGTATGGCAGTTTTGATACGGAGACGGGTAGTGCATCGGTTATTAATCTGACTGGCTTACTTCGTATTTCAGAGGGAATACAGGCACTTTCTAAATTTAACCAAGACGGTAATTATGGCTCATTTATTCCAATGCTGGGATCATCAGGATTGGATCAAACAATTTGTACCAACCTGAGAGAAGCGGCCTATTATGAGAATGTTCTTAATGTCGGTGAAGCAACGGGAAAATTACGTAAAGTGCTCCCTTCTTTAGAAGGAAAAGCCACACTCTCACCAGAAACTCAATTGCTTCTCCCTATTATAAAAGAACGCTTGAATTGGGTGGCTGAAAACAAACAATTTGAAAAACAAATTAAATTAGCACAACGTTCGCTGGAGCAGAGGGATTACCTTCGTGCGACATTATATGCTTATGAAGCAGTCCTAACCCGCCTTTGTCAACAAACGGGGGCGGATGTTAGCAAGTTTGACAGTCGGGAAGAAGCACGAAAAGGGTATGAACAAAAAATATATCAGCAACAATCACAGGAATCAAAAGATTATAAATTATTAAAAAATTTACGCAATAATATTGCACATGGTAGTCGGGGTAATAAAGGTGATGTCCAAAAAGCATTACTTAATGAGAATATATTACAGGAAAAGCTGAGTTATTTAATTAATGAAATTAAAGCTCATAACTTGCCTGTAGAAAAATAGTTATTTTAGTGAGTTCAATGACATATCTGAAGGATAAAATGTAATGCAAGCCCTTGGTAAATTATTTTTCATAATGATAACGACAAGAAATAATTGTAAGTGCCTTATCGTTAACAGCATAAACTAAACGATTGCTATCATCTATTCGGCGTGACCAGAAGCCAGACAAATTTTCTTTTAGAGGTTCTGGTTTACCAATACCATTCAATGGATTTCTTTTTGTATCAGCTTATTAATACGTTTAAGGGGCTTTTTATCTTGACCTTGCCAATAGACGTAGTCTGAGCAAGCCTCATTAGTCTAGGCAAGTATTTCAACTATTGCTTAACTTATGATGGACTACCTCACCAGAACGATATTGCTCAATTGATTTGGCTAAATGTGTTGCATTAGCTGGGCTTTTTAGTAGATGCACTGTTTCCATTAACCCGTTAAACTGATCTAATGACATAACACCAGCATCCTCTGCATCTCTACGAGAAATAATAGTGTAACCAGTATCATTAACCACTTGATCTAAAACAGTTTTTAGCTTATTTCTAGCATCTGAAAAATTTATGACTCTCATAGGAAAGACTCTTATTTGTACAAATTATGAGAACAGTATAACGTGTTCTATATATTGTACCAGTGTGAGTTTTAAGAGTTAATACTGGAATAGATAGATCGGATCTATTTTCTCGTCTTAATCCCTTTATAAGCAGGGCAATGTTTCTGACATAGCTTTAAATTCAGCTGCTAGATTCGACACCGAGTCTTAATCCCTTTATAAGCAGGGTAATGTTTCTGACCGAGCCAGTTTACCGATCACCATGAACGTATCTAGTCTTAATCCCTTTATAAGCAGGGTAATGTTTCTGACTTTACAGGCATAGTGATTTGGTAGAGACGTTTTTAGTCTTAATCCCTTTATAAGCAGGGTAATGTTTCTGACTTAACCGTATAGTTCCACGGAACGCCCTTGCGGTGTCTTAATCCCTTTATAAGCAGGGTAATGTTTCTGACCAAATGTTAGAAGAGCAGGGCATTGCGTATGTACGTCTTAATCCCTTTATAAGCAGGGTAATGTTTCTGACTTTAATTCTAAGGAAACAGCTACATATATATGTCGTCTTAATCCCTTTATAAGCAGGGTAATGTTTCTGACAGAGAAACCCACTGCATTTGTTTCCGTATACCAGGTCTTAATCCCTTTATAAGCAGGGTAATGTTTCTGACCTATAAAAAGGGATTCCTTCGTCAAATACAATCTGTCTTAATCCCTTTATAAGCAGGGTAATGTTTCTGACCGAAGGACTGCTCCTGTTACATGATGAGTATTTAGTCTTAATCCCTTTATAAGCAGGGTAATGTTTCTGACAAAACAGATTTAATTGCTGAGGTATCTAAACGTAGTCTTAATCCCTTTATAAGCAGGGTAATGTTTCTGACTAAGCAGGAAGTACCACACAGCAGAAAGGATGCCGTCTTAATCCCTTTATAAGCAGGGTAATGTTTCTGACTTTATTGCACTGATTGAAGGGCATACTGACTTGGGTCTTAATCCCTTTATAAGCAGGGTAATGTTTCTGACGCCTATTACATCACTCACTACATCAGTAATCATAGGTCTTAATCCCTTTATAAGCAGGGTAATGTTTCTGACGAAGTTTATAAGTTCCACAAAACGTGGTTTAAGCGTCTTAATCCCTTTATAAGCAGGGTAATGTTTCTGACAATGATCATATGATCTGCTTTACAAATCTGCAGAGGTCTTAATCCCTTTATAAGCAGGGTAATGTTTCTGACGGATATATAACTGGGCTTACCGCTGGTATAACTAGTCTTAATCCCTTTATAAGCAGGGTAATGTTTCTGACTCCATAAATGCTGGGTGGTTAACCATATTAGGCCGTCTTAATCCCTTTATAAGCAGGGTAATGTTTCTGACGTGAAACATTCACCACCTTATCATCTGTAACTTCGTCTTAATCCCTTTATAAGCAGGGTAATGTTTCTGACTTTACGTACGCAGCTGTTAGCTTTAACAACTACTGTCTTAATCCCTTTATAAGCAGGGTAATGTTTCTGACAAAAATAACATGCGTAAACTTTCAAGCGCACTAAGTCTTAATCCCTTTATAAGCAGGGTAATGTTTCTGACTTAATGCTATTGGCAATACGGTTAGATAAAAAGGGTCTTAATCCCTTTATAAGCAGGGTAATGTTTCTGACAGCAGGGTACTTTTTTCCTTTTAAATTCAATGAATTAAAAAGGGGGGTAGTCCAAAAATCGGGTGTAAAGAAAGTTGACACCATTTTTTCTCTAATATTGCCTGAAACTGGGTTATATTATAGCGTGATAATTTAAAAAAACTAGGAAAAAATAATCTTTTTTGAGATTAGATGCTTTATATATGAATTCAGCTGACATGAATTATTATTCATTCGCGGATTCAACTCATAAGTGCTACTTTAGATTATTTATTTTATTTTTACGGGCAAACCATTGGCTAATAGGATCCCATCTGAGTTGATCCGCCATTCATTGGTAACTTCTAATGGTGTGGTTTCAATTTCTGTATCATAAAAATTACTCAAATAATTAAATCTTTGATTCTTTGAACCAACCCAATTTCGTGTAACTTCTGGTTGATCAGCCACATATTCACCATCAATGACTAAATCACTATGACGTAATAGTTTTTCTGCACCATGAAAATTTGATTCGCACAGTTCTTCTATTGAGTAGCCGCTAAAAGTCATAACAGATAAACCCAGTGATTGACTATAGGCTGCGACTTCAGCCAGTCCCTGAGCTTGTAAAAAAGGTTCACCCCCTAATAATGTAATGCCACTGATGAGGTATTTTTTTTGATTTTTCTGTATTAATTCACAGAGTGATTCAAGGTCAAAAATTATTTTTTTTGAAATGGATAAAAACTCAGGGTTGCAACAACCAACACATCGTTTCAGACAACCTTGAACCCAGATAGCGGTACGTAAGCCGGGTCCTTCTGCATAGGTATTGTTGATAATAGAGGCAATATTAAGATACGTCATTATTTGAGCTCAAAGTCAAAATTGGCTGAATCTTCAGCCTGGATGATTAGCAGTGTTTGATCTTTTAGCTCACTTGAATTACTGATGTCATCAAATAAATATTGTGCTAGGGGATCAAATAAACAAGTTACCAACGCATTTAATACACCACGCCCACCATTTTGTTGATTAACCTGCTTAACAATAGTCGTTAAGGCTTTTTCTTCATCTTCAAACTGAAGATCGTTAATCTGCCATTTTTCTTTTAAGCGATTTTTTAAGGGTTCCAGTTTGGCTTTAGCAATAGTGATCAGTACTCTTTTATCATTTATAAAGTTAAATGGGATAATATTCGCTTCACCAATACGGCCTAAAATTTCTGGCCGCTTGAGTTCATGAACAAAATGTTGGTGTACTGCATTTTGAAATTCCTCAGCTATCTTCTTATGATTCTCATTGGGTTGGATGGTGCTGGCACCGATATTGGAGGTGAAAACAATAAACGTATCTGAAAACATAATGGTTTCACCCTTGCCATCTGTGAGGCGACCGTCTTCTAAAATTTGTAAAAATTTATCTAAAATACGAGGGTGTGCTTTTTCGATTTCATCAAATAATAAGAGTGAGAACGGGCGGCGTTTTACCGCATTGGTGAGTTGTCCGCCTTCTTCAAAACCAACATAGCCTGGGGGCGCACCAACTAAACGTTGATCGGCGTGTTCGTGATTAAACTCAGACATATCAAAGCGCAAACAGGCATCCTCATCACCAAACAAAAAACTGGCGAGAGATTTAGCTAATTCTGTTTTACCAACCCCTGTGGGGCCGACAAAAAACAATGCCCCTTTGGGTGCTTGTGAACGAGATGAGTGTTGTAAACCTGATAGGCCGGTGTAAGCTCGGATTAAGACTTTGTTGACTGCTTGTAAGGCCTGATCTTGCCCTTTAACACGTTGACCGATTGTTGCGACAGTCGTTTTGAGCTTTTCTCGATTTAATTGTTCCCAAGGGGATGCTTTTTTTCCAAAACGATACAAAGATACCAGAGCTTCAATGGATAGACGATCCGTTTGCTGGCGTGATAATTTGGCCAGATTATTAATGTCACGTAAGGTTAAGGCATCGGTTAAATCAGTTAAATCTTCAAGGCCACGAGAATGTATGGATAAATTTTCTCTTACTTTAAAAACTGTTTCATGAGTATGAATTAAATGTTGACGACAATTTCTATTGGGCAGTGGAATATTGACCTCTGCAAATTGTGGATTGCCCAGATACATTGACGGTGGCAAATGGGTGGCTCCTTGACTCATAAAAATCATTAAACTTTGGGGTTGCTGTATTTGTTCGGCTGTCATTGCTGTGGGTGCATTTCTTAAGCTTTGTGCAATTTGTAATAACCAGCCTCGTTCACTTTCAGACAAGGCATTGATCTGACCGAATAGATAGTTTGACCAGTCAATAACAAAAGCAACACGCGGGGCAAGATCGTTGAGCATGATGTGTTGTGTGACGGCAAAAAAATCAGCTGGTGTAAGCTCATTTTTTGGTTCGCTTACATTATCCTGTTGGATAGCATTATCATCATCGTCACCCATATCATACTCATCACCATGGATTGTTTCACTGACAGAAGCAAAGTTAGATTGCAGTTGTTGCCAATCATGGCTTGATATGCCAGAGAGACCACCCACACGGGAGTAAAATACAACGTGTTGAAAACCTTGTTGCTTGAGACTCTCTGTTAATATGTCATTGAGATTTTGTAATTGCCGGTTTAATGAAAAATTCAAATCAATGATATTACCACTGAGGATAATGCCTCTACGTAATTTGCTTTGACGTAAAAAATCTTCAAGCCAGTCATTTAATAATTTGTGTTCCATTAGTATTCCTATGCGTTCTGTGATGTTTGTTTAGGGATGGGTTTTAGTTGCGCATCTTCATCATCCGGATTGTGCCACAATACTCGGGTATCACTGAGATCAACTCCATAAATTTTAGAGAGTTTAGGCAGCAGTTCTTTGATGTCTTTTTGACAGCTTTGACCTTTGTAGTGGTCAAATTTATAGCGTAATGTACCATCCAGTTCAATTTCAAATTTAACTTGATTTCCAGCAGGTCTTGATGCACTAATGATCACCTCATCTTTATCTTTTTCCTGAATGTGTACGGGTTTGTTTACTGAAAACCCTGCCTTATTTAATGAGGTATAAACGGCCTTGACTACTGAGCGACGAATACTTTCATCTTCCATGGCTTGATCCGCTGCTTTTTCAGTTTGTGATATAATTTGCTCAATTTCAGATTGGGTTTTGGCCGACTTATTAATGGATTCTAATTGTTCACTTAAACTTTTAACCTTATCTGTTGACAGGGTAGCGGCTGTAATGTCGGACTTTAATTGTTCAATGCGCTCTAAATTGGCTTTATTAAGACTTTGATTATTTAATTGTGCTCGATAATCAAGGGCTTTTTGTTGTGCGATAGTTTTTAATGTGTCGAGCTGTTGTTTTATTTTATTTTCAGTTGTAGATATTGTATTTACTATGAGACTTGCGTGTAATTGTGATAATTCTTTTAACACCAGGTTAAGGCTTAATTTATCTTCCCAGCTTGCTAGTTCTTGTTGCCATAGGGTTTCCATTTTGCTCTTTTTTTGTTTTTCCTGAACTATTTTCTGCTGCTCTAACTCAATAGCTGCGTGGCGTTCATTGGCTTGCATGGTGTTGCGTAAGTGTCGCGCAGTATGAGGTAAGGCATGAATGGATTGCCCAATCGTTAGACTGATCTCACGAGCAGCAAATGGATCGCTGTGTAACAACGTGTTCATGTGTGTTAATTGTTTGTTCAGTGCGGCATAGTCACTGGCGACATAGTCAACAAGATCCTGACTTTGAATATCAGTCATAATCAATTGATAATGCTTATAATATGCCTTAGTTGTTTGACGTACCCGATCTTCAGCGATTTTTTGGCGTTGCTTGGCCTTATATTTTCTTTCGTGATAAGCACTCATTGTTCTTGTCCTTGTCTTTTAGTGGTGAATGAATGATTCATGTATTTGGTGGAAGATACACTTCTTATGCCTTCAGCGGAGGCTAAATTTCTTAAATTTTTGTCATCGCTGATTAATAATACTTGATTCAGTTGATAATAAAGAGCGACTGATAAAATGTGTTTATCATTATTCGCTTGCTGAAGTGATAATAACTCCAGATGTGAGTCTTCATAGTGTTCACTCTTTGTTATTGTCTGTAAAAGAGTGATGGCTTCACGTGCATACTTTGATTTTTTGCTGGGTGTACTTTTATCTCTATCTTGTTTTAAACCATCCAGTTCGTCGAGTACGGTCTTTGGGATGACTAAAAAATCATTGGCATGGATATGTGTTAAAATTTCTTTATGATGCATAAGACAATTCGTATCGAGAACAACCACTTGCTTTCGGTCAGAACGAATGGGGGCGAATAATTGCTTTATACGGTCTTCTATTTGTCTGATTTCACCATTTTTGATATCCAGTAGTTTGTTTTTATTGTCACCAGTTAAATCAGGGAGTTGGTGATAGAACCTCTCAAGACTGTCATGCCAGTGTTTTATTTGATCCAGTAACTTTAAACTGGGCTTTAGCAATGCGTTATCAGAGTTGTTTTTTATTGCAAAATAGGCATCACATAATTGTTTGAGATGAGCTGAAAATTCAATGTTATTGACCACCTTTTGAGTCTTAAATGCGGTGTTAATTAGATGATTAATAATTTTTTGACTTAACAGATTTAACGGAATCTCATAGTCAGGTACGAATGATTGTAATTGCTCAAAATCTTGGATATCTTCAAAAGGTAAAAATTTTTCCACAAATAGGTGTTCTCTGACGAGGGGATTGATATTTTTAATGCTTTGATAATATTCAATGCACTGTTTAATCGGGCTGAGAGGTAAACGATTGATGGCTTTTTTAAGATCAAGAATGGAAGAAAACAGAATGGCATCAATGTCATTGCTCTGACTTAAATACGTCTCTATTTTTGGCCATAGAATACTTTGCTGTGTTTGAAAGTCTAACTGAATGATATGCGGTTGATGCGCAAAGAAAATTTCTTGTTGACCTGAATAAAGGGCATTGACGTTTTTATTTTTATCCACCGTTACTTTGAGTAAACTCTTATCATCATTGAAATAGTCTAAAGGCATTGTTAATGTCTGTTGTGATAATTGTGCTTGCTGTACCTGTGATGAAAAATCAATGGTGGCACCTTGATGCTCAATAATGGTATTTTTAGGATCAGTATTATTAATGATTGTAATCAAGGTCTCTTTGTCTGGCTTTTGAAATGCCTGTTCATTTTCAAAGTAGATGGCACTAATGTCACTCCATTTGATTGAGGATACCTGACTGTCAGAGTCTTTGATGTTTAAATTGGGACAGATAAGATGCTGCCAGATGAAATCATGATGTTTTGAATCCAGCCATTTTTGCATTGTGGGCTCATAAGAATTGATGCTTAAGTTGGCATTATTATCTATCTCTATGAATATGCTTTGAGTGTCCAATAGTCGCTTGTCAGACACCTTGGCTTGTATTTCATTGATGCGAGTATTGGGTTGTGCCCATGTTTTATGGACAGCATCAGAGGCTAATGAGCTCATTGACTGGTCACTGACGCAAAACAATTCATCCGATAAAGTCATTTGGCTTGTACTGAGCACTGAAATACTATCATTGTTAATAAATAATTGCTTAATTGGGTGATATAAAAAAGCATTTTTCTCCGATTTTTTGTTACTAGGCAATTGATTCCGTAACAAAAAATCTTTGCCCGTTTGGGTGATATTATAAGCACAAAGACTTGAACCACTCTGTTTTTCGATTGCTTTAAAGTTTATCAAATGATCAATGGCTTCATAGAAAAATACAGGTAATACGTTTAGCTCATTAGCTATGTGCTCAATAGTGTATTGACCCAATGAGCGATTGTATTGACTGATTAATTGCAATATGGATTTTTCAAACACCGTTGGTTTACGTATTGTTTGGTAGGTGATTGTTGCATCAATAGGAAATACGGGTACATTGATATTGATGGCTAATTTATTAATATATTTCATAACTTCTCTCTTATTGATGATTAATACACATTTCACTGGCAGGGAATATTCGGGCAGCCCGATCCAACTCCGCAAATATTTCACGATAGACTTGTTTTTTCTGCACACCTTGTGAGTCCATATTGGGTAAGATGACATCGCGGCATTCCAGCATATTACGTGCACCAAACAGGATTAGTAAATTTTGTGCTCTTGAAATAGCAACATTGATAAATTCAAATCGTGCCACGTTGGCTCTTGCTGAGCGTCTTTTTTCTTTAGGCTGACCATCATTACGAACTAGACTGATTAAAATAATGGGCTTTTCTTTACCCTGATAACGGATCACGGTGTTAATTTCTACATGAATGGCATCAAATTGTAATTGTCCATGGTTCACTTTACGAATGGCATGTCGGATCACCCGGCACTGTGCGACATAAAAGGAGACGACACCGACTTTTTGTTTGTTCTTTTTATTGAAGCCCTGTGTCAACATCTGTTGATTAATTTTCATTAATGTTTCAGCGATTAATTGTGCCTCTAAAGGATTGGTTTGGTCTTCTTTTTCTTTATATCGATTATTTTTCAAGTCATTTGAGGTATCTATCCACAAGACATGATTTTGGGGTGTTAATAATTGATTGGTTTTACCTTTTAGGTAGAGACCGTGTTCACGTGACAGCTCAGGATTGCCACATATTAACTGGCCTTCATAGAATTTATTAACGAGTTGCATGATTTCCGGATGCATACGATATTGTACGCTGAGACGTTCACGAATCGAGTCATCGGCCGCTTCAAAGTGTGCTTTAAATAATGAGGCTGTGACCATGTTTTCAAATCGTTTGATATTTTTTCGAGTGAGTAGGTTGTTTTGGGTTTGCGTGGCTGATGACTCTTCAAGTTCTTCAGCTTTATCTGCAAAGGTTTGAGCATCATGACTTTCTTGAAAAACAGGGGGCAATTGTCGATGATCACCCACCAGTACCGCTCGTCTTGCACGCATCAGTGGTAAAAGCATTTCAATGGGGGTTGCTTTTGATACTTCATCTATAATCACGACATCAAAACTTTCAACACCAGCATCTTGCAATGTTTTATCATTTTCATTACAGGAAATGGCAAATAAGTTGCAACTTTCAGTATAGGTGGAGTTTATATGTTCCCAATCGGAGTGGGCTGCTGAGGTTTCTGACAGATTATCTACCCAGTTCTGAAAAAAATCATTCCAGGGTTTTTGAATCTTATTCTTAGCCTGATTTGTTTCAATCTTATCTTCGTAGTATTTTTTTACAGATAAAACTTGATCGGAAAAGGAGCGATCGGTTGATAAATTTTGTTCTTGTAATAATTGATTAGCTTTCTTTTTTAATGGAATTAATTGCTGCATAACATGTTCCTGATCACGGCTTAATGCTGTGATTTTCTTTTCAATGCGTTCAATGAGGTTGTAATCGGGTTTCTTTGTAGAAAGATTATCGATAGATTGCTTTAATTCAGTTATGAAATGATGTAACACATCAGAGACTTCAGACTCGATACTTTTCAGTGTCATTATTCGAGTCTCAAGTATTTTTGCTACAGATTGAGCATTATTGATGTCAGTAAATTGATGGTGATCACTAAAAATACCATAAATCTCTTTCTTTAAGCCTTTTTTGGTTTTCTCAAGCTGTGTTCTTTGTTTACGTAATTGTCGCCATTGTTGAGTGACTTCGGGGGAATCGTTCTGCTCCATTGTGGTTTCACAGTGTTTAATGTCTTTATTTAATTGACTGATTTTTTGTTCTGTTTCTCTGTCTTTAAGTGACTTAGAACCCGCCTGTTTTAGTGACAAAATGTCATTCTGTATATCTGATAAATGAGACTGTACGATAAACCACTGCTTTAAAAGAGCACTTAGGATTAATCCATGACCTTGTGGATTTTCTATAAACTGTTGATGTGAAAAATCTAATGAGATGTTTGCTTCAGATAATTTAAACAATGCTTCTGCTAACGCTTTAGCTTGGCTTGTTAAGGTATTTTCTGCTATATAAACGGAGTCTGAACAATTTTCCAGGCTATTAATGGTGTCTTTAACTTGATTGATTTGTAATTGATGACTTTCGTATACATCTGATGCCTGATGGTAGGCTTTGTGTTGACTCAGACGTTTTGCTTTTAATGTGCTGAGTTGTTGATCGATGATTTTCTTTTTTGCATTAATGGCTACAATATCATTTTTCATGTAAGTGGCATTATTTAACCAGTTCTTTATATTTTCAAGGGCTTGATTTTTATTTTTGTAAGGTGTTAACCAGGTTTCTTCGGTATGAGTTCTTAAGCTGTCATAATAACGAGATAATGCTTGATGTTCAGAAAACTGCTGACCTTCTTCAGTGATTTTATCGGAGTATCTTGCTAGACGAATAGCTCGTAACTCCGCTTTATTTTGAATGCGACTTAAGGCATTATCAATGGCATCATGAGCCTGACTTGCCAAGAGCACTTTTTCACCGCGTGCTGCTAATTGTAATATAGCTTCAGCAATAACAGTGGTTTTGCCCGTACCAGGAGGCCCTTGAATCAGACATAAATCAGGTGAACCAATCATTTTTATAACTGCTTCTTTTTGTGCATCCTGTAAGTTGTTATTGAACCATTTGTTGATCACTGGACGTTGTGCCATTTTTCCAGCCTGTTTAATATCAAATAAATAGGTGGAAAGATAGGGTGAGTAACAATTTTCATTTTTCATTAAATTCTTTATCACTCGCTCATGACGATTAGCAAGTGCCAGATCACCAATGGATTGAAATGATATAAAGCCTTGTTCTGGGATGCTTTGTAATAGTTGTTGGCAGAGCTTCTCGTATTCAGGTGTTATATCATCCGTAGTCTCTTGACTGGCATTATTAAGTTTATTTTTCCAGTCCTCTGTTAGTTCTACCGTCATCTGACCCCATGTTATATGCAGTGAACTATCAATATTTAATGATGGTAATAGTTGATTATAGTCATCACATTGATTATTTGAGAGGATTTTGACAGAGCCTTGAATTTGTCCTAATTGATAATCACGATTATTCGTAGACTTTTTATTTTCCTGATCTTTTAGCTTGAAATAACAGCTATCTGTAGATATTTGTTGATTGAATACTTCTAGTTCTTTTCTCTGGAAAATTTTTCCGATGTTTTTTATATCTTCACTGGCAGGGCAGAGCACGACAAAGACTAATTGTTCCTGTTGATTGATGTTCACATTCAAATAGCGAATTCCAACTTGTTTCTGTTTAACTAATTGACGTTTGAATTCAATGAATTCAATCCAATTATTCAGATTTTTGGCCGTTTTTACTGAGATTAATGGTAGTTTTTTGGCCAGTGTCGGGGTTAATACATTATTATTTGCATTTCTTTCAGGTGTCAGAGATGAAGGGGTTGCATCCAATGCAATTTCATAGTGTGTTGCCTGATCATCATTATGGCTAATAAAGATATTTTCAGGAATAAATTTAGGATTATTGGCAGCCGTGGGCCAATAGCCACTAATACTGATGGCTGTATTGGCTTCAAGTAAATGAATAAAATTACCATGATTGGGTGCACGTAAGGATAGGGTGATTTTTTTATCACTCTTATCGGTTAATGATAAATTAGCGGCGTAATAATTAATGGGTAAATTATTTGGGAAGAAATCCTGCAATAGCAAATCAACTTGTTCATCCCTATCCAATGTTTTATCAGTATAGTATTTTTCTAATTGGCTATTTTTTTTAAAGACACGCTTAAGTGACTTTTTTACATGGTGTATAGTCTCTTCTCGAGTCGATTTTTCCCAATAGAGCACTTTAGGTGTGTTTGATAGTGTATTTGTTTGGCTGTTGTTCATGTTTATTATCTCAATGTTTTTTTAACAAGTTGATAGAGTAACAACATAAGCTCTTTATTCCACGTTTCACAAGCTTGTCTGTTTTTTACACGTAATGGCTTTAACATATGGATGACTTAAGTCTTTAAAAAATGGACTTAAGGATGTTGATGTATGAGGCAAGTCATTATAGAAAATGTTGTAAACCCATCCTAAAAGCCACCAGCAAAATAACCCTCCTTTTAGTTTCTATGTATGAATAATGATTTGGACAAAATATCAGACAAGCTTGTCATAAAATTATTGCTATTCTTTTTTGTTAAGATTTTTAAGTGAAATGTAAAAAAATGAACAATTAATGTTCGTAGATTATGTGATTTTTAACATTGGGAAGATAGTATTATGGCTGATATATTAAATAGAACAAATTCTGAATTATCTAATGATTATTCTGCAGAAGTATATTCTTATTTTTCTCAGTTAGAAAGTGTTATAGGTTCGAGTTGTACGGTTAACTTATTAAATGATAGGGTGTTACTTACAGCTTTAGATATGCCAGTGGTTTCTTCTGAAAATCATACGATGTCATCTGCATTGGATGATTATGTGACACAAAAATTACCTGTGGATGCATTGCTACAGACCATTAATTATAACTTTAATATTGAAATACATGGTGTTTTTCCTGACTACTTTGAAAAAAACTTTTTGTTTTTAGGCTTTTCTAGTATTGAGCTTATTGACTTTAAAGTTAATAAAATTGAGAAAGAAATAAACTTTTTAAGACCGTGTTTCTATCGATGTACTAATGTTCAGGGTGAAAGTGTGTTGGTGGTGGCAGTGCTTCCTAGTTCTGATTATTTACAACACTACACATCAATGATTCAGTATTTTGTGCAAGCTAATAATAGTGATTATAATCGTTTGTTGTCATTTCGTTATCCTTATTTCGAAAAAAGGCTGTTATCATTGACATCGTTTGATGATTTGAATGTTTCAATAAAAGGTGTTTTGATTATGGGCTATGTTAACCAATTGGCAAAACAATTTGAAAATGATAAAAACTGTTTTTGTTTAGAAAAAAAAGAGAACGATTATTATACTGTGTACAAATATTTGGTCGATCAATGTGTGGTTACTTTATTAGCAGTTAAATATAGCTTTTGGGGAAATGCTTCGGCCAATATAATTAAGGATTTGATTGATAATCATGATATCAGTGAAATTATCTATTTTGCAAAATTAGGTTGTTTAGATGATCCTAAAAATATATATTCTAAAATTTATTGTCCATCCCATTATTATGTGTTTAACCATGATCAAATTGTTCATGATCAATTTACAGTAAGAAATAATTTTTTAAACTATCATTCTTATCTGGATACGGGGTCTCATTTGTCTGTATCTACGATTTTAGAGGAAGATTATACCATGAGAAATAAGGCGACTGAGTTATCGATTAATTCAATTGATAATGAAATTTCCCAAATGGCTTGGATTGTTAAAAATGCAAAACAGTCGATTTCTTTTACTGCATTACATTTTGCAACGGATTATATTCGTCGTCCTGAAGAGTCAAGTTTATTTGTTGATTATGATTTAAGCAATAATCGCACTGAAAAAGCGGTATTGGCTAAGAAAAAAATGCAACATAAAATAATGAAATTAATTATTAATTATATAAAATCAAAGGGTGTTTATGAATATGCTAGTCAATATAAAATCGTTGCGTAAACTACAGGTTGGCGTTGTTGGTGTCGGTAATCATATGACTGAAAACTTATTGCCTGCTATGCGTTTAATTGAAGGAATTGAGCTGAATACAGTTTGTTGTCGCACAGAGGAAAAGGCGAAAAAAACAGGTTCTCAATTTGGTTTTAAGCACTATAGTGTTAATTGGGAAGACTTGTTTTATTGTCAATTAGATGCTGTGGTGGTGAGCGCTGATCCTGCCTTGCATGTTGAAATCATATTAAAAGGCCTAGAAACAGGTGTGCCTGTTTTTTGTGAAAAACCAATGGCGATTACTTTGACTGATTTGAACAAAATAAAAACCAAGCTCATTGAAACAAAAAGTCCTGAACCCTATGTTGGGTTTAACTTTAGCCATATAGATTATTTGAGAAATGCAAAGCAATATCTTAAGAGCGATATTGTTAACTTAACGGTACATTGTTTTTCATCTAAGCCAAAAAAACTGTTTTGGAATTGTAAAAGTATCGTTGAGTCTTTTTTATTTGCAGTGGCAATCCATCCAATTAATACAGTGATAGATTATTTGGGTGAGTCTTGTAGTGTTGTTTTTTGCAACTTGACAGAGTTTAATAATAATCAATTTGATTTAATAGTATGTTTATCATCAATATCTGGAAAATCGGCCACTTTGTTGTTAAGTAATAAATCAAATCGTTTTGAAACAAAATTTGAATTCACCAGTGAAAATGGTAATTATCTGAAGGTTATTGATTTGAATGAATTAATACTGGTTAAGCAAGAAAAACAGATTTATCTTGATAAAAAGGAGTCTGTTCATTTTTCTACACCGTCTTTACAAGGCGGGTTTAATAAAACGGGTTATCAAACAGAATTAATTGATTTCTTTCACCATTCACCAAAATGTGATTCAAATGGTCTTGAACGAAGTATTGATGTAACCTGTATTATTCGGAATATTTTAAAAATGATAGGTTTAGCGTATCAACAGATAGGTGATATCGATTAAACTTGGAGATATAGCGTAGATAGCTTGTATTAGGTTTGACTTAAACGAGCTTTCAATCCTAATTTTAATATTATAAAATTAATTGATATTAGGCAACTTCATATTCAATAAATTAATATAAGGGAATACTATGAGCAAAAAAAAAGAGCCAAAAAAATCAAAAGTAATCTTGTTGGCGGTCACAGGCAGTTCACCACAAGTCATTACTGAAACACTTTATGGCATCTATACAAAAAATCTTGATTGGCCAACAGAGTTACACATTATTACTACAACGCTAGGGGCTGAAAAAGCGAGAAAATCATTGATTGATGAAAATCAAATAAATAACTTGCTCAATGATTATACTCTTCCAGAGTTGAAATTTAACAATGATAATATTCATATCATACCCGATGCCAATGGAAATGATGTTGAAGATGCCCGTAATGAAGCTGATCATGAAGCTCTAGCTGATTACATTACTCGAAAAGTTGCTCATTTTACAGTTGATAAAGGCTGTAAAATTCATGCTTCGATTGCCGGTGGGCGAAAGACCATGACCTTTTTCTTGGGCTATGCCATGAGTATGTTTTCCAGACCGTGGGATCAACTGAGTCATGTTCTTATTAGTCAAGAATATGAAAATATAAATGATTTTTATTATCCAACCCCTTATTCTAAAGAACTTAAAGATTGGAAAGGTAATGTTATAAAAGGCCTGGATGCTCGTGAAGCAAAGGTTGATTTGATTAATATTCCTTACTTGAGGCAGAGAGAGCAATTAGGTTCACTACTTATTGAACAATTCAGCAAAAAAGACTCTAATTTATTGAAGTATAAAGATATTGTTGAACTCAATAATATGATTTATACACCAGAAAATATTCGTATTGAATTTGATTATCCAAATTGTTGCATTATAGCTTGTGGCATCAAGATACCTCTTAAATTAATAGTGTTTGCTTTTTATGCCATGATTGTTTGGGCAGTAAAGAGTAAGGGTTATGAAGTTCGTCGTCCTGTGGATGGGGAGAATAGTAAAGATATACTTAAAATTTTTTTAGATCAAATGGAAATGTTGGAATTTGGAAAAGTCAATCAGAAAAATGATAAAACTGAAAATAGTAAGCGTTTAAACGGGTTGAATAATATTCATCCAACTACGCAGAAATCATTGCTAGAAAAAGATGGGATTGATCAACAATTTTTTGATGATAGAAAGACTAAATTAAAAGAAACTTTAGAAAAATATTTACCTAGTGCTTTAACTGATAAATATTTTCTTCCACATACAACTCCTAAAAATAGTGAATATAAGATCAAAATTTCTATAAACAATATTATTGGCATAAAGGGCGTTGAAGGTAATTTAAGAAACAAGCTGGTCTAACATATTTCTATAATAAATATCTATAAACTTAAATCATAACGAATACATTCCTACCCATATATCAAATGATATTTTGGGAAATTAACTGACGTTATGATTCTTAAGTTTAATAAAGAGATTTTATCCATCAGAAAAAATCATCCCTAGTAAAAATCTAGGTGATGAGGTAACAGAGATGAATAACTTTGACAATTATGTGATCAAGTTGCTGAAAATTATTTCCTAATGATTTAAGTCACAGACTGGCATTTAGAACATTAATAGATGAACAAAAGATTACTATTGGTACGTCCATATTAACCAATAGTAATCAGTCACCATCCTTAAACCTAAATAAATCAGTTGAACCTACTGCGAATGTCCATAGCACTGAATCTACAAGGCTTTGCAGAACATTTTGACTTCACCCGTAGGGTGACTACGAATAAAGTCAAAATAACCTGCAAATCCTTGTATCTCCAGCGTAAGCGATCAATCAACGATTCTATTTCCCCAACCTAGCCAAATCTGATAAAAGAGGAACAGCCTCAAACTTATCTTTCCAACATCTGGGCGTTAATTCAACCACATCTCTGGCTGGGTGCAGATTGATCCGTTGCAGTACGTCCACTAAATAATGATAGGGATTAACATTCTGTAATTTACAGGTGGTTAGC
>WFNB01000068.1 GCA_015488755.1 Gammaproteobacteria bacterium | reverse complement strand
GGTAAAAACATGCCAATGCGGGGATCCACTGAAAGCGCCTGATTTAAAAAAGTAAAGTTGCAAAAATAAAACAAATATTGATCATTTTTTTGCTCTTCTTTTAAAACAAAGTTTTTATCCAATGTTTGTTCTCGAATATAACGAAAATTATAACCCTGAGCTGCTTGCTTAATATTATCAATAGTTTCTTCTACTGAGTAGGATGATTCAAACATTAAAATCGCATCACCTTTTTTGGATTCTATAGATGCTTTAATATCCGTATTAGTTGCCAAGGAGCGTAAATAACTCACAACATTATTAACGTCATTTTCTGTCAGTCCCATAGCAATAGCAGAAAGCATGGGTGTATTTTCACGCCCAGTCATAATAATTTTCTTAAGCATATTATCAGAAACAGCAGCTAAAAAAGCTGGGTTACCTATCGCTGGCGCCAAGATCTCAGCATCTCTAGGACGAGAAAAGGTCACTCCTGTTCCTTTTCCACCAATTCCTTTTTCTCTATGACAATTAATACAAATGGCATCAAATAGAGCCTGCCCCTTTTTAACATCTCCCACAATAAGATCAGAAGAGTATACTGGAGGCTTTATTTGCGGCGACCAACTACGAATATAAAGAATAATACTATTGATCTGATCGTCACTAAGATTAGCAAAAGAAGGCATAATCCGCCCAGGTCGACCTAGGCGAATGGTCTTGCGTAGATAATTATCTGATGTGGTTTTTAAAAAATCATTTAGATTAAGGGGTACTCCAACGCCACCAGCACCCTCGCTACCATGACAAACAGCACAATTTTTTTGAAAAAAAATCTCGCCTGAATCCTTATTTACAACATGTTGATGGTCACCAGTATCGGCAAAAGCAACGGTTAAACCAAAAAGAGAACACTGTAAAAATAGTAGGGTGGGTAATATGCGTAACATAAATTCAACTCAATTCCAATTCAATAGTTTCACCTGACTGATCAGTTAAACAACGATTGAGTACTGCCAAAAAAGCATCTCCAGTACGATCATCCAACCAGCCTTTTTGTTCATCAAAATCAAAATGATAGCCTCCTGATTTTGCTGCCAACCACAACTGTAATGCAGCCGTCTGTCGATTAATAATAATCTGTGATTTATTGATCATAAAAATAGTCAAGATACCATCTGATGACTCATAATCAATACCATTATCAAGTTCTTCTAGAGCATCTTCAATTTGTATAATCGTCTCAGCAATGCTCTCTTTAAATTCTGTTTCAGTCATGGTCATAATTTTACATCATTCATTTTATTATTAATTTCTTCTATTTTAGCACAAATAGGTTTAGCACCAAATTTATAACAAAAAAAAGGGCATAATGGAATTTAAATCCATTATGCCCTCGACATTACCAACTAAAGATGGGGGGGGATTATCTTAGTGTCGGTAAATTCCTTACTGAAGTGCTAATTACTTATTTTACTTTAGCTTCCAGTGAATCGGATTTTCCTTTATTATCTTTCCAAGTAAGCTTCACAGTATCACCTGAAGCACCTGAAAATTTGAAGGATAAATAAGGGTTCTTAGAGATTGCAACGCCCCACTCTGCATTCATAACTGGAGCACCATTATGCTCACAATCGACTGCTTCAATAAAATGTGCAGGGATCACCTTACCGGTTTTCTTGTCTTTGCGTAAGCCTGTTTCCATTTTATGGCTGATTAAGGCCTTTACTGTCACTACGCCATTTTTTGCTTTAGCACGAACTTTAATTGAACTCTTTGCCATTTTTCTTTACCTGTTCTAAATTTGTGTGCACTTAAACCTGAATCATTCGGGTAGAAAGTGTTTTATTATATTGATCAGCTAGTTAAGCAATTAACCGCCACAACCACCAATAGTCACTTTAACTTCTTTTCTTGCACTATAAAATTTACCACCAGACTCACAAATGGCAATAACATTAGATGTTTTACCCATTTTAATACGAGTAGAAACAAATGCCTGAGCACCTTTAAGATTGAACTTAGCAATTAATGGCGTGCCATTTTTCTCTGATAAAATCGTAATGGATTTAACATCACTTAAGGTAGAAGAAATGGTTACCGGTACAACTGCACCATTTTCTGCAATATCCGGTGCTTTAATGTGAATTTTATCGCTTGCCTCAGTTAACTCTGTACCAAGAGAACCTTTCATTGCAGATTGCACATCTTTGGCATCAAATGCTTTTTTGTTCCATGCTAAAACTTGCAAAGGAACTAATAAACCACTGCTAGCAGCTAAAGCAATAGCACCAGTTGCCATGGTATTTTTCAGGAAATGTCTACGTTGCATCATGTATCCCTTTCTTATTTTGGGTTAAAAATTTATCTCACGTCAATCGTGTCTGATACTATAAAAGCAATCTATATGCCAAAAAAATTTTATTCTTAATATTCAAATGGATAGCATTTTATCTTAATGTCTACTCAATAGACTGGCATAGCAGATTGCATACTGACTATGCAAATTGCAATATCATTAAAAATAGATACATAAATTATCTGATCATTGCTTATTTTTCTAGGATGATATTTAAAATGGTAGGCCACCTGTATTGACTCAACAAGCATAAAAAAGCTCCTAAGATAGAATAAACCATCTGGAGCTGTAAGAGGAATAAAATGGCTTTTATATTATGCTAAATCGCTAAATACTGTTGTCTCAACTCTTCATCATCTAAGACTTCTTGAGCCAGTCCATCAAACACCACCAACCCCATATCAATAATGATAGCACGATCTGCTAGGCGTAAGGCGGCAATGGCATTTTGCTCAACAATAATGGTCGTGATGCCTAATTTTTTAATGCTGTCTAGGATGCTCTCAATCTCATGTACAATTACTGGTGCAAGACCTTCATAAGGCTCATCAAGAAGCAATAGCTTAACATCTCTGGCCAAGGCTCTAGCAATGGCCAACATTTGTTGTTCTCCACCTGAAAGAGTCACACCCATTTGCTTGCTGCGCTCTCCTAAACGAGGAAAGTGTTCATAAATACGTTCAATTGACCAGCCAATTGGCTCTTCAATTTGTGCTAATTTAATATTTTCTTCAACGGTTAAACCCGCAATAATACAACGATCTTCTGGTACTAAGGCAATGCCATGCTGAGCAGCCTGAAAGGACTTCATATTATGCACGGCCTGATGATCCAGCCAAATTTCACCATGCTTTACTTGCGGTGAAGATGCCCGTGCAATCGAACGTAAAATAGAGGTCTTGCCTGCACCATTACGCCCTAAAAGAGCAATAATTTCACCTTCTCGAACATCAAAGCTGACCCCTTGAACAATATAGCTTTCACCATAATAAGAGTGAATATCCCAACAAGAAAAAAAAGCCGGCGTGGTACCTGTGTTGCTAATCGTTGGGGATGTAGGTGCGTGCTCTGTATTGGTATTAGTATGACTCATAAATGTGCTCCGCCTAAATAAGCTTCTTGTACCTTCGGATTACCTCGAATGTCATCCGGTGTTCCTGACGCAATAATAGTGCCCTGAGCTAAAACAGAGATATGATCGGCCACACTAAACACAACATGCATATCATGCTCAATAATAATCTTAGTCATGCCCCGCTCTTTAATCTTTTTTAATAATTCAATGGTTTTATTGGTATCATGACGTGCCATACCGGCAGTTGGCTCATCAAGTAAGAGCAGTTTTGGATGCTGTACTAAGCACATAGCCAGTTCAAGACGTCGTTTATCACCACGGGACAAACTGCCCGCATGAGTATGCAATTGTGCCGTCAGACCAATATCTTCAAGAATATGGCAGGCTTCATCTTGGATAGCAGACTCATTAGATAAACTGCATAGAAGATTCATTTTAAACGCGCCTTCATGCTTAGCGAAGGCAGGGATCATAACATTTTGCAATAAACTTAAGTCAGGGAAAATTTCTGGTGTTTGAAAGACTCGTGAAATACCTGCCTGATTGATCTCATGAGGTGATTTACCAATCATATTTTCACCATGAAATGTGACTGTGCCACTATCAGGTGCCAACTGACCAATACAGACATTTAACATGGTTGATTTACCCGCACCATTGGGGCCGATAATTGCGTGCACCTTGCCTTCTTCAATTTCTAGGTTCAAATCACTTAAGGCTTTAAGGCCGCCAAAGGATTTTTGTACATTATCTATCTTTAAAATAATATTGCTCATAATTTATCCTTTATGACTTGCCTGTCTCAGTATTAGCTTGTGTTTTGGAAAAGCGTTTTTTAATAAGACTAACGCCCTCCATGATACCACCAGGTAAGAAGACAACAATAAGCACAAATAATGCCCCAAGTGTTAAATGCCAACCCTCACCCACAAAAGGAGAGGTGATTGTCACCATAATGTTTGCTAACCAATCGGGCATAAAGCTATAAGCCTGTAATAAGGCTTGATCATTAAGGGATGAAAATATATTTTCAAAATACTTAATAATACCTACCCCAAGCATTGGCCCAATTAAGGTGCCCACGCCACCTAAGATAGTCATCAACACAACTTCACCTGAAGCGGTCCATTGCATGCGTTCTGCACCCGCAAGCGGATCCGTTGCAGCCATTAAACCACCTGCAAGCCCAGCATACATCCCAGAAATAACAAAAGCAGTCAATAAATAGGGACGGGTATTATAACCTGTGTATTTCATCCGTGTTTGATTGGATTTAATCGCTCTGAGTTTAATACCAAAAGGAGAATGAAAAATTCTCTGTGAAATGAAAAAAGCTATAATAAGCAATACGGCACAGACATAAAAACCTGAATAACCACTCATCTCAAGACCAAAAAAATTGGTTGAGGGCAAGCCTTCACCCGCATCACTAAACAGGCGATCGATAATCCGAGCATCACCTCTGGCAAGCTGCAAACCTGTTTCACCATTGGTAATAGGTGTTAATACTGAATAAGCTAGATTATAAAACATCTGGGCAAACGCTAAGGTTAAAATAGAGAAATAAATACCCGAACGTCGTAAGGTAATAAAGCCAATTAACATAGCAAAAAGGCCTGACAATAATACACTGAAAATAAGCGCAGGAAACACATTCATAGTTAATAATTTAAACGACCAGACGGCAGTATAAGAACCTATTCCTAAAAAAGCAGCATGACCAAATGAAAGGTAACCCGTTAGGCCAAATAAAATATTATAGCCAACGGCAAAAATACCAAAGATGGCAAATTTCTGTAGCAAATCAGGATAGCCAGCACCAAGAGGTTTTAACCAAATAGGCATGCTAAGAATAATGGCTGAAAAAATCAGCATAACGAACATATCATTTTTTATTGTTGGTGATTTCATAATTAATCCTCCATAACCCCTTCACGTCCTAATAAACCACGTGGTCTCACAAGAAGAATTACCACCGCAACAAGATAAATAATGATTTGGTCAATACCAGGAATAATGGCTTTGACTTCATTCATCGAAGCAAATGATTGTAAAATGCCTAGCAGGAAGCCCGCCGTAACAGCACCACCCAAGGAACCCATACCCCCAACCACAACCACCACGAAAGAGAGCACGAGAAAGTCCATACCCATATGGTAATCAGGTGGTAAAATGGGTGAGTACATAAGCCCAGCAAGCCCCGTTACCACAGCAGCTAGACCAAAAATAATGGTAAATTTTTTCTCCACATCAATACCCAACATACCTACCATTTCTCTGTCCATCATACCCGCACGTACGACCATGCCAAACGTAGTCAGGTTTAAAAAAGCAAAAACACCAGCAATCACAAGACCAGAAAAAGCCAGATAAATCAGTCGCCACCAAGGATAAACAACCGATTCACCTAAACCAAAGAGAACACCAATATGAGCACTACCTGAGACAATATCAGGTGCTGGTGTGGGGATAGGATTGGCACCAAACATAGATTTAACAATTTCTTGTAACACAATAGCCAAACCAAAGGTGACTAAAATTTGTTCTGCATGAGTGCGTTTATAGAAATGCCGGATCAGGCCACGCTCCATTATCAAGCCAATGAGTAGCATGACCGGTATGGCAAATAATATGGACAAGGGCACCGAATAGTCAATAATCGTTTTGCCAAAATCACCAAACCAGATCTCTAAATAGGGCTGATCTTTAAAGGCATCAAAAAAAGTAATACTCTCATCTTTTACATGCTTGGATATCGTGAGTAATTTTTGAAAGGTTACCGAGCAAAAAGCACCTAACATGAAAAGTGCCCCGTGGGCAAAGTTTACAACCCCAAGCGTACCAAATACAAGGGTAAGCCCAAGTGCAATGAGTGCATAGGCACCCCCTTTATCAAGTCCATTAAGTATTTGGAGAAAAATTGCATCCATAATTGACTACTTCGCTTATTTGTTAACGTTAAAATGACTAATAAAATGCGTGTTCATAAATAGTTATCCATCGCTAGAGAAATACTTATGAATAAGCACTAAAAAGCAGTACTAAAGGTAATTTAGGACTGCTTTTTTATGTGTAAAGAATTAAACCTTATATGGGCCTAACTCACCACCAAAAATTTTGGCATCGTATTCAACTTGTGAACGAGGTACTTCCTGAACAATCTCAAGTAGGTCAAATTGACTGGTTGGATTTTCATTACCACGAACCACAAGCACATCTTTAAAGCACTGATGATCTTCTGCACGATATTCGGTTGCACCATTGCCCATGCCATCAAATTTGAAACCTTCAAGCTGCTTAATCACTTCAGGTGGATAGAATGTACCCGCCATTTCACAGGCATTGGCATATAATAGTGTTTGTACATAACAGGTGTGAGCTGCCTGTGAAGGTGGGAAACCATACTCAGAACCAAAGGACTTAACAAAGGCTTGCGAGCCTTTATCTTTGAGTGCCCAGTTCCAGTTAGTAGTACCTAAAATACCTTTTAGGTTTTTACCCGCACCCTGCGCCATTAAACGAGAGTATAGTGGCACAATAATTTCAAAGTTCTTACCATTAACCTGTTTATCCTTTAAACCAAATTGAATAGATTGAGTTAATGAGTTAATCATATCCTTACCATAGTGGTTAAGAATAAGCGTATCTGCTCCAGAGTTTAAAATTGGAGTAATGTATTGAGAAAAATCACCCGCTCCTACTGGTGTTCTAACCGTTTTAACTGTTTTCCAGCCTAATGCTTCAGTAGTTTCTTTAATAGACTCTTCTTGTGTCCAACCCCAAGTATAATCAGAGGTTAAGTGGTAGGCTTTACGATCTGTCCCCATTTCTTTCTTGAGAACAGGACCTAGTGCAGAACCAGTCATTTTGGCATTAAAGAAGTGACGGAAACCATAACGACGCTTATCTTTACCTGTGGTGTCATTAGAATGCGTCAAACCGGCCATAAAGACCACACCCATTTCCTGAGCCAGTGATTGTACGGCAATAGCAACTCCTGAAGAAGAACCACCAGAGAACATGATAACACCATCTTTTTCAATCATACGCTTGGCAGAGGCACGCGCCGCATCGGATTTGGTTTGTGTATCACCGGTTACGTATTCAACCTTTTTGCCTAACACACCATTACCTTTAAGGCTTAAAGGTTTCATAGTGTTCATTAAACCACCATCACCCTCACCATTGAGATGTTTCACAGCCAGTTTAAAGGCACGTAATTCATCTGCACCTTCATCTGCATAAGCACCTGTTTGTGGCACGTTAAAACCGAGTTTGATGCTGGTAGCCTTACCAGGATTATTGGCAAAGTTATTCTCCGCCCAAGCACCTCGGCTAAAAAACATTGGCATGGCACCGGCAGCTGAAAAGGCTCCCGCTGCTTTCATCACATCACGGCGAGACCAGCCTGCTGAATTCTTCTTATCACTCATTCTTGTTTCCCTCATTTGGTATTATCCTGAGCCAGTTATTGCTTAACGCTGTTTATTAACATTAACGGGTAGCTCAGAAATTGATTATTGAGTCCTTAAACCTAGACTATTGATTCAGAAATACTTGCGCACTAATGGTTCATAATGAACCATTAGTTTATGAGTCATGCACATACTCAATCGACTTGAGTAAGTATTAATTAACTTCTTTTTGTAGCGATATTTATGCCATATGACATTTTTATTACATTTCAATCACTTAACTTAAAATATAATGTTTTTCAGAAACATTTGTTACCTTTTGTAACTCTTTGCAATAAATAATGTGTAGTTACGTAACACATTGATTACTCAAGCTCTCTAATAATTCGAAATCCCCAATTATTATTACAAAAATTGGGGAATGATATATTTCTTGCTGTACTAGTAAGCCAGTTTGCCTTGTTGTACCAACTGCCACCACAAAGAATGTATTCATCTCCTTTGTTGGATAGCGTCCACTCCCAAACATTGCCATGCATATCATAAATATCCCACGGGTTAGCCATCCGATGCCCAGGAGTCGGCATGGTTTTCCCTGTACCCATAACCATCATCCTTGGATCAGGTATATCACCATACCAATAGTGTGTTACCGTGTTAGCACGACAGGCATATTCCCATTGTTGTTCCGTTGGTAATTGACAATGCCAACCAGTTTGCTCTGATAACCACTGGGTATAAGCTATTGCATTTTGCAAGTTAACATTAATAACAGGACGATTTTCTCGCCCCCAGCCACTATCTCCCGGAGGTTGCTGATTAGTGGCAGCACAATAAGCATCAAACATTTCAAATGTTATCGGTGTTGTCAGCATCTTAAATGCACTGATGGCTTGTTCCGAATGGTATAAAACACCTTCTGGAATGGTAACCCAATTGGCTTCACACAACTTGTATCGAGAAAAAAGCTCATTTTGCTTATCTTGTTCCGCCATTGCTAAGAGCGTATTTTGTTCTATAGTCGTTTCTTCAACAATGCTCTGCTTAACCCTATTAGAGCACGTTATACAATGAGCCAAGCGATCTTCCAGATCGACTATTTTTGCTTTAAGGCGTATTATCTCTTGTTCATAATTAATCGTATTCATAATCCGTATGCATTCAGTAATAGCTGTACCCAGTTATGAAGCAATATGAGCAAAAATAAAATGATGGAATGTGCTACTGTGTTGCATTAAATATTCAAAGTGGTAGTGTTTGAGCTTATAACAAATGGTACTTTTAAGTGCCCGATGCTGAAAATTCACCGCCCGCTTATTAATAAGTGCTGTAAGAGGAAAACAATCACCTGGCTCTAATATAATAACGGGTTGTAACGCTTCTTGAACATTGATAGATAGTTTGTCCATATTATTCTCTGCACACACCAGACCACTTTTTATAATATAAAAGGTTTCCACCCGCCCTTCCCTTGAGGATAATATGCTGTCACCTTCAGCAAAAAATACCTGCTCCAAATGCATGGCAAGGTATTCTTGATGAGTCAATGACATTTGGCTAAAGGGCTTATGATGGTGCAAAAAGCTTAAAACAGGCCTAAGCACTTGAGAAGTGTCCGTCATTGCATCCTTTTCATTGTTAATTGCTTACATCTGAATAATGAGTAGGACAAAGTGAGCAAATTTAAGACCAAAAATAGAAAAGTGACTAAATACAATAAGATATCCGTATAAATCACATCAATAATAATATTTTCAGGTAAGAGTGTTACGTTTGGTAACACCTTAATGAGAAGGGGTAACACCCTTTATAGGTTGATGTTTAACCTGAGTTCAGGTTATTTAGGGAAGTTTGCGTATGGGAATCATATATTTTAAGGAAATGAGTTATTATCATAAAAAGAGAACTTAATGCATATCAATGGTGTCATATAGACGAACATGTTACATTATTACTTTTCCTTTATTTGGTTTATTATTATGAAAACACGCCGTTTTAGTCAGAAAATTTCTTTCTTTTTTGCTATCCTTTGCTACCTGCTGGCGGTAGCAAGTGTCATTTTTGCTTTTATCTGGCAAGGCGATCATGGTACTCAAGACCCTATTTTTGCCAGTGCTCTGGCCTCTATTTTCTTTTTTGGCAGTTGTGGTTTTATCCTTCAATATATTGCTAATGCCAATCTACCGGATTTTAATTTAAAAACATAACAACCACGACAGTGACAAATTCATCCATTCTTTTATAGCGGTGCTATTTCGTTTGACGCTTGGGGATCTTTAAGCGCGTGCGTTTTTCCCAAAGTGTTTTACGACTGATGCCTAATTGTTTGGCTAAGTCTGTTTCTGTTTTATGCTGGTTTTCTTTTAAAAAATGAACAAGATAGTCATCTAAGGATAAATCTTTTATCGACTCTGAGTCTTTTTTATGTTTCTCAAACAAGGCAATATGTTCCAGATTAATGCAACTGCCATCACTTAAAATTAAGGCACGCTCAATGACATTTTGCATTTCCCTAATATTACCCGGCCAAGCATAGCTTTGAAAATGAGCCAAAACATCCGGAGCAAATGACATCGGTTTACGAGCCATTTTTTTAACTCTATCGGCCAGTAAATATTCAGCCAGTTTTGTTATATCATCTCCTCGCTCTTTTAATGGAGGTAGACAAATATCAAATACATTCAAACGAAAATACAGATCATTACGAAATAATTGCTCTTCAACCATTTTAGGTAAATCTTTATGAGTCGCCGCAATCAGGCGGATATCCACACTACGTGCCTGTGTTGAACCGACTCTACGAACCTCATTTTCCTGCAAAACCCGCAACAAACGTGCCTGCACTTCTAAGGACAGTTCACCAATTTCATCTAAAAATAAGGTACCACCACTAGCTGCTTCAATTAAACCTGGGTGATCATTATCAGCACCGGTAAAAGCCCCTTTGCTATAGCCAAATAATTCAGACTCAATAAGATTCTCAGCAATGGCAGCACAATTAATGCTAATCATGGTTGCTGAACGTCTATCAGAGTATTCATGAATGGCTCGAGCCACAAGCTCCTTACCTGTGCCTGTTTCACCTAAAATTAAAATAGAGGTATTCATCGGAGCCACTTTTTGAATATAATTATTAACCTCTTGCATTTTAGGGCAGTCGCCAATCATACCTGCAACTGTAAACTCCTTTGCCAATTCTTTTTTTAATACTGTATTTTCTAATGCCAGTTTACGCTCTTTAATAATACGTTGAATCATTAAAATCAGTTCTGCATGATCAAAGGGTTTGGCAATATAATCAATAGCACCCAACTTCATGGCCTCAACAGCTGAGTTAACACTGGCATAACTGGTCATAATAATAATAGGAATGCCAGCAACTTTTTCAATCAAATGAGTACCTGGAGCTCCAGGCAAACGTAAATCACTTAAGATCAAATCAAAAGCATGAACTTCTAGTAACTCAAGCGCATCTTCAACCGTTTCTGCCACCCGAACCTGATAGTTATTTTTTTCTAATAAGCGTTGCAGTGAATTTCGAATGAGTCTTTCATCATCCACAACCAGTATATTATTCATGACCTAATCCATTATTTATAATTATATTATCGGTATCAATCTGGGGTAATGTTACAATAAAAACGCTACCCTTATTCACACCATATTGCTTATTATCCAGTACCGTAATATCACCACTATGATCACGAATAATATTATAAACAATGGACAAACCTAAACCGATACCTTCACCAGCTTCTTTGGTACTAAAAAAGGGTTCAAACAAACGTTTTTTATTTGTTTCAGAGATCCCTTTACCATGATCAAACACTTGAATAACAATCATTCCCTGATCAACCATTGACTCAATACGGATCATGTCATTATTTTCTGATGCATCACAGGCATTATTCAATAAATTAACAAAGACTTGAACTAATTGCTGGTGGTCACCATTGACATAATGCGCTTCATTACTCTGATTAGTAAAAGACTGATGTTTGGCTTTATGACTAAGTGTGACAAGATGAATGGCTTCATCAACACAGCGTTTTATATTGACTGCTTTTCTCGGAGGTGTAAGATAATTACCACTGCGTGAAAAACTAGATAATGATTGAATAATCGTGGTAATACGTCGTGTTTGATTTAAAATATCTTCTAGATTTTGAGTTAAGTGGGTCTGCAAATACTCCACATCATCCTCTGCAATTAGATTTTGTGTAACCGATGCAATACCTGTCACTGGATTACCGATTTCATGAGCAACACCAGCAGCCAAACGACCAATAGAGGCCAGACGTTCACTATGAGCAAGACGATTTTCCAGTTCTTGCAAGTCGCTTAAATCTTCAACCAAAAGTACCACTCCACTAGAATCCGTATGTTCCTTTGCTTCCTCTGGGTATTCACTTTTCGTATCATAAGGCTTTTTGATAATCCTATTATCTATGCCTACCAGAGATGATTTATGCAAATTTAAAATACATTTTTTCTCTTCAAGTTGCACTTGTATCTTCCTAAATTGTTGCTCATCAGCCTGAATAAAATCATAAAATAATTCACCCAAGGGTGCTGGGAGTGATTGTATTGGTTCACCTAAAATAGTTTCTGCTGAGATACCCGACAAAGATTCAATAGCCTTATTCCAATTTAACACTTCTCCATTAACACCAATCGAACAAACACCAAGAGGCAGGTCTTGCAAAACCTGTCGATGATAGCGACGCATTTCATCCAATTCCCCTGCAACCCCTTCTAAGCGAGTTTTAGAATCTTCCAGTTTATTCTCCATAAAGCGAAAGCTTTTGGCAAAGACATCACGAGTATCATGATCTAATAATAGCTTTTCATTAATAACCAATTTTGCTAACAAAGGACCGATTAGGCCTGATAAATTACGTTCAATCCTCTCCCGTAATTGTCTCAAAGCAACAGGATTGGTTTCATAATCTTGCATTTGCAAATCACTCAATGCTGTTTTAACTTCCAAAGAAGACATTTCTTCTCCCAACATAGATGCGAGTTGTTCTCTTATTTGTGCCACCGAGCGTAAACGCATAACCCCTTTAGGTGGTGTTAATGATTTTGAACAACAATTGGCCGCATTGTCTGTTTCTGCACGGCTGGCTTTGGTGAGCAATGACACTATGACAAGTAATAACAGATTCAATGATAAAGACCAGAAGGTCACATCACCCCATTTATCTTGCACATTAAGCAGTTCATTAAACGGGGGCAACACATCATAGATAGACTGATTAACAAAATCTGAGTTCACTAATAAGGGGAGTAATAAAGCGTAGCCCCAGACAAGAAAACCAGCCAAAAGCCCCATTAATAAGCCTTTTTTATTTGCCCCTCGCCAAAATAATAAACCGATAGTACCAGGTAAAAATTGTGCCACTGCCACAAAAGAAATCAAACCTAATTGTGCTAAGCCCTGATGTCTGGAAAGCAGTAGATCAAAAGCAAAACCAGCCATAATAATAATGGCAATAAGAATACGCCGACCTAATAATAAACGTTTATAAATATTGATTTCAGTCGAGATTTTATGGGGAAAAGTCAATGGTAAGACAAAGTGATTCATCACCATAGCGGCCAAAGAAAGTGTGGTCACAATCATCATGGCACTGGCTGCGGACAAACCACCAATAAATGTGATCAGAGGTAATAATTTATAGTCACTATGCAGAGTAATACCCAGTACATAAAAGTCTGCACTGGTGTGTGTTTGCATAAATTGACCTGCCCAGAGAATAATAGGGATGGGTAAGTTTAATAACAATAACAATAAAGGAAATGCCCAGCTAGCGGTTTGTATTGATTTACTGGAAAAATTTTCTGTGATCCCCATATGAAATTGTCGCGGTAGAAATAAAGCCGCTGTAAATGACAAGAAAATCAGGCTATTCCACGAGCCATCTAAAATCGGTGCAATTAAATCCTGTTGTTTCTGTGGATTCTCTGTCAGCCACTGCTGTAATTCACCAAAACCACCAAACACACCCAACAAAGCAAATACGCCGACACATAGCAAGGCAAAAAGTTTGATTAATGATTCAAAGGCAATGGCCATCACCAAGCCTTCATGTCTCTCTCTAGCCGAACTATGTCGCGCACCAAATAAAATGGCAAATACTATCAATGTGACACAAAACCCTAAGGAGATAGTCATTGGTGTCGCTTCTTGAGTTAATACCTGCATGGATTCTGTTACCGCATGAATTTGCAAGGCAATATAAGGCAAAGTGCCAATCAGCATAAAGAAAGTGACCATGATACCAACTAACTGACTTTGGTAACGAAAAGCAAATAAATCCGCTAAGGAACTGAGTTGATGCTCTTTGCTTAGCTTTAAAATGGGGGCAAATAAAATGGGCGAGAGTAAATAAGCTAATGTCACACCAAGGTAAATCGTTAAAAAGCTATACCCCTGTCGCTCAGCAAAGCCCACACTGCCATAAAAACTCCACGAAGTTGCATAAACACCAAGAGAAAGTGAGTAACTTAATGGGTGATGTGCCAGCTTAGCAAACCAAGAGGTGTTATCACCCACCCAAGCAATAACGAAAAGCAGTGCCAGATACCCCACTCCAGCAATAAACAGCTGCCATAATTCAAAGTTCATAATGATGGGTTCATCGCTTAAAACTCATCATGCTCACAACGACTTATGTACCAGCGATATAATAACCACGTTAAAATAATCAGCATCAGCCAGATCATATAAGGTGTAAACCACGGTAGTGATGTCGTTGCCCAGATAATACGAGCAGGCGAGCAGAGTAAAAACAGCCCTGCAATAAATAACAAGACAACCCGCTCATAAAACTGATTTTGTATAGGGTGTTTCATAAAAAATATTATAGACGAATTGTTACGATTTGTAACAAATTATATTGCAGGATTTTTAGCATGCTGAAAAAATACGTTGAACCTAAGTGCATGAATAGTAGCTAACCTGAACTCAGGTTACCTAGGCTTACTCTCTGCCTAGGTACGATAGTCGGTGGTCATAAATCATTACAAAAAAGAACTATAACGCTTCCAATTTTCTCATACTCGCTGGTAATAACCTTAGCTCAACCAATGCCGTTGTCAGTGCTGCAAAGAATGAAGCATCTTCATATAACATTTGATAGTACTGAGTCTTCATTGTTAAGGCGCTACCAAAGATAATGGCCATAAAGGCAATGATTGACCCGACGGCTAAGGTTGACAAGCCAGTGATCCCCTGACCGATGGTGCAACCCATTGCCAAAACACCACCAAAGCCCATCAGCACAGCACCAATAAGATGGGTTATAAAATCTTTAACATTAAAAAACCATTCAATACGAAAGCTTTTGCTAAGCAAAGACCAAACAAAAGAGCCAAGGATCACGCCAAAGACAGAGACAATACCAAAAGTAAGTAAGCGACTTTGTAGACCTGAGGCCACATAACCCGCTGTTTGCCCAATAGGATTAACAAAGGTAAAGGACTGAGGAGACAAGGTAGAACCCTGCGCTGGTTTGCCTTCTTCTGAGTCACTGATCATATCCCAGTTTTCATAATATTCGCTAAGAGTATATTGTTCACCCTCATCAACCATATCGACCGTTATGGAACTACTTAAATACCAACCCGCAAGCACAGCCAGACCAACAATAATACCGGCCAGCCAATGTTCTGGATTGGCTCGAAAACTTTTTGCTTTGAAAATATAAACCAAAAGAAGTACTGAGATAATTCCCCCAACAACTAAGCGTGTACCCATAGGATCATCACTATTAATAATTGCACCAAGGTCTTGCTTGCTATCCAAACTGATCGCTAAAGGACGTATCCAGTCATAAAATAAAACAGAGAACAGTGTTTGATCACTACCAGGAAAAGGTGTTGTCATAAAATAAGCAATGACCGCAATGATCAAAAAAACAATAATGGATTTGATATTACCGCCACCAATACGAATTAAGGTTTTATTGCCACAGCCACTGGCCAAAGTCATACCAATACCAAAAAGAAACCCCCCTAGTAAATTTTCTGCCCAAACCAATTGAGAGGCGCGATAGGGAGGGAAACTACCATCAGCATTAACCAAACCATTGGACTCTAAAATTAACATACCGATAATGGCCACCGTAATCGCCAACAACCATGAGCGAAAGCGGCTATAGTCCCCCATATTTACCATGTCAGAAACGGCCCCCATGGTACAAAAATTGGTTTTATTAACAACAGCACCTAAAATAAAGGCAATGGCAAATACGCCGATTAAGAGCGCTGATTGTGCCTGAGCAAATGATTCAAATAACATAGGGTTCCTCTTGTTTCTATTTTGAGTTTCTATTTTGGATTGCTATCCTAATTTCACTTAAAGCAAAAAAGATGCCATGAGCCAAACAAGCGCTACTACTACTATTTTAGCCAATAAAGCCTATCGACCACTATGCAATATGCACAGACAAAATTGCACAATACAATAAGCAAGTAAGCCTGTCATTTTGAAGATTGCTACCCTTCATAATTAATTTCCTCTATAATCTTATTAAGAAATTAATAGTTGCCTTACTACTATCTGGTATCGTGTTAACCGATAGTGATGACCGATTACCGTTATGAACTATCCATTGCTTACTTTATTTATACAAGGGTCAAAACATGCTTGAAATGAACTTTGAAATTGCACGTCATAATATGATTGAACAACAAATACGACCTTGGAATGTTATTGATCCCATCACACTCGAAGCACTGGATGTCATACCTAGGGAAAACTATGTGCCGGATACTATGAAGCGGTCAGCCTTTGCAGATACGCAATTGCCTATTGGTCACAATCAAGTCATGCTCTGCCCAAAAATTGAAGCGCACATATTACAGTCATTACAAGTACAAGAAACTGATAGTGTTTTGGAAATTGGCACTGGCAGTGGCTATATGACCGCTTTACTGGCACATCTTGCCGATAAAGTATGTAGCGTAGAAATTATCGAATCACTGAGTCAAAGTGCCCAACAAAAACTGGCCTCTGAAGGCTTTGAGAATATCACCTTTGTGGTTGATGATGCGGCTCAAGGTTATGAACAAAATTCACCCTATGATGTGATTGTTATCACCGGTTCAGTGGCACAATTAGCCGAATCATTTAAAACCAGTCTGAAAAAGGGGGGGCGCTTATTTGCAGTTATCGGTAACGCACCTGTTATGGAAGCCACTTTGATCACCCGTGTTTCTTCCAATCAATATCGCACTGAGGTACTTTTTGAGACCGAGATCCCAGCACTGAAAAATAGCATACCTAACTCGACCTTTCGCCTATAAGTACCTTTATTTATGCTACAAATTAATTCATTAAAAGGTTCTGCTGAGAAAAATAACGCCAAGGGAGCAACCTTTGAGGAACCCTTAGAATTATTGCTCAGTTGTCATGAAAAAATCATGCACTATTCCTCGGCACTATGCACCGTTATTGAGGCCATAAAAACACAGGGGTGGACTGAACAACACAGCACATCTATTGAGCAAATACGCCGTTATTTTAATATTGCTAGTCCCGAGCATCACCTAGATGAAGAACAACATCTCTTTCCAGCAATTATTGCCCTTGACTCAGATTTTAAGCAACCACAAAGCATGACTATGGTGACTCTAATTAACCGTTTAATTAAAGAGCATGTGGAATCTGACGGCTTGTGGGAAGAGCTGGATCAACTCTTAGAGGAACGCTCTAATGATATGGTACAACTTGAAGCACGGGCACAACAGTTTAAAGAAGAGATGCACCAACACGCTAAAATCGAAAATGAAGAGGTATTCCCTTATGCAAAAGCCCATATCAGCGTTGCTGAGTTTAAAAAAATGGGCCAGGCCATTGCACAACGAAGAGGGGTTAAAGCTCAGCCTTAAGCACTTATTCAATTAAACTAATTTGTTGTTATCTTGGCAGTATGACCTTTTTCTCATTACCCGAATATTGATGCACGTTATCATGCCCTCGAATAATCACGGTTCTTAAATTATCCGGCAGAGATACTGTGAGTGAGCGAGTAAAAGGTTGTTCATTAACATGGGGATGGTAGAGTGTTCTGGTTGCTAAAATAGTGCCTGTTTCATCAAGGATTTCCCAACGATTGGCATAATGATCCCAGCCAGTATCTTGATGTAATAAGCTGACATCAAAACGATAATGCTTATTTCCCTGAGCCGTAACGATAACATCGACCACTTGTACTGAATTAGCCCAACTATTGCTTGCCATCAGAGTGAGTATAAAAATCACTGAACTAGCCAAGAAATTGTTTGTCACACTCTTTATAAACATAGTCACAATAACTCCTATTTTAATTATCTAAAAACTGAACCCCCTATGAAAGTGAGTCACTTTTATATTATGATACGCGAGTCAAAAAATTATGTCATTTAGCCCCTTTAACAAATAGGAAAACAATATTTTGAATAGCAGTTTTGTTGGTCTTGGCGGTATTATCGTTGTATTACTGGTATATATTTTAATTATCTTGTGGCTTAGAAAGCAATTACTTAAAAATCAGGTTGCCTGCCTTTGGCGGAGCCTCTTTTTGGCTGTTTTTCTAGCACCCGGCTTATTGATTTTTGGTGAACATGCAGGTATTCCCTTACCTGCCTTTGCCTGGATGTCGGGAGCAATGAATATTTACAACTGCACTCAGTTATCACTATTTTGTTCCTTGAAACTCAACCTTTATCTTTCCATCCTACCTTTTTTTGCTACTTGGCTATTTAGTTATATGATGTGCAAGGATTCGCAAAAAGAGCAGGAACACAAGAGTGATGGTGAAGTTATTTAGGTTTACGCAAAGTGCTTACTTTAAGTAAGAGGCATAATCATGTGTGAGCTTTTGTAGTTTTGGGGCAATAATTGCCTGACAATAACCACTATTAGGATTGAGTTGAAAGTAGTCCTGATGGTATTGCTCAGCTTTATAAAAGCAGGTCATCATTTTTACTTGGGTAACAATCGGATCATCATAGTGCGCATTTGCTTCCAGCTCAGCAATTATTTGCTCGGCATATGCGAGTTGCTCAGCATTATCAGTCAGAATAATTGAGCGATATTGTGTACCACTATCACCACCCTGACGATTTAATGTCGTTGGGTCATGAGTGGCAAAGAAAATCATGAGTAATGATTGACTATCGACAATCGCATTATCAAAACTGATTTGTACCACCTCAGCATGACCGGTAGTCCCCGTACAAATTTGCTCATAGCTAGGGTTTTCTATCTGGCCATCCGCATAACCAGACACCACACTAATAACACCTTTAACTTGCTTAAAAGTTGCTTCTAAGCACCAAAAACAGCCACCACCTAAGGTTATTTTTTCTTGCATGACTCACGCCCTTACTTGCTAGTGTTTAACCGATGGGTCAGAGTGTTGAGCATGCTCAGTATAAATCCCAGCAAGATCAATTTCATCAAAGCGGTATTCCTGACCGCAAAACTCACAATCTACGGCAATATTTCCTTGTTCCTTAATAATATCACTGGCCTCCTGATGGCTGATGGAACGCAACATATTAACGACTTTTTCTCTGGAGCAAGTGCATTTAAAATAAATGCTCTGAGCATCAAATAAGCGTACATCTTCTTCATGATAAAGACGGTGTAGAATGTCCTTGGCATCGAGTTCTAGTAATTCTTCTGTTTTAATGGTACTGCCTAGATGGGTGACACGATCCCAAGCATCTGTATCGTCATTTTGACCGGGTAATTTCTGTAATAGCAGGCCAGCAGCATAATGCTCATCGCAAGCTAAAAAGATACGGGTGTCTAATTGTTCTGAGCGTACCAGATAACCTTCTAGAAATTCAGCAACACTATCACCTTCCAAGGCAACAATACCCTGATAGAGGTCTTTAGTATTTGCTTGTTCGATGGTGATCATTAGGGTACCATCACCTAAAAGACTTGCTAAGTCTGTCTCTGATGGCAGTGGTTCTTGATATTTAGCCACACCACGCACACCAAAATCATTGCGACATTCAACCACCATCAAGGTCAGTGCCCCATCGCCACTGGCCTGAATAGTCATAGAGCCTTCAAATTTAAGGGTGGCAGATAACAGCACGGAAGCAGCCACAACTTCACCCAAATAGCGTTGAATAACATCAGGATAGTTATGATTGGCCTGCATAGTCTGCCAAACCTGATTCAAGCTGGCAATCTCGCCTCGAATATTGGCTTTATCAAATAAAAAGCGATGGATGGTATCGTGTTCTCGTGTATAACTCATGGCTTTAATTTTGTCTGTAGCAATTGGTTGACTTGCCCTGGATTTGCCTTGCCTTTTGAAGCTTTCATTACCTGCCCCACAAAAAAGCCAATTAATTTATCTTTACCGGATTGAAATTCAGCAACCTGACTGGGATTATTGGCAATAATCTCATCAATAATGGCTTCAATGGCACCGGTATCGGTGATTTGTTTCAGGCCTTTTTTATCAATAATCGTATCAGCATCGCCTTCACCTGCATACATAGCCTCGAAGACTTCTTTAGCAATTTTTCCAGAAATGGTATTGTCTTGAATACGCTTTAGTAAACCAATTAATTGCTCCGGGCTAACTGGACATTCTTTAAATTCAATGGCATGTTTATTATTCAGAGCAGCCACATCACCTAAAATCCAGTTAGCCGCCATTTTAGCATCACCAATGGCCTGCTGAACGGCTTCATAATAATCGGCCATATCCCTATCAACCGTTAATGCTTTAGCATCTTTTTCTGACAACGCCAGAGTGTCCATATATCGAGCGCATTTTGCATCGGGTAATTCAGGTAAGGTACTGCGAATGGCCTCAATTTCCTCAGCTGAGATCACAATAGGCAATAGGTCGGGATCGGGAAAATAGCGGTAATCGTTGGCCTCTTCTTTACTGCGCATAGAGCGAGTTTCATTTTTATCGGCATCATAGAGTCGGGTTTCTTGAACCACCGTACCACCACTTTCAAGAATATCCATCTGACGCTCAATTTCAACATTAATGGCTTTTTCGACAAAACGAAAGGAGTTAATATTTTTCAGTTCCGCTCGTGTACCAAATTCTTTCTGACCTTTGGGGCGCAAAGACACATTGGCATCACAACGAAAGGAGCCTTCTTGCATATTGCCATCAGAAACCCCTAAATAACGAACAATGGAATGAATTTTACGCATATAGGCGACGGCTTCTTTAGCACTACGCATATCTGGCTCAGAAACAATTTCTAATAAGGGTGTACCTGCACGGTTGAGATCAATGCCTGTCTGATTGTGAAAACTTTCATGTAAGGATTTACCTGCATCCTCTTCCATGTGCGCACGAGTCACTCCAATACGCTTTTGGGAGCCGTCTTCGAGGTCAACATCAATAAAGCCTTCACCAACAATAGGATAATAAAGTTGGCTGATCTGATAGGCTTTAGGTGAGTCTGGATAAAAATAATTTTTACGGTCAAACACGGAGCGCTCATTAATTTGCGCACCAATGGCCAAACCAAACATTACGGATTTTTTCAATGCCTCACCATTGAACACAGGCAACACACCGGGTAGGCCTAGATCAACCGCACAGGCCTGAGTATTTGGCTCGGCACCATAGGCAGTTGAGGCGCCAGAAAATATTTTTGATTTGGTGGATAATTGAACATGGATTTCCAAACCAATAACGACTTCCCATTGCATAATAATTATTAACCTCTTAGGTTTTCTCTATCTGGCGATTGCGATTAATCGCTCATTTATAGTTAGTATTTAGTTACCCGATATTACTTAAATGCATCAGGTGTCTGCGTATGCCAATCTGTCTCTTGTTGGAATTGATGGGCAATATTTAATAATTTGGACTCAGCAAAATGCTGGCCAATTAATTGCAAACCAACCGGCATACCATTAGCAAAACCTGCGGGTATCGACATACCTGGCAAACCGGCCAAATTCACTGCAATGGTATAAATATCTGATAAATACATGGTAATCGGATCATCGCTTAACTCACCCAGCTTAAATGCGGTTGATGGTGCTGCTGGCCCCATAATGACATCAACATCGGCAAATGCCTGATTAAAATCATTACTGATCAAGCGACGTGTTTTTTGTGCTTTCACATAATAAGCATCATAAAAACCTTCAGATAGAGCATAAGTACCCACTAAAATTCGCCGTTTAACTTCTGCGCCAAAACCTTCGCCACGGGAGCGAATATACAGGTCATTAAGATCCTTAGGATCTTCACAGCGATAGCCATAACGCACACCATCTATTCTGGATAAATTAGAAGAGCACTCCGATGGCGCAATAATATAATAGGTGGGTACCGCAAGATTACTGGTGGGCAGACTAATTTCTTTAACGCTTGCGCCCATTTTTTCATATTCTTTAACGGCTGATTCAATGACCTTGGCCACAGCATCATCCAATCCTTCAGAAAAATATTCCTTAGGTAAACCAATTTTAAGACCCGATAGGCTGTTATTAAGATCCGCCGTATAATCGGGGACGGCTTCATCAACACTGGTAGAATCACGACTATCCAAACCAGCCATCACATTGAGCATTAGGGCAGCATCTTCTGCCGTGCGAGTCATAGGGCCTGCTTGATCCAAACTTGAGGCAAAGGCAATCATGCCATAGCGGGATACCCGTCCATAGGTGGGTTTTAATCCAGTAATGCCACAAAAAGAAGCCGGTTGGCGAATCGAGCCTCCGGTATCCGTTCCTGTAGCAGCAGGTGCCAATCGGGCAGCAACCACTGCGGCGGAACCACCAGAAGAACCACCAGGAACGGAGTCAAGTTGCCATGGATTTTTTACCGGGCCATACCATGAGGTTTCATTTGATGAGCCCATGGCAAATTCATCCATATTGGTTTTACCCAACATGATGGCACCTGAATCATTAAATTTAGTGATGGTGGTGGCATCATAAGGTGAAATAAATGGCTCTAGCATTTTAGAACCACAGGAAGTTTTCACACCTTTGGTACAAAAAATATCTTTCTGCGCCAGAGGAATACCATTTAGAATACCCACATGACCTGTTGCTCGCTGGGCATCTGCCTGCTTAGCCTGTTCAAGGGCAAGTTCTGGAGTCACGGTGATAAAGCTATTAAGCTGTTCATCGAGTGAATCAATTCGATTCAAATAACTTTGCGTGAGTTCAACACTGGTAAATTCGCCTGCTTTAAGTCCGGCACTGAGTTCAGCAATGGTTTTGTTATGCATATTTGCTTCCAACTAGGGTTCGTATATAGTTCTGGATAATTATAATACTTTGCTTACTTCGAGCATTCTTCTATGTCGATTACTCGACAACGCGAGGCACTAAATAAAGCCCTTGCTCAACTTCTGGTGCATGTGCCTGTAAATTTTCCCGATCATTACTTTCTGTCACCACATCAGCACGCAAACGCTGTACGGCATCTAGAGGATGTGCCATTGGCCTGACACCCTGCGTATCCACAGAGTCTAACTGCTCGACCATGTCCAAAATATTCGATAAATTAGTGGCATATTCAGGAATATCCTGTTCATCGACGCCCAATCTTGCCAAAAAGGCAATTTTTTCAACATCACTTTTATCCAGCTTGGACATTAAGTTACTCCAGATCGTTCTAATACCTTCTAATATATAGGCATTAGGTAGCTATAAAATTAGTATGATTCGTTTTAAGGTGCATAAGTTACCACAATTTTGTAGAATTTAGCAGTGATTCACAAATGAAAATTGGACATTTTTTCACAATATTTCTAAAATGCTTGGTTCTATGCAATTGCTGGGCAATAAAATCTCCAAATAAGAACGAGCTATAACACATTGGGGACTTTTTATTACTTCACTGACATGAGTATTAATGAGTCATGCATTGCTATAAAAACTTACTTTAAAATACGGGAATCTACCCATTATGTTTGGATTTGGTCGCTTACGTGGTGTTTTTTCCAATGATCTCTCGATTGATCTTGGTACTGCCAACACTCTTATCTATATTCCGCGCCAAGGAATTGTTCTTAATGAACCTTCTGTGGTTGCTATTCGTCATGACAATTCCACTAATGAAAAAATAGTGGCTGCTGTAGGTGAAGAGGCAAAACTGATGCTCGGTAGAACACCTGGCAATATGGAAGCCATTCGTCCGTTAAAAGATGGTGTGATTGCTAACTTTACGGTTACTGAGAAAATGCTTCAGCATTTTATCCATAAAGTCCATGAAAACCGTTTTTTAAAACCCAGTCCACGGGTTTTAGTCTGCGTACCTTGTGGCTCAACTCAAGTCGAACGAAGAGCCATTAAAGAATCCGCAATTGGCGCTGGTGCTCGTGAAGTTTATCTAATTGAGGAGCCTATGGCTGCGGCCATTGGTGCCGGTATGCCCGTTAGTGAAGCCAGTGGTTCTATGGTGGTTGATATTGGTGGCGGCACAACCGAAGTCGGAGTCTTATCTTTGAGCGGTATTGTTTATTCTGAATCCATCCGTATCGGTGGTGATCGCTTTGATGAAGCCATTATCAGCTATGTGCGACGAAATTACGGCAGTCTCATTGGTGAAGCTACTGCTGAGCGTATCAAAAAAGAAATCGGCTCAGCTTACCCCGGTAACGAGCTATTAGAAATCGAAGTACGCGGTCGTAATCTGGCCGAAGGTATTCCCCGTAGTTTTGCCTTAAATAGTAATGAAATACTCGAAGCCATTCAGGAACCACTCTCTGGCATTGTTGGCGCAGTAAAAATTGCCCTTGAGCAAACCCCACCCGAGCTAGGTTCTGATATTGCAGAAAAAGGCATGGTGCTAACCGGCGGTGGTGCCTTATTGCGAGATTTGGATCGTTTATTAACCGAAGAAACCGGATTACCCGTCATGATTGCTGAAGATCCACTCACTTGTGTTGCTCGTGGTGGTGGTCGTGCTCTGGAAATGATGGATGAAATTGGTACTGATCTCTTCAGTGTTGAGTAATAATCACTTTTATAAGGTGATTGCCTGTTTATAGTCTCATAAACATTATTGAAGATATTAATAAATAACGTTTAGCCGATTAATAAAACATCCCCAGCATCGGAGCCATAGCCATAAAACAGTTATTTGATGAAGATTCTACTTATCTGGCACGATTGATCTTTGTGATGGTTTTTTCCATCATTTTACTCATTACTGATCATCATACCAATATGTTGCGTAATGTTAGGAGTTTCTTTAACCTAATTATTTATCCTCTGCAAACCATTGCCAGTACCCCAGCTAATATCGGTATTTGGCTAAATGAGCAGTTAGACTCTCATCAATCATTGATTACTGAGAATGAGTCTTATCGGACTAATAATTTATTACTCAAAGCACAGCTACAAAAGTTTACTTCTTTGCAAGCCGAAAATATTCGCCTGCGCTCACTATTAAAATCTTCTCGTAAGCTCAAAGATCAAATGCTGATTGCCGAGACAATTGCTGTTGACTTAGATCCTTATAAACGTCAAATTGTTATCAACAAAGGACAACGCCATAGTATTTACGCCGGCCAGCCCATTCTTGATGCCTATGGTATTATGGGTCAGGTTATTCATCCTGGTATTGTTTCCAGTAGCGCTATTTTAATTACCGATCCTTCCCATGCCATCCCAGTACAAATTAATCGCAATGGCCTGCGCACAGTACTGTATGGTACCGGAGCTGCCAATTATCTTGAAGTACAGAACTTGCCCAATAATGCCGATATTGAGTTAGGCGATCTGCTTATTACCTCTGGCCTAGGCGGACGTTTTCCTGAAGGTTATCCCGTGGCAAAAGTCATTAATATCATACGCGATCCGGGTCAACCCTTTGCTAAAGTCATTGCCGAAGCGACTGCTCATTTAGAACAAAGCCGAGAAGTCTTATTGGTTATGGCTCAGGAAAATAAGCCTCAACTTTTATCTGAACAAATAACAAAAGAGAGTGGCTCATCCGATGAATAATAAGCCAGCATCACATGGTGGTATTGTTATTTTACTCAGCTTTGCCATTGCCTTAATACTTTGCATGGTACAAATTCCAGACTATCTAAAAATGTATCGCCCAGAATTTGTCACCCTTATTCTTATTTACTGGTGTATCGCTCTGCCCCATCGGGTCGGTATTTTAACTGGCTGGAGTGTTGGCTTTCTATTGGACATACAAATGGACAGTCTATTAGGCTTACATGCTGTAGCACTCGCCATTACTGCCTACTTAGCCTATAAATTACATGCCCGAATCCGCTTATATCCATTACTACAGCAGTCATTAATTATTTTATTATTAGTTACCTTATCCCAAATGCTGATTTTGTGGATTAATGGTATTTCTGGTCATGCTCATGGAAACTGGTCTTACTGGATGCCAGCACTAAGCAGTATGTTCAGTTGGCCCTGGATATTTTATTTAATGCGCACCATTCGACGTATGTATGGTGTCAATTAAAACTGCTATGGCTGATAGATTACATTTAAAAGATCATTTTATTGAGCAGAGAATATCTCATAATCGCACTATTATGGCTATTTTCTTTACTTTAGTTTTATTTGGTATTCTAACTAGCCGCCTATTTTACTTACAGATCACCAGTCATGAACATTTCAGCACCTTATCACAAAACAACCGTGTATCAGTGCAGGCCATTCCACCAACACGTGGGCTTATCTATGATCGTAATGGCATTATTCTGGCTGAGAATTTACCATCTTACACCTTACAAATCATTCCTGAACAAACTAAGGATATTGATTTACTGCTTGAAGAGTTGGGCTTTTTAATTACTATTCGTGATATTGACATTAAAAAATTTAATAAAGAAGTCCGGCGCAAGCGCCGTTTTGAAGGCATTCCCCTTCGCTTTCGCTTAACCGATGAAGAAGTTGCCACTATTTCTGTTAATTTACATCGCCTGCCCGGTGTTGAAATAAAGGCTCAACTCAGCCGGTTTTACCCCTACGGTAAAGAAACCTCTCATGTTGTTGGCTATGTTGGCCGTATCAATGAACAAGAGCTAAAACGATTGCCTGTGACTAACTATAGTGGTACCAATCACACTGGAAAACTAGGCATAGAAAAATCTTATGAAGCATTACTCCACGGCCAAGTCGGTTATCAAAAAGTAGAAACCAATGTTCGAGGTCGAGTTTTACGAGTGCTGGAGCGTAAAAATCCCATACCCGGCAATGATCTGACGCTTAACTTAGACATTAATTTACAAAAAATTGCCATTGAAGCCTTCGAGGGAAAGCGGGGAGCCTTAGTTGCTATTAGCCCTGAAAACGGTCAAGTGCTCGCTATGGTCAGTATGCCTGACTATGATGCTAATTTATTTGTCAATGGCATTGACTCCAAAACCTATAATGCCCTCAACCATTCATGGCAACGACCATTATTTAATCGCACCATTCTCGGCAATTATCCTCCCGGCTCAACAACCAAACCATTTTTTGCCCTAGCAGGTTTGGAATTAGGTGTTATTCAGCCTAATCATCAAATATTCTGCCCCGGCTACTACCAGCTTAAAGGTAAACCGCATAAATATCGTGACTGGAAGAAATGGGGACATGGCAAAACCAATATTGAAAAATCCATTGTGCAATCCTGTGATGTTTTTTACTATGATCTGGCTGTTCAATTAGGTATTGATCGAATGCATCAATTTATGACACTCTTTGGTTTTGGTCAAAAATCAGGTGTTGATATACTCGGTGAACGCAGTGGCTTAATGCCCTCAAAACAATGGAAGAAAAAGGCACGCAAGCAAGTATGGTTCCCTGGAGAAACCGTCATTACCGGTATTGGCCAAGGCTATGTGTTAGTCACACCAATGCAACTTGCTCTAGCAACTGCAACACTGGCTAATGGAGGACATCTTTTTCAACCGCAATTAGTCAATGCCATTCAACGTAAGAGCGATCCCATTGCACGTCATATTTCACCACAACTGGTACATGACATCCCTATTAAAAACCAACAAAATTGGCAACAGATATATCACGCGATGACTGAGGTGATTCACGGTTCTAGAGGTACGGCACGACGTCTTAACAAATCAGGTTTACGCTATAAAATTGCGGGTAAAACGGGCACAGCACAAGTATTTTCAGTGGCTCAAGATGCCTCTTACAAAGCCAGTAAAGTGGAAGAACGCTTAAGAGATCATGCACTATTTATGTCCTTTGCTCCTGTAAAACATCCTAGAATTGCGATTGCCGTAGTGGTTGAAAATGGTGGCCATGGTGGTTCAATTGCAGCGCCTATTGCAGGTAAAGTAATTGAGGCCTATTTGCAGCAATTTACCGATAAGCAACTCAATGCCCCAAGAAAAACCAAACAGACACCTGCCAAAAAAAATAAACCACTCAAAACACCTCCAAAACATACCTTAAGCCCAGAAAGCACGGCTGAAATTAATCATAATGAGGGGCACTATGGCTAATCAAAAATATGGCTAATCAAAATAGCTCAAACAATTTGTTATTCCGCCTACATATTGATCTACCACTATTAATTAGTCTATTAACAGTGATTGCTCTCGGACAGGTGATCCTCTACAGTGCTAGTGGTGAAGACATTACTATGATGCAACGCCAAGCCGTTCGTATTGGCGTTGCTTTTATTATTATGTTGGTTATTGCACAAATTTCACCTGATCGTATGTGTCGCTGGTCTCCCATACTCTTTATCGTCGGGACTATCATGCTCCTTGCTGTCTTATTTGCCGGTACCGTCTCCATGGGTGCTAGGCGCTGGCTTGATTTGGGCTTATTTCGCTTTCAGCCTTCAGAAATGATGAAATTAGCCGTGCCCATGATGTTGGCTTGGTTTTTATCACGAGGTAGTATTCCGCCTAAAAATAAACACCTGCTCATTAGTGTCTTTATTTTGATTACTCCCGTACTACTCATTGCTAAACAACCTGATTTAGGCACTTCATTATTGGTCAGTAGTGCTGGGTTCTTTGCTATTTTTATGGCCGGTGTCTCATGGCGACTTATTTTTGGGTTTCTTTTTTCAGCTGTTGCTTTTAGCATTCCCATGTGGCTTTTTTTAATGCATGATTATCAACGCCAACGAGTATTAACCATGTTCAACCCAGAATCTGACCCTTTAGGCAGTGGCTACCATATTATTCAATCAAAAATTGCCATTGGCTCTGGTGGTGCATTTGGTAAGGGCTGGTTAAATGGCACTCAGTCTCATTTGGAATTTTTACCCGAGCGACACACCGATTTTATTTTCTCTGTATTTGCAGAGGAATTTGGTTTTAGTGGTATATTGATTTTGCTTGGTCTTTATTTATTTATTATTTTTCGGGGCATTTATATTACTTCCCAAGCACAAGGTACCTTTTCACGTTTGCTCGGTGCCAGTATTATCTTAACCTTTGCAATCTATGTTTTTGTTAACATCGGTATGGTCAGTGGTATTTTGCCTGTAGTGGGTGTGCCATTACCTCTGGTGAGCTATGGTGGCACCTCTATTGTTACCCTAATGGCTGGCTTTGGTATCTTAATGTCCATACAGACTCATAGAAAACTACTTGCCTATTAATTCAGGAACATTACATGTATTTTAAACACACACGATTATTTATCATTATCGGATTATTACTAAGCATTTTTATCAGTAGCAGTACTTACGCAAAAGAGAGCACTAAGAGTCTGCGTAATAGCTTAGTCAATAATGCAGACGTACAGAAATTCATTAATGAAATGAGCACCAAACATGGCTTTAAAAAGGCACAGCTTGAAAGCCTTTTCAGCCAGGTGAAAATTAAACAAAAAATTCTTGATGCTATGAGCAGACCTGCTGAAAGAAGCAAAGCATGGTTTGAATACCGTAAGATATTTCTGACCCAAAAGCGTATTAAGGGAGGCGTAGCATTTTGGCAAGAAAATAAAGACATACTTGCTTACGCAGAAAAAATATACGGTGTAACACCTGAAATCATGGTGGCTATTATTGGTGTTGAAACCTATTATGGGAAGCGGCAAGGAAACTATCGAGTTATGGATGCTTTATCCACTTTAGCCTTTAAATACCCTAAGCGTAGTAAGTTTTTTCGTAGTGAGCTGAAACATTTTTTAATTATGAGTCAGGAACAAAAGTTTGATCCCCTATCAAAAACCGGTTCTTACGCAGGTGCTATGGGCATGGGTCAATTCATCCCCAGCAGTTTCCAAAGCTATGCAATTGACTTTGATGGTGATGGTGAAAAAAATATCTGGACAAACAATGCAGATGCCATTGGCAGTGTGGCTCATTATTTTAAACGCCATGGTTGGCAAAGAGGTCAGGCTGTTGCTGATAAGCTACAATTAATAAAAGAAAATAGTATCACTAAAGAAGATGCTTGTAAGCGCAGTTGTAAACCTAAACTCAGTGTGGCTGATTTTAAAAACAAAGGTCTACAAGGTAAAACAGCAATGAGTGATAAAGCAAAAGCTATTTTGCTCATTTTAAAACAAAAAAATAATAAAGAATATTGGTTGGGCTATACTAACTTTTATGTTATTTCACGCTATAATCACAGTACGCTCTATTCTATGGCTGTCTACCAACTCAGTCAGGAAATAAAATCTGCCTATCAACAGGCTAAGAAAAAGGCACCATAAGTTACATGACATTCTTTCTTTTTAAACATTTTGATAGGCTAACCATTATTGCTATATGCAGTCTGCTCACAGCTTGTGGTGGGAACCCCTACGCTCATAATGATGGCCCCCCTAGCGAGCAAGTTGATGTTTCGCAAATACCCGATGCTGTGCCACAAAGTACGACTCGAAGCAAGTACGGTAATCCCAAATCCTATGTTGTGCGTGGTAAACGTTATTACGTCATGAATTCCAGTGCTGGTTATAAAGAGCGAGGCATTGCCTCATGGTATGGCAGCAAATTCCAAGGTAAGCGTACATCCAGTGGTGAACTGTATGATATGCATAAAATGACCGCAGCTCATAAAACCTTGCCATTACCCACTTATGTGAAGGTAACAAATTTAAAAAACAATCGTCATGTTATTCTTAAGGTGAATGATCGTGGACCTTTTCATGAAAACCGGATCATTGATTTATCCCATACTGCGGCAGTAAAACTGGGCATTAAAGCAACCGGCACAGGCTTGGTTGAAGTAGAGGCCATTGATCCCAATAAAGCTCAAACACAGCTCTCTAGCACACCTAAGACAACCCTCTATACACCAAATCCTCCGGTATCAAAAGTGGCTTTGTTTTTGCAGCTAGGGGCATTTGTGGATGCCCACAATGCTTATCAGCTAAAAAATCGTGCCAATGCTCATCTAAATAAGCAACAGGCAAAAGTATCCAGTACCATAAATAATGGCCAAAAATTTTACCGTGTTCGCATAGGGCCGTTAGATCATGCTGAACAAGCAGATAATTTAGCTCAACAACTACAACATGCTGGTTTTTCACAACTTCGTATTGTTATTGAATAGTTCAGATGAACTTATGATCCATTTATTTGCCTAAGACAAACAACTTTATACCATCTATTGACATTATTTGAGCCTATTTTTATGAAATTATTTACTTATGTTATAACCGCCCTATTGCTGATAGGCTACACACTAAATAGCTATGCAGTACCTAAAGTAATCCCTAAAGCACCTGCTATTGCGGCAAAATCTTATATTTTAGTCGACTATAATAGCAATAAAATTATTGCCCAGAACAATGCCGACATACCTGTGGCTCCCGCGAGTATCACCAAAGTAATGACTGCCTACGCAGTATTTTCTGAAATTGAAGAAGGCAATATTAAACTTGATGATAGGGTTACGGTCAGTAAAAAAGCTTGGAAAACACCTGGTTCACGCATGTTTATTAAAGTAAATAGTAAGGTCTCTGTAGAAGATCTCATACAAGGTATGATCATTCAATCCGGTAACGATGCCAGTGTCGCCTTAGCAGAGCACATTGCTGGTAGCGAAGAGGCTTTTGCCAGCTTAATGACACAACATGCTCAAGAATTAGGCATGAATAATAGTAATTTTATCAATAGTACCGGTTTACCCGACCCTAAGCACAAAACGACAGCTAAAGACTTAGCTATTTTAGCACGGGCACTAATTAAGCGTTTTCCACAATATTATAAATGGTACTCAACCAAAGAATTCACCTACAATAATATTAAACAAGCCAACCGTAACAAATTACTCTGGCGAGATAAGAGTGTTGATGGTATGAAAACGGGCCACACTAAAGATGCAGGTTATTGCCTACTTTCTTCAGCCAAAAGAAATGATATGCGTTTAATTTCTGTTGTTTTAGGTACAAATAGTGCCGATGCACGAGCACAGGAATCACAGAAGTTGCTCAATTTTGGCTTCCGTTTTTATGAGTCCCATATTGTTTACCCCGCAACAAAAGCACTAAAAACCGTTAGAATTTACAAGGGAGACAGCGAGCTATTACCTGTAGGCGTTGCAGTTGATATGGCTATCACTATTCCTAAAGGTCAATATAAAAATTTAAAACCCGCTATTAAGATCAACCCACAGTTAGTCGCTCCTATTCAAAAAGGACAGCACCTAGGTAATGTAGAAATTCGTTTGAATAATAAGGTCATTAGTAGCTCAGCACTGATTGCACTTAAAACGGTTAATGAGGGTAGCCTTTGGCAACAAGCTAAAGACAGTGCTCTAATGATGATGGAATAATGCCATGAACGACAAAACATCCAATAACCAGAGCATCGATGAAGATCAATTAATGCATTTTCCCTGCGACTTTTCTTTAAAAGTAATGGGAGAAAATATTGATAACTATCCTGATTATGTCTTATCAGTATGCCAGCAACATGTTCAGGGGGTTAGCCAAAGTTGCTTGCACACCCGCCCCAGCCGTAATGGCAAGTACATTGCCGTGACCATCAAGCTGGTCGCCACCAGCCGCAAACAACTCGATGATCTTTATCTTGAATTAAACGCTCATGAGCGTACTAAAATGGCTTTGTAAGCTCTTTATATGAGTCACCCACTGAGCACAACAGAAACATTAATTGTCCGTACCTTAGGCCTACAAGAGTACCAGCCTATTTGGCAAGCCATGCAACAATTTACCCAGCAGCGTCAACAGACAACCACTGATGAAATATGGCTACTGGAACACCCTCCTATATTCACCCTAGGCCGAAATGCCACCCCCAGTGATATTATCAGCACAAGTCACATCCCCATTGTGCAAATTGATCGGGGTGGCCAAGTCACTTATCATGGCCCTGGGCAACTGATTGCTTATTTAATGATTGATATTAAACGTCGTACTCTTGGGGTTCGCCAATTTATCACCTTTATCGAGCAAAGCATTATTAATACTCTTTACGAGTTTCAGCTCAGTGCCATAGCAAAAAAAGAGGCTCCAGGTGTCTACATCAATGAGGCCAAAATTGCCGCCTTAGGGTTACGTATTAAAAAGGGCTGTAGCTTTCATGGCTTAAGCCTCAACATTGCAATGGATCTAGCCCCTTTTTCACAAATTAACCCTTGTGGTTATAAAAACCTTGAAGTCGTTCAGCTTTGTGATTATATTGATAGCATTGAGCTACTCCCGACGCAATCAATGCAACAGACGATAATCAAAGACGTACAACAAAAGCTTATCTCACATTTAGCAAATAGCATTGGTTATCAGACCATACTCTGGAAAAATGGACTTTACGAGACACACAATGATTGACAGCATTATTATAAGAAAAGCAAATGAAAGTGATTTAGAAGCCATTTTAGAGCTGATTGATTCATCCAAGGCCAATAATAGCAAACCAATGCAATTGCATGATGCCAATACCGTATACCAATCTATGCTAGATGACTCTAATTATTTTCAAATCATCGCCAGTACTGAACAAGCTATTGTTGGGGTGATCACCCTAGTGATTATTATGCAGATGACTCATGAGGGTGCTAGCACAGCTTTTATTAATGATCTTATCATCTCAAACACAATTGAAGATACCATAGAAAAAAAAACCATTGCCAATGACTTACTCAAATATACAACCCACTTAGCCCAAGAATATGGTTGTCACAAAGCCATTATTCAAAGTGATTATCAATATGAGCTAGTAGAAGACATTTGTCTGCAATTAGGATTAAAAAAGAATACGCATTCTTTTGAGCTTGAATAACCGACCTATCATACCAAAGTCCGCATTTGCAGACTTACTAAGAAAGGCTATCTTATTGGAGTTGGGCTTTTAGCCCTGAAAAGAGAGCGGGACTAAAGTCCCGATTCCAGAAATGATATGTTTATAATTAGTTATTCAAGAATGAATCGCATATTTCTTCATTCTATAAATCAACGTGTCACGAGTAAGCCCTAGTAAACGTGCGGCACGGCTTTGGTTGCCAGAGGTTTTATCTAAGGCTTGTTGTATCAATTCCACCTCCACTCGCTCTAGTGATAAACCACTATCTGGCAATGACACATAAGTTGCTTGCTCTGCTCGTTGTGGGTTTTTAATTTCATTTGGCAAATTATCAATATCAATCATCTTACCGGCCAATAAAATACTCATCCGCTCACATAAATTGCGTAGCTCACGGACATTACCCGGCCATGAATACACTTTGAGTGCCTTCATCGCAGTGTTACTAAAAGTACAAGGCTCTACTTTATATTGTGCAGCAAGTGAACGAGTAAAATGCGTTAATAATAATTGCAAATCGCCTGTACGTTCACGTAGCGGTGGGATTTCCAAAGGGACAATATGCAAACGGTAAAATAAGTCTTCGCGAAAGTTACCCTTTTTTATTTCTAAGCGTAAATCACGATTGGTTGCCACGATAATGCGTACACTCACTTTTTCGGTCACAGTAGAACCAATTTTTTGGCATTCTGATGACTCAAGAAAACGCAGTAACTTAGCTTGTACAGAAAGAGGCAACTCGCCTATTTCATCTAAAAAAAGTGTGCCATTATCTGCCGATTGAATATAACCCTCTTGGTGAGCAATAGCACCTGTAAAAGAGCCTTTAATATGCCCAAATAACATGGACTCAGCTAAATTCTCAGGAATTGCCGCGCAATTAACAGAAACCAGTTTTTGTTCTTTACGCTTACTGCCACTATGAATTGCCTGGGCAAAAAGCTCTTTGCCGCTACCACTCTCACCTTGAATTAACACCGTCACATCAGAAGCAGCCGTTATTTTGGCTGCCCAGACAACACTATTTAATTCTGGTGATTCGCCAATCAGTTTATTTTCAAAATCATGTTCATTCGAATGATCAAAACCATTCGCTAAACTGGGTAATGTCATAGCTATTTACTCGGATAAATGAAGTGCCAATTTTTTGTTACTTGTGAGCAATAGTAACAGAAATCACGACATTTTAGAAATGACTAAGATCAAGAAAGTTATTAGCCCTTTTCTAAAACCTAAAAAATCACTTGAGCCTACTGCTATGTTGAGCATTCTGTGCTATGTTGCAAAAATGAACACTGCATTTATTAAAGAGGCCATTCAAATCGCCTTAGAATCGGTACACAGTCATCAAGGGGGTCCCTTTGGAGCCGTTATTGTTAAGCATGATATCATCATTGGCCGAGGTAATAATCAAGTCACTCATAATAATGATCCTACTGCACATGCAGAAATTGAGGCCATTAGAGACGCCTGCCAAAACATCCAATCTTTTTCACTAAAGGATTGTACGCTATATGCCAGCAGTGAACCTTGCCCTATGTGCCTGTCAGCCATTTATTGGGCACGTATTGAGCATGTTATTTATGCCAATACCTATCAGCAAGCTCAAGCCATTGGTTTTGATGATCAATTCATCTTTGAGGAATTAAGCCTGCCCAACTCACGTAAAAAAATAAGTCTGAAACAAACCGATGACTCAGATGCTTTGAAAAAAGCATCCGAAGTATTTACTGCTTGGGATAGTTCAACACTCAAAGAAAAATATTAATATCCACAAATAAAAAATCCGTTCGACAGGGTTTAGGAATCAATGCTAAAATGGCGGTTTTGGAGTGGATTCTAATAAACTCTTGAATAACAAAAAATTGGTATCAATAAAATAAAAACCTTTAGATAAGACCATCAAAGTGGATATATTGAAAAATTCTCAAAAGAGTCCGATAAAGCACTCACAAAAATTCTACCAAAAAAATTTGGCTCATTCCGTTTTATTAGCGTGCTATTCCAGCCTTATTTTCTCCTCACCACTAATGGCCGAAGGTATGCAGTCTAATGTGGCCGAAGGTATGCAGTCTAATGGCTGGCAATGCCAAGCAATAAAAGGTGGCAAATGGAATTGTGCCGCTGCAGACGGGCCTCTTGCACCATCTAAAGACTCATTAGCCAATAGCAATATTCCTTATCCTAATAAGCCTGTTGTTGCGATTAAACCCGCTTTTCCAGCGGCTGATTTTTCTGATCCAAATTCTGGACCAACGGGTGGACGAGCTTTTATAAAACCCATTATTAAGGCAAACACAGCTGTAGCAACCAATAGCTGGGCAAGTTGTGCTGTCAAACCACTAGCAGAGTATGATCGCGATGCCATGTCTGCTAAAGCCAGTGAAAGTACCAATATTGAAGCAGACAACGCTCAATCCCCCAGCAAAGAACAAATTGATTTTTCTGGCAATGTTGTTATTACTAAAAACGTCCAACAATTAACATCCGATACAGCCACCTATAATAAAACCACAGGGCTTTTTGATGCTCAGGGAAATGTCACAATTGCAGAACCCAACATGGTTCTAAAAGGTGATAATGCTCGCTACCAGACCGATGAACGCAAGGGGCGTATTGACCATGCTGTGTATAATCTACCCGCTCGCCCCGCTCAAGGTTCAGCTGATAATATCCGTTTTAAACCCGGTGAGATTAATCTGGACAACCCCACCTATTCAACCTGCCCTGCAATGGATCAAGATTGGGTTCTTAGTGCCCAAGAGATGTCCTTACACACAGAAGAGGGCTATGGTGAAGCCACTCATGCTGTGATGCGATTCAAGGGCTTCCCCATTGCTTATACCCCTTATATTAGCTTTCCACTTAATGATGAACGTAAAAGTGGTTTCTTAATGCCTGATATTGGCTTTTCAGATAAAAATGGTTTTGAGCTGGCAACCCCTTATTACCTTAATATTGCCCCAGATAAAGATGCCACCATTACGCCTCGCCTACTCTCTGATCGAGGCTTAATGCTGGGTGGTGAATACCGCTACCTAAGTGAAAATCACTCTGGTGAGGTCTATGGCGAATGGATCAATGATCGCAGCTATGACGACAAACGTGATGCCGCAGATGTTGCTGTGCGTGAAGGCAGTAATAGCAATCCAATTGACCCAAGTGGTAAACAAAAACCCGATGCCATTTCTCGCAACCGAGGCGCATTCAGTTTACAGCAACGTGCTAACTGGAAAAATGGCTGGTCTGGCAATGTGAATTATAATTATGTCAGCGATAACTACTACCTAGACGATTTTGGTAGCAACCTCAAAGATAAAAGTAAAACTCATCTAATACGAGATGGCCAACTTCATTATAGTGGTGATATTTTTAATTTTATGGCTCGCACACAAGGTTATCAAGAGTTACAAAAGAGCACCCATACTTATAGCCGTCTGCCCCAATTAACACTCTCTGCTAACGAAGTATTTTCCACTTATGGCTTTAACCTGAACACCGGCTTTGACTCTGAATTTGTTATGTTTGTCCAAAACTGGGACGACTACCAAGACAAACGGGTTGAAGGCAGTCGCCTACATATCAAGCCTCATATCAGTGTGCCATTTAAAAACAGCTATAGTTTTATTACCCCTAAGCTAAGCGTAGATATGGTAACCTACAAACTGGATAATGAAGATACCGACCCCAGTGGCTCTATTAATTGGAATGATAGTAGCCCGTCTCGAACAGCGCCTATTTTTAGTGTCGATAGTGGCCTATTCTTTGAGCACGACTTATCTTTATTCGATACCCCTATGCAACAAACATTAGAGCCCAGACTATTCTACCTTTACACTGAAGAAAAAGATCAGTCTGCCATCCCACTTTTTGACACTGACCTAAATACCTTTAGCTTTAATCAGCTATTCCGAGAAAACCGCTTTAATGGTGCTGATCGCTTAGGCGATGCCAACCAGCTCTCTGCAGCACTGACCACTCGTTTTATTGATGATAAAACCGGTGCCGAACGTTTAAGCGCTTCTATCGGACAGATTTATTACTTTAAAGATCGTAATGTTACACTCAATTATGATAATAATGGTGATCCCCTACAGTCGAAAAAAGACACCGAATCATCATCCAGTATCGCTATGGAGGTCAGCAGTCAATTTGCTCCTAGCTGGTACACCTCTTATTCATTACTCTATGATCCCAAAAATAGTGGTGCCACAGAAGAAGCTCGCTATCGCCTGCAATACAAATCTGATCGCGATCACATTGCTAATTTAGATTATTCTTACCGTGCTCAGGACTACGAACAAATTGAAATGTCCGGCTATTGGAAAGTAGCAAGCAACTGGCGAGCCTTAGCTCATTGGTACTATTCACTCTATGATTATCGTGCCAGTGATGACAATGCCGGCATTACCATCGATCGATCTCGTGATAGTTATACGCTCGATTCAAAAATAGGGCTGGAATATAGTAGTTGCTGTTATGCCTTACGTTTTGTTGTTGGCCGTGAACAGGATAACTATTTTTCTGATGCTAACAACTACGTCATGTTACAATTACAGTTTAAAGGCCTTGGCACGCTCTCCCAATCGGCTGGTGGTGGACACAGTTTAATTGATGACATCCCCGGCTTTGAACCTTGGAATAATTAGGATTTTAAATGTTATTTAATGCAAAACCGTTCATTAATATAAAACAAAGTATCAAAAATGTCAGCCTTTTACTTTGTACTTTAATAAGCTTGGCAAGCCATGCCGAAGAAATTGTTCCTCTCGATAATATTGTAGCCATTGTTAATGACGATGTTATCACGCAACTGGAACTCAAATCCGAATTTCGTCAAGTTGTTAACACCCTCAAGAAAAAGCAAGCCAAGTTGCCCCCAGCTAATATTCTGGGTAAGCAGGTACTTGAACGTATGATCCTAGAACGCATACAATTGGATCTGGCTCGCAAAACCGGCATAAAAGTCGATGACACCACACTGAGCAGAGCCATTAATAGCATTGCCGCCCAAAATGGCATGTCTATTAATCAATTTCGAGAAAACATCAGTAGAGAAGGCATTGATTTTCGCCGCTTTAAAGACGAGGTAAAAACCCAAATATTATTAAAGCGACTGATACAGCGCAATGTCGTAAACAGGGTGAAGGTATCCGATCAAGAAATTGACAATTTTCTCTTTAATATCGAAAAACAAGGTGGCATCGAACAGGCCTATCATTTAAAGCACATTTTGGTTGCCGTACCAGAAGCTTCATCACCCGAGGTTATAAAGAAAGCAGAAGAAAAAGCTAAGGAATTAGTAAAAGACTTGCGATCTGGCAGTGATTTTTCCAGTATCGCTTTGGCTGTTTCTGATGGCCAAAATGCACTTGAAGGGGGTGATCTTGGCTGGCGTAAAGCAGGTGAATTACCCAGTTTATTTTTTGACACGGTACGCACCTTAAAGGTTGGCGAGATTTCCAACCCTATTCACAGTCCCAGCGGCTTTCATATCATTACTATTGTCGAAGAAAAAGGGGGACAATCCCATGAAATCACTCAGACTCATGCCCGTCATATCTTAATTAAACCTAGCATTATTAATGATGATAAACGCATTATCGAGCGTTTAAAACAAATACGCAAACGTATTATCAATGGTGAAGACTTTGCTACTATGGCAAAGGCATACTCTAATGATACAGGCTCTGCACCAAAAGGCGGTGACTTGGGCTGGTTTAAAGAAGGTACCATGGTGCCTCAGTTTGAAGCAGCCATGAATAAACTACAGCCCGGTGAAATCAGTCCCGTTGTCAAAACAAACTTTGGCTATCATATTATTGAAGTTCTAGGTCGTCGTACCCATGACGATGCCGATGAGCTCATTAAGGCACGGGCACGAGACATTATTAAAAAACGTAAAATCAATGAGCAAACGACTGATTTTTACCGGAAAATTCGTGATGAAGCCTACATTGATATTCGCCTTGATAAAAATTAAGAGTTAGCAGACCTTGAAAAGTCCGGACATTTTAGCCATTACACCCGGTGAACCCGCTGGTATTGGCCCCGATATCTGCATTGAATATGCCCAATCATTACATGATTTTCAAATTGTGTTGCTGGCAGATCCACAGATGTTGCAAGCACGAGCCAAGCAACTTAATAAAAACATCACTTTATTGGAATTTAAAAAGGGCATGGACTACACCCCAGCGGCAGGTATCGTGCATTATTTACCCATAGCACTGCCTGAACCAGCCGTTAGTGGGCTGTTAAATAGAAACAATGCCTCTTATATTCTAAACAGTCTCGATAGCGCTGTTCAAGGTTGCTTGGATCAGACCTTTGATGCCATGGTCACCGGCCCCATCCACAAAGGCATTATCAATGAGTCAGGCATCCCATTTACCGGACACACTGAATATCTGGCCGGCAAAACACACACTGAAAAAGTCGTCATGATGCTCGCCACTGATGAAATGCGGGTTGCCCTCGCCACAACTCACCTACCTCTTAAGGATGTTCCACAAGCCATCACCAGTGATAGTCTAAGACAAGTATTAAGCATTCTTAATCACGATTTAAAAAGTAAATATGGTATCACAGCCCCCCATATCCTTGTCTGTGGGCTCAATCCCCATGCTGGAGAAGATGGCCATTTAGGCAGGGAAGAACTCGATATTATCATTCCTTTACTCACCCAGCTAAAGGCCGAAGGTTTTAACTTAACAGGCCCACTACCTGCAGACACTCTTTTCTCACCAAGAAACTTAGCCAATGCAGACGCAGTATTAGCCATGTATCATGATCAAGGCCTGCCTGTGCTTAAGTATCAAGGCTTCGGTAAAGCGGTTAATGTCACACTAGGACTGCCTATTATTCGTACCTCAGTCGATCATGGCACAGCATTGGATATTGCTGGTACCGGTCAGGCAGATATCGGCAGTCTTAACTACGCAATTCGTATAGCAAGACAAATGATACAGGCGAAGAAAAGCCAGCAATAAGCGCCATAATAACGAAATAATCACTCTGATTTTTTTTGGCCAACTAATAGCGCCTCATTACGAAGACCTTTATCAAGCTTACCTAGAGTACTTTCTTCACGATAGTATCGGATGGTTAACCCACTAAAGAGCTTAAGTAGCTCATTGCATTGCAAACGAAAGTGGTTATTTTGTGGGCCTGCTACCGGGGCATCGCTAACAGGCAATGGCTCTTCTTCAATAAAGGTCTGATAAAAGATAAGACCTTGGGGTCTTAGCGCTGAAATAATAGTTGGCATAATCTCCCGCAAAAGAAAACGACTGACAATAATGACATCAAAGCCTATTGCTAACATCTCAGCCTGCTGGCGTTGCTCAGAAATATCACATTGTTTGCTAAATAGATTGAGTTGACGCTCAGAAGCAAATTCATTTACTTTTTGTATGCCTGCATCAGAAATATCCCAAGCATGGCTTTCAAAGCCTAACTCAGCCATTCTTAGCGCATTACCCCCAAGACCACAAGCTAAATCAAGTGATCTTCCCTCATTTGGCAATAAGTGTTGGTTAATCTCCAGAACATCAATCACCTGATTAGGGACATGAACAGAGCCGTAACGCTTATTCCATTTTGAACGAATCGTTTCCATAGTTTTTATTTTATCATTATTGTCGATGGATAATAGGCAGTGTATTGATACCCAATCAACTTAGAAATACCGTTTGGATATCAAATTAGCGTCGCCAGAATGCTGGCGTTAAGACAACCAATAAAGTAAAAATCTCTAAGCGGCCTAATAACATAGCAAAACACAGCACCCACTTTGAAAAATAATTAATATCTTTATAGTTTGCTCCTACATCCCCTAAGCCTGGCCCCAAATTATTTAAGCAGGCAGCTAAAGCAGAAAATGCCGTCACCTGATCCAGACCAGAAGCCATTAAAAACAACATCATGACACTAAAGCTGGCAACATATAAAGCAAAAAAACCCCAAATCGCATTACTGACATTTTCTGGCATGGCCTTGCCACCAATTTTTACTGGTATTTGAGCACTAGGATGAATCAAACGAAAAATTTCTCTGACCCCTTGCTTAAATAGAAGGATCACTCGTATTACTTTCATTCCACCACCGGTCGATCCAGCACAGCCTCCCACAAAGCTTAAAAACAATAACATAACTGGCAAAAAACCTGGCCAATTATAATAGTCTGAAGTAGTAAACCCTGTTGTTGTCCCAATTGAAATTGTTTGAAAAATACCATGATGCATGGCATCTGACCAAGTGGTAAATGTTTCAGTAAAATAAAGATAGGATACAGAAACCATAGAAGCAAAGGCTAAAATAGCCAGATAAACACGAAATTCAACATCAAACTGGTAGGGTTTTAGACTAGATGTCCGTATGGCACTAAAGTGTAAGGCAAAATTAATACCGGCTATCAACATAAAAAAACTAGCAATACTTTCAATTAAACGGCTATTAAAATAACCTATAGAGGCATCATGAGTTGAAAAACCACCAATAGCAACCGTAGAAAAGCTATGCCCCAAGGCATCAAACGGGGTCATACCTGCAAACCAGTATACCCATGCACAGGCAATTGTTAAACCAAGATAAATGTACCAGAGAGCCTTAGCCGTTTCCGTTATCCTCGGTGTCAATTTACTATCTTTTATTGGCCCTGGAGTTTCAGCTCGATACAACTGCATGCCACCAATGCCCAGCATAGGTAAAACAGCCACCGCCAGAACAATAATACCCATACCGCCTAACCATTGCAATTGTTGGCGATAATAAAGCAGTGAACGGGGTAAATCATCCAAACCAATAAAAACAGTTGCTCCAGTCGTAGTTAATGCAGAAATAGACTCAAACAAGGCATCGGTAAAGCTGGCATGCAAACTATTGGAAAAATACAGAGGCAAAGAACCGACTAAACCAAAAACAAACCAAAACAAAACAACCACAATAAAACCATCACGAATGCGTAAATCATGTTGTTTGTTTCTTACTGGAAACCAAATAACAAAACCACTGAGTAAAATAACTAAAAAGGCATTTGCAAAAGCAGCCATTTCAGAATCATGATACCACCAAGAAACAATAATAGAAGGCATAACTGTGGTACTAAATATCATCAAAAGTAAACCAATGATACGTAAAATAACAAGTGGTTGCATAGTATTAAACGGACTAATTAGAGTTATATAAAGGTAACAGAAACTTGAAACAATCGCTCCACATCGTCAATACGATCTTTATCAACCAAAAATAATATCACATGATCTTCAGATTCTATGACCGTATCATGGTGGACAATAATCACCTCTTCAGAGCGGACAATAGCACCAATTGTCGTTCCCGGTGGTAGAGGTATCTCTTCAATAGAACGACCAACCACTTTAGAGGTTTTCTTGTCACCATGAGCAACAGCTTCAATTGCCTCAGCAGCACCTTTTCGTAAAGAATGCACCATAACAACATCGCCTCGACGTACATGTGCCAGCAGGCTACCTATGGTTGCTTCCTGAGGGGAGATGGCAATATCAATATCACCACTTTCAACTAAATCAACATAGGCCGCTCGATTGATAAGTGCCATTACTTTTCTTGCACCTAAACGTTTCGCTAATAATGCCGACATAATATTGGCTTCATCATCATTGGTTAAGGCACAAAAAACATCCGTCCCTTCTATATTTTCTTCCACTAATAATTCTTCATCTGAAGCATCACCTAGTAGGACAATGGTTTTTTCCAGTTCTTCTGAGAGCATTTTGGCATTAACGGGATTATGATCAATAATTTTTACATGCAAGCGCCCTTCCAGTGTACGAGCCAAGCGTTGACCAATATTACCACCACCAGCAATCATAACACGCTTATACGGCTTATCCACGCGCCTAAGCTCTGACATAACCTGTTTAGTATTGCGCCGATCAACAATAAAAAAAACATCGTCATGTTCTTCGATAATGGTATCCCCTGTTGGGATGATAGGATGACCTTTACGATAAATTGCCGCTACTCTCGTATCAACGCCAGGCATATGTTCACGTAGTTCTTGTAGTTCATGCCCTAACAAAGGGCCTCCCTGAAACGCTCGCACAGCCACCAATTGCACTAGACCACCAGCGAAGTCTAATACTTGCAAAGCGCCTGGATAGGCAATTAGGCGAGTAATATAGTCAGTCACTAACTGCTCTGGGCTGATACGATAATCAATAGGCAAGGCTTCGTTTGAAAATAATTGTTCGGTGTATTTTATATATTGATTAGAGCGTACCCGAGCAATTTTCTTAGGGGTATGAAAAATAGTATACGCCACCTGACAGGCAATCATATTGGTTTCATCACTATTGGTGACCGCAATCAGCATATCTGCATCATCGCAGCCTGCTTTGCGTAATACCTCAGGGTGTGAACCTCGACCTCTTACGGTGCGAATATCCAGCCGATCTTGTAAAGTAGCCAATTTTCGACCGTCTAGATCAACGACTGTAATGTCATTTTTTTCATTAGCAAGGTTTTCAGCAAGAGAGGAACCCACTTGACCAGCACCTAAAATTAAAATTTTCATAACAACGGATTACTCTATGATTATGCTATTGAATAGCAAACACTTAATACCCATAATTTATAGCAATTTTTTTGCTCAAAACTATTTACTCTTTTTAGCTATTTTCTTAGCATCAATACCTAAAGTTTTCATTTTTCTATAGAGGTGGGTTCTCTCAACACCCGCAAGCTGTGCCACTTTACCTACACTACCACCAACAGAAATTAATTTATCTTCAAGATAGGCTTTCTCAAACAACTCTCTGGCCTCCTTTAATGGGTGTGAAAATAGTGATTTAAGAGCATTATTAAGCATGGTACTATCACTTGCTTCTAAATTGGATTTACTTCTCTTTTTTGCCTGATACTCTAAACTAGCATCTACTTCTTCAAGTGTAATGGTTTCTTCATCTGAGACAATGAGCAATCTCTGCACAAGATTTTTTAGTTCTAATAGATTACCCGGCCAATTATAGTTTCTTAATTTATTTAGGGCTGCAATGGAAAAATCACGATAGTTAAATTGTTCTTGTTGAACAAATCGATCACGAAAATAATTGAGTAAATCGGGTACATCTTCACAATGTTCTCGCAATGGCGCAATATTTACTTGCAAGACATTTAATTGAAAATAAAGCTCTGATTTGAATTTTTCTTGTGTCACAAACTCTTCTAGAGGGTAATGAGTGGCCGTAACAATACGACAATTGAGTAAGATAGACTCATGGCCACCAATACGCTGAAATTTACCGGTCACTAGAGTACTCAGTAAACGCCCTTGTGTGGCCAGATCCATATCACCAATATCATCAATATATAGTGTGCCTCTGCCTGCCTGCTCTAGCAAACCATGATAAACAGTTCCATCCGCTTCAGAACCAAATAACTCACTGGCCGAATTGTCAGCATCCAACGTCGCGACACCTAATTCAATATAGGGCTGTTCCGAACGATTGCTTAAGCGATGTAAAAGGCGAGAATATTTACTTTTACCACTACCTGGTTCACCTGTAAAAAGCACTCTGGAGTCATGCTGTGAGATTTTTTCTATTTCTTGGTATAAGGCTTGCATTGTTTTACTTTTACCAATCGGTTCATCAGCAGCAAAAAGTTGCTGACGCATACCCTGATTCTCTTTATCCAGCTTATGTGCTTCCAGAGCATGCTCAATAGTTAATAGCAGCTTGGCCAATGACAGGGGTTTTTCTAGAAAATCATATGCTCCCAATCGGGTTGCTTCCACGGCCGTTTCAACACTGCCATGCCCCGACATCATAATAACTGGAAAGTTAGCATTGTCGGCACCATCGGCATTTTCTTTCCATTCTTTAAGCAGACTAATACCATCAATATCCGGCATCCATATATCCAGCAAAACTAATTCAGGTCGCCTCTTTCGACAGGATTCTCGAGCGGCCTGACCATGCTCTGCAATATCCACGTCATAACCTTCGTCCTGAAGAATTTCTTGCACTAATTCTCGAATATCAGGTTCATCATCAACAACCAGTATATAAGCTGATGCCATTTTTCTTCCTCAATTTTGTAGCCCGTAATATTAAATGATAGGTAAGCGGATGGTAATTTTAGCACCATCAATTGAATTTTCAGCGTGTATCGCACCACCATGATCTTCAATAATTTTTTTTACAATTGCCAGCCCCAAGCCTGTACCCTTAGGTTTATTTGTCACATAGGGATCGAAAATATTACTGATCATAGTGTCTGGAAAACCGGGGCCATCATCGGTTAAGGCTAACACAGCCCAAGTCTGATTATTAATGGTTGTTAGACGACTTTGTATCGTTAATTTTATTTTGTCTTGTCCAGAAGCGGCCTCAATTGCATTTTTAATCACATTATGAAACACTTGCCTCAAGCGCCCCTGATCGGCTTCTACCAAAGTGCCAGCAATGTTGAGATCTTGTTCAATAAGTAGTTTATCATTAGCCTGATACAATTCAATCACCTCAACAAGCAACTTTTCTATGTCCAAGGATTTCATCTTTAACTCAGGCATTTTAGCGTATTCTGAAAAGGCTTTAACCATTTCTTTCATACTATCAACCTGATTAATGATTGTCGATGTCAGTCGATCCATCATTTGAGCATCTTGCTCATTCATTGTTTTTAGGTATTTATGACGCAAGCGTTCTGCCGATAGCTGAATAGGGGTTAATGGGTTTTTAATTTCATGAGCCAAACGTCGAGCAACCTCACCCCATGCCGCATCTCTTTGTGCTTGAACCAATGAGGTTACATTTTCAATAACGATGACATAACCACCATCAACCAGAGCATTGCCACGGCAAAGTAAAATTTTGCGCCCATCCGACTCACTTAAGGTGACTTCTTCACTCCAGTGCTTCACTCGGTGTTCTATTGAATGCATCAGCCAATGGATAAACGGTTCCAATTCAGGCTTTGCTTTTGTTAGTTCAAAGAGTGACGCATGTTTATATTCATTAATATTAACCCCCAAAATAACACTAGCTTCTGGGTTATTAGTGCGTATTTCTTTATCTTGTGAGACACTGATGACACCAGAAGAAAGATTGCTCAGCACAACCTCAAGATAATCTCTTTGCTGTTTTGCTTGTTCATGACTTTCTTCCAGCGCATTATGAGTTTGTGACAACCGTCGCACCATTTTATTAAAGGACTGAATCAATAGGCCAAAGTCGTCGTCATTAAGTAGTGGAATGGGTTTATGATATTCACCTTCAGCAACGGCTTTGGTACCCTCTGCCAAATCTCGAATGGGTGCAGCAATGCGTTTGGCGGAGAAAAAAGCCGCCCATACCGCACTGAGAATACCTAAGAGCAAGACCAGAGACAACGTTAGGGTAAAACTCAGCTTTAACGGCTTGCGTAAATACACCAAGCCTTTATATTCTGAATAGGCTTGTTGTACACTAGCAGCCAAACGATACTGACGATTACTCAATGGCGCCATTGCTTGGAGGATCAAAAAGCCTTTTTCACCCTCAAAGGTGATCCGTACCAGCACTCTGATCATTCGATTTGAGTCTTCACTTAAATCAACCACCACATGATCTCGCCCTTGTTGCAAGGGCAGAAGTAAGTCAGAGCTTGGAAGGTCAGGAACGATATCACCTTTTTCAATAGAACTTGAGCCCAACACATGCCCTTTTGCAGTGAAAAGCGTCACTTCATCCACACCACTTTTTTCTCTAATTTCTGCCAGTGAAATAACAGAAAGCGAGTCTAAGTCTGTTAAGGTTTCATCACTGATCCGACGTATTTGCTTTAAGAGTGTTTTCTTTTTTTCATTAATGGCCGAACGGCTTAAATCCATAGCATCTTCTAATGCCTGTTCAACTGTGACATCAAACCAGCTATCAATACTACGATGAATAAACTGAATGGAAAAACTGTACACCACCAGAGCAGGTAAAATAGCCAGACTAACAAAAATGATCAGCATTCTTAAGGTCAATCTGGAACCAGCAACTTTTTGCCTTAATTGAACTCGTAAGCGCCAACCTTGGCGGGCAATTAGAAAGACCAACATGCTTAAAATGGCGAGATTAACAGCCAAGAGTAAATAGTATAATTGTTGGAATTGTTCGGCATCCATCGAGCTACTGCTGATCATGCGCAAAGAAAAAAACAGCATCAGCAACATCACAACAATAGCAAATGGACCACTAAAAATTTTTCTTATCATATATTCAGCTCATTTGCTCACTCAGATAGATTTACTGTGGTGTTATTGCTTTTACTGGCGGGGTGGATTCGGCCTCATTCTGGCTTTCTATCACCGATATCTGAGAGTCAGTACGCAGTTTAATAGGCCAACGTGACCAAGTGCTTTCAACACGCCATGAGGGTGATAATGATGCCACTTGCCTCAATGCTACGGGTAAGTGACTGACATCAAGCAATAAACGCATCTGCACGTAATATTGGTTATTATTTTCTAATTTATTATTTTTTATTAAGTGAGCCATACGAATAGTCCCCAAAGCAACCATAGCATCCTTGCGACTATTAAATGAATAGCGAGCATCCGTAGCAATATTTTTAACTTCATGAACATTTGTTAATGGATGATAACGTAGTTCAAATAGTTGCCTTGACTGTTTTATGATCACATTACGCCACCAAGGGCGCTCTCGAAACACCTGTACCTCAACGGCAATGGTTAGTGGTATACCGTTTTCAAGTGCATCAACCACCTTTTCTGGAAAGTCTATTTTTAAATCCGCATCAATAAAGGTACTCTTATCACGTTGATATGAGACCACAGAAAGCACTTGAAAGTCACCCTTGTTAAGCCAATTGGGCAACATATTAAAGACTAAAAAAACCACAATTGAAATTATTGTTAAGACCGCAATAATTTTAAAAAACTGGCACTTTAGACAGCGTTTTTTATGCCTGCGCTCAATAGGCCACGCCATATCGCTAACAGCAAATTTACTACTGCTAAAGTGACTATCAGCAGAACGGAATTTCATTAGTTTAACCATTGCTCGGTTTTTTTAGCAAAGCATAATAAAAACCATCCATATTTTCTTTACCTGGCAAAATTTGTCTGCCATAAGGCATGGCCTGCCCCCAATTTTCATCAATAAGGAGCTCTTCCACTTGAGTCTTACTCTTCATTTGTCGAGCAATAAAGGCTTCAATTTGCTTATCATTTTCATCACGAAGAATTGAGCAAGTAGCATATAATAAAACGCCTCCGGGTTTTAACATTAGCCAAAGATTATCCAGTATATTGGCCTGTAATATCACCAGTTCCTCAATATCATGGGAACGTCGCAGTAACTTAATATCAGGATGCCTACGGATCACACCGGTTGCAGAGCAAGGTGCATCCAGTAAAATCCGATCAAATAATTCGCCATTCCACCACTGTTGAGCACTGGCGTCCCCAGAGAGAATGGACAGTTTTTCAGATGGGATATTTAACCGCTGACTATTCTCAACAACACGCTCTAAGCGCTGCTCACTCACATCTAAAGCAATGACTTGGTCTAAATGTGGCTGCACTTCAAATAAATGCATGGTCTTTCCACCCGGAGCAGCACAGGCATCTAGGATGGTCTCTCCCGCTTGAGGGGATAATAAATGCGCTGCTAACTGAGGCGCGGCATCTTGAACACTCACCGCACCGGCTGAAAAAAGTGGTAACTGTTCAACTGCAACCGGTTTATCTAAAATAACGGTTTGTTTATGATAGGCGCTATTGCTTATGGCAAACGATGAAAATGCATAGCCTTTATCTATAAGCTGTTGCTTGTAATCAGCCAACGAAAATTGTTGATTAATTCTTAACACCATTGGTGGTCGCTGATTACCGGCACTTAACAACGCTTCAATAGCTTCTCCCTGCCAAGCACGTTTAATAGCGCTCACCAACCATTGTGGGTAAGCAAAGCGACTTTCATACGATTTATCTAACTCGGCCAATAAGCCCTCTTTTTCTCTTAAAAAACGCCTTAAAATAGCATTAACCAGACCTTTAGCCCATGATTGCTTCAGTTCATCGCAGACATTAACTGTTTCTTTAACAATAGCATAATCAACCTTATCCAGATAATTAAGCTGATAGAGACCAACCAATAATATTGAGTGTACTATTTTTTTCTTACCCCGAAGAGGCTTAGTGAGCATGCATTCAAGCAGGCTATCCAAACGAAAGTACCAGCGCAGAGAACCAAAACACACTTCTTGGGCAAAAGGACGCTGTGCTGTTTTAAGAGACTCTAGGTATGAAGGCAATAGCATCGACAGAGAATGCCCTGATGACACACAATCATGAACAATATAAGTCGCTAGCGCACGCGCTGAGGCACCAGAAACTAAAGAAGACTGAGTATAAGATGCTATTGAAGCATTTTGCATTTATATTGCATCCATAATAATTAATACTAGCAAAGGAGTATTTTGGGCTCGCCAAGATACCAGACAACACGATTTTTAAGACTGCTCAATTAAAGCTATTCTAGCATGGTAAACACAGCACCCATTAGACTTTGACCATGAATAAAGTCTTTTACCATGATGCGTTTTTTACCTGGCAATTGTAGCTCTATAATACGAACAAGACCATTATTAGTCATGACATCAATACCTTGGGCTGATTCTGCAATAACTTCACCACAACGACCGGTAGCACTTGTCTGCATCACTAATTCAGCTTGCCACAAGCGTAGCGATTTAGCCTGATGATAAGTATAGGCCACAGGCCAACTATTAAAGGCCTGTATCTTTCTAACAATAACTGATGCCGCTTGCTGCCAATCAATAAGGGCTTCTTTTTTATCTAATTTATGAGCATAATTAGCCAGAGTAGCGTCTTGCTTTTGTGGCCTCAATCGATTGTCCTCAATATCACCCAAAGTTTGCAATAGAGCCAGTGCTCCAATGGCGGCCAATTTATCATGCAAGCTGCTACCCGTATCATCCGGTTCAATAGGACAGGTTTTGATAGCCAGCATATCGCCTGTATCCAATCCGGCATCCATTTGCATAATGGTTACACCACTTTGCTTATCCCCTGCAAGAATTGCCCGCTGAATAGGCGCTGCACCTCGCCATCGAGGTAATAATGAAGCATGAATATTCAAACAACCGAATTTAGGCGCTTGTAAAACGGGCTCAGGTAAAAGTAAACCATAAGCAACCACGACCATAACATCAGCATGCAATGCTATTAGTTCTCTCTGGGCAACTTCATCCTTTAAGGTCTCAGGTTGGTAAATGGGAATATCATGTTCTAAAGCAAGTACTTTAACTGGACTGGCTTGAAGCTTTCGCCCTCTACCCGCAGGGCGATCAGGCTGAGTATACACAGCAATAATTTCATGCTCCGATTCCAGCAAAGAGCGCAATGCAATCGCTGAAAATTCTGGTGTACCTGCAAAAATTATTTTCAATCTGTTTTCCTTCTTAACTAAGACCAAACATTTTACACTCAGATAGAATAATAAGCTGTTTCTATCTAAATTAGAGAACTTACTTTTGACGCTGTTGCTTCTCTAGTTTTTTACGTATCCGATCACGTTTGAGTTTTGATAAATAATCCACAAACAGCTTGCCTTGCAAGTGATCAATTTCATGTTGTACGCAAACGGCCAACAAGCCTTCTGCTTCAAGTTGTTGCTCTTTACCTTTTCTGTCAAGATACCTCACTATAACAGCATCCGCGCGTTCAACTTCAGCATAAGTATCTGGGACAGATAAACAACCTTCTTCCATTATTTCTTTACCTGAATCGGAAACAATTTCTGGATTAATAAAACAATAAGGTGTGTTCTTAGCTTCTGACACATCAATCACTAGAATTTGTTCGTGAATATTAATCTGAGTGGCTGCCAGACCAATACCTGGCGCTTGATACATGGTTTCAAGCATATCATCAATGAGCGTCTGATGTGCCTGAGTAATTTCTTTGACCGGCTTTGCTTTTATCCGTAGTCGTTCATCTGGAAAGCAAAGTATATCTAATAAAGCCATATAGTATTACACTCTTTGATTATGACAATGAGTTTATTGTCTTGATTGTATTATTGCAATGCGATGCACTCTGCATAAATATTAACCTAAATGATGAACCTGAACTCTGGATAAGATTATCTTAAAAATAACTTCAGAGTGTTGATTGGCCTGTGTTTGTGGAAGAAGTCTCTTTGGCATGGATGCCAAAGTGAAGCCTACAAGGATGTATTCACGGCGACTTCTGTAACAAATACAGGCTAATCAATGCGTTACTTGTTCAGTTATCCAGAACTCAGGTTGATTAGGTGAGTACTCTCTAAAAACTGCAATTTTATCAAAAAAACTGCTATCATTGGTAGAAAAAGTGTTAACTGGGTTGGTAATTTTCAACAAAACACTTTATATTTAACAAAAAACATTATAAATTTAAGCTAATCTTTGGATTTTACTATGAATTTTTGAAAAGTTTATGGTTTTATTTAAGGCTTTTTACTAAAATAATCTTAGACAACTCACTCTATTTACACGATGTTTCAGAGTGAAAATCATTGTCTGATCATGATAAGAAATTCCAATGAATTTAGGGATTCATATGAAAAAAAATAATACACTTTTTGCCTTTACTGTACTAGCACTATTGCTTAGCATTACATCACTTTCTTTAGCTGATTCTTTGGCTGAGGGTGCAACTTCAAATAATGAAACCACTATCAAGCTCAAACCAGGACACCCACAGCAATACACCGTGCAAAAAGGCGACACTCTATGGGATATCTCTGGAAAATTCTTAGAGCAACCATGGTATTGGCCCGAAATCTGGCAAGCTAATAAGCAAATTGAAAACCCTAATCTTATTTATCCTGGTGATCATCTAACGCTTATCTACATTGATGGACGACCTTATATCACACGAGATAAATACGGCAAACGTACCGTTCACTTAAGCCCAAAAACAAGGATCGCAGAGTTGGATCTGGCCATTCCCACTATCCCTTTGGATATTATCGCACCCTATCTAACAAAAAATAGAATTGTTAATCCACACGAATACAATCAATTACCCTACATTGTTGGCATCAGTGATAACCACCTGTCTGCAAGCACAGGTAATACCATTTATGTTAAGGGTATTCCAACAGGAGCTAATGATAAAAACTTTGGTGTATATAGAAGTGGCACTTATTACAGAAGTCCTAAAACAAACAAGGTATTAGGTCATGAACTTATTTATTTAGGTAAAGGCCATCTGCTTAAAAGTGGTTCTCCATCAAGTATTTTAATTGAAAAAGCTAAGGCCGAAATTTTTAGAAAACATCGGGTAATACCCATTGCAAAAAATACCGTCGTCGATGCTAATTTCTTACCCAAAGCGTCTTTAATGAAAAAATCAGCGTCTATTATCGGTGTGTTAACTGTTGGCATCCAGCCAGGCGTTAGCATGGTCGGCTCTATGGATGTTGTTGTTATTGATGCAGGACTCAAAGATGGCATTGAAATCGGCGATGTTTTCAATATTTACAAAAAAGGGAATGTCGAAGATGACCCTATCCAGAAAGATGCACAAATTCAACTACCCGATGAAAACAGTGGTAATTTAATGGTATTTCGACCATTTAATCATCTCAGTTATGCACTTGTGCTTGATACAAAAACCAGCCTGCGCATTGGTGACGTCATCAAATCACCTCTTATGGAAAATGAGTAATTATTTTGCATAAATAATTACTTACTCTCATTCTGGTATTCGCTTTCTATTAAGTAAGTTGAATATCAGAATTTAAGGTGGGTCAATATTCGATAAACTTTAACAAAATTATGGAAGATTTACATTATTGGCTTGCCTTACACAACGCAACAGGCATAGGAGCTGCGACCCTAAGCCAATTATTTGATCACTTCACACAGCCCAAACACCTATTTAATACGCCCGACAGCCTGAGTCAACTTAATCTAGCCCCAAAGCAAAAAAAAGCCATTGAAAAAGCACTGCAAGAACCTGATTGGCTAGCAGTAGAAAAAACATTATTATGGCTGGAAGATCCTGAAAATCATGTTTTACTATACACAGATCCTCTCTACCCACCACTATTACAGCAAATTCATTCACCACCACCTATATTGTTTGTTAAAGGACAAGCTGAGCAATTAAGCAAAATTCAATTAGCAATGGTTGGTAGTCGTAATCCAACGATTGATGGCAGTGAAACTGCATGGCAGTTTGCTCATCATTTGGCACAGGAAGGAATGGTGATCACCAGCGGCATGGCTCTAGGTATTGATGCCCAAAGTCATAAGGGTGCTCTTGAGGCGAAGGGTCAAAGCATTGCCGTTGCAGGAACAGGCTTAGACAGGATCTATCCTGCTCGTCATAAGGAATTAGCATGGCAGCTTATTGAAAAAGGCGCTATTATTTCCGAATACCCATTAGGCACTGGCCCACTAAGATATAATTTCCCCCAACGCAATCGTATTATTAGTGGCCTGAGTATTGGTACATTAGTCGTTGAAGCAGCCCTTCAAAGTGGCTCGTTAATCACTGCCAAAACAGCTCTGGAACAAGCAAGAGAAGTTTTTGCTATTCCTGGCTCTATTCACAATCCTCTATCGCGTGGCTGCCATAAGCTAATTAAAATGGGAGCCAAGCTTGTTGAAACGGCCGAAGATATCATAGAAGAACTTTCACCCTTAATGCTTGCTTCACAAATGGTAGCTGGTGGCACTATTGATATTCCAGATAAATCCATCAAGCCAGTATCATGCAAATATTCACTATTACCTAAAATTCAACAAAAAATATTACAAAATATAGGCTCTGAACCTGTATCCACTGAAAGCCTTATTAATCGTTCAAAATTAAGTGCCTCAGAAATCAGTGCTAATTTGGTGTTGCTTGAGGTGGATGATTATATACAATCTCATCCTGGAGGCTTAGTTTCACTTAAGCCTAGATAAGTGCACAATACATTAATACATTGCCCAAAAATAGAGTCTAATTAAGATGCCCGAAGACATTCCAATAGAACAGATACAACATGCAGTACAGGTTCTACAAAAAGGCGGTATTATTGCCTACCCAACTGAAGCCGTTTTTGGTTTAGGCTGTCTACCTGATAAACCTCAAAGTATTAAGAAATTATTATTATTAAAGCAACGGTCAATGGAAAAAGGCTTGATTCTTCTGGCATCTGAACTATCACAACTCAGTGATTACCTCTGCCCTTTAGAGTCTGCGGTATTGCAAAAAATTACTACAAGCTGGCCGGGGCCTACTACGTGGGTTTTACCAACTCCAGAAAAAACATCCGTACTTATTAAAGGGCGATTTAATAGCATTGCCGTGCGCATCAGTGATCACCCTATTGTTCAAACCCTTTGTCAAGAATGCCAATCAGCCATTATTTCAACCAGTGCCAATATTACAGGCGGTGAAATGTCATATACGATTGATGATGTGCGCCAGTATTTTGATCATGAGTTAGATTATCTGTTAGATGGGGAATTAGGTCATAGTAAGACACCCACAATTATTAAAGATGCATTAACCAATAAAGTAATTCGTGATGGAAACTAAGCTAAACTCTGGATAAAATGATCTTGAAAACAAGCTTAAAATATTGATTAGCCTGTCTGTTATCCCGAACTCAGATTAACTCAAAGCATTAAAAAGAGAGCATTTAAAAAGCCTCTTAACTATTCTTATCTAAGAGGCTCTTTATGCTCTGTCTTTACTAAGAATAAAATTGAAATTAACCTTCACCCGTTAATTTTTTATATTTCACCATCAATTCATCTTCAGTTTCTTCATGATCGGGATCTTTGGGGATACAATCAACAGGGCAGACTTCAACACATTGTGGTTCATCATAGTGACCCACACATTCAGTACAAAGATCATGATTGATTTCATAAATCTCTTCGCCCATAAAAATCGCTTCATTAGGACATTCAGGTTCACACACATCACAGTTAATGCATTCATCAGTGATATAGAGCGCCATTGGCAACCTCCAAAAAAATAATCTTAAAATAATTATTCATTCATTCATTGACTGCTCTAAGGTCTAATCAAAGTTATGAATGAACACCAATATTTGTTGCTAATCCCCCCGAATATGCGGAGATTCTAACCTAATTTCTGTTTGATTTCAGCTATTACTTGCTCTGGGACAAACTTTGTTATATTTCCTCCTAAACGTGCAACTTCTTTAACCAAAGTTGAGGAAAGATAGGCGTACTGCTCTGCTGTGGTTAAAAAAATAGTCTCAATATCAGGTGCTAAATTACGATTCATACCCGCTAACTGAAACTCATATTCAAAATCTGAGACAGCTCGTAAGCCTCTTAATATAACACTGGCATTATGGTCTTTAGTAAAATCTACCAACAAATTATCAAAGCCTACAACTGAAACATTACTATAATCACTGAATACATTTCTTGCTAAGGTCACTCGCTCTTGCATAGTAAACAAGGGTTGTTTGCCTGAGCTACTAGCAACAGCAACAACCACATTATCAAAAATTTTTGTGGCTCGTTTCACTAAGTCGATGTGACCATAAGTAATGGGATCAAAGGTACCTGGATAGACTGCATTAACCATTTACTTTACACCACCATCAGTATTAGCTGACTTAATTATTATGGCTTCAGAATTCGGATATAAACTTATTATCTTATCTGCTAATTTACCTTCTGCTGCTTGATGCAAGGCATCTGATCCCATAAGGATCAATACTAAGGTTGTGACTATGATTGGTAAAAGACAAACGTCACCAATAAGATTTACCAAAAACAAGTCGTGTGGCAGCTTAGCTTTCTTTTTCTCTTCATCTGCAATATCAAAGCGCATAATCTTATTTAACCTAGTATAAATCATGTTAGAATATTGATTTTACTTTTTGTTTACCCAGACCACAATAGCCGTTTTAAGCTAAATTTTATTACTGGCCTTTTTATGTCTTAGCTGATTTATTTAGGTTAAAGTATAAAGCCAACCTTTTTCTTACTTTTTATTCTTATAATGGCTACTTTACTTTCTGATCATGTAGCATTTTTCTAAAAATCAGAATATACTACTATTCTAATACAATATGTTTTCATCAAGGATCTAATATGACAACTAAAACTCACTTATTCATCCTGATCACACTGCTGTTTGCACTCAGCTCTCAAACTACCTTAGCTCGTTGCACGCCAAACAAAGAGTTGCCTTTAAGAGAAGTTTTTCTATCCGTTAATTGTATTGATACAAAAGCATTCGCCAAAAAAATTGATAAGAATAAGGTCATTATTATTGATACAAGAACAAAAACTGAATTTGATATTTTAAAAATAAAAGGTGCCATTAATCTTGATATTGATGACGAAGAATTCTTTACCAAAGAAATTGCCGCATTAAGAGGCTCAAACCCAAGTGATATCGTCTTTTATTGCAATGGTAAGCGCTGTAATCTCTCCTATCGTGCAGGTACATTAGCCGTTAAACTGGGCATAAAGAATACTTATGTTTATGATCGAGGTATTTTTAAATTTGCAACACTAGAACCCCAAAAAGTCTTACTATTTAATCAAAAAATATCAGCTGATAACAAAATCATATCATTAGAAAAACACAAAAAACACCTCACAACATTAAAGAACTTTCAGCAAATGATTGCTAATGATATTAAAACTGGGGAAACATTTAAAATTTTAGACATTCGAGATAAAAGTACTCATAATGGCTCTTCTGTCTTTGTTGGTGTGATGCATGAAAGGTACATTCCCTTGTCTGATATAGAAAAACTCAAAAAATATTTACATCGAGTTGCCCAACAAAATGCCACTTTATATGTTTATGATTGGGCTGGTACTAAACTAAAATGGGTACAGTATTACATTGAAAAAGAAGGGATTAATAACTACTATTTATTGCAGGGCGGTGCTTTTCATAAAATTAATAAAGATTTAAAAAAGCAAGGCTTACCACTTTTATCTCTCTGATTTCTTTCTAGCCTAAGATTACCCGTATTCAAGTCACTATACTGAGCATATAGCAATAGATGCTCAGTGCCTTTACCCATTATGCACTAAGAAAAAAGCCAGCTGACCGGCTTTTTTCTGTTTCACAACATGCCAACCATCCGGTAGTGTTGGTAGTGGGGTATTTTTTTCTATTTCAATATAAATAGTGGCCTGTTTAGCAAGACAACCACTCTTAGCCAAAAGCTGACAATACGGCTCAACTAATTGTTTATTAAATGGCGGATCTAAAAAAACAATGTCAAATGGCTTTTCTGTGGCCGCATTAGCAATGCTCTTGGTATAAGAACGCAAATAATCCTGAGCATCCATCTTTAGTACCTGAGCGTGACCAGCCCCTAATATATCAAGATTCTCACGGATCATTCGAATAGCGGCAGGATTGGTATCAATCATTACCACACTGCCGGCATAGCGGGACAAGGCTTCAAAACCTAAGGCACCACTGCCTGAAAAAGCATCCAAACAGTGCGCATCAACAATTTTGCTTTGTAGCCAATTAAATAAAGTTTCTCTGACTCGATCCATCGTCGGGCGTAAGCCCTCACCATCAGCAAACGCCAGCTTTCTACCTCGCCACTGGCCACCAATAATACGTAGTTGATTGGTTTTTACTTTTTTCATAATGTTAATTATACCTATTCTACTTGAAGATACCTCATTGCCCCTTCAAGTAAAATAGACACATAAGTATTTGGCTAACTATTTATAAGGTAACAGTTTGAGTAAGCAATTCAGCTTTACTCTTTTTTATCCTGCATAATCAGTGCTTTTATAGTCTTATCTTCCACCTGTGGACCAACAATAATCGTGGCCATTTTTTCTGGATGGACTCTACGTTTAAAGGCTGATTTTATCTGTTCTAAGGTCACCGCTTCAATCTGAGAATTATAGCGCTCAAGATAATCTAATGGTAGATCATAAAAACCTATCACAGCCAAATTTTCAACAATATCTTTATTACTGGCCTGGCGTAATGGAAAGCTACCTGTAATATTAAGCTTGGCATTATTAAGCTCTTCCTCTGTCGGGCCATTGGCAATAAACTGCCTAAGATTATCTCTGACTAATTGGATAGCTTCCTGTGTGGAACTTTGTTTGGTTGTGAAACTAAATTGATAGGGTCCCTGAGCATGCATAGGCACTAGGTAACTGCCGATACTATAGGTTAAGCCTCGTTTTACCCGCACTTCTTTCATAAGCCGAGCACTAAAACCACTGCCACCGAGTATGTGGTTACCTAGGTACAAGGCATAGTAATCTTTATCCCCTCGCTTTAGTAAAGGCTCTCCCATTAAGACTGTGGTTTGGGTTGATGGATGATTCTTTCTAATCACAATTTCTTCTTTATTAGACTGTGCAAAGGGCAAAGGTGCAACTTTAGCTCCGATAGGCAGTGCATTGGATATCTTCTCTGCATAAGCTTGTGCCTGTACTAATGTTAGGTCACCCACAATGGCTAGGACAACATTTTTAGCCACATAAAATTGCTTATAATAGGCGGCCAGATCCTCTCGTTGGATCAGCTTTAAACTCTCTCGTGTACCATTGGGGGGCGTACCATAGGGATGATGACCATAAAGTGTTTCATAGAAAAGACGTGAGGCACGTTTTGATGGCGTTTGATCTTCATAATCTAATGCTACCATCATGCGAGCAATCTCACGTTGCAGGGCATCATCAGGAAAATTAGCATGACTTAACACCTGAGTTAGCAGCTCTAAAGCCCCTTGTTTTTGTGGCTCATAGCTTAATGTGCGAATATTAATCACAGCCATATCACGATAACTGCCATTGCCATATTCAACGCCTAGGCTAGCAAACTTATCTGCAATTTGATTGGCACTAAGGCTTGCTGTGCCTTCAAAAATCAAACCATTAGTTAGTTTCGCCAAACCCGCTAGTACCACATTATTTTTTGCCGTAAATAAGCTATCTCTTGCTGCACCAGCATCAAAAATCAAACGAAAATCAATCATAGGCAAAGTCTCTGCCTTTTGATATAAAACTTCCATTCCATTGTGGGTAAACCATTGGGAAATTTTACCTTTGCTCACAACTTTCTGTGATGGCTGGGACTTCTCTACACTGTTTCCATGATTCTGTGCAAAGCATGTAAAGCTAGTCGTCAGTAATATAGAGCCTACTATCAATAGTGTTCTTTTTATTGTCCATACATTCATATTACTGCACCTGCCCAGTGATGGCTTTTTTTGATGATTTATTAATTGGTTTTAATGTGGCGACGGTGAGTGTATTGGCAATAAAGTATTTTTTTGCTACTTGCTGGATTTGTTCTGCGCTAATGGCTTGAATATTTTCAACATAACGACTTTCCTCCTGCCAGCCAATACCCACTGTCTCAGCAATGCCAATTTTCATACCTTGATAAAACATAGAGTCCTGCTCATAAACAGCTGATGAAATAACTTGTGCTTTTACTCGATTTAACTCTTCATCGCTCACTAAGGTTGTTTTAATCTCTGCTAACTCTTTTTGCAAAGCCTCCTCTAACTGCACCATTGTTTTACCTTTAGCAGGAATACCATCCAAGACAAATAATGTTTGTGCTCTGGCATCAATAGAATAGCCTGCACCTGCTGATGTGGCAATTTCACTCCCTTTGACTAGGTGCTTGCTAAAGCGTGCACTGTCTCCGGCATCTAATATCCCCGCCAGCAAATCTAAGGCATAGGGTTCCCACTTGATAGTTGCGGTATTAATGACGGGGACTTTGTAACCCATAACAAGATAAGGCAGTTTTGCTTCCAATAGCATTTCAATACGTTTCGTACCTTTCTGCTGACGCTCAATTCTAGGTTTTTGTTTGCTGATATCAAAGGCTTCCAATGAACCAAAATATTTTTCAGCCAACTGAAAAACAGTCTCTGGCTGGACATCACCAACAACAACAACTGTGGCATTATTAGGAGCATAATAGCGCTGATACCAAAGACGTAAATCATCAACTGTCATATTTTTGAGATCATCCATCCAACCAATGGTGGGATTATGATAACCGCTATTGTCAAAGGCTGTGGCGTAAAACTGCTCATAGGTTAATGATTGTGGCTTATCATCGGTGCGCCAGCGACGCTCTTCCATAACCACCATGATTTCTTTAGCAAATTCTTTCTTGGGTAGAAGTAAGCCTCGCATTCTATCTGCTTCAAGCTCGAAACTGACTTTTAAACGAGTTTTTTCTAATTTTTGATAATAAGCCGTATAATCTTTAGAGGTGAAGGCATTATCCTCACCACCGTTGCGGGCAATAATTTTATTAAATTCACCTGCAGGAAATTTTTCTGTGCCCTTAAACATCATATGTTCTAATACATGTGATACCCCCGTCGCACCACCACTTTCATAGCTGGAGCCCACTTTGTACCAGACTTGAGAAATAACAACGGGGGCACGATGATCGGGCTTAACAATAATTTTTAAGCCATTACTCAAGGTCTTTTCGCTAAGCAATGACTTCTGGCTGGCTTGAGAACTTTGCGCACTCGCCACTTGTATACTGAACAATAGAGATAAAATACTTATCCCCACAGACTTAAACACATTTATAAGCATTCGTTTCTCGCTGTATTATTAAAAAATTATCACTATTTATACTATTGCCTTGGTATACTGGCACAAAATCTAGGATAATACTAAGTTATTCTAGTTTATTCCACCCTTAGCCATAGAAGTATTAATAAACACCATGTTTAGTTTTTTAAAGCGTAATAAAGAGACCAATAATAAGCAAAACAGTTCCTCAGAAGTATCTGAAGATGCTGAGTTAAACCCATCGACTGAGAATACTGAAACACTTATTGAATCTCCAGATGATCTTCAAGCACACATTTCAGAGACACCGGAGTCTGAACAAATAGAAAAAGAAGCTGGTGAAACCATTGAAAAAATTAGCAAGCAAGGCTTATTTGGTCGCCTGAAACAACGCTTAAGCAAAACTCGTAGCTCAATTACAGATGGTATTAGCAATGCCATTCTCGGTAAAAAAGAAATTGATGATGAACTATTAGAAGAGATTGAAACTCAATTACTGGTTTCAGATATGGGTGTTGAAGCTAGTATGGCCATTATTGAACGTTTAACAGATAGAATTTCTCGTAAGCAATTATCAGATGCCAGTTCTCTTTTTGATGCTCTTGAAGAAGAGATGAACACAATTTTAGAACCCGTAGCCATCCCCTTTCGTATTGATACCAGCAAAAATCCCTATGTTATTTTAATGGTCGGTATTAACGGCGCTGGGAAAACCACCACAATTGGCAAATTAGCAAAGAAATTTCAAAACGAAGGCTATTCCATTATGCTCGCTGCCGGAGATACCTTTCGTGCAGCTGCAGTTGAGCAGTTGCAGGTATGGGGCAAGCGTAATAATATTCCAGTCATTGCTCAACACACTGGAGCAGACTCTGCATCCGTTATTTTTGATGCTGTTGAAGCAGGCAAGGCTCGCAATATTGATATTATCATTGCCGATACAGCTGGACGCTTACACACTCAAGCCAATTTAATGGAAGAGCTGGCAAAAGTAAAACGGGTGGCCTCTAAATTAGATAATAGTGCCCCTCATGAGGTTATGCTGGTAGTCGATGCAGGTACCGGTCAAAATGCCTTAAATCAAGCCGAGCAATTTAATAAAAGCATTGGCTTAAATGGCATTACCGTTACCAAACTGGATGGCACAGCAAAGGGTGGTATTATCTTTGCTGTAGCTAAAAAATTAGCCATTCCCATTCGTTTTATTGGTGTGGGTGAAGGCATTGATGATTTACGTCCGTTTAATGCACAGGAGTTTGTCAGTGCACTATTAAGTCGAGACAATAACTAAGTCACCGATAATGCTAAGTACCAGTAGTCACTACATTTAGAACGGATAGCTAACGGCCAAAATAAGCCATAAACCCATAACTGGAAAACTATTTATTCATGATTGTGTTTGATCAGGTCAGTAAACGATACCCCGGTGGTAATGAGGCACTCTCAAATGTTAATTTTCACCTACATCCTGGAGAAATGGCATTTTTAACCGGACATTCGGGAGCAGGAAAAAGTACCCTATTAAAACTAATTGCCTTAATTGAACGTGCTTCCAGCGGTCGCGTTATTATCGGGGGCAAAAATCTTAATAAAGTAGGCCGTCATACTCTGCCCTATTTACGACGTAATATGGGCATTATTTTTCAGGACTACCAACTGCTCTATGACCGTACCGTATTTGACAATGTTGCCCTGCCTCTTATCATCAGTGGCTTTTCTTCACGGGAAGTTAAAAAACGAGTACATGCCGCATTGGATAAAGTAGGTTTGTTGCGCTTCGAAAAAAAATACCCAATTACCCTCTCTGGTGGCGAACAACAACGCATCAGTATTGCCCGAGCCGTTGTTAATAAACCCGCGTTATTATTAGCTGATGAGCCAACCGGAAATCTTGACCCCGAACTGTCTCATGAGATCATGGACCTATTTATTGCCTTTCATCAGGTGGGCGTTACGGTACTTATTGCCACCCATGATATTCCACTTATTAAGCAACTAGACAAACGTATTATTCAACTCTCACATGGGGAAATAGCTCATGGGCAAGCGGATCAAAAAGTACACACTCCAGATAATAACCAACCACCTTTTATTATGAGCACTTAATTTATGGCGACCCATAATCCCGATCACAGTACCACAAATAATGGTGCTGCCGTGCAATTGCGACAATTAAAGCCCAGTTTTTCATCTCGAGTAAAAGAATTTTTTATTCGTCATTTACAGGTTTTTTTCTATTCTCTAGGCCTATTAAGTCGCTCTCCTTTTGCCACACTCATGACGGCTTCGGCACTGGGTATTGCTTTGGCTTTACCTGCTGGTCTTTATGTCATACTTGATCATGCTCGGCAATTATCCGGTGATATGGACAGTATTAATCAAATTTCATTATTTATGAAAAAAGAGGCCTCAAATGAAGCCATTCAAGCAACTAAAGAAAAGCTGGATCGCTTACCTGAAATTGCTCAAGTTAAATACATTAATCGCACAACTGCTTTGCAAGAATTTCAAAAAAACTCTGGTTTTGGTGATGCCCTAAAAGCACTAAAAGAAAACCCCTTACCCGATTTATTAATTGTTTATCCCAGCCTAACTCATAGTGCACCAGAGCAGATTAAAGCCTTATTAGTCATACTTAAAAAACTCAATTCTGTTGAACGTGTACAACTTGATATTCAATGGTTACAACGTTTGCATGCCATTATTAATATCGGTCAAAGAGGCGTCCTTATTATTGGTAGTCTATTGGCTCTGGCCGTCTTATTAATTGTGGGCAATACCATTCGCCTAGCCATTGAAAATCGACGCAGTGAGATCATTGTCACGAAGCTGATTGGTGGCACTGATAGCTTTATCCGGCGCCCATTTCTTTATACTGGCTTTTGGTATGGCTTACTTAGTGGTTTAATTGCCGTATTATTAGTCAATATTTCACTCATTATTATGAATGATCCCTTGGCTCATCTATCTTCTCTTTATAATAATAATTTATTTTCATTAGGTTTAATGGGGGTTGATATCAGCAGCACACTATTGCTCTCAGGCTGTTTTCTAGGCTTATTGGGCGCACGCATTGCGGTCGGTAAGCACCTAAAAGATATCGAACCTAAGTAATCAATCCTGGAATCTAAATGAAGCAAACAACATCAACCGCTTACCCACCACCTCAGCGTATTACTTTTTCATCTTATGAACAGCGTCTACCTTGGCTAAGTATTTTAATGGATGCTTATTATGTGACTGATCAAGGGATCAGTGAAGCCATTAAACGTGAAGAAAAACAGGGAAAAATATTAGCGTGCGCCCAAGGCTGTGCCACTTGTTGCAAATCTCATGAAACCATTCCCGTCTATCCATTAGAATTAATGGGTATGTCTTGGTATGCGATAGAAGTCCTCGGAGTAGCAAGCAATAAGCTTGGCAACACTCTACGTAACGATCTGATAACACAATTAAAGCATCTTGATTCTCTACAGTCTTGCCCTTTTTTATTGAATAATAGCTGTAGTATCCATCCCGTCCGCCCGATGGCTTGTCGGAGTTTTAATGTGTTCAATAAAGCCTGTAGTGAGGGTGAGGATGCTTATTACACACGTAGGAAAGATGTCCTAACTCCAATTAAACACTATCAGGATGATGCCTTTACGATTATGTTGCCATTTTATGGTGTCAAAAATAAAGCCGAGCGTCGTCGAATGATAAAAACAGGTGGTATGCACCAGATGGCAAAAGTGATGCGAGATCTTAATTGGTCAACACTCGCAGATAAAATGGTAGCATTTGATATCACACAAAAATAAGGGGCTAATCAGCACTCCAATCAATCAACAAAAGAAGTGCAGTTCACCAAACTCAAAATATGTCAAAATTGGCAAAACAATGTCAAATATTACAAATCTTATTATAATTTAATCTATTGTGAACTTTCACTAAAGAAATTTAGCTAATAAATACAAAGAGATAGCATAACATTCTGTTAGAAGAATATTTTGGCACATACGTTGCTACATTAAAGTCTATAGTATTTATGAATAGTTAGAAAGTTGATTGCTGAGTTCCCCTTTTCAAACTAGGCATCTTCTTTCTCAATAGTGTAAGCTCTTGTACGGCAAGCGACCCTCCGTTTTGCCGTACCTTTTTAAGTTCTTCAAACCTCAGTTCCAAACAACTTCCCCCCTTGTTATATTAATCTGACTTACTGAATAACCTGAGTTCTGGATAACTGAATAAGTAACGTATTAATCAGCCTGCATTTGTTACAAAAGTCGCCGTGAATACATCCTTGTAGGCGTCACTTTGGCATCCATGCCAAAGAGACTTCTTCCACAAATACAGGCTAATCAACACTCTGAAGTTATTTTCAAGATCATCTTATCCAGAGTTCAGGTTGAATAAATAACACATTGATTATTCCCTATTTGTTATAGAAGTCATCACACCCAGAAAATATCATCTATGACATGACAGTGACATGTCATAGTATTTGAAATTTTCTTTTTTGTGTCATGACAAGTGATTTCCCTCCTATAATTTTTAAGTCAGGACAGAAAACAATAGAAAAAACAATAGGATAGATATATTTATTTGGTTGGCACAAATACTGCTTTATATAAGAATAAGAACGGGATGTGTCTGAGTTTACACTCTTATTTCGTTTTAGTTGAGAAACTAATATGAGCGAGTTTTCTTCATATTAGAGTTTAACATTTTTGTTGTCAGAATTGCCCAATCGCCTTTTCCTGAGAAATCAGCTTAAGATTTTTGATTGGGTTTTTTTTTGCTTTTTACTCTATGGTCTCATTTCATTACATCAATTTTTTGCAGATAACGATAGAGCGTTCTCTCACTAATACCCAGTTCCTGAGCTGCTGATAAACGATGTCCACCATGACGCTCCAAAGTCTGTTTTATTAATTCTAAATTTGGTTTGCGAGATTTTTTTACCGCACCATGACTAGAGGCTGCTTGTCTCTGCAAAGCACTTTGTGACGTTCTATGTGATACCAAAGGAAAGTCTTCGATATCAGCATCATCAAATTCATTATCAAGCACATGATGAGGGCTTTTATCAATAGTGAGATGTTCCTCAGTAATCGGATCACCTGCTGATAAGATAACTGCCCGTTCCATAATATTACGTAATTCTCTAATATTGCCGGGGAAATTATAAGAACAAAGGATATTGATAATATCAGAACGCAAAGGAATGTGTTTTTTTCCATCTTCTATTTTACGTAAAAAATGCTCTGCAATTGCTGGAATATCTGCCTTGCGATCCCGTAATGGAGGGACAAGTACAGGAAACGTTGCTAAGCGGTAATAGAGATCTTGTCGAAAAGTCCCCTGACTGACCATTTTTTTAACATCTTGATTAGTCGCAGCAATAATGCGCACATCAACATCAAAATAATGAGTGCCACCAATTCGGCGGATGGTACCACTTTCAAGTACTCTTAGTAATTTAGTTTGCAAATCTAATGATAATTCACCAATTTCATCAATAAAAAGAGTACTACCATTGGCAGCTTCAATTAAACCAATTTTTTGCTTATTTGCTCCGGTAAAAGCTCCTTTTTCATAACCAAATAATTCACTTTCAATTAATGTTTCACCAATAGCACCACAATCGACAACAATCATCGGCTTACCACTATGCTTAGAAAAATGATGGATATAATTTGCCACACAATCTTTACCCACACCACTTTCACCCTCAATAAAAACAGTGGACTGAGTCGGTGCTACACGATGCAAAATACTGGTTAAACGCAAAATAGCAGGTGTTCGACCAATGAGTAACTGAGGATCTTTTTCTTCCTGAGTAATCGTCACCATGGTTTCACCCATATAATGAATTTCACCTCGATCATTGTGAATAGGACTAGCACTAATTTGCACATGCTCTTCTTCACCACCATGTTTATGGATATGCAACACGCTGGTTGATTTACCGGTACGCAAAACTGTTTCTAAAGGGCAGTGCTCACCATGTTGGCTACAAGGTAAATCATAATTGTGAGAGACCTCATAGCAAAATTTCCCTTCAAGTTGATCCAACGAGTGGAAATTAGCCTGATAGGCTTTATTTGAGGCCACAATTTGATAATGGCGATCAATAATAACGAAAGGGTCATTAAAAATATTAATTAAATCATCACAAGAAGGCTTAGATATGTCCTCTTTTTTCAGGTGTACCGGCTCTTCCTCCTTAGGAATTGAGTCGGGAAAAGTAGTAGGTAAATTTTTCATTGGCATTACTTCATATGATTGGCAATAATTTTAGTATTTTCAATAGGCAATAAACTAGCAGTCTGCCTATTATGCAAAAGTATTACTTGCTTAAAAGTAAGTTTACTAAGGACAGTACAGTGCTACCTATTATTTTTTATTATTATACGAAAACAACATGACAAATCCTTTCTAATCATGAGCTTTCATTATAAGGAATTTCATTGAAATTGCATTTATATTGTAGGGTTATTCACTTTTTTATTTTAACACCAAACAAACAAATATTGATATAGATCAATAAAGTGATTGACATTATAAGTAGAATAATTTTAAATACAGACATAAGCCATTGTTTTATAACCATATTATTGGGGTGGTTATTTTTACCTCTTTTATAAAAAGTATTTTTATTACTACCCACAATAGTGCAAAATATGGCTTCTTTTATCAATACAGCATACATTACCCCGATGGCTGGGATATAAAACTCAAGTTTGCCGACAAAAGAAGTAATTATTTAAGGAGGGCATTATGCCTAAAGTAAAAATCTATGACACACCTATGCTGGATGAACTAGAAAATGGTGAATGGCCCAGCTTTATCTCGGCATTTAAACGCCTCAGAGATGACCACCCTGATCAACGAATTAATTCTATGGTCAGCGGACTTCTCGGTCAATTAGAACACTCCTATGAAACTCGTATGGGCTGGTGGAAAGGCGGTACTGTTTCTGTCTTTGGTTATGGGGGTGGTATTATTCCACGCTTCTCAGAGGTAGCAGAACATTTTCCAGAATCAAAAGAATTTCACACCGTACGTATTCAGCCCCCTGCTGGTAATTTCTATAGTGCTGATATATTAAATCAATTAGCTGATGATTGGGAAAAACACGGTTCTGGCTTACAAACATTCCATGGTCAAACCGGAAATATTATGTTTATTGGTTCCAGCACTGAACAAATGCAACCATTTTTTGACAAACTTAACTCCTATGGTTTTGATTTAGGTGGTGCGGGCCCCTGTGTACGAACTGCTATGGCCTGTGTCGGTGCTGCTCGCTGTGAACATTCTTGCACTAACGAGCAAGGTTTAATGCGTCATTTGGTTAATGAATTTCAAGATGATTTGCATCGTCCCGCTTTGCCTTATAAGTGGAAAATAAAAGTATCTGGTTGCCCTAATGATTGCACTAATGCAATTGAACGAGCCGATATGGCCGTTATTGGTATCTGGCGTGATGATATGAAAGTTGATCAAGCAGAGGTTAAGGCCTTTGTTGAAGCAAAGGGGCGTGATTATGTGATTGATAATGTCACTGATCGTTGCCCATCCAATGCCATTAAGCTGAATGATGATAATACTCTGAATGTTAATAATAAAGAATGTGTTCGCTGTATGCATTGTATTAATGTTATGACCAAAGCATTAGCGCCTGGTGATGATACCGGTGTTACCATTCTTATCGGTGGCAAACGGACACTGAAAATCGGTGATATGATGGGCACTGTGGTAGCACCTTTCATGAAAGTTGATACCATGGAAGAGATTGAAACACTGGTTGAATTAACAGGTGAAATGATTGATTTCTTCGCTGAGAATGCCTTAGAGCATGAACGTACAGGTGAAATGATTGAGCGTATCGGCTTGGTCAATTACCTTGAAGGCATTGGCCTTGAACTGGATCCCAATATGGTCACTGAACCACGCCAATCTTCCTACGTTCGTATGGACGGGTGGGATGAAGAAGTTAAAAAATGGTACGATAAAAAAGCAGAGAGCGCTTAAAAGGTAAAATCCTTTAGCTGATTAAAATACCTGAAAGATGACCTCTTTCGGGTATTTTTTTGTCTGCACAAATTATAAAATAGACATTCACCTAATGAGCCTTTACTCACACTCTAAATAGCCCTATGATCGATGACTTCTATAGTCATAATAAAAAGTTTAAGATCACTAAGATATGAATGATAATACTCATTTAGATAACTATACAAAGCATGATTTGCTTCAGATGCTATCTCAAGCCCAACGAAAAATAAAAAAACTTGAAGAAGATAATAATGACCTTAATAAATTATTAGATATATCCTCCGAGTATGCTGATACAGTACAAACCGAGTTATTATCCGATAATCAAGATTTAGAAATGATGATTGAAATGTCAGCTGAACACGCTGATACCGTTCAAGAAGAACTCATAAGTGGTAATGAAGACTTAGAAATGATGATTGAAATATCCGCTGAGCATGCCGATACCGTTCAAGAAGAATTGCTAAGTGGTAATGAAGATCTCGAAATGATGATTGAAATGTCAGCTGAACATGCCGATCTAATTGCCGCCGAGTTAGAAGAAAAAAAACAAGCCATCCGCAACACCTTTGGCCGCTATGTTTCTAGTGAAATTGTATCGGCTATCTTAGATAATGAAGATGGTTTGGAACTAGGGGGGGAGCGTAAAAAAGTCACCATCCTCACTTCTGATCTTCGTGGTTTCACTCGTTTTTCAGAAAAAATGTCACCTGAAATTGTGGTCAAGATACTCAACTATTATTTTGCTCGTATGGAAAGCATTATTAGTGAACACCTCGGTATTATTGATGAATTTATGGGAGATGGTATTCTTGTATTATTTGGTGCACCCATATCAAAAGGCAATGATGCCTTTAATGCAGTAGCTTGTAGCCTAAAAATGCAATTAGCCATGACAGAGATTAATCAGCAAATGACTCTTTGGGGGTATGCTGATTTGGAAATGGGTATAGGCATTCATACCGGTGAAGTTATTGTCGGAAATATTGGTTCAGAAAAACGCACAAAATATGGTATTGTCGGTGCAAATGTTAATTTAACCTATCGCATTGAATCGTATTCAACCGCAGGGCAAATTCTTATTTCACAACAAACATACCATGAAATTGCCGATCAAATCCAAGTTTTTGACTCCCTGAGTGTCTCACCTAAAGGTATTAAAAAAGCAATTACCATATACAATATTAAAGGCCTATCCTCTTTGCCAGAGTATTTTTTACCTGAAGCTAAGCTCAATATAAAAAAATTAGACCATAGCATCGAATTACAATTCACTGTATTGGATGATAAGCATATAAATAGCACTTTATTTTCAGGCCTATTAACCCATGAATCTGACAGTCATGCCTTTATTCAACTCACACAACCGACACCTATTCCAGAAACACTCAAAAATATTAAAATAAATATGCTAGGAAAAGATGATATTTATGCTAAAGTTGTCATGTTGGATCAAATATCAAGAATTAACACTCTTAGTCATGACAGGTATGGTTTTTTTATTTGTTATACTGCTCGATAAGAGAGTAGAATATTAGCATAGAAAATAGATGATATAGCTAATTACCTCTTTACTAAAACAATAGGTAAACAATAGGAATTTATTATGAGAATAAAGTGTCTAAAAGCCATTTGGGCAACGCTATTTATTTTTTCCTCCACACTCATTTATGCTGATGATTCTTCCGAAACACAAGCCTCTCCATTTAGTGCAACGATAGGCATTTATAGTGACTATATGTTTCGCGGAATTACTCAAACAGATGATGGTATTGCCATACAAGGTAGCTTAGACTATGCGAATGAAAATGGTTTTTATGCAGGTATATGGGGCTCTAATGTAGAATTTAATGGTGCTAATAACACCTCACTTGAAGTTGATATTTATCTCGGTTATGTCATGACAATCATGGATACACAACTTGACTTTGCCGCATTACGTTATATGTATCCTAATGGCAATGACTTTGAAGATTTTAATGAGTACAAGCTTGCTGCGACTATCAGTGATTTTACCGTCAGTTTTTCTTATAGCAACGATATGTATGGTACCGGTGAAGATGCATGGTATCTTAATGGCGCCTACTCATTTGCTTTACCTATGGACTTATCCCTTAACTTATCTTTAGGCTATAGTGATTATGACAAGGCTATTTTAAACAATGGTTCTGCTGCTGATCAGTATACTGACTGGAGTATCGGGCTATCTAAATCCATCAGTGGTTTTGATCTTAATCTACAATACATTGATAGCGACAGTAATTCTGAAGAGATGTTTGGCAAGGATGCAACCGATGGTCGTCTTGTCTTTTCTGTGTCACGAACATTTTAAAACCAGCTAATATGACCGTACAAAAATTATTCTTAATAATACATTTTATTTTATTGGCTTTATAAACATCAAGGAAAGTCTATGGCTACCTCAGAAGAAAAATTACTACTTAGCGTTAGTTATGAAATGGAAAAATTTTCCAACGACTGGAGACATTGTGATTATTCAGCCAGTTATTTAGCACAATTAATCAGTAGTCGTGCCACTGATCCAACCAAGCAATCTATTATGCTTTCAACGGTAATTAATGAATTATTAGAAGTCATTTATCATCTTAAAGAAAAAACCCGATCATTGATGATTGAAATTAAAGATTCTGGTAGTGATATTATTATTGATTTTTGCCTCAGCATGTCAGAGAAAAATCAACTGCTCTTCAATTCTTTTTTTAGTTGCAATGATGCTGAACAACTAAAAAAAGTCTATCTATCAGAGCTAAAACGTGTTGTTAACAATGAAGAAGCCCATCGTTTTATTGGCTTATATGAAATTATTGCTGATTATGATGTCCAACTAAGTTATCAGAAGAAACCTGAGATTAATATACTAAGAATGAAACTGGCCGCTTAGAAAATTTATACGACGGAGAATATTGATGACTTATCAGGTAATGTATAATCAAAACGATCAAATGGTCACCTTTACTGGTTGCATGCGCCCACAAACACAAGAAGAGTTACTAGAAGTTAATAAGACACTTGCTATGGCGGCTGAAAAAGCCATGGGAATGCTGTATTTAAACTTTAATCGCCTAGAATTTATTAATAATATGGCTTTTCATGAAGTCATGAAACACATTGGTTTAATTATTAATGCCAAGCCCAAGCTAACCATTAAAATTATTATCTCCAGCGTCATTCCTTGGTCAGAAAAAAAGATGACTTGGATTAAACAATTTTATGATCGTATTTCTATTGAACAATACGATAATAATTTTTATCCTGGCCAAGAAGTGATTGAAAATGATCACTTTATACCCGTATTGCGCACCCAAACTAAAATCATCTGGGCACAAGAAAAAAAACTATTAGCAGAGCATGGTTTAAAAAAAGGTATGTCCGTAGCTGATATTTGCTGTGGGGTGGGTGACTTTATCTCTCTCGTCTATCAAGAGTTTAACCCCAGTCAAATTATTGGTATTGATCACTCAAAGCCCAACTTAAATTATGCACGGCGCATTGCCGAGGATAATGGTTTAAGCGATAAACTGAAATATCATTATGGAGATGCCGGTAATTTATTTTTTATTCGTGATAATGAATTTGATTTTGTTACTTGTCGCCTATCATTACAAATATTTGATAAGCCTGAATTGATCCTCAAAGAATTACATCGGATCTGCAAACCAGGCGGTAAAATTTATTTAACCAATGAAACTTATTCAAAAACCCTTGGTTATCCGCAGTCCGAAATTATTTCAAGAACCTATGAAGAAGCCTCTAAGATGTTTAAGTTTTTAGGCATGGATTTAGAATTTGGCCCTAAAATGAATAGCTACTTACAAGATGCTCATCTTAAAGATATACGCATTGATCCCATGATGATCACAACAGATAGTACCTCTCGAGAAGACTTTAAAGTCGTGGTGGAAAGCTGGCGAGATTATATTTGCAATGATCTGGCTATTGCCAATAAAAAAGATGAAACCTATCGAAAAGAACTTACACAAGGTTTTAATAGCCATATTCGTGCCATAGAATCAAAACGAGGTTTTGCTAGCTGGCCTATTTGGGTCGCATCCGGTACAAAATCATAGCACGAGCGTATTAGGCCCATAAACACAGTTATTATTCATACAATTAGAACGATACGCAAATGATTTAGGAATTCAGTGAGTCCATAAGTTTTTACTTCAGGCTTCCGCGTCCTACTCATGCCCTTGCCTATATTTTGAATATTGTTTGGTATATTAAGCTAAAAAAACCAGATGAGCAGACTAAGAGATAAAAGATGTCAGAATTATTAGAACACGCAGATAGTAAAACATTTAAGATTAAAAAATCTCAAAGTTTTAGAACCAAAATTATTGCTATCTCATTTATCAGTATTTTAATTGGTCTCATTTTAAATGCTGCAAGCTCTGTCTTTGGCATCCGTAGTCTGAGTGAAGAAGCAACCATTGAAATCTCCAAGGGTTTAAAAAATGCCAATATAGAATATTTAAATAATTATATTGATTTAACCAGTCAACGGATCAGTTTTACTATCAACTCCGCATTGGGTAACGGCTTTATTCTCAATGACATCATGCAAAAAGTTATCGATAATAAAGATCTCGCTGATCTGCAATACGATCTTGATGATAACCCCTATTTCTCCAATGAATTTTCCTACACACCAAAGTTCACCAGTAAAAAGACACATAAACCGGCTGGTAACTGGAGCCAAAGTAATTTGGACAAGGATACGGTGATTAGTGTTTGGGGCTATTTATTAAATGATGATCACAAAATCCGTGCTGATGTATTAGAGGATATCAAACGTACCTCAATACTTGATTTATTTATGCCCTCATTATTCAAGCAAGGCCAATGGCTTTACTATGTCGGCGCTAAAGAACGTTCCTACTTACGCATTACGCCCAGCATTAATATGGCCGCAGAGTTTGATGCCTCTTATCCCGGCCATAATGAATTGAATTTTTGGGACTTCTTTTTCCCCACCTTAGTTGAAAGCTGGGAAAAAATTCCCGACTCAGAAAAGAAAACACCTAGAGTCACCGTCACGCCTCCTTATGAGGATGCCGCAGGCAGTGGTTTTATTACTTCTTTTTTCTATCCTTTATGGGATAAGGGTAAATTTGCCGGTGCTATTGGTCTAGACTTTAACTTAAAACATATCATTAAATATGTTCAAGATGTTAAGTTAGCACAAACAGGCTTCGCTTTTATTGCCAATCAAAGCGGTACCATACTCGCTGTTAATGAACACGGCAGTAAAGTGATGGGACTCAAGCAAAGTGAAGAAAAAAAGAAAGGTGTTGCTGTACCCGGAGTAAGTGAACTGGATAGAAATCTTGCTAATAGTCGTGTGGCAACCTTTGCTAACTTAAAATTTCCCATTGGCGATGAAATTTCCTATATCGAAACAGATAACCTTAATGGCGAAGGCTATGTCATTGTGTTAAAGAGAATGTTACCTTTGAATTATTATCATGAAAATGGCATAACAAAAGAATATATGAACTTGGGATTTGTTGTGCCTAAAAATGAAATTTATGCGGCACTCTCCGCTACACAAAATAAAATTCAGGATAGCAAAAATAAAATCCTACTCAGCAGCATTATTATCAGTTTAGCCACCTTACTCTTTGTTTTTGTCGCTATTTTTAAATTTTCCGGTAATATGACTCGTGGTTTAAAGGCCTTAGTTGAAGGCGCACAGAAAATCCAAAAGAAAGAATATGATGTTGAAGTCAAAAAATTATCCAATGATGAAATTGGTCAGTTAGCTGGGACATTTAATTCTATGTCCAAGGAAATTCTTCTCTATACACAAAAACTTGAAGGGCTTGTGCATGAAAGAACTAAAGAATTAGAAGGTGCAAATAAAGAAATTGGCAAATTAAATGCTATTTTGAAAACAGAAAATACCCGACTCAGTTCAGAACTTGACGTCGCACAAACCATTCAGAAAATGGTACTGCCCAAAAATGAAGAACTAAAATTAATGGCTAAGTTTGATATCTCCGCTTATATGAAGCCTGCTGACGAAGTGGGTGGTGACTACTATGATGTACTCACAAATGAAGAAGGCAATACCAAAATTGGCATTGGAGATGTCACAGGGCATGGTCTTGAAAGTGGTGTTATTATGTTAATGGTACAGACTGCCGTACGCTCATTATTATTTTCTGGTATTACTGATCCTACCAAGTTTTATAGTATTATTAATCAGGTTATTTATAGTAATATTCAGCGCATTGGTGCTGATAAATTTATCACCTTATCACTCTTAGATCTTAATAGTACAGGTGAAGTTAAGATCACAGGACAACATGAGGATGTTATTATTATCAGAGAAAATGGTGACATTAGTTTTATTGATACCATGGACTTAGGTTTACCTGTTGGTATTATGGATGATATTTCAGATGCCGTACATGATTTTAAAGTACAATTAAATAATGGTGATGTTTTATTATTACACACAGATGGCATTACCGAAGCAGAAAATGAAGATCGTGAGCAATTTGGCATCCAGCGTTTAAGTGAATTAGTATGTAGTGTGCGCTCACTCAGTGCCGACGAAATTCGCAATACAATTATTAAAACATTATATGATTATATGGGTGAAGTAAAACCCGATGATGATGTCACCATGGTCGTTATTAAAGGCTGTGATAAGAAATAACAAATACTTAATAGCAAATAAGGACAAAACTATGCTTGTTGGGGATTTTGATACAAATGTGAAGATGGATGCAGGAGATATTTATCTGAAATTCTACTCAGATAATTTTACCTTAAACTGGGAACAGGCCAGCAAGCTGGCTGACTATTTAAGTCATTATTATACACAGTCCGTTCTATCCTGTACTGAGTCACAACACAAAGAGGTACTCAATAATGTCTCTTATGTGGTTAATGAATTATTTGAAAATTCAATAAAATTTAACTCTGCCAGTGATCTGGATGTGTCCATCCAAATTAATACACAAGAAAACAACATTACATTAATAACAACCAATAATTTATCTAAAGAAAAAGTCACCAAGTTTGCAGCATTCTTAAAAAATTTACTAGCAGCCGATCCAGAGGCTTATCTAGTAGAAAAAATTACTGAGAATATAGAAAAAGATACCAGTGGCTCTGGCTTAGGCTATATCACCTTAATTTTAAACTACCACGCGAAACTGGGGTTTAAGTTTGAAGAACAGGATAATGGTTTAGTCAAAGTATTTACTATGGCTAAAATGCCTATGATATCAGATATCTAATATTAGGCATCTTAACTCCATGCAAGCACATTAAAATATATCAATTACTTAATACAAAAAAATAAAGGAATAAAATGTGAATACTGAAATCAAAGGTGAACATTATCATGTCTGGTATGATGAAGAAAATCATTCCATTGCTTTTAATGGTAGCTTACGTTTAAACGGCAGCAATAGTTATGAACCCATTTCAAAACTACTAAAAGAAGTCTCTGAATCTGGTATTGATTCCATTTTACTTGATCTTAGAGAGCTTGAATTTTTAAATAGCTCAGGTATTAACACATTTTATAAGTTTGTTATGAGCATGAAAGCAAAGCCTAATATTCAGGTCAAAGTATTAGGTAATTCTGAAACGCCTTGGCAGAAAAAATCATTAGAAAACATGAAGTGTTTCTTAAAAACCATTGAGCTTGACTATATTTAACAAACTAAATTTGCTTCACCTGCTCTAAAGGTAGATGTTATAACAATGAGTGCTATAAAAACAGAAGCTGCATTATTGCAGCTTTCTAAAGACGAATTAATTAAAGAAATTAACGAAAAATATCGTGAAGCCATGGCCTCACGATTTAGCATCAATATGCGAGTTGCCAAACGAATGACTCTGGTTACTCGCGCACTTGTTACTGTTTTTGCTGTACTACTACTTAGTTTCTTTCTTCTTATCAAACTATTAACACAACATACCAATGAAATTAATGATACGATAAATACCATTAATTTTCACTTTACATCAATGACTAAAGATATGCATGAAATGCGCTTAAATGTTGCCGACATGAAAAAAAGCATGGATGTGATGCCTGTTATTATGGGAGAGGTTAATGACATTACCTCTAATGTCAATCACATGAGTCATCATATTAAGAGTTTGACAAGCAATATGAGTGCAATTAATCAGCATATGTCTTCTATGGATAAAGATATTATCACAATGAGCAATACACTCTCACAACTTGATAATACCGTCCATCGAATAGATATTGATGTTAATAATTTATCTCGTCCAATGAAATCTTACTAGGGAAAGTTTATGTCATTAGAGAAAGATGAACTCTTATCCATTTATCATTCAATGGCAGAATTTTCACATGATATGCATTCTGAAGACCAATATGGTATTAAGATTGCTAAGAAAACCTCTCTTTTTATCCGCTTACTGCTTATCCTTTTTGTATTAGCAATGATTTTTGTTATCTATAAAAGCAATGACTTAATTCATAGTAGCAAGCATCTTAGCGATAGCATGGTCAAGATGTATGTGCATTTTGGTGAGATGTCTGGCGATGTTAATGCCATGAATGCGAGCATCAAAGCAATGAAAACAAGCATCCAAGATATGCCCCATTTAGCAGACAATATGCTTATAATGAACACAGATATTACATTAATGAATAACAATGTGAACAATATGGCAAACTATGTTGAACAAATGGAATTTAAAATGAATCGTATTAGCACACAAGTAAGCAATATGACATATCACTTTAATCGCGTTAATAATTCTGTTAGCCATATGCAAGCAAATACTCACCAAATGGCTCAACCACTACAAGACATGAAGACTATTTTCCCATTTATGCCTTAATTTAGATACCACAAACGATATAAAGCCCACATACTTCTAATATTATGTTTATGGAGCATATTATGAGTGAAAACAAAGCCGCTTCATCTCAATCTGATAAACAATTTAAACAACGTCTAAGCCAAATTTATCATAAAATTAAAAATGCTTCTCAGTTTATGACCGCAATGCCTGAAATAGAAGGCTCTATTTTAGAGATGCTCGGCGCAGAACGGATCACTATTTATCAATGTGTGCGTAATGGCAAAGAAATTGTCGCAACCTTTAAAAGCAGCAAAGAAAGTCGTGAAATAAAAGTACCTTTTAGTCCCACATCTATTGCCGGTTATGTTGCCTTAAGTCAACGACCTGTTTTGATTAAAGATCTCTACAATGACAATGAACTGAAAAAAATTCATCCCAAACTGCAATTTGATCATGCCTTTAGTGAAAAAGCTGGGCTACAGCACCGTACAATGATCGCAGTACCTATTAAAGAGGGGCCGGTTTTATTAGGTGTCTTACAAATTATCAATAAAACAGATGGTGGTGCTTTTTCTCGTGAAGACACCCACCATGCAATGCATTTAGCACAAATTGTTGGCAAAAAATTTCATACTGAATTACAAAGCACTCAAGGTCCTTATGACTATCTTGTGCAGCAAAAATTAATAAGCGCTTCAGAATTACAACAATTTGAGAAACAGTCTCAAACGAATAAACTGTCTATATCTGAGCAAATCCACACAAAGGGTATTTCACTCGATGAAATTGGCACATCTTTGGAAAACTATTATCAAGTCCCCTTTATGGGCTATCAAGAGACTTTAAATTTACCCAAACTATTTTTTGATGATTTAAAAATTCCTTTTTTAATCAATAATTTATGGTTACCTATTGCTGGAACAAAAGAAGAAGTTATTATTCTCCTAGACGATCCCAGTGATACCGATAAAATAATGGAAATTCAAACCATTATTAATGCTGATAAATACATTTTTAGAGTCGGCTTGGTTGAAGATATATTACGTTACCTAAATATCAATGCTCATAATATTGATAAGCCTAATATGTTTGATGTTGTCTCAAAAATGGAGGTAAAAGAACAAAATAAAACAGTGGCATCACCATCAGAAGTTGCTGCTGGAGAGGACTTAAATAGCGCTTTAGAAGCCTCATCACCCACAGTGCAACTCGTTAATCAACTCATCAGTGAAACCGCACGCATGGGTGGCTCAGATATTCATATTGAACCGGCAAAAAACAATGAACCTGGCATCGTACGTGTTCGTGTTGATGGTGTCTGCCAAGAATTACTGAAAGTCCCAAGTAATAATATGGATGCTGTAGTGGCTAGAATTAAGGTCATGTCTCGTTTGGATCTAGCAGAGCGCAGAATACCCCAAGATGGTAAATGCAAACTAAAGGTTAGAGGTAAAGAGCTAGAACTACGAGTCGCGACCATTCCTACAGTGAATGGTGAATCTGTCGTTATGCGTTTATTGGCAGGTGGTGGTGCTTTACCATTAGAAAAGCTTAATCTAAGTAAAGAAAATATGGCCAATGTGCTTACCTTAACAACACATCCTCATGGCCTTTTTCTGGTTGTTGGACCAACAGGTTCTGGTAAAACAACCACATTACATGCTGTGCTTGGTCACCTAAATACTACAGAGAAAAAAATTTGGACCGCTGAAGATCCTGTCGAGATCACTCAGCCAGGCTTACAACAGGTACAAATTAATAACAAAGTAGGTTTTGACTTTGCCGCGGCCATGCGTTCATTTTTAAGAGCTGACCCTGATATTATCCTTATTGGTGAAATGCGTGATTCAGAAACTGCTGGCATTGGTATCGAAGCGTCTTTAACCGGTCATTTGGTTCTATCCACACTGCATACCAACTCTGCACCAGAAACCATTACCCGACTATTAGAACTGGGAATGGATCCCATTAACTTTTCTGATGCACTACTTGGGATTCTAGCACAACGGCTTATGCGAACCTTGTGTAGTAGTTGTAAGCAAAGCTATAAACCAAGCCAAAAAGAAATAGCACAACTCATCCATACTTATGGAGAACATGACTTTTCACAATTAAATATTTCCAGCGAAGACATCCGTTTAAATAAAGCCGTTGGTTGTAGCAAATGTAATGATACCGGCTATCGTGGCAGAACAGGTATTCATGAATTATTAGTTGCTAGTGATGCTATGAAAAAGCTAGTGTATAAAAATGCTAGTATTGAACAATTAAAGGCACAGGCAACAAAAGATGGCATGCGTACTCTTTTACAAGATGGTGTCATGAAAATCATTCAAGGTGATAGTGATTATAGCCAACTAATGCAAGTGGTAGCCGAGTAAACTTAACTCTGAAAAAGCAGAATAAACAATAGGAAAAATAATATGATTGATCTTCAGCGTATTCGATCACTACGGAAAACAATAACCAATGATGCTAAATTGCGCCATGATATAAAAGCCATGAGCAGTCAGGTATTAGCATTAACCATTAAGGAATTAGGGGCTAATAATGGCTCATTTTTTCTTATTGAAAAAAACAAAATCACCTTTCAACTTTTGGCTTACGAAAGTAGCTTTGTCAAAGTAGTTGAGTATAAGGTAAAAGAAACTATGACCAAGGGGCTGTCTGCTTGGGCTTATCATAATCGACAAGGTGCGTTAAGCAGTGATACCCGAAAAGATGAACGTTGGATCGAGTTAGGTGATGAGGGTGATGAAGTGCACTCTGCCATGGCCATTCCCTTTATTTTCTTTGATGAAATTATCGCCATTATTACTCTACACCATAATACAGCCCAATTTTTTACTGAACTGCATCTGGCCATCGCCACTGAAATTAGCAATGATTTAGTAGGTACTCTTGAAGCAGTGCGCTTAAACTCACAAATAGAGCAACAATAAAACAATACAGCCCTTGAACCTAAATAAATCATTATACTAATAATTTTAGCACTAAGGGTAAGCTAAGTAATGATGCTAAACTGCTTATCGTCACTGCGCTGGCATAAAGACCCACATCCAGTTTATAACGGTGACATAAGACTAGCCCTAAGAGCATACTAGGCATTGCCCCTTCAATCACAACAGGCGCTAAATAATCAGAGGAAATCGGTACAGACTGACCAATAAGCCAAACAATCATCGGCATAATAAGTAATTGTATGCAACTGATCACAATAACCGCTTTGATGTGCTTTAACGAAATCAAGCGTACAGGAAGACTTAGGCCAAGAGAAAAAAGCATTAGAGGGATAACGGTGTTGCCCATTTTATGGAAAATACCATATAAGAAATCAGGTATGGGTATAGCACTTAAATTCAATAAAATAGCGAGCAATGTCGCCCAGATTGCTGGAACTTTTAACATGGAGACTAATAAAATCCCTAGTTTCTCCTGCTGACCATATGAACTGGCAATAAAAATCCCTAAAGAAAGAAGAATGGGTGTGCAGGCAAACATATCATATTGCAATGCAATACTCATACTCCAAGAGCCGAAAGTTTCTTCAAGAACTGGTAAACCCATATAAGTGGCATTGGGGAAACTAGCCGCAAGAATAATGGCACCAATCGTTGCTCTGGGTAGCGTGCTAAAACGACTAAAGAGCAGTGCTAACAATAGAGAACCTAATACGCCCCCAGCAGCCATTATGGCAATATAAATGCTATTTTCTTGTAATGGTGCCTGCCAAAGTACATCAAGGATAAGTGCCGGCAACATAAAATAGTAAACCAGAGCAGAAATAACTGCCCGACTCATTGTTGCATTGACCGCATTATTAGTGACTTTCTCAGCAATAAACTGCCAGATAAAACCAAAGACAGCAATACTAAGCATTTGCATTAGAATAATGATCATAAATAATTACTTTGCTTTACTTCTTTGTATAAGCTTTATTGCTTGATGAGGATCATTTATTTTTTTTAGCTTGGTAAATAAGGTTTCTGCCTGATAATAATTAGGCATCAACCACTTTGTCCATAATTTCAGCCGAGGGGCAATATAGCGATTATTTAATTCAGAGTTATGAAGCATTAAAGCATACAAGGTATTGAGTAGCCCACAGACAGCATCCCAGCTTAAAGGTATATTTTCTTTTTCTAGTAAGGCAGACTTTATTTGTAATGCCAAGTCTGGAGTAACCATTGCACCTCGCCCCAACATAACACTATCACAGCCACTTTGCTGACAACAACGATAATAATCGGCCACACTCCAAATATCACCATTGGCAATAACGGGAATACTGAGTCGCTCAGAGATAGGCAAGAGTGAATCCCAATGTGCAGGAGGATGATAGGCCTCTTTTTTAGTACGGGCATGGATGGTTAGCCAATCAACCCCTCCTGCCTCAATGGCAAGCGCATTATCAAGAGCTAACAATTGATCATCATAACCAAGACGCATTTTTGCTGTTACTGGTGTATCTAACGGCACAGCCTGACGTACCGAAGTCACTATTTCATGAATTCTTTCAGGATATTTTAATAAGCTGGCACCACCCTTTCGACGGTTAACTGTTTTAGCTGGGCAACCAAAATTAAGATCAATGCCTTTAGCACCTAGTTGCACCGCCTTGGTTGCATTATCAGCCAAGACATAAGGATCACTGCCAAGCAGTTGTAAAAAAACAGGTGTGCCACTTTTTGTTTTGCTGATTGTACTATTACTTGTTTTAAGCTCTGGAAAGCGTCTATAAAAAACACGCTTTGGAAACAAGGTATCAGTCACTCGCAAAAATTCAGTTACACATAAGTCATAGCCGCCAATACTCGTTAATATTTCACGGGCATAACAATCAGTCAGCCCATCCATTGGCGCTAAAATTATTTTCATAAAAAATTAATTTTCTATTGATGAACACACAGGACAGTGTGGATCATTCGGTAAGGTTAATGTCCGCCAATCCATGCTATAAGCATCCAGTAGAAGTAGACGTGACTCCAATACCTTACCTATCGACATAATGATTTTCATTGCTTCTGTCGCTTGAATACTGCCGATAATTCCAACCACAGGAGAAAGGACACCATTTTCGGAACACGTTGTTGCAGTATCATTAGCATCATCTTTATATAAACACCGATAGCATGCCCCTGTGCCCTGATTAGCAAAGACAATGACTTGTCCTTCCATACGAATAGCTGCGCCAGAAACTAGAGGAGTTTTTGTTTGCACACAGACCTTATTTAATAAAAAGCGGGCAGTAAAGTTATCTGTGCCATCAATAACAACATCAACTTGCTGAACCTGATCAAATAGCGCTTGCTGATTAAGCTGTGTTGTTATTGCCGTAATCATTATTTCCGGATTTAATTTCTCCAATGTCTGTTTTGCAGACTCTGCTTTATTTATTCCGATCCGATCACTAGAGGTATGAATTATTTGCCTTTGTAAATTAGATAAATCAACTTCATCAAAATCACAGATAATTAAATGACCCACACCTGCTGAGGCAAGATACATAGCAATAGGAGAGCCAAGGCCACCCATACCAATAATAAGAACCTTAGCATTGAGCAGTTTTTCTTGTCCCTCAATACCAACAGAAGGCAACATAATTTGCCGTGAATAGCGCAATAATTGTTCGTCATTCATAATAAAAATTTATCGTGTAGGATAATTGTATCAACAGGTGAAGTAAGCTTGCCATTTTAACGTATCTATTATTCTTAAGATAGCAACACTATAAATAAGTATTCTGATCAAATTAAAATAAAAAAACAGCAAAACTATACAAGCAAAACTTTACTTTCTTAAACTCTGAGTTAGAATGTTTAAAGAGAGCTTATACCCATAACATTTGAAGCTAAATTCATTAAAATAATGAAGTCTGCATTTTTAAGTGTCACAAGTATCGCTGTTGCTCTAAGTCATTAGTCGTATTATTCCTTGCAGAGAGAAAAAAATGAGAATTGTTCTTTTAGGCGCACCCGGTTCAGGTAAAGGTACACAAGCAAAAAAATTGGTTGCCAAATATGGTATCCCCCAAATCTCTACTGGCGACTTATTGCGTGTAGCCGTCCGTGATGAGACTCCGCTTGGCATAAAAGCAAAAGAGGCTATGGAAGCCGGCGAATTAGTTTCAGATACCATCGTATTGAATATTATCGAAGAACGCCTTAAAGAACCCGATGCTTTCTATGGTTTTATTCTCGATGGCTTTCCACGTAATATACCTCAGGCTGAAGCATTGGATAATATGCTTAATACCATTTATCAGCCCTTAGAAAAAACGATATTGATCGATGTTAATCTAGATAACTTAATGCGTCGCTTAACAGGCAGAAGAACCTGCGCTGACTGTGGCCAAATGTACAACATACACACCTCACCTTCTAGACTGACAGAAGTCTGTGATGAATGCGGTGGTAAACTTATTCAAAGAGCCGATGATAATAAGGAAACAATTGGTCATCGCCTAAAAATTTATAGTTCTCAAACAGCACCCCTGATTTCTTATTATAAACAACAGAGTAAAAACATTGTCATTGATGGCTCTGGTGATGTCGATACTATTTTCAATGCATTAACTGAAGCCCTTGATCCCTTAGTTAAGTCACAGCAACAAACTGAAACTAAGACAGAAGAAAAAGAAGCAAGCAAGACAGAAACTAAGCCTAAAGCTAAAAAGAAAGCAAGCACTAAGAAAAAAGTAGCTGCTAAAAAGAAAGTCAGCGCTAAGAAAAAAGTGGCTACTAAAAAGAAAGTAAGCGCTAAAAAGAAAGTCAGTGCCAAGAAAAAAGTGGTTGCTAAAAAGAAAGTCAGTGCTAAGAAAAAAGTGGCTGCTAAAAAGAAAGTCAGTGCCAAGAAAAAAGTGGCTGCTAAAAAGAAAGTCAGCGCTAAGAAAAAAGTGGCTGCTAAAAAGAAAGTCAGTGCTAAGAAAAAAGTGGCTGCTAAAAAGAAAGTC
>WFNB01000067.1 GCA_015488755.1 Gammaproteobacteria bacterium | reverse complement strand
GCTTCAGGACCTTCCCGCTCTAAACGAGTAAGACAAAGATCAAGACATAAAATAGGTTTTGATAAACGGCATCCAGACAGCCAACCTAAGGGCACCAGAATTATTAACAGCAACAGTGTAATTAAGCCAATTCGTTGAGCAAGATGATAAACACCCGAAAAATACCATTCTTCAGGAAAAATAAATAACACCTGTCCCAGACGTGAATCACCATCAAAAATAATATGGGAAATTAATATAACTTTTTTATTTTGCAGAATGGTACTGATTGCCTGATTGTCTTCCATGCAGCTAAAATTGACTAAGGTTTGATCTTCAAGTCCAACAGGATATTGATGAGGATCGGTTGAGGCAAAAGTTTTGTTTTCCTTATCCAGGATAACGATTAGAACCGGGTTGATAGAATTTTCATCTTGAGATGTTTTGGGATTGTTTCGTATTAGAGAATAAGCTCGCCATATATCATGATGCTTTAGTGGTTCCACCATACTTTTAGCATATATTTCAGCAAGTAGACGATTTTTATTTAATAAAGTCTTTTGCATATCATAATAATTTTGCCAGCCAAGAAACAAAGTGAATAATATACCGGTTAATACTACAATTAATGAAAGATATACAGGTATCCGATAACGATAAGGTATGTGTTGAAACATCATTGAGGTGTTTTTTCTAGAAGTTTTATTGCTGTTTTATAAATTTTATAATCAGGCATATCAAAACGATCTAAATGCATGCGATGCAATAAGGATTTCCCTTCAGGATCACGATTCATATTAATCAACGTTGTTTGTAAACGCAAAAAAGTAGCTTTAGTCATTTTTAAACCGGCCACAATTGGTGGAAAACCAAAATCTTTTGACTGTGTTACAATTCTGGTTTTATTAACAATTTCAGGAAAATCTTTCTGCATACTCTCCCAGACATAGCTATCAACAGCCGCAGCATCTGCCAGCCCATCAGAAACTGCAATAATGCTATCTTTATGACTCCATGTAAAAAAAGTCATACGAAAAAAACTGTCAGGGTTAAAATTGAGTTTTTCCAACCAGTATCTGGGAATAATATAACCGCTAAATGATTCACTTTCTGTATAGGCAAATACTTTGCCCTGTAAATCAGATATATCTTTTATAGTGTTATTATTTGCCGATGCAATAAGGTAAGAATGATAAATGGGTTGATTTTTAAAAACCGGTATTACCAGAAGACGAAAAGTATCACGATGAGTGATATAGGGGTAGGTGCAGACCCAACTTGCCTGTAAGCTTCCTTTTTCTAATTCATCGGTTAATTCTGAATAGCTTCTGCGCTGAACAAATTTGACTGGCTGATTTAATTCTTTAGTAAGATAGTCTGACCAATCATCAAGGAGTACCCCAGGTCGGTCAAGAACTACTGCAGCCAGACCAATTCGTATCGGCGGTGTATTTGTATCAGCCAGACCTGTGACCGGTACTAAAAAAATAAGTAATGCTATCCAACGGACATATCTTTTTAAATACAAGAACATTAACCAAACACCTCAATTTACTTTCCTGACAAGTGTGACCGTTACTTATAGGTAACAATGAAAATGTAATAACAACCACTGTTACTCGTCAGTAACACTCAAGCTTTGTTTGTATTCTAACAATAACATAATTTTATACAGGCAAACAATGACTTATATAAATTCCAGTTATTCCAAATAAACTCATTATTTATGGCACTATTACTGCTTAATATAATCAGTAAAAAATAACAAAATTAACATCCCCCATTTTATTTATTGAACTAAAAATAAATATCTGGAATTGTTATGCCTTATCTTATCAATCGGGAGGAAAGTTTATGTCTTTATCAAGAAGAAGCTTTTTAAAATCAACAGGAGCACTTTCAGGCACAGCAGCAAGTGGTATTACACTGCCGACTATTGCACGTGCTGTCAACCAGGCTTCACAAAACAAGAAAAAGCTTCAACAAGGTGAAAAATACGTTAAAACCACGTGCGTTCATTGTGTTAATTTCTGTGGACAAAACATTAAAATGGAAGATGATATTATTCGTGTTGTCTATCCTGATCCTGCTCGCGCGGAAGTCTATAATAAAGGCATTTGCCCTAAAGGTGGAGCTGGTCCATTCAATACCTATAATCCCTATCGAATCAAAGCCCCATTAAAAAGAACAAACCCAAAAAAAGGACCTGATGAAGATCCTGGCTGGGTTGAAATTTCCTGGCCTGAAGCATTAGATACGGTTGCCGATAAACTTAAGAAAATTCGTGCTGATGATCCTCGTAAATTGATCTGGCATCACGGTCATGGAAAATACCTTATTCAAGATGGTTTCCCAAAATCATTTGCCAAAGCTTTTGGAACTCCCAACGTAGTCCATCGAACCACAACTTGTGAAGCTGCACGTCATGTTGGAGATGAACTGACCTGGGGACATCATGAATTTCTTCCAGATCTGGATTATTGCCAATTACAGCTTAATCTTGGGGCTAATTTTTTTGAAGCTGAACAATGGGCTCGTTGGCTAGATCATTCCACTACTGATGCTAAAGAACGTGGTATGAAGTTAATTTCAGTAGAACCTCGTCTATCCAATACCGGAGCCAAGGCAGATCAATGGATACCTATCAGACCAGGAAAGGACGTTGTCTTATTACTAGGACTAATGCATCTATTTATCGATGCGGATACAGTTGATCATGAATATCTGATTGAATTTACTAATTCAACACATCTGGTCGCCAGTGATGGTCATATTATTCACAATAAAGCTGGGGAACCTTTAGTCTGGGATACCGTTAGCCAAAGAGCCACTACTTACAAGAAAGGGGTGAAACCTGCTCTTAGGGGCAATTATAGTATTGGAAATAAAAATGTGCGCCCTTCTTTTCAGATTTTGGCAGATGAAGTCAAAGAAATTACTCCGGAATATGCAGAAAATGTCACAGGAATTCCTTCCAAGACAATCAAGGATCTTGCACAGCAGATGGTGAAAGCTGCCCATATTGGCTCAACTATCGTACTTGATGGTAAGCGTTTACGCTATCGACCAGTCGCAATACATGCCTTTCGCGGGGTAGCAGCAAAAGAATACGGTGCCCAAACCTGGCGTTCTGGACAATTAGTCATGATGCTCTTAGGCGCTCATGATGCTGTAGGTGGCATGCGCCTGCATCACCCTAAGCCTGGTTCACAAATGGAAGCATCAAAATGCGAGTATCCACCACAACGAGTTGATCTGCAAAAAAGTGTTTATTTCCCACATGCTACCCATAATGTGTGTCAACAAGTTGCTCATACCTTACTGGATCCAGAAGCCTATGGACTGCCTTATAAGCCGGAAATGCAAATTTTCTATGCGACCAACCGAGCTTTCTCCACATCAGATGCTCTAAAGCAATTTGAAGGTTATGCCAAGACTTTCAATGTGGTTATTGATATTGTCCTCACTGAAACAGCATCCATGGCAGATATCGTCTTTCCAGATCTTACCTATCTGGAAGCCTGGCAGTTTTCACCCTCACGATGGACCCCTGTTAGTAGCCATACTGCAATCAGGCAACCATTGACCAATGCCTATAATATACCGCTGGATGCCTGGGGAATTATATGGCAACTGGCCAAACGTACCGGCATTAGAGATGAGTATATCAAAGCTATTAATAAAAAGTTTAAACTGAAGAAACATCCGCTCAATACCGGACGAGATTACGTCTCTAAAGATGCAGTCGAAGCGTTATGGCGGGAAAAAACAGGAAAATCCTTTAGCTATGCTATCGAGCACGCTTTTATTGGCAAACGACTTAATGTTGAAGAGATGTATCTTCATGGTGTTGAAAAAATCTATAAAGGTCCGGGTAAACCGAAAATGAAGCTGTATGCGGATCAACTGCTTGGAACCTATAACAATGTTGTCAAAACGGTCAAAAAACATAATATTAAAAATATTGATCTAAAAAAATACAAGATTGCCTGCTCCCCATTGCCACGTAAGGAACACGCATTTCCTACACCACACAGGGAGGCAAAACAACTGCCATTTTATCTACTGACTTACAAACGGATGTACCGAAATCAGGCAGGAAATACGGCACAAAATCCTATTCTTAATCGACTTGGTGATTCAGATGAAAATTATATTCTCATCAACACAAAAACAGCTGAGGATATGGGAGTAAAAAATGATCAACAATTAGTGATTGAATCACGTCTTGGTAAAGCGCAGGGCAAGGCCAGACTCAGCCAAGGAATTCGTCCAGACGTTGTTGCTGTTTCCTACCATTATGGTCACTGGAGTTCCGGCTTTCCAGATGCAGCCAAAAAAGGAATCTGGATTAATCCAGTGCTGGAATTACATCCTGATGTACTTGCGGGTATGAATTCTTTTAATGACACTAAATGTAAGGTCTACAAGGCCTGATCGGTAAGAGGATAAAATTATGACAAAACTTGTACGTGTCATTGACACAAAACGATGCATGGGCTGTCGTTCATGTCTGGCTGCCTGTTATGTGGAAAATCACTTAACTCCAGAGTCACCCTGGAATGTAATGATGGAGAATGAGGGTGGTAGCTACCCTAATGTTAACCGCACTTTTACAACAATGAACTGTATGCATTGTGAACATCCAGCATGCAAAGCGGCTTGTGATGCTATCGATGTAAAAGCCATCAGCAAAAATGAGTTAGGAGTGGTTTTAATTGATTATGACAAATGTATCGGATGTCAATATTGTAATGCTGCATGTCCCTATGGTGTTCCACAATATAATAATGAAATCGCAACACTTTATGAAGATGGCAAAAAAACACCTTACGAGCAGCAAGCTTATAAAAAACGCCATCCAACACATAGAAAGAAAGCAAAAACAGTTGAAAAATGTACATTCTGCTGGCATAAACTGGAAAAAGCCGTTGAAAAAGGAGAAACACATTTAATTGGGCAAGTACCTGAATATACGCCAAGTTGTGATTTGGTTTGTCCAGTTCAAGCACGTGTTTTTGGTGATATTGACGATCCTGAGAGTGAAGTATCAAAATGGGTCGGTAAGAAAAAAGCCACCCAGATCAAAAAAGAGTTTGGTACACGACCACAAGTCTATTATGTCCTTGAGGGAGGAGACTACTAATGAAAAAACAAATCAAGATAATGGGTTTAGGTTTAATCATTGGTTTATCAGTCCCATTAATAGCATGGTGTGAAGATGACGCTTTGGATCTGGCTGATACGGCTGAAGCAATACGTGATGGTAAGATTGATGTTGGAAAAGATTATAGCATGCATAAGAATAAGGGACGCTATCATTTGATTCATTCAGAAACATTGGGAATGGAATGCGAGGCCTGTCATGTCAGTAAGAAATACGCTGCAGATTATCTTCTGGTCAGCAAGGCAGAGGAAGAAAATCGAGCTGCCGGGCATGGCAAACGTCCCAAAGCAGATGTGGTTGATCGGGGTGTCTGCTTAGGTTGTCATAAGACCAATGGTGTTGCTCACACCTTCTTCCAGACTGCAGACAAATGAGTAATCTAAATGACAATACGTGGCTTGAAATAGCCGAATCACGCAGTAAAAATTACTGGTTTTTGGCGCAGTTTTATTTATTGCGCCCACAACATAGTTTTGTTCAACAAATTTCATCAGCTTTGGAAGCCAATACTTCTAATACAGAATTATCAGGTTTATATGATGAAATTCAACAGTTACAGGAGGATAATGAGGCAATCACCCAATTAGAAAAAGAGTATACACGGTTATTTCGCGGTCTTCGTGAAGGCTATGGCCCTCCACCCCCGTATGAAAGTGTTTATCGGGAAAATCGTTTATTTGGTGATTCAACCAGTGCAGTGATGCGTCATTATCAAAACGCTGGATTTGGTGCCATTGATGAAGATGCTGGCCCTCAGGATCATATTGGGGTTGAATTAAAATTTATGTCATTACTTTGTTATCAGGAATACAATGCCTGGAAAAATAATAATAGTAAACAAGCCTTACAAACGATAGAACAACAGAAGGCATTCCTATCACAACATTTAATGACTTGGCTTCCAGAATTTTGCCAACGTCTGATAAATGAAAGTCAATTAAACTTTTACAGCATCATTGCAAAACTGACATTGGATAGTTTGCAACAAGAATTATCCTTACTGGATGAAATAACCCATGAACTCAATGCCGCTTGACAGTGAAGAACAGGATGAAATACTCCACAAGATGATCAGTAATACCATTCATGACTGGCCTGTTCCACAGGTGGAGCGCGTCAGTTATCGTTCGGAGGGTATGTGTCTGATTTTTGGCCCTACAGAGCGAGTTAGTATTGCTTTAAGCTGTCTTCCTCCAGGACTAAAATCTATATCGTTTTCACCGCAAATACCGGAATCTTATAATGCCAATCAAAATTATGTTGGGGACATCGTTAAGATAGAGGGTTATATGGGAACATATCGGGCTCAAATCACGGCTGGAGGTGAAAACAGAGATATTGGTTCATTGAGTTCGAATAAAAACAGATTGTTTGATCTCATACTTGATTTAAATGATTCACCCTTGCTACCGCAGGAAGTTTTTCCTCTGGGTTATTATCATGTGGCAAATAATAATGCCCAGGATATTGATCGAATTCTAGGACAGATGGCTCAATGTATTGGTACATTATATAAACCTCGTTATTACAATTACAATGAGTCAATTTGCGCTCATGAACGACAAAATATGACAGGTTGTTCTCAATGCCTGGATAATTGTCCTGCCGCAGCGATACAGTCAACGGATGATCAACTGATCCAGATTAATTCCTTTCTTTGCCAAGGATGTGGTAGCTGTACTCAAGTCTGTCCTTCTGGCGCTCTGAGTTATACCTATCCAGATAGAAAGACTATTTTGCAACGCTTAAAACAATTGATTGAAAGTTTTAATCTGCTAAGTAACGAGGCTCCTAACATCTTATTTTATGAAGATAATCTCAAGCAAATTGATCATCTGTCTGGCCTATTAAACGAGTTACCTAATAATATACTTCCATTTCCTCTTCACTCTATTGCGTCTATAGGCAAGGATTTATGGTTGGCCTTACTTGCTTCAGGTGCTGCCAGCCTATATTTATTACGTCCAAGTACCGCTTCAAGTACAGTACATTTGAGTTTATCGAATGAAATTCAGTGTGCTCAAGATCTGCTATTATCTTTAGGCATAGAAGCAGAAAGGATCCAGCTCATCAGATCCACAGAATTGCACAAACTTGAGTATAAAAAATTTTTTCACTTGCCATTTAGCAATATGAACATAGATGATTGGCCAAATGATAAACGAGGTTTTTTACTCAAAGCATTAGAACAACTATTAATAGTAACAAAACGTGATGGGCTAACCTGCCCCCAAAGTACAGATAGCGGTCTGGGTAGCCTGAAACTTGATGATACACGCTGCACCCTCTGTCAAGCATGTGTTCATCTCTGCCCGACTTCTGCCTTGAGCATTGATACATCACTTCTTAAATTCCAACAAACAGCTTGTGTGCAATGTGGCATTTGTGTTGAAGGCTGTCCTGAACAAGCACTAAAACTTGACCCTGTGTTTTTCTTTGATCCTGCCTCCCTTCCCTCTGTGTTATTTGAATCAAAGAATAGAGCTGAATGCATTCACTGTGGTAAGTCCTTTGCGGATAAACGTTTTGTGGATAAAAGTATTACTCTGGTAAAAAATCTACCCTTTTTTCAAGCTAAACAGGTTGATTTATTACGAATGTGTTCAGATTGTCGCCAGCAAGAAGCGATGAAACAATAAATTCTATTCACCACACATAAAAGGCAAAGACTTGTACTGAAAATCTGATCAGAACCAGCACTAACCAACTTTTCAGTACAAGAGTTTGCGCATCATAAAGCATAGTCACCGCTATAGGCTTCATTTCCCTCAACCACTGGTAATGACAGTCGATTACCCCAATGAGACCAGCCACCATTGTAAAGACGGACATCTTTCACCCCGAGGTGTTTGAGTTGCAAATAAGCTAGGCTCATTCGAAAACCATCATGACAGTAGACGTATACAGTTTTATCTTTAGGCACAGCCTTATATAATTCTTCCAGTTCTTCATCAGAACGCCATTTTTGTGCACTGGTTCCATCTAAGCTCACCACATTAATTGCACCTGGAATGTGTCCTCCCATAATTGAATGTTTAATCACTTTTCCGGTATACATATCATTTGGACGAGCATCAAGTAAAACGATATTTGGATCACGAAGTGAAACAACGTCCTTATAGACATCAGTCCATTCAACAAACATGGATTGATTGGCCTTTTTAAGGGTGACATTACCCAGTGCTTTATCCGGTGTTGCGTCCTGACTCATCTCTTCAAACGCACTCCAGTCACTGGTTCCACCATTGAGGATCTTGACCTGTTTCATATTGAAACCATAAAGCTCTAACAGATAATAAAGTCGGGAGACCAGAGCCGTATTAGAATCATCATAAAGTACTAAGGTCGATTTATTATTCACTCCCCATTGACGTAAAGTCTTCTGAAAATCATCCTTTGATGGGAAACGCATTAACGGATTAGCAAAATTATCACCCAAATCTTTAAAACGCTGTACCTGAATAGCCCCTGGAATATGGCCCACTGTAAAATATCGATGTGGATGGTAACGCACTTCAAGCACTAACACATTATTGTCTTTGATGTGTTCTGAGAGCCAGTCACTATCAACCAGATAATCGGGTTCGGCCCAACTGACTACAGGTAACGTCATTATCAGAACAATCATCCAGGGTAAGACAATATTTATTGCTTTTCTCATTTTTTTCCTCCAATGGGATTCAGGGAAGATTCATACCACCCTTTACTCTTATTAACAATTTTTACGACAGAGAGCATAACAGGCACCTCTATCAATACTCCCACCACCGTTGCAAGAGCCGCGCCAGATTCAAAGCCAAACAAAACAATGGCAGTGGCAACGGCAAGCTCAAAGAAATTACTGGCACCAATTAATGCAGACGGGCCAGCCACATTATGTGCTTCCCCCACTCTACGATTAAGCCAATAGGCCAAAGCTGAATTAAAATACACCTGAATAAGAATCGGTATTGCTAACAAAGCAATGATCATTGGCTGAGAAATAATTTGTTCACCCTGAAAACCAAAGAGTAAGACTAATGTGAGTAGCAATGAAACAAGTGACAGAGGCCCAAGAACATCGAGAAGATGTTGCAAGGCATTCTTTCCCCCATTGTTTAATAACCAGTAACGTATTATTTGAGATACCATGACGGGTATGACAATATAAAGCACCACTGAAAGAAATAAAGTATCCCAGGGCACGGTAATCGAAGAAAGCCCTAATAAAAGCCCCACAATGGGGGCAAAAGCAACAATCATAATAAAATCATTCAAAGCAACTTGAGTCAGTGTAAAATGAGGCTCGCCATCACAAAGATTACTCCAGACAAAGACCATTGCCGTGCAAGGCGCTGCAGCCAACAAAATAAGACCTGCTACATAACTGTCAATTTGATCTGCGGGTAACCAGTCAGAAAAAATGCCACGAATAAACATCCAGGCAAGTAGCGCCATAGAAAAAGGTTTCACTCCCCAGTTAATGAATAAAGTCACGCCAACACCACGCCAGTGTTCTTTCACATGACTCAAAGCCTTAAAGTCAATCTTTAACAGCATGGGAATAATCATCAACCAGATTAAAATGGCAACTGGTAAGTTGACTTCTGCGGCCTCATAGCCAGCCAACGTCTGAAAAAGCTCTGGAAACCTATGCCCTAGAGCAATTCCTACCACAATACAAACAAACACCCAAAATGTTAGATAGTGTTCAAAAAATCCAATTTTTTTATGTCTGTTTGCTTTAGAGTTATCATTATGTGGTGCTGACATTTGTTATTACCCATAGTTGATAAAAAGTTAAAAATTGAGTTATTCCAATAACACGATTGTTATATTCTGATATTAAAAATACATACAAATGTTTATATATATAATTTAATAGATATAGACTACATCTAGAATAATAGATATGTCAAGTTCAATGAATGGGATCAGTCAGATATTGCAGTGGCCAGTCTATTTATGTACTCTACTCTTATAATTGCCCTAGTGAGACCCATACTGTGTCGAAAATACTCCTTAGATTACTGTGGATAGTAGCACTTTCTTCATCCCTCTCATGTCAACAGCAAGAGGATGAAAAGCCTCAACAAAACTTGACTTCTTTCATTGACAAACCAGCCTTAACCTTTCTGGTTCATCCCTACGATACACCAAGCCAGCTGATCACACGTTTTCAGCCACTATGCGATTATCTTGAAAAACAACTGGGCCAACCAGTAAAATTACAGTTGGCCAGTTCTTATGTTGATCAAATTAAACGCATTAGTAACGGCAGTGCTGATCTCGCTTATATCGGCCCGACCCCTTTCCTGCGCGCTCAAGATAATTATCTCAAAGGAAATGATCAGCATTTAACCGCCCTCGCTGCTGAGGCAACTGACGGACAAACAGGTTATCATAGTGTTATTGTTGTCAGCTCTCATAGTGAGATCACGTCAATCGAGGATTTAAGAGGTCATAGTGTAGCCTTTGGTGCACCCCATTCTTTTGGTAGCCACTATGTCCCTCGCACTATGCTGTCGGCTTCTGGACTCGGATTACGAGATCTTCAAGACTACGCGTATCTAGGCAGTCATGAGCGAGTCGCTCTGGCAGTATTGCACGGTGATTTTGATGCCGGTGGATTACGTCAGGCGGTTGCCAATAAATACGCCCAGCGCACACCGGGACTGAAAATTATTGCCATCTCTCCACCTTTGCCTCCACACCTTATTGTGGCTCGTCCTAGGCTTGATGAAAAACTCGTGGATCAAATCAGCAGTGCTTTATTGACACCCACTACTGATTTCGTTGAAGTCACTTTAGCATTAGGGCATGGTATTTATTTTACCAAACCAGACCTGTCATTATTTCTTTCAGCCCGGCAGGTGGTTAAGGCAATAGAAACACGTACGGAGGTACCCGCACAATGGTAATCCATCCATTATCTCTCTCTTATCGACTGGGGATGACATTAGCTACAGGTTTATTACTCTTTGGGCTTATGGTGGGATTTGCTGTCTACCAAGGGGCAAGCGAGATGTTGTATCAATCCCAGCATGAGCGTGCATTGGCTCTGGTTCGCCAACTGGCGACATTTAGCATTGATGCCGTATTAGTTTATGATTATGCGACCCTGGAACGTTATGTGGATCAATTGGGGCAAGATGATGACATCATTTATATTAATGTACAACGTGCCGACAATGAAGTGCTCGCCCAAGTTGGTGAACGTCCTGTTCCAGAAAAATCCCGTTATCGGATGATTATTGAACCTATGGCGCTAGGATCAACAATCGTCGGCACTGTTGAACTGGCTTATGATCAATTACCGGCACAGACCAAACTCAGATATATTGGAATGATCGGCTTCATTACTCTGACTATCATGGTGATTGCAGCTTTCTGGTTGCAAAGAAACGTGCTTGAACGCAGTGTCATTCGTCCAGTACAGCGTCTGGCACGTGTTGTCAGTCCTTTATCTCAGCCTCATGATGATACCCTTAAACAACTACCCAATGAACTACAGAGACTGGCTTTAACATTCCAGGAACTCAGAGAAGAAGTACAAACCCATATTAACGAACGAACAAAAGCTGAACGACTGGCTCGTTCAGCCGCAATGAGACTGTGCAGAGATCAAAGGCTGGCCTGCGTCGGTCAAATGGCTGCTGGTTTGGCACACGCTTTAAATACGCCTTTGGGGAATATCCGTGGCTATACGCAATTGGCTCGTGAAAACAAGCCCGACTCTGAGCTGGACAATCAGCTGGCTGTAATTGAAGAACAGACTGCTATTTGCGCAGGCGTTGTGGACAATCTCCTAACGGCCGTTCGACCACCAGAAACCCATCTCAGTAATTTTGATCTAAAAAGTCACTTAGAAAAAACATTATCACTGATGAGACCGGTATTACTGGATAAAGGTGTTAAAGAAATTAACCTTCAAGACGAAGAAATCCGCTTAGTACGTGCAGATCCCGCCTCTCTAGAACAAATTATTTTTAATTTATTTAGTAATGCAGCTCAGGCTGGAGCCAAGAAAATTCTAGTCTCAATAAAAAGTAACAATTCAATGGTTTTTATTCAAATTTCTGATGATGGTTCCGGTCTTCCTGAAAAAGTGCTTGACCATCTATTTGAGGCTTTCAACACGACCAAAGCGATTGGTCAGGGTACCGGCCTAGGCTTGCATTTATGTCGAAGCCTGACTAAAGATATGGGAGGAGAAATCAAACTGGTGTCCACCAATAGTCATGGCACTGCATTTGAAATCACATTGCAGCTAGCATCGGAGAAAAGCTTATGAAATGGGAACTATTGATTGTTGAAGACGATGAAGCAATGGCATCTCTACTGGCAAATTTAGCTAAAAAAATGGGCTTCATCCCCAGAATTGCAGCCGATATTGCCAGTGCCCATCAAGCCCTTTTACAATCCACACCCGATATTCTATTCACCGATCACAGACTACCCGATGGTGAAGGTATTGAGTTGTTGGAAGCAGTAAGCTCACAACGCCCTGAATTACCATCAGTAATGATCACAGGTTATGCCACCGTACCCACTGTAGTCCGAGCTTTTCGCTCAGGTGCACTGGATCTTATCAGTAAGCCATTTGACAATGAAGAGGTACGTCAGGTACTTAAAAAAGTCAGCGATAAACTGGCTCAACGCAGTCGTATCGAAGCCTTGCAAATTCGCTTTCAAATGGCCGATGGTGAAACGGGTCAGTTAGTCACCGATAGCGCAGCAATGACGACCGCCATTAATCTTGCTAATCGAGTGGCTGATCTGGAAACACCGGTATTATTAACAGGAGAAACAGGTACAGGAAAGAGCCTGCTGGCTCATTGGATACATAATATCAGCTCTAAGAGCAGTGGTCCTTGGTTAACGATTAATTGTGGCGCAGTGGCTGAAAGTATCGCCGAGAGTGAACTATTTGGTTATGAGCGCGGTGCCTTTACTGGAGCCAATCAACGCAAACGTGGCCTGTTGGAACTCGCTGAAGGCGGGACACTCTTTCTAGATGAAATTAATAGTGCCTCAACAGCCATTCAGACTCGCCTTCTGGAATTTGTACAACATGGTCATTTGCAGCGCGTAGGAGGAACGAAAACCATTAAAGTTAATGTCCGACTGGTCACAGCCAGTAATCAGAACCTTGAAGAATTAGTGACTCAAGGCAATTTCAGACAAGATCTTTTTTACCGACTCAATGTGTTCCCCATACCTCTGCCTTCACTTAAAGAGCGTATTGATGATATTCCCATTTTGGCTGAACAATTTATTGCTTGTTATGCTCGAAAAACTGGACGCAATGTACAGGGGATATCAGCGGATGCACTACAAATATTACAAGCACATCATTGGCCTGGCAACATACGTGAACTGGAAAATATCATCCATCGAGCAATTGTGTTAACTGAAAGTAATATGATTGAAAGTCAGCAGCTTCCTATTGAATTACAGCAGCTCAATAGCAGCATAAGCCTTACAAATTCACAGTATCCCTGGAGCAAAGATGCGCCCCTTCAAGTAGTTGAACAACATTGGATTCAGCATATGCTTGCCTGTTCTGATGGCAATAAAACTGAAGCAGCACGCCGTCTTGGTATCGATGCATCCACATTGCATCGAAAGTTAAAACATTCTTCATAATTCAATTCTGAATATCAACAAAAAAACTCACACCACACTGTGGCAATTTGCAAGACAATGGCATTTTACCACAGCACCTTTCAATTTATGTCACTATAAAAAATCATCCTCAAACAATTCTAAGGTCATTAATTCACCCTATTATTTTCTATGGCATAGCTATTGCTAAACCTTAGCTGTTAGCGAAGTTGGCAAGGCCCATCAAACGACATATTACGTTAGATGCAAACCAAGGGAGATATTTAAATGACAAAATCCACATTATTAAAATGTGTCACCCGTCGTGAATTCTATACTTGTTACGATATTCCTGAATCAAACTATCGTATGTTTTGCAGTATATTGCCTTTGCAAGGATTTATGGTAGCCATTGCAATCTTTACCTTATTTATCCTTGCATCATGGCTTTAAGGCGATGAAACAACTAACGATAATATTACCATTCACAAATAATAGTAAAAGGGAAAAACAATGAAAAAACGATTAACCGCTGCCGTTGTTCTTGCAGTTACACTTCCAACATTATCAATTGCTGCTGGTCCAACACTATACGGTAAAATTCATATGGCCATTGAAAGCAATGATAATCATTCTTCAGGCACCGCTAACTACGATGAATTGAGCATGGCCACCCGAGGTTCACGTATCGGAGTGAAAGGCTCTGAAGATTTAGGCAATGGTCTAAAAGTTGGATACCTGATTGAGTGGCAGGTGGATATGGATGGTGATAATCCATCAGAAAGTCTTAAAACACGTAATCGTGCTATAACACTGTCCGGCAACTGGGGTACTGCTCTGGCTGGACAATGGGATACACCAATGAAAGTACTGGGTAGTAAACTGGCCGTCTTTCGAGATCAGGCAGGTGATATTCGTAATTTAGGTACTTCATCCGTTACGGCAACTTCCAGTAAAATTGCCACCATTGATCAACGGGCAAAAAATGTCATCGCTTATGTCACACCTAATATGAATGGTTTTAGCTCAACCATTGCTTATGTATTCGATGCAGGTACAGGGCAAACCACGGGAACTGGTGATAACTCTGATAATAATGCCTGGTCATTAAATGCTCTTTACAACAATGGTCCACTCTTTTTGGGTGCTGGATATGTTACTTATAATAGTGATGGTCGAACGTCTGGTCCAAATGTTGATGATGCAACCACATGGCGTATTGGTGGTGCCTATAAATTTGGTGACTTTAAAGTGATTGCTGATTACACCGATATGGAAAGTGCTAACTTCACTAAGAATTTTGATCCCAGTATCTGGAAAATTGGGATGACTTATACCATGGGTAATAATACGATTAAATTTCATTATGCAGAACGTGATGATTCCGGCTTGAAGAGTTCAAGCTGTACAGGCGGGCTTGCAACCAGCAAATGTAAGGATGGAGCAGATATGTGGGTAATTGGTCTGGATCATAAATTATCTAAACGCACAAAGGTCTATGCTGTTTATGCCAAAACAGATAATGATGACGATTCACGCTCCACTTCTTGGAAAAATACCGGTGGTGAAGGTACAGCACCAACTGCTGGGAACAATGCAGATACCTTTGCTCTTGGTATCCAGCATAAATTCTAAAATTACTGCTTCCTAAATAACTTTTGTAAGCCATCATTATTGGTAATGCTCTTAGCTTACAAAAATAGCAAATAAGTATTACAGCAATTTTTATTTTTTACCGGAATTCAAATTCCCTGTGTTCACTGACATGAAGTCAAAAAATAAAACTAAATTTGACTAACCATTTTTGGTGTTAGCATGTGACTAATAACATCTTTATTTTTTACATAAGATGATTAGTCATCAGAGCTCAAAGATCTTATTTCTTTATCTTTGGGCTCATTTTTTCTTAATACCAGAAATTAAGCACAAGCTAATTTTCTGGAAACTATCATTACTACTAATTAATTAATAAAACTGGATAAATAATGAAAAAATCATTAAAAAACATATCACTTGCGCTTATTGTTTCTACTTTACTACTCAGCTCAGCTATCAGCATGGCCGATGAACAAAAGCTCAAAGAAACAGATATACAAAAACTGGCTATCAATCTGGCAAATCAAACCATTCAGGGTGGCTACAAGCTGATAACAATTGAGCATCTGAAAGAGATGATTGATAATAAAGAAGACTTTGTGCTGGTTGATGCACACCCAAGACGTGAATTTGTTGATGGCTATATTAATGGTGCAACCAACTTTGGCTTTCAATCAAAACATACTGGGGAGTGGAGCAAAGATCTGGATATTGATGGAGGTGCTACTCAGGAACAATACAGAAAAGTTCTTGGCAATGATTTGAATAAAAAAATTGTTATTTACTGTGGAATGACAAAATGTGGTCGTTCACATAATGCATCTTGGTGGGCTAAATTTATGGGCTACACTAATGTTTACCGTGCCCCCGGAGGTGTCACTGCTTGGAAAGATGCAGGATACCCTTACAAAACAATTAAATAAATACTCTGATACTGAAGTATCCATTGTCTCTTGACACAAACCAAAATAACAAATCGGGTACTTCATTATTAACTAACAAAGAAAATTAGTGTCCACAATCATCAATTAATGTAAAAACAGAAGCAGAAAATGTTAAAAAAATCATTCTTGATATTATGAAACGAAGTGCAGAAGGCGATTTCTAAAGCACCTATTACTAAAATTAACATGGGGAGATGGCATTGTGTTTAAAAGGAACACTTCCAAAAAATATTTTTTCATACCTTGCATTTTACTGATATTATTAAACCACTCTGCTTATGCGACTTCATGTATTAAATTATTTTATCAACAAAAATTTCAATCAGCACTTCCTCAATGTCTGTTAGAATCAAAGAGAGTTTCATCACAAGCTGATTTTATACTGGGGGAATTATATAAAAATGGTTTTTTTGTCAAAAGAAATATCACGAGAGCTATCTCTTATTACCAACAAGCAGCCAAACAAAATAATGTTGATTCTCAAATTAAACTAGGACAATATTATGCAAAAAAACATGATTATATTCTTAGCTATGCATATTTTTCATTAGCCATAAATAATGGCAGCTTAGGTGCTCTTCTTTTAAGAGATAAAATTGAACAAAAATTGACTTATGAGAATTTAATCTTAGCCAAAAAAAAGCTGGATGGTTTTCAAAGATAGTTCATTATTTGTTTTTCAGATAGTGAATAATGATTATTGATTCTTCATCAGAGATAACACGTTTTGCACCATTATGATGTCTCATAAAATACACAAGTGGTTCTATTTCTTCACGCTGATAACCGGACAAGTCGGGTAAATCATGACAGTGACTGCATTTATTTTTATACAGTTCTTGCGGTGTTTTAGGTGAGCGATTAGAAATAATAAGTAAAATAAAAATGCCCATCAATGTAGGCACAATTATTAAGAATAAATGGATCTTTTTTGGTTTCATCTGAATGAGTTGAACCTCTTAACTGCTACTTTAATCGTTGCCTTGTCTATAAAAGGTTCTCTCTTCATTCACATTGAAGACTAAGTTTTATTTTTTATCTGGATTCACCGTAATAGCATCCAAATCCACACTGTCTTCATAGAGAAATTCAAATCGATCACCAGGCTTCATATCAATTTCTTTGCGTGTGCCATCTTTGGCCACCTGATACCATTTTAAAGAGCCGTCAGCCATTCGAACTTTAACTAAAACTTCTTGAGCTTCGCCCTCAAGAAAGCCTGTTTCTACTGCCATAACAGAAGATGAAAACCCAAAAAAAAGTACGAGTATTAACAGGTGTTTTATCTTCATTTTATTTGTTTTCATAGGAGTTCTCCTAAAG
>WFNB01000066.1 GCA_015488755.1 Gammaproteobacteria bacterium | reverse complement strand
TATTAATAACGGGATACTGAACTGACCAATCCCATTGTTCATAAATAGCCAAGCCCTCAAACAAGGCTTGTTTGCCCTGAAATAAATCGCTTAACGTGTCGACAAACAGAGACTTGCCAAAACGTCGGGGACGAGAAAGAAAATAGTATTTACCCCGTTCAGCTAATTGCCCAGCAATAGCAGTTTTATCAACATAGAGATAGTTTTCGGCCTTATCTCTAATGTCTGCAAATGTGGTAATACCTAAGGGAAGTTTTTTCATAGTAGGATTGTACTATAGAGTGCGGGGGCTGAGTCAAATAGCAATAATAACAGAAGTTATTTTCTACTAAGCTTCTCATGGCATTAAAAAAATGATTTTGTCTGTTCCCAGAGACTTTTATCAGAGTTAAGATTATTCTCTCTCACCATCAGTCCAGTCTGGCTTTTTAACACCCTATATCGGGTATTCAGTTTAATGTTTTGATAGGTTGAACTACCATAAGTGGTATCAATAAAAAAATGTCCTAAGTCAATGAGATGATGATCCTCAAGCTGATAGGCAACGTGTTTAGCATTATTTTCAGCGTGAATATCCTTATAACGGCCTTCAAATCGATCCAAGGTATATTTTGCATCCACACCCAGTAAATTTGCCCAATATTTCATCTTAATAAAACCGACATCAATACGCCATTGATCGCCAAAAATTTTATAATCACCAATTAGTTCCCCACTTTCATCCATAATATGTGCAATATAGGCATTATTTTGAGCCGCAATTTTTGTGAACTCTATACTGGCAATGACTTGCTCTTTCGTTAGTGATGAATAGCCCCACACAAGTATTAAGGCTAGCATTACATTAAGAAATACACTTATAAGCACAGCAATTAAAGGTAAACTAATCAGCCATTTAATCATTTTATTTCCTAATTATTCAAGCCTATATCAAGATCATTATAAATAATTCAGGTACCAAACAGGAGTCATATCATCAGTCATCGTATCATTAACTATCATAGTATTTTACAATTAATGCACTGCATTGGTGCATTAATAGTGTATCATGCTTTTATCTGTGGCGGACGTAGACTTAAACATACCTTTTTAGTCAAGTAAACATCTGCTATGCTTACATTTTGCCCTCTTGAGCCATATCTGGCATTAATATTGCTCAACTAATTTTGCTCATTGTTCTACGCACACTCATACTCAAAAAGCCAAAAGAGAATTGTCATGTTATTCGGACGAAGTAAAAAGAACCCTATAAAAATAGCGGATAAAAAGATTAAGGAATGGCGCTATGCCACCTGTGGCTATTGTTCAACCGGTTGCTCCATCGAGGTCGGTTTTAATGATGAAGGTCAAGCCGTTAGCTCTCGTGGTGTCGCTGATGCCGATGTTAACCGTGGCAAACTCTGTTTAAAGGGCATTTTTGAACATGAGTTATTTGACTCTGCAGGACGAGGCACGGTGCCTATGATGCGTGAACACTGGCACCAAGAGTGGCAAGTGTCCGACTGGGATAGCACTTTGGATAAAACTCATGATGAAATTAGGCGCATCCAAAAAAAATATGGTCGTGATTCTTTTGCTATCATTTCCACCGGACAAATGCTCACAGAGGAATTTTATACCTTAGGTAAACTCACTCGTGGCTTAATTGGCACTAATAATTACGATGGTAATACTACCCTATGCATGGCCTCAGCCGTATCCGGCTACAAACGCTCCTTTGGCTCTGATGGCCCACCAGGATGTTACGAAGATTTTGAACATACTGATTGTTTAATTGCTTGGGGATCAAACTTACCAGAGCAACATCCTATTATTTACTGGCGCATGAAAGAAGCACAGGAGAAACGTAATTTCCCTTTGATTGTGATTGACCCACGAGTCACAATGCTGGCACAAAATGCACATATGCACCTTGCCATTACACCTGGTACTGATGTGGTTTTACAAAATGCCATGATGTATGTGATCTTAGACGAAGGTCTTGAAGATAAAGACTATATTGCAGCTAATACCAATGGTATCGAGGCACTTAAAGCAGAAGTTGCCAATTATGATCCGGTTATTGCTCAAAAAATCTGTGGCATTGATGAAGACACAATCCGCAATGTTGCCCGTTTATTGGCCAAAGCACCAGCTGCCATGCAGATCTGGACAATGGGGATCAATCAGTCCACTCATGGCTCTGATGGTGTGGTAGGTATTAATAATTTGGCCTTGCTGACCGGTAATATTGGTAAACCTGGCGGTACCTCTTTATCCATTACGGGACAATGCAATGCAATGGGTACTCGTGAATGGTCTTCTTGTTCTGGCTTACCGAATCATCGTTATTTAGAAAACCCTCAAGATCGTGAAGATATTGCTCAATTTTGGAATATTGACCCTGAATTTTTCCCTAAAAAACGGGGTATGTTTCAGACTGATATTTATGCCGCAATTGAAACCGGTGAAATTAAAGGGATCTGGCTAATTGCAACCAACCCCATGTCATCCTTACCCAATACAGCTCGTATTCGTAAAGCGATGGAAAAACTGGAATTTTGCGTGGTACAAGATTGTTATCAGGACTCAGAGAGCACCCAATACGCCCATGTCTATTTACCTGCGGGTACTTGGGCAGAAAAAGATGGTGTTATGACCAATACGGAACGGCGCATTAATCGCATTACACCATTAATGCAGCCTCCTGCTCAAGCCAAGCCTGATCTATGGATATTTAATCGTATGGCCGAACGTTTTAATGTCGATAATAAGGTTAATTTTCCAGAAAAAGCAGGTGATATTTTTCTTGAAATGGGAGAATTATCCAAAGGTCGATTATCCGATAATTCTGGTATGACTCATGAACTCATTGAGCAACATCGGGGCATTCAATGGCCTTATAGCCAGACACAACGAGATAAGGGCGAAGCGCCAGCGAAAGGAGGAGTCCGTCTTTATAGCCAAGCCACCAGTTTTCGATACCCTGATGGTAAAGCCAAGCTCATTCCCCTGCCTTTTATTGACAACAACGAAGTACCCGATGATAAATTTCCCTTTTGGCTCAATACAGGACGTTTAATCGAACATTGGCATGGGCGCACCAAGACAGGGAAAATAGGTAATAATAATAAATACAGCCCGATTCCTTTTATTGAAATCAGCCCGGATGCCGCTTCTGAACTGGGTATTCAACGAGGTGATTATGTGCGTTTGGTGTCACGCCGTGCCGATGCAGTGGTTATGGCAACACCCACTCAGCGAGTGGCAAAGAACATGATATTTTTACCTTTTCATTTCCATGACTGTGCCAACCGTCTAACACTTGGTCTACTTGATCCGCATTCACGCCAACCTGCCTTTAAGCAAAATGCGGTACGGATTGAGCGTATTGCTGATCAAGAAGCTGCGGCTAAATTAAGTAGGCAAATGAGAACGTTTTAATTGTTATGCAAAACGATGCTGATTGAGTTAGGTTAAAGACAATACAACGAGATATTAAAAATGATTCAAGTACGTGAAAATGAACCCCACTACGCCCTATTAAGAAAAGAAGCCAGTAAAGAAGTTAATCAATACGGCCAAACGATTGAAACAGTCGTTGCTGATGATGAACGTCGGGCACAGAGCTTACGAATTAATAATGAGCCTGAGATAAGCGATAATCCCGACCGCTATAAACAACATGGGTTTTATTTTAATGCCGATAATTGCATTGCTTGTCATGCCTGTGAAGCCGCATGCAGCGAAAAAAATGATAATCCCGCTCATTTAGCCTTTCGTTCAGTCGGTTTTGTCGAAGGTGGCACTTATCCTAATTATCAGCGCTTAAATATTTCTATGGCCTGCAATCATTGTGATGATCCCGTGTGTTTGAAGGGCTGTCCTACTCGTGCCTATACTAAATTTGCTGAATACGGTGCGGTCTTACAAGACCCCGATATTTGCTTTGGCTGTGGCTATTGTACTTGGGTTTGTCCTTATAATGCCCCCCAACTCGACCCTGTTGAAGGAGTAGTGAGCAAGTGCAATATGTGTGTGGATCGTTTAGAAGTCGGTTTAAAACCCGCTTGTGCCTCTGCTTGCTTAGGCAATGCTTTGGACTTTGGTGTCATTGAGAATACACCAGAGAATCGTAGCCAAACTAAGACCAAAATACCGGGCTTTCCAAATACTGATATTACGCATCCTAATATTCGCTTTCAACAAACCCGCACAACCCAGCGAGACATGTTTCGTGTGGATAGTAGCCCAGTAAAATATCATAAGGATGAGATTAGCGGTGATTTTCAACCTGAGCTTGACCCTAAACATGGTTTTAAACGACAGTGGAATTTAGCTAAATTATTAGGCTCTCATGAAAGTGCTCATGTTGCTTTCACTCTTAGCATTCAAATGGTTATGGGCGCATTTTTATTAGTCACCTTGGGGGCATGGACAAATAGCCCTGCAATCACTCTATTCAAACACAGTAATGGCTTATTACCATTATTAGGAGTTATGGTTGTTTTAAGTAGTATTGGTTTATTTAAGCTCAATATGCATTTAGGTAAGCCCCATCGTTTTTACCGAGGTTTTTATAATCTAAAAATGTCGCCTGTTAGTCGAGAGATTGCCGGTGTCAGTGCTTTTTTTACCGGTTTACTCGGCTATAGTTTTTTTGCTTTATTTGATAATGGATTCAGCCATGCTCTACAATTCCTGTTTTCTTTACTGGGCTTGTCAGGTATTGGCTTTGGCGGTTATTACATGTACAAACTCTATCGTATCCCTGCCCGTCCTTATTGGGATCATTGGCATACAGCAGCAACTTTTACCGGCACAGGACTAAGCCTTGGTAGTTTATTAATGGCCATAATAGCCCTTAGCTTTGGAACAATGACGACTGAACTGGCAAACCTATTAAGCGCTATTGCTACTCTTGGTTTTCTTATCGAAGGGATCGGTCTGCTGGCACATGCCCGTGATTTAAAATCAGCACAAAGTGAAGGTGCCGCCTCTTTTTATGAACAGAGCAGCACTTATGGCTATTCATATTGGTTACGCAATCTCTTATTAATAATCAGCCTTATATTAGCCGTTAGCATCAATGTATCTGCAAGTACCAGTGCCAGCCATTTTATCGCATTGGCTCTGATCAGTTTCAGTGCAGCCATTATCGGCCGTTCCTTGTTTTATGTCTTAGTCATTCCAACCACCATGCCCGGTGCTTTTTTCTGGAAAAACAAAGGCTTTGTTGAACACGCCCGTGAGACTGGCCTAGCCGATATGCCTCAGCTAGGCGTGGTTTATGAGAAACATCATAAATTTAATAGTAAGGAACTATTAACGACACTAAAGGCAACCACACGTGAAGAAGTCATTGCCCAAGTCAAGCGCATTTTTACTGGCTAAAATAACTCTTTGCTACAATAAATTTATAAAAATGCTAGTATTTCTGTTTCAATATCCTGTTTATCAATAAGGGTCTTTTGGGCAATGTCTTTATCAAAAAGACTATTAATCATATCGGGAATAGAAATATTGGCTTCTTTGGCAATGGCTTTAAGGGCATCACTATCACTAGCACCCTGCTCGCCCGTTAGAGCATTGGCAATGGTGGGTGAAAATTTTGTCCATTCTGCGGTGGAATAAGCAATCGTCATTAACTTTTTATCCCGACAGGTATCGTAGGCTTTAAAGCAGGTTGCAGTGTGAGGATCCATTAAATAGCCCTTAGCAAAGGCATCTTTAATGTATTGTTTGCCTTCTTCATCAGTACAAAAATCAGCACTAAATATACGCTGAAATTGAATCAGTTCTTCAGCAGTTAACTCATAATGCTTATCATTATCCAAGTTAGCCATTAATTCTTTAGTTCGAGTATCACCAAACATATCAAATAAAATACGCTCGACATTGGATGATTTTAAAATATCCATTGCCGGTGAACTGGTCGAAACAACCGACATATCCCGTAAATCATATTGACCTTGCTTGATCAACTGGGTTAGGACATTATTGCGATTGGAAGCAATTAAAATTTTCTCTACGGGAAGCCCCATTTTCATTGCATAATACCCCCCTAGGGCATTACCAAAATTGCCACTGGGCACATCTAAATACACCTTATCACCTAAATTAATGGCATCACTGCGTACCAATTCCAGATAGGAGTATATGTGATAAATTAACTGAAAAATAATGCGTCCAAAATTAACTGAATTAGCGGCCGATAAGTGAATATGCTGTTCTTTTAGTTTGGCTTTAAATGTTGCTGATCCTAATAGACGCTTTAAAGCATTTTGCGCATCATCAAAGTCACCATGAATACCAATAACTTTTAAGTTACTGGCGTCTTCTGTCACCATTTGCAAGCGTTGCACATCGGAAGTACCACCATCAGGATACAAACAAGCCACTTGAACATTGGCACGGTTTTTAAATGTTTCTAAGGCTGCTGGTCCTGTGTCACCACTGGTGGCTGCCATAATCAGATAGTTTTCATTGCGTTTTTGCGCCAAGGATGACAACACCACACCAAAGGGTTGCAGAGCCATATCTTTAAACGCACGGGTTGGCCCATGATACAATTCACTGACATAAAGATCCTCTTTCACTTTCGCTAGGGGGACTGGATTATTAGGGTCATCAAACTGATCATATAAGTTTAAGGCTTCATCAATCACCGCTGAGTCAATATCAATTTCAAAGGCATTTAATACAGCTTTAGCAAGCACTTTATAATTTGAATTCAGATGTTGCTGTAAAAATGTCTGGCCTAAATCGGGCAATGTTTTAGGTACATAAATACCACCAAATGAAGCAATAGGAGCCAAAATAGCTTCTGAAAAGGTGACCTCGACAGGGTGCTTGCCGTCATTACCACGTGTTTCAATAAAATTCATATTACTAACCTATCCCCTTACATAACGAATATAAATAGCTAACATTCATAGCTAAAATCTAAAGACTGAAAGGGATAATTATACCTAATGCCATCACACAATGGTAAAATTCTTAGCTTGGATTATCACAAACCTACTATTGGTCACTCTTATTCATTATAATTGCCCCTTTTAAAGCCAGAACTTGTGTTAATTATGGATAAACGTTACTCCCCACTACAGCCCGAATTTGTTAATAAACCCGGAATGAAAAGCCATTGGGGGAGACTCTATGGTAGTGCTCTAAGCTTAGCTATTGCTCAGCTTGCCCAGCAATCAGAGCAATTTGTTACACTGATCACCTCAGACATGCCCTCAGCACAAACGCTTAAGCAAGAACTGTCTTTTTTTCTGGCTCATAGTTCACTCAATATTCTGACCCTACCCGACTGGGAAACTCTGGCCTATGATCAGTTTTCACCCCATCAGGATATTATTTCTGAGCGTCTGGCCACCTTATATCATCTACCAAAACTAACCCAAGGCATTTTAATTGTTCCTCTAAGCACGCTCATGCACCGCTTAATGCCATTGGATTATATTAATAATAATACCCTATTGCTTGATAAGGGCATGACACTTGACTTAGCACAATTTCGCCGAGATTTAGAAAAACGAGGCTATCGCTGTGTGGCCAATGTGTATGAACACGGTGAGTTTGCCGTACGTGGTAGCATTATTGATCTCTATCCTATGGGTAGCGACTTACCCTTTCGTATTGATCTCTTTGATAATGAAATTGACAGCATTAAAACCTTTGATATTGAAAGCCAACGCTCCATTAAGAGCATTGATAGCATCAATATGATGCCTGCCAGAGAATTTCCTCTGGATAAACAAAGCATTGAATTTTTTCGTGAACAATATCGTAATACGCTGGGTGGAGAACTGACCGAAAGTAGTATTTATAACGAAGTAGGACAAGGCATATCACCGGCAGGGATTGAGTATTACCTGCCTTTATTTTATCAGCAAAGCACCACATTATTTGATTTTTTACCCACAAAAAGTATTATTGTTAATTTTCTGGATTTAGAAACTGTCACCGATCAATTTATTCATGACACACAACAGCGTTATGAGCAATATCGCCATACTATTTCACGCCCAATTCTGCCTCCAGCCCATTTATTTTTACGCACTGATGAATTATTTGCTCAACTAAAACACTATCCCCGAATTATTTGCCAAAGTTTTGAGTTTGAGCAAAAAGCAGGGGTCTATAACTTTAGCAGCGACAAGCCGCCATCACTGACCATTGCCACCCAAAGCGCTACACAAATTGACAGTGCCTTAAATCAGCTTAAAGATTACCTCAAAGGTACTAAAGAAAAGCAACAGCGAGTCTTATTTTGTGCCGAAAGTGCTGGACGAAGAGAGACTTTATTAGAGCTATTCAAGCCCTATAAAATCTACCCAAAAGCCATGGCTGACTGGGAACAATTTAATCACTCTGACAAAGCACTGGCAATCTGCGTGGCACCGCTTAATGAAGGTTTACAATTGGATCACATTGCGCTTGTCAGTGAATCTCAATTATATGGCCAACAGGTCATGCAACGCCGTCGCAGAAAAAACAAAGCATCTGAAAATGATGCCATTATCAGTACCCTGGCAGAACTTAAAGTCGGTGCTCCTGTGGTGCACGAAGATAATGGCGTAGGACGTTATCTGGGCTTAGAAACCATTACTCTAGGCGATGAAACTACTGAATTTTTAGCCTTAGAATATGCCGGTGGTGATAAACTTTATGTCCCCGTTGCTTCCTTACATTTAATCAGCCGCTATACGGGTTCCAGCCCTGAAAATGCACCCTTGCATAAGCTCGGCTCTGGTCAATGGGAAAAAGCCAAGCGTAAAGCCAAAGAAAAAATCCGTGATGTTGCCGCTGAATTATTGGAAATTTATGCCCAACGAGAAGCGCAGGAAGGCTTTGTCTACCGTTTTAACAAGCAAGAATATCAAGCCTTTGCCAGTGGTTTTGGCTTTGAAGAAACCCCCGACCAACAAAAAGCCATTGAAAATGTTATTGAGGATATGAGGGGCCCAAGACCAATGGATCGCCTAGTCTGTGGTGATGTTGGTTTTGGTAAAACCGAAGTCGCTATGCGAGCGGCTTTTCTTGCCGTATCCGGTGGCAAGCAAGTGGCCATATTAGTACCCACCACCTTACTCAGCCAACAACACACAGAAAATTTTCAAACCCGTTTTGCTGAGTGGCCTATTAAAATAGCTGGCCTATCTCGTTTTCAAACAAAAAAAGAACAGACTATTATTCTCAAAGGCGTTGCAGATGGTACGGTTGATATTGTTATTGGCACCCATAAATTATTACAAGAAAGCATAAAGTACCAAGAATTAGGACTGGTGATCATTGATGAAGAACATCGCTTTGGCGTGCGTCAAAAAGAGCGCTTTAAACAACTGCGCGCTAAGGTTGATATTTTAACCCTAACCGCAACCCCAATCCCAAGAACATTAAATATGTCACTCTCTGGTATTCGGGATTTTTCTATTATTGCCACACCTCCAGCACGGCGTTTAGCCATTAAAACTTTTGTCCAACAATGGCGTAATGACACCATAAGAGAAGCCTGTCAACGTGAAATTATGCGTGGTGGACAGATTTTTGTTTTGCACAACAATGTTCAGACAATTGCTAAAAAAGCACGAGAATTAAGCGAGCTAATCCCCGAAGCCCGTATTGATATTGCCCACGGGCAAATGCGTGAACACGAACTTGAACAAGTTATGAGCGATTTTTATCATCAACGTTTTAATATTCTGGTATGTACCACCATTATTGAAACCGGAATTGATATTCCCACGGCCAATACCATTATTATTGAACGAGCTGATCGCTTTGGTTTAGCACAGCTCTATCAATTACGTGGTCGAGTGGGGCGTTCACACCACAAAGCCTATGCTTATCTCACCATACCTGAGAAAAAATCCATGACGGCTGATGCCATAAAACGCTTAGAAGCCATTGAGGCCATTGAGGATCTTGGCGCAGGTTTCACTTTGGCCACTCACGATTTAGAAATTCGTGGTTCAGGTGAGTTATTAGGAGAGGATCAAAGCGGTCAGATCCATGAAATTGGTTTTACCTTATATACGGACTTACTTGAGCGTGCCGTTAAATCATTAAAGGAAGGCAAAGACCCCGATCTAGAAACGGCCAGTCATCACGGTACAGAAATAGAAATGCATGTGCCTGCACTAATACCCGATGATTATTTACCCGATATTCACACTCGTTTGGTGATGTATAAACGCATCGCTAACGCAAAAGATGAAGTGGCACTCAAGGACATTCAGGTGGAGATGATCGATCGTTTTGGTTTACTAACCGAACAAATTAATAATCTCTTCGCCGTTACAGCCTTAAAACTAAAAGCCACACCTATGGATATATTAAGTATTGATCATAGTGAAAATGGCGGACGAATTATCTTTAGTGAACAGCCTAATATTGATCCTATGAAGATTATTAATCTAATCCAAACTCAATCCGTACTCTTTAAGCTCGATGGCAATAGCAAGTTGAAACTCTTAAAGAAAGAGCACGATTTGAGTAAACGTTTCGCTTATCTTAATAATCTTCTGGAGCACTTGGCAACATAAATAAGCTCTGAGTTCTTGGTAGCAAAACAAGTAACATATTGATTCATCAAGAGCCTGCCTGCTCTTCACGTAGCATTTTATAATAAGCAGCAGCACCGCCTTTCATAAAGTAGTACTTGGTCAAACCTTGCGCCTTAAGTGTGTATTGCAACCAGCGAACTTGTTTGCCCTTGGCATCATAGAAAAACAAGGTGCTATTATTTTGCTCTGCTTTAAAGATAATTTTATGCAGTTTTCTGACATTATCCAAACCAACAAACTTATCTCGAAACATAAAAATACCACCGCTACCACGACGTTGCATGCGATCTCGGACATCATAAATAATCGAATTTGTCTCTAGTGAACGTTGCTCAAATTCTTTAGGAGATAATAGATGTGCATTCAACTCATCCTTAGAAATAATGGCATCTTCTTCAACAGGAGTTTGAGCCAATAGCGTAGCCTCATTAGGATATTTCAAGGCCCATTCAAAAACCCCTGCATCATAAGAAAAACAATTCTTAACATTGTATTTTATTGCTTTCATAACCGCATTATACGATTTAAAACAGGTACGACCATTACAATAAAAAACAATGTCTTTGTCAGTCTTTGCACGTAATACTTTTAGTTTTGTAGCAAATGATTTTTTGGAAACTGGGATATTTATGGCATTTAGGATCTTTAATGTTTGAAACTCATAGGCAGAACGTACATCAACAATAACAACCTCTTCTTTGACAATTTTATCATACAGTTGCTCTTTGCTTAATGTCGTGACTTGAGGATACAATTTTCGCCCCGGAAAGCCTGTATCATCCTTAGCAATGGCATGGTTGGATAGTATCAGAGCAAACATTAATAACATCGAAGTTAACAATACATAACTTAAACTTCTTCTTAATTTATTCGCCCCTTGTGGATAATAATTTACTTTATTCGTATTCATTATTGTCCCCTTACCGTTCTAAATGTCCGAATCTATATTATCACTCACTCATAAAAACATAAGCAGTTTTTTTCTTACGCCACCACCGTCTTAACAACCTCTTATTTATTAACAATTTAGTCCCTGTTGGCGAGACAAATTCCACCTGAGAAAGATGCCCCTCTTTGATATCTTTAAGTATAGTTTGCAAATAGTTTTTTTCAAACTTTTCCACTAAAGCAAGCCAACTAATAATATCTTTATTTTGTATCGCCTGAGCAAAATCATCAAGAATATAAAGTGTCTGAGTGTGTGCATCAAAAGAATTGCTTTGATAGACTTCTGGCACATCAGAATATTGATAATGATTGATTAATGATAAGCTCTGAGCAATAGCATCTTTGGTATAAACCATAGCACTCTTTTGGCCAATGCTTGAAGGTTCTTGCTCGGCAAAATAATTCAGCCCAGCCCCCTGCCCCCAAAACCATAGGCTATTAATGGGGTATTGCTTATTTTTAAGGCGCTGCTGATTGGTTTTACTTTGATGCAGTATCATCTGAAATTCATTAAATAAAGCACGCCAATGCTGGCTATCTTGTTGTTGAGCATTGTTGTTGGCAGCCACCAAATAGGACTTCACTGCTTGTCCTAATACTCGTTCTGATGGTGTTGTTTTTATATTCAATGGTCTATCAGAGATAATATACCAATGCTCTGCTGATAGCGCTTTAAGTGTCCAAAATTGCTCTTCAGCAATTGCTTGGTAAAATTCATTAATATCTGCACAGAGTTGTTGTGCTTCTTGCCACGACAAATCCAACTCTGTTGTTCGAGCTAAAACTAATTGATCTCGATCAGCCACCATAAAACAAGGATCAGCACGCATAAAAAACTTATTGGCATAGTGTTCATTAAGATATACATCTATCGCCTTTTTTTTATGTTCTTGAGTTAAGTTTTGGATGTCTAAAAAATAAGACAGACTGGCAATGGCACTTTGTTCTTGATGTTCAAGGGTATTAATAAAAAGAGGGTCATTAAGTAGACACTGATAATAGCTCATATCAGTCAGGTTTTTTTCTTTTGGAACAAAATAATCGCCCCGTGATAAACACTTGGAAAAAAGGGGCAAAGCAGGTAGCTCTTGGGCAGGCAGTTCTTTTAGATAAGGTACCGGATCCAATAGACCCGGCACAATAAAACGCAAACTTGAGCTAGTTTTGCTCATTAAATAAGGGTCAAGCGTCCAAATGTTCTAAACGAATACGCACGATATCACCATCAATGACATCCAGTGCATGGATCTGCTCTAATGCCTGATTCATATTTTTCTCAATCGTGGTGTGAGTAATCATAATAATGGTTGCTTTATCTTCATTGGAGGTATGTTCTTTTTGCAACATAGAATCAATACTGATGCCATTATCTGCTAAAATAGCGGTAATATTCGCTAACACACCACTTTCGTCCGAGGCGCTGATGCGTAAATAATACGCCGTTTCAACCTCTTCAATTGATAAAATAGGGGTATCAGATAGCGATTCTGGCTGAAATGCCAAATGAGGTACTCGATTTTCTGGATCAGAAGTCAAGACTCGAACCACATCAACAATATCACCCACAACAGCCGAGGCCGTCGGTTCTGCACCAGCTCCTGCACCATAGTATAAGGTTGGTCCAACAGCATCGCCTTTGACTAACACCGCATTCATAACACCATCAACATTGGCAATTAAACGACGCTTAGAGATCAAAGTAGGATGCACTCGTAATTCAATGCCTTTTTCTGTTTGGCGAGAAAGCCCTAGGTGTTTAATGGTAAAACCAAGCTCGCTGGCATAATCAACATCTTCACGGGTAATTTTACTGATGCCTTCGGTGTAAGTCTTTTCAAATTGCAGTGGGATACCAAAGGCAATAGAAGCCAAAATGGTCAATTTATGTGCCGCATCAATACCTTCGACATCAAAGGTTGGATCGGCTTCTGCATACCCCAAACGCTGTGCCTCAGCTAATACTGAGTCAAAGTCACGTTGTTTGTCACGCATTTCAGTGAGGATAAAATTGCCCGTACCATTAATAATACCCGCCAGCCATTCAATCTGATTACCCGCTAAGCCTTCTCGGATGGCTTTAATAATAGGAATACCACCGGCAACAGCTGCTTCGAAGGCGACCATAACACCTTGTTTTTGTGCTGCTGAAAATATTTCATTACCATGTTTAGCAATTAATGCTTTATTGGCGGTAACAACATGCTTACCATTAGCAATGGCTTTGAGCACTAATTCACGAGCTAAGGTATCACCACCAATTAATTCCACCACAATGGATATATCAGGATCGGTCACCACATCCATAGGATTTTCGGTGAGTTGAATACCATCTGTCTGGCAAATACGAGGTTTATTTATATCTCTTGCTGAGGCATGGCTAACAATAATACCACGTCCTGCACGACGTGAAATTTCATCTGCATTGCGTCGCAATACATTAACCGTACCACCACCAACAGTGCCTAAGCCTAATAAGCCAACCTTAACTGGTTCCAAGGGATTCTCCATTTTTAAATTACTATTGCAATGCGATGTACGTCCATTGCGCACAGAAATAACACACATTTAAAAGTGATACATTAAACGCATCTAACTCTTAAATATACCAACATTATCATTTTTAAACATCTCTCGTAAGCCACGCAGTGCTTGACGAGTTCTATGTTCATTTTCAATTAAACTAAAGCGAACATGATCATCACCATATTCACCAAAACCAATTCCGGGTGAGACGGCTACTTTAGCCTCAATTAAGAGTTTTTTAGAAAACTCCAATGATCCCATAGCCTTATATTCATCAGGAATGGGTGCCCAAACAAACATGGTGGCCTTTGGTATTTCAATATGCCAACCAATAGCCTCTAGGCCTGAACACAACACATCACGACGTACCTGATACATAGCACGAATTTCTTGTACACACTCTTGTGGACCATCCAAAGCATGAATAGCAGCAACCTGAATGGGAGTAAACATACCATAATCCAAATAGGACTTCATACGTGTTAAAGCAGCAACTAAGGTTGAATTACCACACATAAAACCCACTCGCCAACCGGGCATATTATAGGTTTTAGAGAGAGAGTAAAATTCAACAGCAATTTCTTTAGCACCTGGCACTTGTAAGATAGAGGGTGCTTTATAACCATCAAAGACAATTTCTGCATAGGCAATGTCATGCACAACCCAAATATTATGCTCACGGGCAATCTTTACGACTTTTTCAAAAAACTCTAATTCAACACATTGGGTGGTTGGATTGCCAGGAAAATTCAAGACCAACATCTTAGGTTTTGGCCATGAATCTTTAATGGCTTTTTCCAACTCAGCAAAAAAATCCACATTGGGCGTCATAGGCACATGACGAATGTCGGCACCTGCAATAACAAAGCCATAGGGATGAATTGGATAAGAGGGATTAGGCACTAGCACGGCATCACCGGGGCCAACTGTCGCTAAGGCAAGGTGAGCCAAACCTTCTTTAGAACCAATAGTGACAATGGCCTCGGAATCATGATCCAAGTCAACATCGTAAGTTCGTTTATACCAGTTACATATCGCCTTACGTAATCGGGGTACACCACGAGACATGGAATAACGATGGGTATCATTACGCTGGGTCGCTTCAACCATTTTATCGACAATATGCTTTGGTGTGGGTTGATCGGGATTACCCATACCAAAATCAATAATATCTTCACCCCTCGCTCGTGCTTTAGCTTTCAATTCATTAACAATATTAAAAACATAAGGGGGTAAGCGCTTAATGCGTTGAAAGTCGTCGTTCAAAAAAATAACCTCGTATATACGTTGAACCTAAATAAACAATTAATAGATCAGGGATGTAAAAATACTGACCCAAAGCCTTGCTGTCAATCACTAAATGATTTTTTTTCAATTTATTCTATGATTTTAGCTCAAGAGCATAAAAAATTAGAAATTATGCTGTTTTTTTATAAAAATAACTCTACAATCAGCTTTTCATTTACGGATCGGAAAACCAATGCTGCAATTGGAAAGTATCGAAGGTGCCTATTCATTTCATTCTTATGATGAACAGAGTATTAAATTAATCAAACCTAAGCACACCATCCACAATCATCATAATATTGAAGATGACTTAATTGAGCTACGTTCCAGTGTTTTGATCTATAAAGATTGCCTCATAAGCAAAAACTGGCCAGTATCCTTTAGCCAATTTGATCAAGCCTGCATCAAACAATTAACGGATACTGATGCTGATATTTTCCTAATTGCTACCGGTTCCTATTGTCAGTTTCCTGAAAAAGAGTGCTTGCAATATATAGCGGATCAAAAACTCGCCATTGATTTTATGGATATAGGTGCTGCGGCACGCACATTTAATATACTCAGTAGTGAATATCGCAAAGTGGCTGCTCTTATTTTTTTTAGTTAAAGCCCGTTTTTATAAACCTCGGCTAAAATTTCTTTGGCACCTCTGGCGAGCAAGTCATCAGCCAATTCAATACCCATTTGTTCAGCATTTTTACTATCACCTTCAACATGACCTTCCACTAGCTGAGTACCATCGGGGGAACCAACAAAAGCTTTCATGCTAAGATGATCGCCCTCTAGGGTAGCAAAACCACCAATGGGCACCTGACAACCACCTTCTAAACGCTTGTTTAACGCACGTTCTGCCGTTAAGCGAATAGTCGTTTCTTCATGGGCAAGCACGGCGATTAGTTGATGGGTATGTTCATCATCAACACGGCATTCAATACCCACGGCACCCTGCCCCATTGCAGGCAAACTTTGTTCAATGCTCAAATAGCTGGTAATTCGATCTTTCATTTCCAGCCGAATAAGACCCGCAGACGCTAATATAATGGCATCATATTCACCATCATCCAGTTTTTTTAGACGGGTGTTAACATTACCACGTAGGAATTTAATCCTAAGATCAGGACGGTATGTTAATAATTGGCTTTGACGACGTAGGCTAGAAGTACCCACTACAGCCCCCTGAGGGAGATCATCTAATTGTGCAAAGGTATTTGAGACAAAGGCATCACGGGGATCTTCACGTTCGCAAATAACGGCTAAATGTAGGCCTTCTGGGAACTCAACAGGCACATCTTTCATCGAGTGCACAGCAATGTCAGCATCTCCTGCCAACAAACCTTCTTCAAGCTCTTTAACAAAAAGTCCTTTACCGCCCACCTTAGCCAAGGGTACATCCAGTATTTTGTCTCCTTTAGAGACCATTTTCACCAGTTCTACTTGCAAATCAGTATGATGAGCCAATAATGCATCACGAACAAAATAGGCTTGCCATAAGGCTAAAGGGCTTTTTCGGGTGGCAATTTTAATGATTTTTTTACTCATAATACGCTTCAATCTATGGGTGAGTGTGCAAAGGATTATAACCGTCTTTACAGGGCTATGATTTATGGCGTGTAATTATAGCAGATTAGCCCCCATATCTCATATAAAACTTCCCGAACAAAGCAGATAGATATCAAGCTGTCGTCTGCTATTCCAAAATAGTAAATGCGGTGGCGTATTTACTATTTTGGAACAGCTAATGAGTTTACGCGACTTTATGCTCATATAGGTGAACATCACGTTGTGGGTAAGGGATGCCGATACCTGCCTCATCTAAGCGAGTTTTCACTGTTTCATTGGCATCAAAATACACATTCCAGTAAT
>WFNB01000065.1 GCA_015488755.1 Gammaproteobacteria bacterium | reverse complement strand
AGCTATACCATAAACTTAGAAAAACAAACTGTTAGAAAAAGCAATTATAGTGAATCAACAAATCCACCTATCTTGCATCGTAAAGAAACATTAATTTCATTTGATCATAAAGACATTACTAATTTTTTGGCAATTACACGAGAAGGTGAAGCCATAGGGCTTTATGAAAATACAAAAAAATGGAGATAAATTTTGTCAAGATTTTATGAAATTGAACCAACAATTGAAAACTATTGGAGGGCTATAGTTTTATTTGGTCGGAATACAGCATCTTATAAATTTGCTCTGGCAAACTCACTATATGATCTTTATGAAAACAAAAATACGTTAATTACCCTTGATGAATTAGCTGTTCCCTTTGCAAGTCATCTCTGTGATCATTTAAAAAAACATCCTAAACAGATTGCTGGGAATAAAAGTCAATTTTTAAATCAACTTAAAAATTATAATGATGGAAAGATTGGAAAGGATGTAATGTTAAACCAAACAGTAAAATTGGGATTTAACAATGTTATTGATGCATTTCATAATGTGCATGGTGCTGAAATAGGTTCCCGCTTTTTCATAGATGAACGAAAAACTAATGGAGGCATACGTTTAACAGATGATTTTTATAAATTAGGTGAATTATTTCAATTTCATAACCTACAACAGGAAACTGAGGCTCGTTGGAATTTAGTTGAATCAGCCTGGGAAAATAATATTTCTCGAAACTTAATGCTTGTTGAATATGAAGATAAAAACAAAATGCTATTTGGTGTAAACTCCATTCGACGGACAACCATTACCTCAGCCCGTTCAGCACTTAATGGTTATCAAAAAGGACGTTGTTTTTATTGTTATAAGGAAATATCAACAATACCAGGAACTCAAGATTTAGCCGATGTAGATCATTTTTTCCCTCATAAATTAAAGATGTGTGATAACAATAAGCCAATTGATGGTGTTGCGAATCTTGTGCTCTCATGCCAAGAATGTAATCGAGGTGTTAATGGGAAATTTGATAGACTACCAACCACAGAATTATTAGAACGTCTTTTTACTCGCAATGAATACCTGATCACATCTCATCATCCATTAAGAGAAACTCTTATTGCACAAACAGGGATGAAGGTATCAAAACGGCAAGGATATCTACAAGAAGCTTACAATTGTGCCTCAATATATTTAGGTTCTTTTGGAAAGGACAAGTGGTATGCAAAACCTCAAGGAATGAGTATTTTCTAAAGTTATTTTAATTTAATTTTTCAAGCACAATAGTTTCCCAAAAAACTTCAGTTCGATTTAACTGATCATCAGATTTTTTTATTGCTTTAACTTGATAATGACACTCATTTGCTATAATTGTGATTTCATTAATTGAAACAGGATACATCAAACGTTCATCAGGTGAATTTCCATGTCGAAGAGTAATTACCAACAAACCATTTTGTGTATTCAATTTCGAAAAAGTATGAAAGGATTTAATTCGTTCTTCTTCAGTTAAATGCATCCAAACAGCGCTAAGTAAAATCAAAGAAATCTGACCTTTATATTTTTTGAGTTGATTTAATTCAGGTAAAGAATCAATTTTCCAATTGATATTTTTTTTATGATCATTACTCTTTTTTATTTCCTTAAACTGCTCAAAAAATTCAAGAACAGGTTCAACTGCTAATACTTGATAACCTTGTTCCGATAACCAAATAGTATCACGTCCTGAACCAGCACCAATATCAGCAATTAACTCACCCTTTTTTGGTAAAAATTCTAACCAATCTTGGTGTACAGATTTGGAGCAGACTGAGTTATATTGAGCTACCAATGTTTTATTATTTTTCTGATAAAATTTCAGTGTTTTATTCGTCATTATTAACCATGCAAGCGAACTTTCTTGTCTCTAGGTATATTGATCATTCCTAAAAGACTTTAATCCTAACCATTCATCTTTTCTTTGAAAAAAGCAAAAGTAACATCCAGAGCGACTACGCCATTTATAATATTCTGGTATACCAACACTATCTTCTAATATTTTAAAAATATCTTCTCTAACAAGCCCATCTTCTATGTAGGGAAATACTGCTTCAATTGTATCTTTATGGCTAATATAACCTTCACGGTTCTCATCTGCCCTAATACCAATATATGAAATAACTGGATCATCACCGACAAAAGCCTCAAATGGCTTGAGTTTCATCATTCGTGTACACCAGCGTTGCCGAGCTGACGGTAGATAGTCATTATGTTGTTTCAGCCAATCATCAAATGATTTTTCACTATTTAAACGATGGATTTTTTCCCTAGATATCCTTCCATTTTATCTAAGAAGCTATATATTTCTGGCAATTCAGCACCTGTATCAGAAAAGAAGTATTCCATTTTATCTGATATTTCTGGGTAGTTATCTTTAAGATAAATGGCTAAAGCGGCACTATCTTTTCCTCCAGAAATACCAAGGACATGTCTGACATTTTGTTTTGATATGTTTTCTTTAAAATGTTTATATTCTGCCATGAAATTCACCTAAATAGAGGTCAAGATAAAATTTGAAGAACTTGAGCATTTAACTCTTGAATATTAAGCAATTGTTTATCATTTGTTAATAAGACAGCATTTTGAATAATAGCAGTGGCGCAAATAATAGCATCAGGAGTTTTAATTTTATGTGCTCTTCGTAAGGCTATAGTGGTATCTTTCACATTATCAATTAATGGGAATACTTCAATAGCATCAATAAAATTATGCAGCCACTTGTATTGTTTTTTGTCTAAACCAGTAAATGAAAGCAATTCAATTTCTGTTATTATAGAAATACCGTATTCACCAGCATCAAGAGAATTTTTTAATTGTCCGTTTTGCAAATAGATAACAGCATTAGTATCTAATATTATCAATTTTACCATTCCTCATCACGAATTTTACGTTGGTATTCAACACCATCAACCGGCCATTGAATGGTTCCAGCATACTGCATAATATCTATCTCATGGGGTTTATCAATAGAAGTTACAATCTCATTGTTTTCTTCTATTATTTCAATATCTTTTTTAGGCAAACCTTTAAGCATAGCTAATAAAGTATCATATAATTTTTCATTTATTTTTAATTGTAGAGCTTTCATAAGTATTTCCAATGTTAAAAGGTTATCATTTTATTTGATATTTTACGCCTCATTCAATTCTTTTAAATCAGTATAATTACGGGAGTTTTTTTTACTTTCATCATTTTTTTCAAGTAGTTTATTAGTAATCTTTGCTAAGGCCACTAAGCGAAGGTTATCAGGAATATATTTAAATATATCCATTATTTTTGATACATTTTCTTTTACTGCTTGCTCCTGATCTTTATTAACAGTAACCACTTCATCATAATCACTATAACCTTTTCTTAAAATGCTTAATAGAAAAACATCAAAGTTATTATCACTGGTCTGTTTTTCATAATGCGTTCGCAATTTTTCTAAATCATTAATCTTTCTTGAAAATTCAGTTAATCGATATTCAGCCTGATCTTGATCTGCATCTAACCATTTCTCTGTTGCCTTATGTCCTAAAAAAGTTAAAACACTTTCAAGCCATTGCTGATCATTATTTTCCATTCCTGTTAAACGCATAATAAAAGCCTTTAACCCAGAAATATCAACAGTATAATGTTCAAGACCTGAAACTCTACCTGCCAGGTTTCTTCTTAATTCATGCAGTTCTATCTCTTTATTTTGAGAAAATGCCTGCGCTAACAGTCCTTGCTCTCTTTTAATTAAGTCATTATAGCTGTATTTAATAGTTTTAAGCGTATTAGAAAGTTCTTTAGACAGCTTTTCAATACTACTTGTACTATTTTTATCCAGTTTACTGATCCCTAGTGCTTTTGGAATTTCCTCAAAGATCAGTCTAACGGGGGATTTAGATAAATTAAAAGCTTGTCTTAGTGCTGTTGCCTTTTGAGGTAAACGTTTTGTTTTTTGAGTATATAAGGGCAAGCCAGCCATAAACTTAGCCAGCGGTCTTGCTAAATCAAGCAATGTTCTTTGAGCACCACTTTTATCCTTAACACCTTCTACACCGTATAGTGCTTTATTGTATTGAGAAAAAATTGACTCATTCAATCCCTCAATTTTGAAACTTTGTATCGTAAATTCATCAGGTCGTTTTACAAAACGCTCAATGATTTCTTCAGTAATATAAGGCCTGTAAACTCTGTTTTCATACAATGCAATATCATGCTGATAGATAAAATAGGTGTAAATATACAGTATAGGCAATAAACCTGCTTTTATCCCATAAGGTGGTGCAACTAATTCCTTATCCAACTCAATAAATGAAACTGGTTTACTTTCTGATGATTCAATAAATTCAGCTAATCGTTGCCAAACATGCCTCATATTGGATGGGTCATCCGCTATTTTACCTTGAATGGTAGCAAATTCCCACTCACCATCTTCTGCTTGAATATGTAATAAACTTTTCTGTAAGACAGAACGATAAATTGATTTTTCAGGTGGAAAGGTCTTTTTGTTAAATCCTAGGTCACATTGCTTTGAACCATTTAGCATGGCTATTAACAGTTTATTTCTTGCTGCAACCGCTTGGGCTGATGGCTTATCTTTATTGATCAGTTCATTAAATATAATGGGCGATTTACTATAGACTTTCTCCAGAACAGCTGAAAACTGCTCCTGTAATTGTCTTTTATTTTGAACGTCCAGTGACATCCCCTTCCAGTACCAGCTTTGGCTCTGCGGTTCATCATTAAGTTCTCTTAATAAGGATTGTTCTGCATATTCAGCTGCATTAAAGCGATCTTTAAATTCTCGTTGTGCAACAGGGTCAGAGTGTAGCTCTCTGGCCGTATTTTGAATATGCTCTAAAGCTAAGACTTCAGCAGTTGCTTCACGCAAATAGGGGGCATTTTTACATAGGACAATAATATCTAATTCAGAAAAACATTGAACCACTGTCTCATTGAATAGTTTTTCATCATCCTGTGCCATTGAAAGATAATAAATTATCCTAGGACAGTCAGAGTTCGGCTTGAGTGATTTATAGCTTTCAGCATCAATAAAAACAGGTTGAAAATAGCGAAGTGCTCCATTTTTTATGGTATACCGTCTAGCAACAATCGGTAACAATTCAGCCCGCTCATTTAATTTTTTTGATAGTGAGAAATTGCCTAATTTGCTTAATTCTGTTTCTATTGCATTTTCTATATCAAAATCACTTCCTTGCCAAACACGATATTCTGAACTATACTTTCTAAATTGAATAATGGACTGCTCAATCAGCTCTTTTGCCAATCGGCTAACTTTATTTTTTGAACCAAAGAGAGTAGCAAGCAACTCTTTTGAAGCTTTAATACCACCTTGCACTCCGATAATATTAAAAAGACCAATGGTTTTTAAGAAATTAATTTGTTCAGTTGATGCATCACCTAAACGCTCAATAGCAGTTACTACCTCTGCCCAACGACGATGGGTCATGTGATCACCCAAAACCGCTGGCTGATTCGTAATGAAATAATCATAGATATGATAGGGGTAAATCATATCTCCAACGGAATCCATTTCTTCCATCAACTTATTAAGCCCAAAAGATTCCTGACTACCTAAATAACTAAAGAGCGTCCGTTCATTTTGAGCCACTTTCTGGCACAAGATAGGTAAAATAAGTGCTGTTATTGGGTGTAATGGATAACATTTTTTAAACAATTCAACGGCATCATCTTCATTAAGAACACCCGGTAACGCATTTTGTTTCGCTAATACTGAAATAATCTGATTCAGATTGTTGGTTATTGTTTTTTGCTCTTGAACAGTTAACTTATGTTCAAATGCTGATGAAACAACTCGAAGTACCTGTTCAGGTCCCTCAAGGAATGGAATGTCTTCGAATCGACCCTGTACTTTTGACCATTCTTGTTTAAGCGACTCCCCCAAACCTTTAGCATATTGCTCAAATGACTGGTGGAGCATGACAAAAAGCATGACATTAATTTCATGTTCACCACAGGCATGTTCTGCCAGTGTCTGTAATAAATAGATATCATTTGCACCATAGTGCCTAGCTTCATACTCTAGAAACTTACCTAACTCATCAATAATAATGAGCGCGCCAGAGGCTTTACCCTTTAGGGCATCTTGTAGTTCTGTAAGAAGTTCAATTATTTCACTGACACTGACTTCAGTTTGAGTGGATGCTTCCTGTAAACGTTATGCGCTTGGAATTCTTTTTTTTAATTTTCTGGAGGATTTGTACAGTACCTTATAAGCAGCCTGAGTGGTTTTGCTCTCTTTATTGGATAATAAATGAGATAGAAATACAGAAAATGAGGATTTTCCTGAACCATAGGGATCAATCAATGACCAGGCTCGTGGTGCTTGTTTAGCACCAAAGCTATCAACAACACGTTCCATTGTTCTTAATGCTCTGGATGTTGGTATGTAGGCCTGCACGACATTGAGGGATGCGCCATCTCGTTCTAAATTAATTGAGCGTGTGTAATGAGTATTTATTTGAACTTTATCAACGAGACTCATGCGGCTTCACCTTTATTGCTACAAAGAGATTCAAATTCACTCTCTAATGAATAATGCTTATTCAAAAATTCAATGGGCTGACTATCTTTCAGACGATAGAGCTGATGAATACCTGCTGTTTCTCTAATTTCAAACTTCCCTGGAATATAATGGACTAATTTCTCCAGTTTAGAGATCAAGTCATTTTCTGTCAGTCTGAACACAATACCCGGTGCAATATCTCCAGATTTAGAATACATTAATTCTTCAATAGGTAGTGTATTAACTTCTTTAGCGATAAACAAATCAGCGATGGCATACCCAAAAATACCAAGAGGTAATTGTTCTCGGCTCTCAGATTTAGAAAAATATTGCCTGCCATCGGGACTATGATTGATCAATCGTAACAATGATAAGGGTGAATCCAGTGATTCTTCAAGAGGTGTTCTTTTGTTTGTTCGATTTTGCGTGTACATACGAAGGATAAGCAAAGCATCATTATGTATGGTTTTTGTGGCTGTTTTAACCTTTAACTTTTCTTTGGCAAAATCAGTTAAAGCAGTCTGAACTTCCTGAGCTGAAAATTCAGGCTTATGAAAGTTATTAAAAAACCAGAACACAGCAGTAGCAAGTTCACCATTGGTTACAAGCAACCAATGAATAAGCCAAATAGTGGCCTCATCTTCAAGGTAAGGGTCAAAACCATTATCGGAGAAAATTGCTTCACCTATTTCAGTATGATTCATATCTTCATCCACAATCTGACAGGCTTTCAGCCAGTACTGTATGGATTTGACCATGTTTTTTCCAACACCAAGCTCAACCGTCGCATTATCGCTATTAAAAACTTGTTTTTCAGTTCGATAACCTTTTGTTAACCAACTATAGCGTAAAGCAAAGGATTCATGTCGTCCAAAGGACGTTTTGATTTGCTTTAGCTTCATAGCTTACTTCCTTGATAGTTCTTTGTTGAACCCAAGTGTGACTCAAAGTCTAATGCCATTTGATCTTGGTCTTTCAGGTAAGCGTCAACTTGCTTAAGAAACCACTTTTTCATATTCAGATCATCTTTTTTTAGTGCTTGATATAATTCTTGTTTTTGTTCAGGATCGATTTCCAAGACAATTCTACCACTTGTTCCTACACTCATTTTTCTACTCTTTTCTCATGTAATATAACATAAATATATTACATGACACCTTAGAGTAATTTTATATTCATTTCAAGATAGGATTATCCAAATAATTATAGTACATATTTCATACTCAATATATGAATTTAGAGCAGTTGAATTATTATTTTAAAAGAGGCCTTTGTTGATGGATATTGTCATTATTAACGGATAAACTTATTGCTTTAACAGAAGATTTATGCTTTTTGTTTTGGAAAATATTTAACACCTTCAAGAGATTTAAAATCAATATCTTGAGTCCAAAGTGTGGCATTAAATTTTTGTGCTGTTGCGTAAATAATACTATCCACTAAAGGTAATTTTAGATCAACACCATATTGAGCAGCGTTAATAGCTAATGAGCTATCTAAAGGTATTACTTGTCCTTGTTCCATATGCGCAATAATTTCAAGGGCTACATCTTCACCACATTGACGCAAAATACACTTAAATACTTCAGTAATTGTGATGCTTGGAATTAATAGTTTTTCAACTTCTTCAATTGGACGTGAAAAAATTGTTGCATTTGCATCATCAGCAAAATATGACAACCATGCAGAAGAATCTACTACATTCATAAGCGGTCATCATCTCTATCTACTGCGGTATCAATTCCCCTCAAAACACCTTTCATTTCTTTCATAGGCTTGATAGGGATTAGTTCTATACGATTACGATAGGTTATTATTTGTACTTTCTGGCCTGAAATTATCCCCATAGATTCTCTCACTTCTTTTGGGATAACCACTTGAAACTTTGGAGAAACCGTTACTGATATCATAATAAGCCTCATCGATAGGAATATCGTAATACCATATCATTATCGATCAGGTTTTACAATACATCCTTATAGCTTATTGATGAGTGATTTTGACTTGCATTAAGAGTAGATAATAAAAATACATTATCTTTTTTATTATACTACGATCGATGATATTATCTTTGGCATTGGGGACAATACACGGTGCTACGCTTAGCTAGCCTGATTTCTTTAAGCACTGTTTGGCACTGTTGACAGGCAAGCCCCTTACGACCATAGACTTGTAATTCTTGCTTAAAATAACCCGGTTTGCCATCACCACCAAGAAAATCTTTCAGTGTGGTTCCTCCTTGAGCAATGGCCAAAGAGAGAATGCGCTTTATTTCTGTGCAGAGTGCTTCATAACGTTTTTTACTGATCTTTCCTGCTGCACGATTAGGATGAATACCACTAGCAAATAGGGCTTCATTGGCGTAGATATTACCAACACCTACGACAATTTTAGCATTCATAATAAACTGCTTAATGGCTACTTTTTTATTTCTTGATAGCTTAAAGAGTAACTCGGCATTAAGCTCATCAGTAAGAGGCTCTGACCCAAGGTGTTTGAGTAGCGGATGTTCACTAATAGGCTCATTTGTCCATAAGACCGCGCCAAAACGTCGTGGATCTTTTAAGCGCAGGGCATTACCATTAGCGAAACAAAACTCGATATGATCATGCTTGTCGTAGGGTGTATTTGGTTGGACAATTCTCAAACTACCCGACATACCCAGATGGATAAGCATGGTACCGAGATGAGTGGTAAATAATAGGTACTTGGCACGACGCTGTATTTGGCTAATGGAATCGCCTAGCAAATTATCTGGAAGTTCTTCAGGAATAGGCCACCTCAAACGTGGATTCCTAATGCTAACCTGACGGATAGGGGAGTTTAAGACATGCGCAGAAATACCCCGGAGTGTTGTTTCAACTTCAGGGAGTTCAGGCATAAATTAGAATAGTAGGCTTAACGAGTTATATAAAGCAGATAACACAAACTACTTTATACTTTATTCAAGATCATCTTCAAAACGGCCTAAAGGTCTGTTAAAGGTATAGTTCAAAGGTTTTTCAACTAAGACTTCACCGACATCACCAAAGTTCTCTCCGGGTACACTGAATAATAAACCAATACCATGTAGTGCAAGCCCCAGAGCGCTGCCAACAACGCCTAATGGCCGTGCAACTGCCAAATCAACCAACACATCGCCCTCATCCAAATCCTCAGAATAGCGACGTTGTTCTGCAAAACTTGTTGATGCTACCACCATTAAAAAGGCAAATAGACTTGTAATTATTAATGTTTTCATTTTTCCAGATCCCTTCTGCAAAATTTTTAAAAAACCAATTGATTCTTTGTTATAATAGTCATGTTATTTCTCTAAATCAAGTATAACATCTTGAAAATACTAAATCATTCACATTTTAATGATACTAAAGTGGCTATTTTTTACTCCATAGTCTCTTGCACAGGTAAAAATTCCGTGATGCTTTTTAGTGTTTGTGGGCTTATCCAATAGGCAAGCTTATAGTCCAAGCGCACTAATTTTAGTTGTTTATCCTGCTGAATAATAAGGTATTCAATATCCTCTGTTTTGATCTTATCTCCATAAGGATAAGTAATGTTAATAAGCAAACTTCTACTCTGAGCACTTGCTTTATCTATTGCAAAATCAACATTGGTTTCAATTTTACTGGCCTGTGCATGTTGCCAAAATTGCAATAATTGCGCAATACTATCAGATGTTACCTTAGGATCATCCGGTGTTAATAACCACTTATTATCTTTGTTCTTTAAGGTTTTACCTAACCAAGATATGGTATTAATATGAGCAGAGGGTGGTAGTAAACTCGGTGAGATAAACGTATTCAGTGCTGATCGCAATTGATAGTAAATAACACCATTAATTAAATGCACGGTATTTTTTCCAGATTGGGTATTATCATCAAGATTCATCACATAGCGATGCCGCTTAACGGGGTCAATACCACCAAAAACAAAACGACTATGATTAAAGCTAATGGTTAATAGCGGTTTGTCCAATTCATAACGATACAAATCTTTATCCGCTGAGTCAAAACGTGAATAACTTTGTTTTTCAACCAATGCGGTTAAGGTATCTACTCTTAAGGGATTGGCAGCGAGTGTATAAGGTTGTTCTAAAAACCAGTTATTATTTTCTTTATTAAGCACAATCGTATCGAGATCCTTTCTCTCGATACGAATGCTTGTAATGTTATCTCGCTTAATGTCAGATAAAAAATACCATTGCTTGGTTGGCAAAAAAGGTTGCCACCAAGCAAGCAGTGATAAGCTAATAACAACTAACGATAAGATAACATTTATTTTCGCTTCACGAGTCATTAGCGATTACGCCTTCTAAACCAAATAAGAGTGCCACTTAAGATCAATAATGCTGGTATAACCAAAAGAAAGAACATCCCTAAAAATGACAGTTGTGTTGGTGATAAATTAAGAATAATATCATTTGTAATGCGTCCTGGAATGGCAATAAATTGTTCATCATGGCTCAGCCAGTTAAAGATATTTAAGCCCAGATCAAGGTTACCGGCATTGCCTAAAAAGGTATTGGATAAAAAATCACCATCGCCTAACACAACAATACGTTGTTCCTTGGTGTGTTTAGGCGTCGGCTCTTTTACTTTATTGCGTTTTAGTTTTGTCTGACGTTGCATGGTTATGCCAATACTAATTGGACCACCAATGTCCAGTAGTTCACTATAGTGTACATTGTCCGTTATGGGAGAGCTTTCAAGCCAACTATTCTCTGCTGTGAGCAAAAAATTAGTAATTTCAAAGGGGGTATTGATACTATTATTTTCATCATTGCCTTCATATTCTGTCGCCTCTTTTTCCTTGGGCGTTGCTTCTTTATTTAAAAAGGTGGGTAAACGTTCAATACCCGTCGCCTGAGGAAAAAGTGTCACTGAATCAAAACCTTGATTGATTGGATGTTCTGGATAGTCGGTCACAATCGCATAATCAGGACGACTGATACTATATTGCTCAGTTGTGGGATCAACAACAACACCATCTAAAAATTCAATACCCAATAATTCAGATAAGGCCAATAAACCATGCATAGGCTGTGCTTTTTTTATGTCCAAGGGATCACCCAACCATAATAGGTTACCTCCAGAGTTTACATAAGCAATCAGTCGGCTGACTTCACCGGGTAAAAATGCTGTTCGGGGACTCGCAATGACCAAAATAGAAATATTGTCCGGCAAGACTGTGCTTTTAGCCAGATTCAAAGTGCCCAATAAAAAACCCTGTTTTTTTAAGTGGCTGGAAAAGTTACTCAAATCAAAATTTGCCTGACGTGTGGGACTGCGCTCACCATGACCTTGGACAAATAAAACGGTGCGTTCTTGTGAGCGTAATAGCCGGTATAAGGTGTTACTTAAGTCTTGTTCTGATAATTTTGCCAGATTTTCTTGCCGACCTTCATAGCTAATGCGCATTTCACCTTCAAGGCGAATATTTAAGGTGCGCATTTTTTCAGGGTCGGCAATTGGATTTTCAAAGCGTAGAGAAATATCTGGCTTAATACGCTGATAACGGGCAATCAATTCTTTAATCGGTTCTTTTAGTTGGCTGTTATTTGTGTAGGAAACAATATCAATAGGGCCCTCCAAAGTATCCAATAATTTAAGCGTTATTTCATTTAGGGAATTTTGACTATTGACTGTCCAATCGGCCAGATAGACATAGCGGGTACTTAAAAACCCCAACAAACCAATAATAATCAAAAACAACAAGATAAAAAGTTTATTATGAAAGTTTCGGTAACGTGTTGAGTGATGACTAATATTCATTTTATTGTTCAATCAATGGGGTAGACGAAGGCGTTCTAAACGGCGTATGGCCAGAGTTAAAAATAAACTAATAAAGAGCATATAGTAAATAATATCCGTACTGGAGAAAATCCCTTTAAGCAAGGGTTCAAAATGATTCAGCAGGGAAAACCATGACAAGGTATGCTCTGTTGTTTTATCAATGGCATCTTGCACATCGCTACTATTGCCTGCCCAATTAATCATCCATAATAATAATAACAAGCCAAAACTGCTGATTGCAGCAATGGCTGGCTGTTTGGTTAAGGTCGACATATACAGTCCAGCAGCAATAAAGGATGCCACCACTAAAGACAAACCTAATAGTGCTGAGAAAAACTGCCCTAAATCAATGGCCGTACCCAATAGAAGAGAGAGGGGCATCAAGGCAATCATGGCAATTAGGATCATTAAAAAAGAGAGCACACCTAAGTATTTACCTAAAATAATCTCAGTCATGGAAATCGGTGCGCTAAAGAGTAGGCTCAGTGTTTGATTTTTTTGCTCTTCACTGATCAGACGCATGGTCAGTAATGGTACGATGATCAATAAGACAATTGCCGCCCCACCTAATAGGGGAGCTACAACCAAGTCGGTTACACCCGGTGAGTGTTCTAATACAGAGAGTTTGGCCTGCATCTGCATGTACGTTTCTAGCTGACTTAAAAATTGGTAGCATAAAATAATTTGTGTTACCACAAGAATCGCCCATGCTAAAGGGGATAAAAACAGGTTTTTTAATTCACGCCAAGCAATAATTTTAATCATGGCCAAGCCCCGTTTTTTCATTATCTGTATTATGAGTAGACACCTTAGTATCGCGAGTGAGTGACATAAAAATGTCCTCTAGAGATTTTTTTTCACTATAAATTTCATAGAGACCCCATTTCTCCTGAACAGCTAAAGCAATCACCTCTTGGGCAATATCCGTCATTTCTTGGTGTGCATTATTGCTATCATCCGCTAAAGTACAATCAACACGCCATTGTTTATTGACGGGGTTAGTTGGGGGTTCACTAGAGCCATTTATTAAACTCATCTGTGATGTATTTTCTCTAATCGCATTGACACCATTGAGTGCTAATAGTTTTTCAGTATCAATAGAATGACCACAGGAGAGGCATAGGGTATGACTGTGGATATGCTGATTCAGTTGGGCAATGGAAGAATGAAAAACCAGTTGGCCTTGTTTGATAATTTGAACATTATCACAAATGGCTTGAATTTCAGGCAAGATATGACTGGAAATTAGAACACTATGTAATTGCCCCAATTCTTTAATTAACTTTCGAATTTCAACCATTTGAATTGGGTCTAACCCAACAGTTGGCTCATCTAAAATCACAATATCTGGTGCATGAATAATGGCCTGAGCAATCCCCACACGTTGTTGATAGCCCTTAGATAGATGATTAATTATTCGTTGACCATGATCGCTTAGGCCACAACGCTCCTTTGCCACAGCAAGTGCATCCGCTATCTTTGCTTTATCAATCTGGTTTAGTTGGGCACAATAGGTTAGATATTCATCAACACTGAGGTCTTTATACAATGGCGGGGTATCGGGCAAATACCCAATTTTAGCTTTAGCTGCAATCGGTTGATCCATTAGGTCTATGCCAGCAATTTTAATACTGCCGTGAGTTGGGGCAAGATTGCCACTGAGCATTTTCATGGTGGTCGACTTACCAGCACCATTGGGACCTAAAAAACCCAGTACTTCACCTCGTTTGAGGCTAAAGCTAATATCATTAACGGCAATTGAGTCACCACCTCGACCACCATGATAGTGGCGTGAAAGGTGTTTGACTTCAATAAGTAATTCCTTATCCATAATTAAATTATCTGGTGACCGTAAAAATAGTGAAATAAAAAAATACCTAAATACCAAGCCTCTTACCCTAGACTTTTTATTCTAAACTTTTCATTTTAAAGAAGGGGAAGGGCAACAAGAGTTAAAGCTGAATGTTATCATTTCTGTATGCTAGTATACACCTCTTTGCAAGCTTGCTATTATGAACTGCTGTGCATAATCCTAAATACATCTATAATAAACCATAATGACTACAAACAATTTATCCTCTGCAACGATTTTAGGTGTTGATACGGGAGGGACATTTACCGATTTTGTCCTCTATCAAAAACAACACTTACGCATTCATAAAGTCTTATCAACACCTCATGCCCCAGAGCAAGCCATTTTAGAAGGTATTGAAGCACTTGGTCTGATGCCACAATTAGCCGAGCTCACCATTGTGCATGGTTCTACGGTTGCGACCAACGCCGTATTGGAAAAAAAAGGGGTAAAAACCGTTTATATTAGCAATACCGGACTGGCCGATATTTTGACCATTGGCCGTCAGGCACGAAAGTCTCTTTATGATCTTAGCCCGAGACCTGATCCACCGCCTGTACCATCTGAATTATGTTATGAAGTCAAGAGCCGTGTTGATGCCAAAGCCCAAGTATTAAGCACTCTAAATAATAATGATTTGCAACAATTGAGTGACTTTATTACACAACATCAACCCAAATCAGTTGCCATTAATTTATTGTTTTCTTTTTTAAATAATGATGATGAAATCCGTATAAAAAAACACTTACAAAAACACTTTCCAGAATTATTTATCTCCTGCTCTTCAGAAATATTACCTGAATATAAAGAATATGAGCGTGGTATTACAACCTGGCTCAATGCTTGGGTTGGACCATTAGTCAAAGGCTATTTACAACGTCTTGCCCAAGCTGTACAGCCAGCACCGTTATCAATTATGCAAAGTTCTGGGGGGACGATTGCTGCCCAAGAAGCCGCTGATCAGGCAGTACGCATGCTACTATCTGGCCCCGCAGGTGGACTGGCAGGAGCCAAATATATCAGTGCCCAGCACACCCGTGTACTGACCTTTGATATGGGGGGAACATCGACTGATGTTGCCTTAATTGAAGGGGAGTTACAATTAACCAATGAAGGTCATATTGGTGATTACCCCGTGGCGGTTTCAATGGTTGATATGCATACCATTGGTGCAGGTGGAGGCTCTATTGCCCATATTGATAAAGGCGGGATATTACAGGTAGGCCCCCAATCAGCAGGTGCAAACCCAGGCCCTGCCTGTTATACACAAGGAGGTTCTCAAGCCACTGTTACCGATGCTAACTTAGTGCTGGGTAGACTGTCACAATACGCATTACTGGGTGGCTCTTTGACATTGAATAAAGAGGCTTCTCAACAGGCCATTGCTTATTTAGCCAAGCAATTATCTGTTGATAATCAGGGCACACACAGCACAATTGAAGAAACCGCATTGGGTATTATTCAAATAGCAAATGAACATATGACTCGTGCGTTACGCATTATGTCTGTGCAAAAAGGAATTGATCCTAAGACGTTATTATTGGTTCCTTTTGGTGGTGCAGGGGCATTACATGTGTGTGCTTTGGCCGAAAACTTACAGATGTCTGCTATTTTAGTCCCTATACATGCAGGTGTCTTATCTGCTTTTGGCATGGTTGTAGCGCCTCATAGTAGAAATTTATCAAAAACCATTAATACCTTACTCAAAGATATTCATGAAGAACAATTGCAACAACAGTTTGCACAATTAAGCCATCAAGGAACAACAGCCTTATATCAAGATGGTATTGATAAAAAAGATATTGTCTGTTTATACTCCGTTGATTTACGTTATGCGGGTCAGTCCTACACCTTAAATATTCCTTGGACACAATTAGATAATACCATAAAAGCTTTTCACCTCTTGCATAAGAAGCGCTATGGTCATCAACATAATCAAGCCATTGAGTTGGTCAATATTAGAGTTCAGATAAGCTCATCAGAAACAAAAATTAAGTTACCAAAATTGCCTCATGCAATAGACAAAGCTAAAATACTACGCTACGAAATAGTGTATGGTATCCATGATCCCGTACCCGTTTACCAACGAGCAGATTTACTCTATCAACATCGCATTAGTGGCCCAGCTTTGATTATTGAGCAAGCATCGACAACGTGGCTGGCTTCCAATTGGTTATGCACAGTTGACCCTATTGGCAATCTTCTACTTAATAAAAATAATTAATCCATGTATTTTCTATCTTATTATATTCCTACTAATGAGCATCAAAGAGTTAAGCAAGCTTTGTTTAATTGCGGTGCAGGTAAAATAGGATCTTATGATCACTGTTGCTGGGAAATAGTAGGTAAGGGGCAATTTCGACCACAAGAGGGCAGTAAACCTGCATATGGTAAAAAAAATAAATTAACAATACTCTCTGAATATAAAGTAGAAATGGTTTGTGAAGACTACCTTATACAAGATATTCTAGAAACATTATTACATGAGCATCCATATGAACAACCGGCTTATTTTCTCTCCCACACATTAACTCTTAATGACGTAAAAAAATAATAGAAAAGTTGTTTTATTTTTCCCTTATTGTTAAGCCTAACACTCATCATAGATAATCATGCCATAAGAAGGTATCATAAAGCACGCTTAGCAATTATTACTTATAGAATGAAAAATACAATCAACACCAAAGAAATTATTTTTGCCTTATCCAATATCCTTGATATGGCGGACTCTCATTTAGCAATGCACCAACAACGAGTGACCTATATTGCATGGAAAATTGCCCTTGAAGCCAAACTAGAAAAAAGTCAACTCGAAAGCTTATTTGTTGCTGCTTTACTGCATGACATTGGTGCTTTGTCTTTAGAAGAAAAAGTTAAAATTACTAAGGGTGAAGAGTCAAACACACAAAGGCATACCCTTCTAGGACAAAGAATATTAGCACAAATACCATGGATGCAAGAGGCCTCATTCTATGTTAAATACCATCATAAACGATGGGATAGTTATCAAGAACCAGAGAAAAATAATTATTGCCTACCCGCTCAAATACTTTATTTGGCTGATATGGTTGATCGCTTAATTGATAAAAACAAATACATCTTAGATCAAGATGACTATCTTAAAACCATTATTCAAAATTTAAGTGGTGAACATTTTTCACCTAACGTGGTGCAATATTTTCTTAACGCGTCCAAAAATGAAAGTTTTTGGCTGGATTTATTATCAGTAAAATTACCTGATATTCTCAAAACAAACAGTCCATATCAGGGGGTCAATTTAACACTTAAAGAACTGCTTCCTGTCACCGAGTGTATTAGAAAAATTATCGACTTTAAATCACCATTTACCTCAACGCACTCTGCTGGTGTTGCTGAAGCAGCAGTTGTTTTATCTGACTTATTAAATCATTCTGATGAAACAGCAATCGCTATGAGAAATGCAGGTAACATACATGATATCGGTAAATTAGTCATACCTGAGCACATTTTAGAAAAGGAAGGTCACTTGAGCGATCAAGAATATCGCCTTATTAAACAACATTCTTACCAAACCTATATGGCTCTATATGAAGTTACAGGACTGGGTGATATTGTAGAATGGGCATCCTTTCATCATGAACGTTTAAACGGCTCTGGATATCCCTTTGGCCTGCATGCAGATAAATTAAGTGAAGGGGCACGTTTAATGGCAGTTGCTGATATTTTTACCGCAATTATTGAAGACAGACCTTATAGACGAGGTATGGAAAAAACACAGGTTATCGCTTTATTGGAAAAACAATCTTCTGAAGGATTATTAGATAAACATATTGTTCACATCTTAATTGCCAATTATGACTATTGTTCTATGAAAGTAAAAAATAAACAAAAAATTGCCAGTGAACACTATAAAATGAATTTTGAAACTCAATAATGATACACAAGAGTAAATAAAAAAATCCATTAAAATAATAATTTATAGGCGGTAAACTAACTATCATTTTTACAATATTAATTGTAACTTATATAGATAATAGTGTATCTTAACTGTTTTACATATATTTGAGTAAATATTGCATGATATCCAAAGGAGATTGTTATGTCTGAGAGTGTGAGCCCTAAACCTCTGAACGTGGCAGAGCGTCAAAGCACCATTGAGGAATTTACTTATTTTTGCCATGAAGAAAAAGAACGTCGTATGAATTCTGGTGAAACCTTTGATGAAGCACTCTATGAAGAAGCCAAAGAATTAGCACTGCGTAAATTACAAATACTTGAAGATGAGGGCTGGGTATGATTATTCATAGCATTCGTGCAAACAATGTTCTTAAATACCAACAACTTGATTTACAGGATCTCCCACAGCAAGGCATTATTGCCATCAGCGGTTTCAATGAATCTGGAAAAAGCACCATTGCTGAAACCATTTGTTTTGCCTTATTTGGCCGCACATTTTCCATCAATGATGATGACTTGCACAAAATTATCCATTGGGGAGAAAGTGACTGTAACGTTACTATTGAATTTAGTCATAATAAAACCGCTAATAATAACGATGAGCGCTATGCCATTACTCGTATGTTAGATTGTGATGGTAATCATTCGGCTAAATTATACCAAGTCTATAACAAAGAAAACCCCATTGCTCGTGGTATTGAGCGAGTGGATGAAGCACTCTTTGATTTAACATCCATTGAATTTGACGAGTTTATTGAGTCATTTTATTTGGCCCAAAGAGAAATCACTACCCCTCATCCTCATAGCTATGCTCTTAAAACCATGGCTGGAATTGCCACCATGGAATATTGTGATCATGGTATTGATGAAGACATTGAAAAAAATAATGACCTAATTACGGATCTACAAAAACGTCAAGTGCAACTTCAGGAAGAATTAGATGAATTAGAACTTAATCCCGACACACTACAAAAGCTCACTGATCAACATGATAGTGCCGTACAAAGCAAAGCAGAAATAGAGACAGCGCAAAGTGATTATCAATCAGCCTTAGATGATTATAATGAAGCAAATCCAAAACTGAAATCTTATATAAAGAAAAAAGGGCGAGCCTCTTTCTGGCGTTTTAGCTATTTTCTCTTAGCGGCAGGGGTTTTTGCTCTTTGGTGGATTTTGGTAAAAATGCCTGATGTTGCGATACATGAACAATTATCTCAATTACTACAAAATAATTTACCACAAATTACACCACAACATTATCACTATTTACTCTATATCGGAGGGGGAGTCACATTTTTATTTCTCATTTATTGGGCTACTCGCATTAGCCATAATGGCAATATTAAACGCTTACACCAAGCAGGCAGTATTCTGGCAGAAAAAATGCAAACACTTGATAATACCAATCATCCAGAAGAAATTGACTTAATTGCCAAAAGTAAAGCCAGCGAACAGCAACTCAGTGAAGTAACCGTTGCTCACTTAAGCCATTTTAGCCAACAGCATGAACACTATACCCAAGAGGTTGAGCAAGTATCAGAAGCACTAAACACTGAACGTAATCGAGTGAAACAAGCACAAGAATTAGCAGAGAAAATAAGCAACATCTCTGCACAAATCAACGAGAAACAGGCTCGTAATCAAGTTAGAGAAACCGCACAAGAACTGCTTTCAGGTGCAACACGGCACTTATCAAAACGCTTTAATCATATTCTGCGTGAACATGTTGGTAAGACATTACCATTATTTACCGATGGCCGCTATGAGCATTTACAAATTGATGATGACTTAAGCGTTCGAGTATTTTCCAGTGAGAAACATGATTTTATGGATCTGGATGAAATATCCAGCGGTACACAAAGACAAATTATGTTAGCGGTACGTTTAGCTCTATCACAAGAAATGGTCAGTCGCAAAGTCCAAAACCAACAATTCCTTATTCTAGATGAACCCTTTGCCTTTTTTGACCAAGAACGTACCGAACGATCATTAAACGTTTTACCTAAATTAAGTAATGATATGCCTCAGATTTGGATTATTACCCAAGCCTTTCCTGAAAATATGGAATTTGCACAGTCTATTTATTGTGACCGTGATAGTGTAATAAAGACCTCTTAATAAGCTATTTTTTAGTTTAAGAACAAGGATGTTCTATACCCGTGATACTTGGAAATTCAGCGAGGCATTTTGACTAAGAGCCGATTGAATGTATAAGTACTACAGGAATTGAGGCTTTTAGTTAAAATAACGAAGACTGCATCTTCAAGTATAATGACACTCAAAGGATATAAAAATGAATAAAAATGATGCCATATTAGAAGTTATTATTGAACGTTTTGAGAAACAGCGCTTACCTCGCTTATTTGATATTAAGGCACAACTGGATCAGGGCAATAAACTTAGCCGATACGATCTAGAGTTTCTTGAAGAAGTCTTAAAAGACACTCAACATAATGAGCATTATGTAAAAAATTCCGATGAAGAGGCTCAGTTAATTTTTATGAAAGCTGTTTCTTTATATAAAGAAATTACTCAAAAAGCTATTTATAATGAAAGTAAAACAATGTAATAATTAAGCTTAATTTTGAACTATTGCATCTAAGCTACTAGATAGCTTTCTTGGCACTTTTTACAAACTTAGTTAAGATAACAATTTGTTGGCCATTTACTCGGCCTTCAATATGTTCTGGATTATCAGCAACCAATGATATACCTCGTACAGAAGTACCACGTTTAGCCGTAAAACTGGTTCCCTTGACATTGAGATCTTTAATAATAACAACTGTGTCGCCTGCTTCTAAAACAACACCATTACTGTCTACATGCTTAATTTCATCTAATTTATTATCATCTTCCCCAGCTTTTGCCCAAGCCAACATATCATCATCAAGATAAAGCATATCTAATAAATCCTGTGGCCAGCCTTGTGCACGCAAACGAGTTAACATACGCCATGCCACTATCTGAACTGCAGGCACTTGGCTCCACATACTATCATTAAGGCATCGCCAATGATTGACATCCATACTATCTGCATCATTAATTTGATCCAAACAAACCTGACACACTGCAATGCTTGTTTCACCCTTATTAGAAGGGGAACCTGTGACCTCATAACTTGCCAAATTTTCGGTATTTCCACAAAGTTCACATTTTGAACCACTACGTTCTTTTAGAAAAGTTTCAATTGTCATTTTTACTATTAATTCCTAATTTTTTCGAGTTCTTCAAGTAGGTTTTCCACAAGGTTTTTACCTTGTTCATCCATATATTTGCTTAACTTATTAATATCTCGCTCACCATTAATTATAGGTTGTAAAACAGCACCTAAAAATTTCATATTACCACTTGTGGCAACCATTTGCTCAGCCATTTCACTTAAGGCAGTCAAAGCTGAAATATCTCCTTTTTCTGCTGCAAGGATCATCCTTGCTAAGCCCGGTGCGGCAAATTTTGCATCATTGGGATCGCTCAGTTTAGGTAATTGTGTTGCATCTTGAAGACCGACCAAAATTGCCAAAATAATGGCTGCATCTTCTTCATCTAAACCAATTAATAATTTTGAATTTCGAGAACCGGCCAAGATCTTTCTAATACGTAAGACTAAATTTCCCCAGCCATTTTCTGCTGATGATGTTAGCACAGGTTCTAATTGAGGCTGTATTACTTTGTTATGGCATGCCATAACCACACTATTAATGAGTTGTGCATGCACTTGTGCTATTTGTTTTGTTTTTTCTGGTAATTTTGCCATTTTAACTCACAAGGAAAATACCTTTTGATCACTCCAAAGTATGTTATTTGTATCGGTATTTTTTAATTTTAAAGACAGTGTTTCATAAAGATTTGAACAATTTTGTTTTATATTTAATAAAGTAATATTAGCTAATAATTGATAGTTGCTTTGCTCAATAGAATTTACAATAATAAATTTTCCTGAACGAACAATTCTATTATAAATCGTCTGATTAAGCGCATTGATATCCATATCAATTTTATTATCTATTTCAATAGGCTGTATATAGAGTGTCACTCTACTAAGCAGATAATTCATTTTTACTTGTTTGTCCAAAATCATGCTATCAATC
>WFNB01000064.1 GCA_015488755.1 Gammaproteobacteria bacterium | reverse complement strand
ATATTGGGTCATTATATGAAGCACAGAATATGAATAATCATTCTATTAAATATAGCGTATTTTTGATAGTTTTTTTCTACAGACTATCTCTAATGTTTGCTTTGTTTATACAGGAGGAGTTATATCTGTACGACTATGAAACTTTTTTTCTAGAATTTCATAATGACGATAATAAATAACATAGGCCATTGTTTGAAAAAGTAATAGCAGGATCAGGAGTAAAATAGGATGTGTTAGTTGTAACACATCAAGGCTAAGTGCCGTTACAATAAAGAAAATTATCAGAAAAGACATGTCGGTTAATATAACTAAAGAATAGCCTTTCGTATATTGATAGCTTTGTATTAAGGCGCTAAAGGGTGTTTGTTTTTTTAGTATAATCAGATACGGAACTAAGAATAAACGGCTAAAAATCCAGATACCAGGTAGAAAAAAAGCCATTAGGCCAGCAAAAACAAGTATTGATGTTAAAATATTAGCAACAAGCATATAGGGCCAACGTACAATACCTGAAAAAAGACTATTGGCTATACTGGCTTTATTTCCCATTGCCAAAGCATAGATCAATGTCACCAGCCCTCCTGTATAGATGGGCTTAACAAATAGATCCAATAATTGAGCAAAAGGTTTAACTGTTTCCGTATTAATTTCTTGTGCACCCATATCTGAAAAAAATACAGGTACAATTAAAGCAGCTAAAAATATAATCAATAAACCGATAGAAAAGGTATAAAGCAATAGTTTTAAACTGTTTTTTTGAAAAAAATAAAAAGATTCTTTAAATGTGTTTGTCATTGGTTTTAGCGTTAATTTATTCTAAAGGTCTTTTCAGTATTCAGTCCATTTCAAGTAGAATGGGTCTATATTAGACCAGTGTAATAATTTCTAAGCCCATTTTAAGACACTCATCTTGGTGTTCATTGTTAGTTACTATGGCAATACTGGCCTCTTTATTAACAAGATACTCTTGAGCAACTCTTTGTAGATCTAAAATAGACACCATAAGTATTTCTTGTCTGAATTTTTGCCGTTGTTGGGCATTGCGACCAAATAAATTATTCTGAAAGGTTTGTTTGGCATCACCTGCTGGTGAACTGGGCTTATCAATGCTACTGATAACGCCGAGTATTGCCTCCTCTAATGCCTGGTAGTTATGCTTTGTCTCTAATAGCCATTGTAAAGACTGATCAAAATCAGCCAAGGTATCGCTCAGACGAGGATCTCGGTAAGAGAAAAATTTAAAACAAGCGTTAGCTGAATCCTGATTAGCACCACCGCCATAGGCCCCACCCTGCTCTCGGATGCTTCGGTGCAAAAAACCATTGCGTAAAAACCCACCCAGTACGGTGAGTGCTGCAGCATCAGGATGACCAATAGGTACAGTGGCATATGCTTTAGAACAGAAATTAACCTGAGTATTGGTTAACCAAGCCTGTTTCACCTGTATTCGGATAGTGGGTAAGTTTAATAATGAATTGGCTGTAACAGGCTTTAATTGAGCACCGTTCCAAGCATCTAGAATGTCATCACAGCAGGATTGATAAGCCTGTTTTTCACACACCAATAGAAACTGTGCTGGTGCTCTAAGCAATTTAGCATGAATAGCTTTTAGAATAGCAGTGAGTTTATTGATTGCACTATGGTCATTATCTTTATCGAGCTGATGATCAAGCTCTTTGATAAAAGTAATGCTGGCTAGCCCTGAGTTTTTATGATTAAGCAGTGCCACTGGGCTCATGCCACTTGCAGCAGCCTGCATTGCCAGAGAATGACCATTTCCAGTAATACTATTTTCTTTACGTATTCTAATTTGAGAAACCAGTTCTTTAATGCGATCAAGTTCATCAAAACGGATGCTCTGAAAGGTGTGCTTGAGTAACTCAGTCATTTTTTTATGGTTATTGAGTAATGCTTTACCTGATATGCTATAAAAGCCTTGGACTTTTTGTTCATCATCAATATGACCACGCATACTACCACCTGAATGTATGCCACCGGATACCTTTGCCTGATAAATCTGCATTTGTAAATAATCCATTTCACCACAACCTAGTTCACCAAAGCAGTAGTTGAAAATAGGTAGATGCTGTCTTTCTTCCTCTGTAAAATCAGGCATATTAAGTAATAATTGCTGATAAACTAAACCATTAGTACCTTGATCAAAAAATGAAACCTTGATAGTTGAGTAGCTGTTTTCTTGACCTAATGGTATGTGAATATTTTCTGGGACATCAGCAACAGTTACCTTAGGTAAAATATCTTCAACATTTTCTTCAATTTGATTTTGCCTTTGAGCTAAATCGGCAGATAAACTAATTATTTTTTGTTTTTCTTTATCATTTAGACTTTCTTTAATTTTAGCTAAGCGTGCTTTCTCTGCATCATTACGACGTTGCTCTAATTGGCCATCAGGTTTAAAGGTTAATCTTATCCTATGTGGATTGTTGAGTAGTTGCTCTACCACTAGATTTTTTACATAATCCGGATTTTTTGCTTTTTCACGCAGTGATAATAGTGCGGCATCAATATTCATATGTTTGAGGACATCACCACGATGAATTGCAGTTGATAAGCCTGATAATATTAACTGCAAACCAAACGGATAATGATCGCCACCTATCTCACGTTGACTAAGCTCTAATTGGTGTAAAACTGCATCAATTTGTTCTTCATTAATGCCCTCTTTAGCAACTTTTTCGAGCACTTCTATAACTAATGCTTCAAAAGCCTGTGCATTATCAGCACTTGCTCCTTCTAAACCACAGAGAAAACTCATTTCTTTATTTGAATCTTCCAAGCCACATAAGGGTGATGGTGCATTACCTAAGTCAGTTGTTTCAAGTGCCTGCATTAAAGGTGATGCTGAATTTTCTAGTAATAAACTGGCCAAAAATTGTGCTTCAATTTGTTCTTCAAGATCAATACTTTGCCCTAATAACCAACCCATGACTAAGTGTGTTTTATTATGGTGATCATCATTTGGGTCTAATGGATAACTTTCTTCAATAGTCACTTGAGAAAAATAACGCTTTTCATTATGAACGGTGATGGTTTTATCAAGGCGATCAAACTTTGATAAGACTTGTTGTTCAAACTTTTCTTGATGGCTAGAAGCAGGAATATTGCCAAAAGTCATAAAAACAGCATTACTTGGATGATAGTGTATCTGATAAAATTCTTTTAACTGCTGATAGCTTAGATCAGGAATGTCGCTGGGTTCTCCACCACTATTAAAATGATACGTTTGGGTAGGAAATAGGTATTTGCTGGCAGTTTGCCATAAAGCACTCACAGTGGATGACATAGCCCCTTTCATCTCATTAAAGACAACACCTTTAAACTGTAGCTCAGAATTGGCATCATCAACCTGCTCAAATTCTAAGCGGTGTCCTTCCTGAGCGAAATCTAATTCATCTAAACGAGAGAAAAAGACGGCATCTAAATAAACATCCAAGAGATTATTAAAATCTTTATTATTTTGGCTAGCAAAAGGATAGGCAGTCCAATCACTGGAAGTAAAGGCATTCATAAAGGTATTTAGTGAGCGTCTGACCATCATAAAAAATGGATCCCTAACGGGATAGTTTTTACTACCACAGAGTGCCGTATGTTCAAGAATATGAGCAACTCCTGTTGAATCAGTGGGAATAGTGCGCAGGGCAACGAGAAAAACATTCTCATTATTATCGGCAGCAATGTGATAGTGCATAGCACCTGTTTTAATGTGCTCAAACTGGTGAATAGTAATATCAAGTGATGTTATTTGCTCACTTTGAAGCCATTTAAAGGAAGAAAAACATTGCTTGTCGGTATTATTTTGTTGCTCTATAAGAGTAGTCGAATTCTTATTATCAGTATGCTTATTGCTCATTAGGTTTGTCATTCCAGACAGAACTCCAGATTGGGGTTTAATTGTCAGCTCAATAGATAATTATTTATTTTTAAGCCTGTAAATAGTGTATATGGTAGCACGTTAAGGTAATTACAAGAATAGATTTTAGAAAGGGGAAATGATGTTACTAATGAGTGAGCTTATTATTTGTTAGCGCATAATGAATTATTTTTAGGTAAACCTCACAAATGTCTCTGATATTCTTATGCTTGGGCTACCTTAATATGGCACTGCATTGTTTTTTAAATGCTTCTTGATCAGAAACCTCATCAATTTCAAGTGTTAGAAAATTAATCATATTTTTAAAATCAAGTCTATTTTCTGGCCTATTATGACTGGCAAGATAATCATGGATAGTAATATCGGCAAAAGGCCCCAAATAGTTTGTTAAAGCTGCTTCGATATTATCAATAAATGTTACTACTTGGCTTGATGGAAAATCGGGTTTACTTGTTTTAGTGCTTGCTACAGGAGGTGGGACTGCTGATAATGCTTCTGATAATAATGGCTTGTCAACTTTTATTGTGCTAGATAAATTAGCTTCACTTTCTGTGACCGCTGACTGAGGAAAGGTTTTAAGCTTAAAATGCTGCAATAATTCTGGTGTTTCTGGTAGTTCTAGCTTGCTATAAGGATTGAATATGCCGTTAGAAAAATGATATTTCCCTGTATTCATATCATATAACTCTAAGAGTGCATCAAAGCCCTTATGCATTCGATAGGCAAAACATATAATTTCACCATTTTGAATACCAATTCGAGCTGAATGCTTAGCATCACTGACGATAAACATGGTACCAGTACTTTCAGTACTACATAATTGAGCTAATTCTTGCATCAACTCATCGTAAGAAAGTTCTTGATTTTCCCTGCTCATTGTTGCTCCCTACTCTTAGATTATTAACTCTGTAACATACATAATGAAATTATTATGAACGTTTTTTCATACGTTCAAAGGCTTTAACCATACTGACCCGCATCCGTTCAAAGGCATGAGCCAATTCGCCAATTTCTCCTTTATCAGAGACATCTATTTTAATCATAATCTGTCCTTTGCTGACTTTATTTGCCATTTCAGTTAAATTTTCAATTGGACGAGTAATTCTTGAGTCAACAATCCAAGCAATAAGCAAGGCAATAAAAATACTGGCAGCAAGTATGGATAAAAAAGTGATTTGAAATTCATTCACACTGGCTAAAATTTTATCCATCGACTTTTTGGCAATGAGATACCATTCATAGGTAGCGCCTGGGATCTTAACTTGAGAAAAAATATACGCATACTCACCATCATCAATTTGCCCTGATTTTAAGCCAAAAATTTGATCCTTAATATTGGCATGATCAGTTTTAAAATTTTCATTGCTACCAAGATCCTGTTTACTACCCCACAATTTGTCTTTATTAACCCCAGCCATATAAAAGCCATTATTATCAACAAGAGCAGTATCGGCAATTTTATCTAAGAAAACAGAGGCTGCGACATTGGTAATGATAATACCTGCACTATCCCCTTTATGTGGACCACTCGTATACTGAACCGGAGTTGCATAACGAATAACAGGCTTATGAGGCACTTCTACTTTTCCATGTTCTCTATTAAGATCCAGCTTTGAAACAAACATGTCACCGACAGCTAAACCGACAGAATTTTTAAAATATCCTCTATCTCCTTTGTTTTGTAGTTTTTTCTCTCGAACAATATGACTATTGCGTTTATTAGAATCAATACGCACAATTTCTTGACCATTTTCATCTAAGTAACGAATTTGATAGTATATTTTTCGCTGTCTAGCAAAGGCATAAAATTCCTTTGCTATATCTTTTTTCAGTTGCTTTTTATTATTAGAAGAAGTGCTTTGTGCTAGATAGGTTTGCATTGGTGTCGATAAACTTAAAAAAAGCACATCATCTTCAGCGGATCCTAAAAAGGATTCGATTGAGTTATTCAGTGTTCTAACCAACTCTTTTTGATTATTGTATTCTTGTGCTAATAAAGTGTTTGTTGACACATAATTAGCATAAAAACCAATAATAGTGGCAGGAATTAACGTAACAATAAGAAATCCCAAGGCGATTTTAAAGCGAATACGGTTATAAAATTTCATTTTTAATAATCTGACTGTTTGTGGCTAGAGAAGTTGGTATAAACTATAAACCTTATTATATAGCATGATATAAATTATTCCATAATTTTGTGCAATCAAAGCTCTGTACTTAGCGTAGCATTAATTAAGTATTAATTCCCAAGTTGAAGTAATTTTCTGGTAAAATCGAGCTTCAGTTTTACTCGTGTAAAATTAAGGCCGATAATTCTTTTTATTTGTTTTGATAAATATCAATTATATTAATAAAAAAATACGCTAATCTTACGCGGTTTAAATGCTTTTGGTCGCATTGGATAAGCCGATGCATTATGTCAATATTTGGAGAAATTACATGATTAAACCTCATGGGTCCGATGAACTCAACCCGCTTTTCGTTTATGATTCTGCTGAAAATGAAGCACTGCAAAAAGAAGCTGAAGGCTTGGCTTCTATTTTAGTTAGTTCTGCTTCTGCTGCCAATGCTGTTATGTTAGGTGCAGGTTACTTTAACCCTTTAACAGGTTACATGAACAAAGCAGATGCATTATCAGTTGCAACTGATATGAAAACCACTTCTGGTCTTTTCTGGCCAACACCGGTACTAAATTTACTTCAAGATGCTGGTGATATTAAAGCCGGTGACCGCATTGCTCTTAAAGATCCAAACGTTGATGGCAACCCTATTCTTGCTGTTATGGATGTTGAAGCTGTTGAACAATTCAGTGATGAAGATATTGCTTTAATTTCCGAAAAAGTCTATAGCCCAAGCCCAGATGAAGCACATCCAGGTGTTGATGCATTTGTTGCTCAAGGTAAAGTTTGTTTGTCCGGTCCGATTAAAGTCTTAAACTTTTCTTATTTTCAAACTGAATTCCCAGATACTTTCCGTACTGCTGTTGAAATTCGCAATGAAATTGCTGAACGTGGCTGGAATAAAATTGTGGCATTCCAAACACGTAACCCAATGCACTTAGCACACGAAGAGCTTTGTCATATGGCAATGGATCGTTTAGGCTGTGATGGTTTGGTGATCCATATGTTATTAGGCAAGCTAAAGCCAGGTGATATCCCTGCTCCAGTACGCGATGCGGCTATTCGTAAAATGGTTGAATTATATTTCCCTAAAAACAGTGCAATGGTTACCGGTTATGGTTTTGATATGCTCTATGCCGGCCCTCGTGAAGGTGTTTTGCATGCTGTTTTCCGTCAAAATATGGGCGCAACTCATTTTATTATTGGTCGTGACCATGCTGGTGTTGGTGATCATTATGGTGCCTTTGATGCACAAACAATATTTGATAACGATGTGCCTGAAGGAGCATTAGATATTGAAATATTCAAGGCTGATCACACGGCTTATTCTAAAAAGTTAGATAAGGTTGTTATGATGTGTGAAGCACCTGATCATACCAAAGATGACTTTGTGTTACTTTCTGGCACTAAAGTACGTGAAATGTTAGGCAATGGTATCGCACCACCAAAAGAATTTTCACGCCCAGAAGTTGCTCAAATTCTAATGGATTATTACGAAAGCATTAAGTAATCTTAATACTTAGCAGAGCTTTTATGCAAAAGCTCTGCTTATTCCAATGTAGATACATACGCCGCAACTGCAGCAATTTCCTCTTTATTGAGAGAAGAAGCCACTGCTGACATCCAAGGATTTGCCCGCCGACCTGTGTAGGATCGATACTCCTTTAACATTTTAAGAACATAGTCCGCTTTCTGACTTGCAAGTCGTGCATACCCCTTTTCTCCATGCCCATTTTTACCATGACACTGTGCACAGGTGACATCATATATTTTCTTGCCAGCATTCCATTGCTCAAGATCTTGAATTTTGCTTGGCCTAACTTCCATCTTTGAATAATACAAGGCCAACATAACCTTCTCTTGCTCATTAAACGTTGAGGCCAGAGATGCCATTGTTCGATCATAACGTCGACCATCACTAAAACGCTGAATCTGATCAAGCAAGTAGACAGGATTCTGACCCGCAAGGTTTGGCACACCAGAGCGTTTGGCATTACCATCGTCTCCATGACAAACATTACATAAAATAGTATGTTCTTGGCCAAACTGGGTAATTTTATCTTGAACATCAGAGTTGTTTAGTGCTTTACTCAGCATAACAGCCAACTGTTTACGAGCCATCCGATCTTTTTCTTCCAGTTTAACACCTTTATCTGAAGGTGCTTGTAACCTTATTGGTTGCGCATTGATATTCAGGGACCTACATAGAAGTAGCATACTGATAATGCAGTTAATTACCCTGCATAATTTAAAATTAAAAAATATTATTTTATTCACACTGGGTAACCTCACATTCGAAAAACATATTACCATGCTATTGGTAAGGATAAAAAACTCAGTGATATTTTGCAATCTATAAATTAAAAAATATGGTATTTTTAGATTGGTCTGAAGAACTACTTGGATGACTTGAAACAATAATCGGTGATAATTTCAAGACTGAGAACGAAATGATATGGGGCTTTGCCCCATATCAAAATTTCAGATAAGGCCGGAACTAACTGCATATCAGTACAATTTACCCCAAACCAAGCATTGCTTTAATTTTACCCCAAAAACTTTTTTTCTCTTGTCTTTTTTGTAGGGTCTGAGTAACTGTTTTACTCTTAGACAATTCATTCTGTAATTGTTGTTGAAAATCTGCTGACATCATGACCGTTGCTTCACTGTCATCAGGCTCAATTTCAGCATCAGCGCTAGTAGTAGATGATTCACTAAAGAACACCAATTGATGCTTGCCCACAGTAATAATGTCACTATTTTTTAATGTGTGACGATCAACTTTATTGTCATTTACAAAGGTACCATTGGTACTACCCATATCCTCTAGTATAAAATCATCATTAGAATTGTGAACGCAGGCATGGAGACTGCTAACGGCTAAGTTATCAATCACTATGTCATTTTTTGCTGTTCGGCCAATATTAATAATTTCTTTATCAAGAACAAACTCTTGTACATCCTGACCATCAAACCTTAAAACCAGTCTCATTTGAACTCCTTAAAGATAATTCATGAAATGTTGTATATGATAGCGCTTATAACAAAATATTTATACCTAAAATGAATAATACTTATAAAATTTATACTTTTATGGCTTATAGATTAATAAAAAAGTTTTTAATTTTATTAACGACCCGCCTAGGCTCACTTTTTAAATTCGCTTTATTTTTTAGAGCAAGTAAATCCTTATTTCTAGGCTCAATACTTAAGCCTTTGTTAATATAGTACTGTGATTTTTTATAATGGTATTTTCCCATTTCAGCTCTGGCTAATTGTTCATATTGAGAGACAATTTTATCAATTCCCTGTTGCGCTTTACTATTACTAGCATCTAACAGTAAAACCTTATTAAAAAAGAAAAGAGCACTCTCTTTTTTAGGTATGGTTAGTTTCATTTGTTTAAGTGAAGCATTTCCTTTTAATAATAAATCGGCAATTTGTTGCTTTTTAAGGCGTTGCTCTTCACGAGCTTTCTCTTGCTGCTTAGCATTATCATTATTTTTAGAGAATGCCTTAAGCAAAGTCTCATTATCAGATACTTCAAAGTTGCTAGTCAATACTTGCGGGTTTATTATTTTTTGATGCCGTTGTTTCAATTCACTGGTTGTATTTTTTTTATTTAAAGCGGTTTTTATAATAGGATCTGTCTTTGTTTTAAATAAAGAAATAAAAGCCTGATTGAAATTAAAAAGTACGACAAATAAAATAGTCAGCAAGCTAATAAATAGAAATATTTTATTAAAAAGCGGATAGCTACTATTCTTCTTAGCAATATATTCTACCACTACATCCGTATCAATTAGCTTGGTTTCATGTGATACTTCTTTTAGATGTGATTGTTCCTTTAAGTATTGATCAATAAAGCGAGTAACTAATTTAGCATCAGATAAGCGTTCATCGGGTGTTTTTGCTAAAAGACTCTCTAGTAAGGGTTGCAACTCACTCAGTTGTGCAGGCAATTTAGGAATTGATTGTTGAATACTATTAGCAATAATTTCTAGGTCAGAATCACCAACAAACGGTTTTTTTCCAACAATAAGCTCATACATCATAATACCAAGGCTATAGAGGTCAGTTCGATAGTCAAAGGGCTTACCTTGAACAAGTTCAGGTGAGGCATAGGATGGACTGGCGTATAAGGACTGACCGCTTAGTTCCATTTCTTGTTTAGGCTCTGCCTTATGTGAAATACCAAAGTCAGTTAAGAGTGGGCAGTCATTGCTACGAAAAAGAATGTTTTCAGGTTTAATATCACCATGGATAATCCCTTGTTTATGAATACAGTGTAGGGCATCGGCAATCTTACTGATAACCTGCAAAGCAAAATAAAGGTCTAGTTTTTTTGATAAGCGACGCTTGAGATCACCTGCAGGCAAATATTCCATGGATAAAAAATTATATTGTTCATTACTAACTACATCAAATACAGTAATAATATTAGGATGTTTCAAAGAGGCGATGATACGCCCCTCTTCAATAAATTGTTTTTTTATACTCTTATCAAGTTCAGGGTTTAATAATTTAAGAATGACCTGACGTTTTAAGGAAACTTGCTCAGCCAAATAGATGGAAGCCATGCCTCCTTTGGTGAGAAGTTTTTCAATTTTATAGCCTTTAATCGCTTTCATCATTAACAAGTTAGAAGTTAGTAAAAATAGCCTAAAATAAAAAATACCAAAGGGCAAAAGCAATATTTGCACTTAATAATATAAGTAGTAGTGGCAATAATATTCTTGGAGAAGTAATATTGGTTTTGTGTGTTTTATCTGATATGTATTCTAAGGATACCTCACCTTCCATTGATTCATCTTGAATAATAGCATTTTGTTTTGCACTTGGATGATCGCGTAAATATTTTTTTATAAATGTTGAAATCACTGAGGCATCAGAAATTCTGTCATTTTTATTTTTTGCCAGCATGCCATTTATCAATGGTTGCAGAGCTTGCATTTCTTTGGGTAGGCTTGGTATGGTATCTTGTATATGGCTAGTAACCATTTCAGCTTGCGTTTTACCCTGAAATGGCTTTTCACCTATGAGCATTTCATAAAGCACAATGCCTAAACTGTAAATATCGACAGTTTTGTCAAATTGTTCACCTAACATAAGTTCAGGGCTGGCATAACTGGGGCTGGCAAAAATATTTTCTTCTTGATCGACTTCTGTTAATGTGGTTGTTCTTTTTGATATACCAAAATCAGTAAGCACAGGACTGCCATCACTGCGAAAAACAATATTAGCTGGCTTAATATCTCCATGGATGATGCCTTTGCTATGAACCAAGTGTAAGGCATCAGAAAGCTCAATAATAATTTCTAGGGCTGTATTATGATCAATTCCCTGAGTAATTTTTAATTCTAAATCACCACCCTCAATGTATTCCATTGCATGGTAGAAATGCATACCTACACGTCCCACATCAAAAACGGGGATAATATTGGGGTGTTTCAATGAAGCAATAATACGGCTTTCATCTAAAAAGTGCTCTAGAATACTCGTATCTAATTTAGGACTTAATACTTTTAATGCCACATGGCGCTGGAGTGATTCCTGTAAAGCAAGGTAGATAGTAGCCATCCCTCCTTTAGCAAGAATACCCTGAATTTGGTAACCCTTAATAACGCTCATAATTATTATTTTTATTTTTTAACGGATATAGAAAGCTACCGCATCTAATTGTAAAAATTAGAATGAGGTAAATAGTTTGTTTATACTAACTGATAAAGTCATATTTGTCTGTATATATTGATATACGAAAAATATTAAAAGATATTTTTGAGAGGTCTATCTAGTATTATGTTACTAACATAAAAAAACCACCCATAATTAAATAATAGTGGGTGGTTCAATAAGAAATTTACTGCTATCACCGATCGTATTAAAAATGATCGCTGTAATGCTTATTCACTATCAGCAGCTGTCTCATCTGTTGCTTCAACGGCTTTTGCATCAGCAACAATCGCTTTCATACTTAAACGAATACGACCTTGCTTATCAATTTCAAGCACTTTAACATCAACAAATTCACCTTCAGATAGTTTGTCTGTTACATTGTTTACACGCTCTTCACAGATTTGTGAAATATGAACTAAGCCATCTTTACCTGGGATAATAGTAACAAAAGCACCAAAGTCCATAATTTTAGTCACACGACCATTATAGATTTTGCCTACTTCAACATCCTGAGTAATTTCTTCAATACGGCGCTTACATTCTTGTGCTGCAGCATTATCAACAGAGGATATTTTAACAATACCTTCATCATTGATGTCGATATTTGCACCGGTTTCTTCAGTTAAGGCTTTAATGGTCGAACCACCTTTACCAATAACATCGCGAATTTTTTCTGGATTAATCTCAATGGTGAGTATCCGTGGTGCATAATCAGACATATCCGTACTAGCAGATGAGATGACTGCATTCATTTGGCCAAGAATATTCAAACGAGCATCTTTTGCTTGAGCCAAGGCTATTTCCATAATTTCTTTGGTTATACCTTCAATCTTAATGTCCATTTGCAGAGCATTAACACCGTTTTCTGTACCGGCTACTTTAAAGTCCATATCACCTAAATGATCTTCATCACCAAGTATGTCTGTTAATACAGCAAAGTCATCATCTTCTTTAATCAGACCCATTGCAATACCTGCGACAGGCGAAGAAATAGGCACACCTGCATCCATCAAGGATAAGCTGGTACCGCAAACAGAAGCCATAGAACTTGAACCATTTGATTCGGTAATTTCTGAAACAACTCGAATGGTATATGGGAATTCTTCAACCGTTGGTAGTACCGCCGCAACACCACGTTTTGCTAAACGACCATGACCAATTTCACGACGTTTTGGTGTACCAACACGTCCTGTTTCGCCAACACTATATGGAGGAAAGTTGTAGTGCAACATAAAGGAATCTTTGTAGCTACCTTCAAGTGCATCAATTATTTGTGCATCACGAGCGGTGCCTAAGGTAGTGACAACCAAGGCCTGAGTTTCACCCCTAGTAAATAATGCTGAACCATGAGTGCGCTCAAGTACACCTGTGCGAATGTGTAGAGGACGTACTGTTTTAGTATCACGACCATCAATACGAGGATTACCGGCAATAATACTGCTTCGAACCACTCTTTTTTCTAGCTTAGAAAAAGCCCCTGAAAGTTCACTATCAGACCATTTAGCATCTTCTTCACCAGAGTATTTTTCAATCAACTGGGCACGAATATCATCCAGTTTATTTAAACGCTCTAATTTATCACTTATTTTATAAGCATCCGATACAGCGCTATCACACTCGCTATTCACAGCATTAACAAGTTCTTCATCAACAGCAGGCGCAACATAATCTGTTTTACTATTGCCTACTTCTGCAACAAAAGCTTTGATTTCATTAATAATAATTTGTGATTGCTCATGACCAAACATAACGGCACCAAGCATCACATCTTCAGATAACTCATCGGCTTCTGACTCAACCATTAATACAGCACTATCCGTACCAGCCACAACTAAATCGAGCTCTGATTCATCTAATTGTTCACGAGATGGGTTTAATGCATAGTCACCATCAATATAGCCCACACGACAACAACCAATCGGGCCGTTAAAAGGAACATCTGCTAGAGAAACAGCAGCGGATGCACCAATCATTGCAGGAATATCAGGATCAATATCAGGGTTCAATGAAACCACGGTACAAATAACCTGAATTTCATTGTAATAACCTTTAGGGAATAAAGGGCGTAAGGGACGATCAATTAAGCGAGAAATCAGTGTTTCATTTTCACTTGGACGACCTTCTCGTTTAAAAAAACCACCAGGGATTTTACCTGCCGCATAGGTTTTTTCTTGATAGTCAATTGTTAAAGGAAAGAAATCAGCACCAGCTCTGGCTTCTTTTTTGGCTACGGCGGTAACAAATACAGAAGTACCTCCAACTGTAACCATAACTGCTCCTGATGCCTGACGAGCGATTTCGCCAGTCTCAAGAGTGACTGTATCTTGTCCAAATTTAAATGTTCTTTTAATGGGTGTCACGCTATTTGTGCTCCGTTTATTCAACTAAAACAGTCCTGAGGCAAAAAAGTTCACCTCAGGACTTGACAATTATTGTTATTAATTTACTTACGTAAGCCTAATTTAGAAATAAGCGCACGATAACGTTCGGCATCTTTTCTTTTTAGATAATCAAGCATTTTACGACGCTTGCTTACCATTCTTAATAAGCCCTGACGAGAGTGGAAATCATGCTTATGAACTTTGAAGTGCTCTGTTAAGTCAATAATTTTTGCTGTTAACAAAGCAACTTGAACTTCTGGGGAACCGGTATCATTAGTGCCACGGCTATGCTCTTTTACTATTTCGCTCTTCTGTTGGACAGAAATCATTTTTTTCTCCTAAAACATTAAAGTGTCAGTAAAAACAGTCGAATAATAACTATAATTAATAGCAATTATATAAGTCCATCTGTTTAAACCAATGTGCTCAACTAAAGGATGAAGCTATAAATAATCAATAGGCTTCAAACAAGGCGTGTATTTTACCTGCTCAAGTCACTTATAACAAGAAATATAACTAATTGAATGATATAAAATTTGCAGCTAGGATATGTGTCTGTATTGCTTTACCCCTTGGCCTTATAAAAACAATAAACGCTTTGGTTTTAAATGATTGTTATTGTCTAACACGGCCAATGCAATTAAGGTATTTTCATAATATAAACGATAATTATGGGCTTTTGTATCACCATCACAGTCATTGAATTCAATACTCATTCCATGTTGTATCTGTTCTAATTGCTCTTTATTAAGGGCTACCACTGGAAATTGTTTAATCGCACTATCAACAGGTAAAAGTGTTTCATCAAGTTGTATTTGTTGTGCTTCATCTAACGCCTGCTCGGGCTCAAACTGGGCATAGAGTTGTTCAAGGCTTATGGCTTGTGTCAGACTAAATGGCCCTGAATCAATACGCCGTAAGGCACTGATATAAGCACCACAACCTAAAGATTGGCCAATGTCTTCACAGAGTGTACGGATATAAGTACCTTTTGAGCAATACACTTCTATTTCAATAAAATCAGGAACACACTCATCTTTCGTTATTGAAAAGTCTAAAAGTGTTACTTCAAATAAGGTGATTTTTCGGGGTTTTCGCTCAATGACAATACCTTCTCTAGCATATTCATAAAGAGGACGACCATTATGCTTCAATGCTGAAAACATAGGTGGTGTTTGATCTTGCTCCCCCTCAAACGAAGCCAGTAACTCAAGTAATTGATTTTTAGTAATATTAGGGACTGGCTTGGTATCTATAACCTCGCCATCTGAATCACCACTTGTGGTCACAGCACCTAAAATACATTTAGCTCGGTAACGCTTATCAGCATCGAGTAAATAATGAGATATCTTAGTTGCTTCTCCTAAGCAAATAGGCAAAACACCTGTTGCTAATGGATCCAAGCTTCCTGTGTGTCCCGCTTTTTGTGCTTTATAAAGGCGTTTGACTTTTTGTAATGCGGCATTAGAAGTAATGCCTGTTGGTTTATCTAAAACAAGAATACCATTGACAAGGCGGCCTTTTTTTATACGTGCCATGAGTGTGTTATTTGTCTATGTGGGAAGTGGTTTTAAGAAATACAACAGAGCATACGAAATAGCAATTGAATTATTTGCATCCTATTTGTTAGTCCGAACTGCGTTCTTTATCATCGGCGATTGCGCTATCGATAAGCTGAGTTAATTGTGCTCCTTGTCTTACTGATTCATCATAACGAAAGTCTAGACTGGGCACGACTCGAAGTGTTATCCTTTTGCCTAATTCATAGCGCAAAAAGCTAGACGCTTTTTTCAAACCTTCTTTAACTTGCTTTTTATGTTCATCAAAAGCATCATCTGTTTGTGTATCAATAATGGTGTAAAACACTTTTGCCAAGCCCATATCTCGAGTTACATCAACAGCTGTAATTGAGATTAAAGACAAACGAGGGTCTTTGACTTCCCTCGTTAGTAATGTCGCCAACTCTCGCTGAATAAGCTCTCCAACTCGACGACTACGACTAAAATCAGCAGGCATAGTTAAAGCGTCCTTTTTACTTGAACACGTTCATAGACTTCAATTTGATCGCCAGGCTTAACATCATTGTAGTTTTTAACACCAATACCACACTCTGTGCCGGATTTAACTTCTTGAACATCATCTTTAAAACGTCTCAGTGACTCTAATTCACCTTCATAAATAACCACGTTTTCACGTAAAACGCGAATAGGACTATTGCGTTTAAGTGTACCGTCAATAACCATACAACCAGCAATTGCTCCAAGTTTTGGTGAGCGAAATACATCTCGAACTTCAGCTAAACCAATGATATCTTCTTTGAATTTAGGTGCTAACATACCGGTCATTGCTGATTTTATTTCATCTAAAATATCATAAATAACACTATAGTAATGTAAGTCAACATTTTCGGTTTCAATGATTTTCTTAGCAGAAACCTCTGCACGAACATTAAAACCAACAATAATAGCATTTGAAGCAACGGCCAGTTGGGCATCAGAAACATTGATACCACCAACACCATCAGCAACGATATTGACTTTAATTTCATCTGTAGAAAGTTTTCTTAATGACTCTGATATTGCTTCAACAGAACCCTGAACATCGGCTTTAAGAATAATATTAACCGTCTGAACATGACCATTTTCCATTTTGCTAAACATATTCTCAAGCTTAGCAGCCTGTTGTCTAGCAAGTTTAACATCTCGGTATTTACCTTGACGGAACAAAGCAACTTCACGAGCCTTACGTTCATTTTTAACCACTAATACTTCTGAACCTGCACTTGGTGTACCAGATAAACCCAGCACTTCAACTGGAATTGAAGGACCTGCATGCTTAATTGTTTTACCATTTTCATCCATCATGGCTCGAATACGACCATAGTCCTGTCCAGCAATAATAATATCACCCTTGTTCAACTGACCACTTTGGATCAGAATGGTCGCAACAGTACCACGACCTTTATCCAAACGAGACTCAATAACAATACCTTTAGCAGGCCCATCTGGTATGGCTTCTAGTTCCATGACTTCAGCAGTAACAGAAATAGCATCAAGTAAATCATCAATACCCTGCCCTGTTTTTGCTGACACGGGCATAAACATTACATCGCCACCCCAGTCTTCTGGAATGACATCAAGTGCTGCTAATTCACTTTTAGCACGTTCTGGATCAGCGGCTTCTTTATCAATTTTATTAACCGCTACAATGATAGGTACATTGGCTGCTTTTGCATGTTGTACGGCTTCTTTTGTTTGTGGCATAACACCGTCATCTGCGGCAACCACAACAATAACAATATCAGTTGCATTAGCACCACGAGAACGCATTGAGGTAAAGGCTGCATGTCCTGGAGTATCAAGAAAGGTAATCATCCCCTTATCTGTTTCTACATGATAAGCACCAATGTGCTGAGTAATACCACCGGCTTCGCCATCAGCAACCTTTGATTCACGAATATAGTCAAGTAATGATGTTTTACCATGATCAACATGCCCCATAATGGTGACCACAGGTGCACGATGTACTTTTACACCTTTACTATGCTCTTCCATGAGATTTTCTTCAATTTCTTCTTCTTTCATCAAAATAGGAGTATGTCCCATTTCTTCAATAACAATGGAAGCGGTTTCTTGATCAAGCATTTGGTTGATCGTGACCATACTGCCCATATTCATCATAATTTTGATGACTTCGCCTGCTTTTACAGACATTTTTTGTGCTAGGTCACCTACTTTAATGGTTTCTGGGATCTCAACGTCAATTACTTTGACTTCTGTTGGTTTTTCAAAAACATGACGTGTTTCAATTTCTGGCTTAGGCATCCGTTTTTTCTTAAAACGTCCCTTAGAAGCATCAGGCTTTCTAAATTGCTTAGCACCACCTTTTTTGTCTTTAGAAGCCGAAAACTTAGGCTTATCAGGGTGTCTTTTGGTGTTATCTGTACGTGTTTTGGGCGCTTCTTTGGTTGTCTTAGGTTTAGCTACAGCAGGCTTTGGCTTAGTTATACCACCCCTTGGAGCTTCTTTTAAAATAGGTTTTGTCTGTTTTCTAGCTAATTGTTCAATTTCACGCTTTTCTTTTAACTGAGCCTCTAAACGAGCTTGCTCAGCCAATTTTTCTTGTTTTTCTTGTTCCTTTTGAGCAACCAGTTTTTCTGCTTCTAATTTTGCCTTTTCTGCTTCATTACGTTCAAGCTCTTGTTGTGAACGATTTTCAGCTTCTTTGTTAGCAGCTTGTAAGGCTTTCATGTCTTCTTCTGCTTTTTTTGCTTCCTGAAAAACACGTCTTGCTTCTAATAGTTCAGCATCCTCAGAGGAAGCAGGTTTATCTATTTCACTACGTTTAACATAGGTGCGCTTTTTCCTGACTTCAACTTTAACCTTGCTACTGGACTTATTATTGCTTGATGTTGCTGTCAGCTCACTGGTGGTTTTTCGTCGCAAGACAATTTTATTCGGTGATGCTTGTTTTACAGAGCCGTGCTTGTTGCGCAAATAACTGAGTAATTGCTTTTTTTCAGCATCACTGATAACTGCATCAGGTCCTTTAACCATAATTCCTGCACTGTGCATCTGTTCTATAAGACGTTCAACGGGCGTGCCGACCGTTTCGGCAAATTGTGTAACATTTGTTTCTGACATGATCTAAATCTCCTCGCCCTTGATTACTTCTTATCTTCTGAAGCTACAGTTTGTTCATCTATCACTGTATCTTTTACAACATCACTTTTAGCTACTTCGTTATCAGCAAGTTCTTCCTCGGCAAACCACGGTGCACGTGCGGTCATAATAAGCTCAGCAGCTTGTTTCTCATCCATGTCCTGAATTTCAAGCAAATCATCAACTGATTGCTCTGCCAAATCTTCCATTGATATGATATTTCTGGATGCTAACTGATGAGCTAGTTGCTCATTCATACCATCCATCTCTAATAAATCAGTAGCTGGCTCAGCATCGCCTAATTGCTCTTCATCTGAAATTGCTTTAGTTAATAAAACATCCTTAGCTCTTTCACGTAGAGCCATAACAGTTTCTTCATCTAGCTCTTCAATATCCAACATTTCTTGCAGAGGTACATAGGCTACTTCTTCTAAAGAAGTAAACCCTTCATTCAGCAGTAGAATAGCCAAATCTTCATCAACACCTAAATCATCCATCAATTGTGTCAATGCTTTTTGGGCTTCTTCTTCATCTTTGTTTTCAGCTTCTTCAACGGTCATGACATTTAAGTCCCAACCTGTTAGTTGAGAAGCCAACTTAATATTTTGTCCATTACGTCCAATTGCCTGAGAAAGCTGTGATTCATCTACCGCAATATCCATAGCATTACGTTCTTCATCAACCACAATGGATTTTACTTCTGCCGGTGACATGGCATTAATAACAAATTGGGCATTATTTTCATCCCATAAAATAATATCAACCCGCTCTCCAGCTAACTCATTGGATACAACTTGCACTCGTGAGCCACGCATACCTACGCAAGCACCTACTGGGTCAATACGCTCATCATGGGCTTCTACCGCTATTTTTGCGCGTAAGCCAGGGTCTCGGGCAGCATTATGAATTTCAATTAAACCTTCACCGATTTCAGGTACTTCGATTTTAAATAATTCAACTAAATATTCTGAAGAAATACGACTTAAACTCAGTTGCGGCCCCCTAGCTTGACTTTTAACTTCGTATAAATAACCTCTGATCCGATCACCATTGCGTACAGGTTCTCTTGGGATCATATCTTCTCTTTTTATAATGGCATCAATACCTTGACCAATATCAACAATAACATTGCCTCGTTCAATACGTTTAACAGTACCAGAGAGCATTTCGCCCACTCTTTGCTGATATTCATCAACAACTTTTTTGCGTTCAGCTTCTCTTACTTTCTGAACAATAACCTGTTTAGCGGTCTGGGCAGCAATACGACCAAACTCAACAGAGTCGATCGGCTCTTCTATAAAATCACCAGGCACTAAATTAGGATGTTTTTCAGTAATACGAGAAAGGAGCACTTGCTTATCATAATACTCAAAGGGATCAACTTCATCATCAAGCACCTGCCAGCGGCGAAAGGTTTCATAATCACCTGTCTCACGATCAATCGCTACTCTAACATCAATTTCTTTGCCACTTTTTTTCTTGGTTGCAGAAGCTAATGCAGACTCTAATGCCTCAAAAATGATGTCTTTGTCAATTCCACGCTCATGTGAAACGGCATCAACCACTAGGAGAATTTCTTTGCTCATATTGTTACCTTGGTAAGTTAAGCACTATCAATTAAAATTTTGCAATAATATTTGCCGAATCAATCTCGGTAAATATTACAATTAACATCTGATCATCAATATCAAATGTAATGGTATTATCTTCTATTTCTACACTATGTATTGTGCCTTTAAATTTGCGTTGACCATTATCCAGTTGTGGGTGAATTGTCTTAAACTTCACTTCTTCACCAATAAAACGCTCATATTGGTCGATTTTAAATAGTGGCCGATTTAGGCCTGGAGAAGAAATCTCCAAAGAATATTCACTGGCAATAGGGTCTTCAACATCTAAGACCGCACTAAGCTGTCGACTCACATTAGCACAATCGTCAACACCAACACCCTGTTCGGAATCAATATAAATACGCAGTGTTGAATGACGTCCCTGAGATAAATATTCAAGACCAACAAACTCATAGCCCATTGAGCTAACAACGGGCTCCAATAAATTTTCTAACTCTTGAGTTTTAATGGTCATGCTTTTGTCTCACCAAGTGTCTCATAAAGGCTTTGGCCTTATAAAAATTTTAAATCCTGTTTCATCGCTACTGTATAACGCTACTACTTTAAATACACTAGCCATAAAGAGGAATTAAAAAATAATCTATCACAAATAAAAAATGGGCCATAGGCCCACTTTCAAAAATTCTCTGTTTATCTCACTTCTATTTGTTCTGAAACCACTTGGCAAACAGAACGCTTAGAATCACATTTCAAAAAATCTCTAAACAAAACAGTAATATATTAATTTAAAAACAATATATTAGATTACTTACAGTATACCTAATTGCCACATTTACGTTGCAAGCACCCATAAATAATTGGCTAGATTATAGGGGCATATCCCCTGCATATCAAGTCCTTTTTAAAAAGAATAAGTTCAATAAATAAAGACTATTTCCTTTTTGCTGCCAGCTCATAAATTTTTACCAAATCCTCTTCAGAAATATCAACAAATGTATCGATATGGCTTAATGCATAAACAAAGTCCTCATGCTTAATGGCTGGACGGCTTAGGGGTTCTTTTTTCTTCTGGCTAAATAACTTAGCTGGATAACGACGCCATTTAAATAAGGCATTAAAAGCAATAGCAACGAATAGAATGGTGATGGTATTTAACAAGATAGGAGCTATTTCATAACTGTACCCAAGATTATGAAGTTTATCACTGCCAATAACGGCTGCTAAGGCAGTTGCCCCCCCAGGGGGATGAGTACAGCGTAACAGATACATAATACTAATAGCAATGCCAACACTAGCCGATGCGGCTATGACATAATTTGGGATGATTTGCCAACAAGCAACCCCAACGAGAGCAGAAACTAAATGTCCCGCAAACACATTCCAAGGTTGAGAAAAAGGGACATGGGGGGCGGCAAATAATAATACCGCACTGGCTCCCATTGAGGGTACAATAAATACCGCCACTTGAGGATCAAGTAGCCACTGGCTGGTCATAAAAATAGCAAATATGCCAATAAAACCGCCTATTCCAGAAATAATTTTTTCTTTATAAACAGTTTTATGACGACTAAAGCCAATTATGTCTAAAAAATCAGAACGATTCATGTGTTAACCCTTATCATTAAGTTAAATGTTATAATACTACTCAGTTACTTTAAAATAACACACTAAAATAGTATACCATTATGCATGAAATCGACATTATTATTAATCAATTTGTTCTTGATGGTGGTAAATTATACACCTTACCCAAGCTCTATCAGCAATTAGAACAAAAAATATATTCCAGTACGGCATCAATCGATGAATTTGCTAAAATACTACGTACTGACGGCGCCTTGAGCGCTAAGCTTTTAAAGCTTGCCAACAGTGCTTTGTATGGCTTTCGCTCAGAAATAAGTACACTTAACCAAGCACTCACTCTGATTGGTTTAAAAGAAGTGCAAAGTCTGATTTTAATGGATAGCATCAGTAGACATATTAATCAGGACAATTGTTGTTCCAGTGTTGAAATGGAAAGCTTTTGGCTGCGTTCAGTTCATTTTGGTCTCATTGCCAAGCGTCTCGCTAAAAAACTCAAGCATCCTGAGGCTGATCATTTATTCATTTCCGGTCTCATGAGCCGCTTAGGGCAATTGGTCTGTTGCTATTCACATTCTAAAAAGGTTCTAGATGTCCTGCATGAACACATTAACTCCCCTAATGTGAAAGAGCATTGTATTGAAAAAAAATATTTTAATTTTACCTATAATGAAATCAGTGCAGCATTATTAGAACATTGGCAAATACCCAATAAAATTGTTTTGGCCATTCGCTACTTACATCAGCCAGATACTATTAGTGAAGAAGTATTTTATAAGGAGGCAATGATTCTGAATGTGGCAAATAGTTACAGCGGCATACTTGAACTGGATAAGCCTCAATTGTCTGACTCTACAATGCTCAATATTCCAGATAGTACTATGGCAAATACCTACATCAAGCATGTTGAGCCAAAAATCAATCAAGCATTGTCAATTAATGAGTCCATTGTAGAGGATATTTTATTTGAAATTGAGATGGATTCATTACAAATGCTGGCTATTTTATTACCTAAAATATAGATTATTATTCAGCATAAAGACTTTGTAAGTGTTTAAGTACCTCAACAGGTTCTGAACGTTGAGTGTAATCTGCATTAATAAAATGATAGTGTATTCGTCCACTTTGGCTAATAATATAAGTAGCTGGCATTGGTAATTCGAAGGAATCATCACCATTGTGATCGGGGATATCAAGGTCAAATTTATCATAAATTGGGCGTAACTCTTCGGCCAATGTAAAGACCAAGCCAAATTGTTTGGCAAGCTGATTACCCTTGTCATATAAAATATCAAATGTCAGATTATTTTTCTCTTGTGTTGATAGAGAGTGATCAGGTACTTCTGGGGAAATAGCAATAAGCTTAGCCCCATAGGCCTCAATCTCAGGTAAAATCTGTTGTAAAGCGTATAATTCTAGATTGCAATAAGGGCACCATCCACCCCGATAAAAACTCAACACAATAGCTGACTGACTGAGCAATGATCGCAAGGACTGTTGTTCATTTTTTTGGTTAGGCAAGCTGAATTCTGGAGCAATATCCTGTGTTTTTAAGGCATTATTTTCTAATTTACTGTCTTTAAGGTGATTGGTGGCTTGATCCATTATTTCTAATATATCAGCAGGTACCTGTTTTACTTTTTCTGCATCATACTCAGCAATCTGTTCTTTTAATGATTTCATGATAAACTTCCTTATAATTGAATAAGTGTTCAATTATAAAGAATATTGAACGATTGCTCAATATATAATTGAATAAACATTCAAATATTCTCTATGTAATTTTTAATCTGTGGACTAGGATGACTTATGGCAAGAAAAATTGAATTTGATCGAACGCAAGTACTAAACAAAGCAATGCGGCTCTTTTGGGAAAAAGGTTATTGTAAAACCAGTATGGCTGATCTTGTACAAACAACAGACCTGAAGCCTGGGAGTCTTTATGCTGCCTTTCAGTCAAAAGAGGGACTTTTTTTAGCCACTTTAGAACATTACGCTCAATGCAGTGTACAAACAATAAATCAATGCCTAAACAATGCAAAGACACCACTTCAGGGAATTAAAGATTTTTTATTACTTATCATAAATGAGACACGAAAAGGTGATGAACACATGGGCTGTTTTCTTGTCAATACCGTACTTGAAACAAATTCTACTGACAAGGTGATTAAGCAAGCAGCTAATAGCTATTTTTCTGATATTGAAGTTATCATCAGCAATGCCTTACTTGATGCGCAAAAAGAAGGTGAGTTAGCTATGCAGAAAAACCCTATAGAATTAGCTCAATTTATTATGTTATCCATTTGGGGACTTAGAGTGTTAGCAAAAACAAATCCCAATGAACAAAAAATTAACACGATAGAACAACAATTATTTTCTTGTTTATTTTAATTCTAGGAGGGAGTCTCGTTGATTTTTTTATGACATTAAAAATATGATGTCATATTCCAAAGCATCAATAAAAAAATGCCAATGATAATACTATAAAACAAGAAAGGGACAATATCAGCCAAAGTGATTATTTTGTAATGAGTCAATTCATGCCAGTGTTTATCACACCAAGCCCCTGTCGTTGCCTGTCTAGGGTGGGCACGCATATGCCCTGGTTCACCACAAATATCACAGATCCCGCAAAAACCATCAGGAATATTTTCTATTGTTTTAGCAAAATTGCTGTTTATTTCTCTTTCTTTGCAATAACAGGTCATGAGTTATCTATTGAGCTAATATAATATAGGTGTATCGTTTTTTCAGCCACTCCCATTCCTACTTATGTGCCCACTTCCCAGAATTGGATTGATACATCCAACCTTTTGAAATTTTATTAATCCAAGTTTTAGCAAATGTTTTTTGAATATCTGCTTGCCACTCAGGGTGGCCATTGGCATTGGCTATTTCAGAATATAATGCTAATCGATCTCTATTTTCTGCTTTTACTAACTTATTAACAGTAGATTTTTGTTTAATGGATAGACTCTTGCTACTGATGCTGGCAATTAAGCCTTTATTGGTAAAACCAACCGCACCTGATTTATAGTAAGGAGCAAGTTTAGCCTGACGCTTCTCCATACTTTTTCTAATCGAACGGATCTTAGGTGAGTCTATGGAGATATTGGCCTGCCCTGCTTCTGCTACAGGAATAATAAAATTTACAATGCTAAGCAATGCTTGAGTAGAATGGCTATAAGAGGGGGAAGAGTGTTTAAGCTCTAATTGCCCTTGATCATTTGTTTCTTTCTGTTTTGTGTCCGATGTAGGCGCCCCACCTGATTGTAATACATCATTGACAATTTTCTCTGCTACTTTTTCGGCAGCCGCGGCTGGAAAATAAATATTAATTGTGACACAGGATATCAGACTAATACTCACTAACAAGACCAATATTAATGAGCTAAGATGAGAGTGTTTCATGCTATCCATAGAGTTTGAGTTCATTATTTTCACCATTATTATTTATTTAGGTTAACCATTGAGAAACTGCCAATACTTTGGTGTCACTATGACTATGGCATAATGTATCTGAATCAGCGCTGAATAAAAAAGCAGGCTATTCAATAACGGCTTCATTAGCTGATTGAATGGCTTTCAAACGACTAATAAGAACCTGCCAGTTTACTTGCCGTTGAAAACCCATGACATCAATTCTTGGAATTCCACCACCTTTAACAATGTAATATGAATCCCCTTTTCTTTCAACACCTGACATGCGACAAATATTATTTTTTAGTTTACAACTTAAACCAATTTTGTCATAGCGAAAGGTTTCAAAAAAACTTAGGAAACTTCTTGATAATAAGCCTGAAGCCCCGCCCAGACTGGATAAATTATCAATCGCTCTTTGGCTGATTTTGTGACTGCTGTCATCATTTGCCGGCGTTCGGATATAAGCATCCACCGCAACAGGAGCCCAAGCACTTAATTCCAGTCCAGATAACTTCCCCTCTACCCGACCCTGAATCTCGCCAAAATTATAGGTTTTTGTTAATGCCTGTAAATTTAGGTTGTTTAAATCAATGTTCGCAAATAATTGTGCATAGCTTTGCAAGGGTTCTACAATTTCTAAATCTTTAATAATAATAATACCGTCAAAGACTTGTAGCATTAAAGCACCACCGACTTTAAGATATTTTTCATTATAGGTGGTGGATGGGATCACCGCTGATAATGAACCATCTAATAACGGCCAGCCAAAATGTTCGGATAATAGAGCAAGAGACACTGGTTTAATAAAACCATCAATAGTAATAGTCAGGCCAGTGCTTGTTGGACTATTTTTTACTTGCTTGTCTGTTACCTGCTTATAGGCATCAGGTAAATTGCCTAACATTTGAGAAATTTCCAAAGAATTAATATGCAAAGCACCATCAAAAAGAGGAATATCTACCTCTTTATTTAATTGCAAATAATCATGATGAATGGCAAAATTTAATTCAACCTGACTAAAGGGCAAATGATTGAGGCTTAATTCCTGCCATAGCAGTTTACTTGCTGCGACAGGGTGCTTCTTCTGATCATCATTATTCCAATGAATTTCACCATTTAAGTCAACCAAAGAGAATTGTTCATTTAAAGCCGCTGAAAAATCAATAAATTCAGTCGCAAGCTCAACATTATCGTTATTTTTTTTAATTATTCCCTTAAACCTGCCTGAAAGCTGCAAACCTTCATATTGAGTGTCTGAAAAAATATTATCTAAATACAGACTGGTTAACTTTTCTAAGTTACTCAAAGTAATTTGAGTTTCCGTAGTTACAAGAGGGGTACTCTTTTTTAAATTAATATGTGCCTTAGACTTTATGGTAAATATACCCTTGTTTTGCAGGGTTAAGTGGGTTATTTTTACTAGCTGATTATTCGCATCATACTGGACAACGGCACTGAGTTCTTCTTTACCAGTAGGAACAATGTAACTATCATTTTGTAAAATTTCCCCTGTTATCTTATTCAGCTTAAGAGCCAATTGATAATGATTTTCTGGCTCAAATGGGTGTGATTTTTTAGCACCTTGATGCACATTAAGGTCTATATTCAAGGCTAGGTTATCAGCCATATTATCACCGAACTGATAGGATAATTTTGTTAACTTAGCTTGTAGGTGAGCAGATTTAAGCCATGCTGTATTCTTGTTAACTTTACTGCCTAAGATACCACTGCTAGTTAACTCCAAATCAATATTAGCTAAAGTATTATCTAGAAGTTCACTATTACCATTTGATTTATCTAGTAAATAATGCTTTAAGTAAGGTTTTAGTAAGGCAAAGGAAAAATGCTTTAAGGTTATTTTAGATTGCCATGTTTGTTTATGTAATTGTATTTCAAAACCAAGTTCTCCAGCGCCTATATTCATTGACTCTAGTTTGAAGTGCAATGTATCTTGCTGAGGATCATATAAAAAAGAAAAGTTTGTCGTATTTTGCTGTGTACCACTTAGACCTAAAAAATGAATTTTTCCCTTTAAGCAGTGAATCGCACCATGAATAAAGGATAATTGTGGACAGCTGATACTTATATTCGTTAGATTATTATACGGTTCAGGTAGTTTAAGCTGGTTTAAGTTTATAGTCAGTTGTGTGGGATCACTTAATAAATCAAGCTCAATAGTCAATTGATCCAATTGGAGCTGTTTTAAAAAGTCAGAATTTTGCACTGTGGAAGGTGCTTGAGAGGTGTTTTTTGCCATCCCAAGCATTAATAACTGCTCAAATGATAGCCTAATACTAGAAATAGCAAACGAGTAAGAGGTTAATAATAGATAAGACAGAGCAATGATAAAAATGAGAGTCAATCTTAGCTGTTTTATAAGCATACGATATCTAATTTAGTGAGTCATTGAGCATCTGTGAGAAAATAGTGCATCACGCAGGAAAAACACCGCTTGAAAGGTAACGGTCACCGCGATCACAAATAATGGCGACAATGGTGGCATTTTCTAGCGTGGCAGAAAGTTTAAGTGCTGCGGCCACCGCACCACCCGATGAGACACCAGCAAAAATACCTTCTTGAGCAGCCAAAGCGCGTACGGTATTTTCTGCTTCATCCTGACTCACATCTAATAGTCTATCAACTTCATTTGCATGGTATATTTTAGGCAGATATTCTTCTGGCCAACGTCTAATACCGGCTATTTTTGAGCCATCTTCTGGCTGTACACCAACAATTTCAATAGCAGAGTTTTTTTCTTTTAAAAATCGAGAAGTCCCCATAATAGTTCCCGTAGTACCCATAGCACTGACAAAATGGGTAATTTGTCCTTGTGTATCACGCCAGATCTCAGGCCCTGTACCTAAATAATGAGCAACAGGATTATCTTCATTAGAAAATTGATCTAAAACAATACCCTGACCTTCTTGTTCCATTTTTCTTGCAAGGTCGATAGCCGCTTCCATACTTCCTTCTGCTGGTGTTAAAATAATATCAGCACCAAAGGCTTTCATTGCCCCGCGACGTTCTTCGGTCATATTATCAGGCATAATTAAGATCATTTTATACCCTTTTATCGCAGCCGCCATTGCTAAGGCAATTCCAGTATTGCCACTGGTAGCTTCAATAATCGTGTCTCCAGGTTTTATATCACCCCGTTGCTCTGCTCGTAAAATCATACTTAATGCAGGTCGATCTTTAACAGAACCTGCTGGATTATTACCCTCTAGTTTTACTAGGATCTGGTTACTGGTATCACCAGGTAAACGTTGCAATTTCACTAATGGCGTATGGCCAACAAAAGCTTCAATGGTAGGATAATTCATTTTTTTCCAATTCCAATTAACATATAATCCTATTTTAGCGCTTTATGCTATAGTCATACAATAAAGAATTTTTTGGAGAGATAATGCCCAAGCAATTAGCGACTCTTGATAAAGATAAAGCCGTGCAGTTGGTTGCCGGTAATGAACAGTTAGCAGATGATTTATTAGCAATACTGATAAAAGAACTGCCGGATTATAAAAAAGCCCTTCAATCTCAACTAATAAATAATAACTTTAAAAATAAAAACTGGCATGAGTTACATAATATTATCCATAAAATACACGGGGGCCTGCGATATGTTGGTACACCTGCTCTAATCGAACTTATCAGAAAAATAGATAATGAACTCTTTAATTTAAGTATGGCACAAGTAGAAAAAAATATGGAATTAATTTTTATTGAAATAGATAAGGTGATCCGAGCACAGAGATATAAGTAAACTGTTAGCTAAGTTTTGTACTGCTTGAGTTGCCCTTGTTATAATGACTAATAATGAAGATAATTGCTTAATAATAAAATATATGGAATGTGGTTTTTTTAATTTATGAAGTCTATTGTAGGATACAAAATACATAAGTTATTTGCTCAGGGGGGAATGGCAAGCATCTATTTAGCAGAACAAGATTCTTTAAAACGCAAAGTTGTTTTAAAATTTCTTAATGCTGATCTTGACGAATCAATTAAAAAATCATTTATTGATGAAGGGCGGATCATTGCATCGCTCAAACATCCTAATGTTATCACCATTTTTGACGTTGTTCATGGTGATGAAAATAATTTTATTGCCATGGAATACCTTGAAGGTGGCGACCTCAAAGAACGACTTAAAGCAAAAATCAATGCCTATGAAGCTTTAAGTATTATCTGTAAAATTGCCGATGCCCTACATTTTATACATAAACAAGGGGTGATTCATGGTGATATAAAACCTGCTAATATCTTATTTCGAAGAAATAATACTCCCGTTTTGACTGATTTTGGTGTCTCTCGTCGAACCAAAGACTCAGAAGTTCATGGTGGAGAAGAGAATTCCAGCTTTTTGTATGCCAGCCCCATCTATGCTTCACCAGAGTTGATTCAAGGTAAATCATTTGACTATCGTGTTGATATTTATAGTCTTGGTATTATGATGTATGAGATGCTGGTGGGCGAAAAACCGTACACGGGTGAAACTGAAATTCAAGCCATTGCCAATAGTATTCAAGCCCCAATACCAAAACTTCCCAAACCCTTTGATAAACTACAACCCTTACTAGAAAGCTTATTAGCAAAAGATCCTGATGAGCGCTTATCAAATCCTCACCTAGTTGTTCATTTGATTAATAAATATCTTAAGGATCATCCTGAATTAAAAACGGGTAGAGCTAAGAAAAAAATTATAAACAATCATTTAATTGAACAATATGTTGCGGCAGAAAAAAAGAAAAAAGTAAAAACAGCCGTATCGACAAGCATTATTTTATTATCAATTGCTTTATTTCTTAGCATAGGGCTTTGGTTCTCCCAACAGGAAGAAGACTCTTTAGATGCAAAGCAAGGCAATCAAGTTAACAACAAAGAATCTGACCATGTAGCAACTCCTTCCTCAGCTCAGATAGCAAATACTGCAAAAGATATTATCCAAGAGAAAAAAGAAATTGTAGAGATAACTAACCCTATTACTTCTCCACAATCTTCTTCTGGCTCTATTTTAATGGCTAAAACAACACCATCAGAAGAAATAGAAGCGCTAAAAGGCGAACATGAAAAACAATTATCCCAGCAAAATTCTGAAGCAAGTCGTCTTGAAATAGAACGTTTAAAACAAGAAAGAGAAGCACAATTAAAAGAAGAGCTAAAACAAGAAACTATCCAAGAGCTACTGACTAATGGGCAAGAAAGTATTAAAAAATACCATCTGACTTCCCCACGGAAAGACAATGCTCTTTACTACTTTCGTCAGATCCTTGAAATTGATCCTGAAAATGAAGAGGCAAAAGAAGGCATTAAGCAAATAGTCACCACCTATATTCTTTTGGCTAAGGCTAAAATGAGTAAGGAAAAATATAAGGACGCACAAAAATTCATTACCAAGGGGTTGAGCCTTGATCCTAAAAACCATTCATTGCATAAATTTCAAAACTTTATTGATATGATCCCTCAAAAAGAAATTGCTAAATTACTTATTCAGGCAAAAAAGAGTTTTGTTAAGAAAAATCTGATCAAGCCCAAAAATAATAATGCTCTTTACTTCTATCGAAAAGTTTTTGCTATAGAAAAAGACAATATTGAGGCACAAAAAGGTATCAAAAAGATTATTGAACAATATACAATCTGGGCACAGAAAAAGGTTGATAAGCGGCAATACAAAGAAGCTAAGCCAGATATTAATAATGGCCTTAGTCTTGACCCCAATAATACTAAGCTCTTAAGCTTAAAGAAAAAAGTAGACTATGAAACAGATCCTTCACGCTTTGTTAATAAATTAAAAGGATTTTTTGGCGGTTAAGTAATGGATACAAAAAAACTTTGGAGAAGTTATCGAGCATATCCATTTACTAATTGGATATCCCAATATAAAAATCCTTTATTTGTATTATTAATAATATCTAGTATATTTTCATCATCTAATAAAAAATAGCTTTCTATCGTAGTGGATTGCTGTGCTGCTAAACGAGTGGGAATTTTGTGTCTTTTAGTTGCTATTAACTGACATTGTTTATAATTTTTAGGGGTTTCTGACGGGCAATTATAAAAAGAAATTGCCAATTCGATGGTTTGTAGACGATATTTTTTAGAATGATTACTTAGTTGCGCGGTTAATTTATAATAATTTCCATAAGCTAGTTGCTGCTGAATGTTGGTAAGTACAATATTATCCAGAGCGATAAGATGCTTTTTATGTTCAATGAGTTGATCATTTTGAAAATAGAGAACGCTTGCCAACACTACCATAGCAAGAGATAGAGCAATAATCGTTTTCCCAAAAGCAGGTTTTTTTATGGTGATGAAGGCCAATAAAAAGACCACGAATAATGTGGCAATAACACCAATAACAAATGACATTTATCACTCCATTGCTAACAAGCGACTACTCAGTTGCTAAAACCACACGGCGTTGTTGAACAGACTGAGATAACTTTTTTAATACCTCAAAACTATCTTGCCAATTAATACAGGCATCTGTAATGCTTTGGCCATAGGTTAAATCCTCTTTATTAGTACAGTTTTGACGCCCTTCAACTAAATGACTTTCAATCATTGCACCAATAATTCGACTATCGCCCTCAGCAATTTGCTGAGAAACATTTTCAGCGACATCTATTTGTTTATTAAATTGTTTTTGGCTATTTGCATGACTAAAGTCTACCATTAAATTAGGCTTTATTTCTGCTTGTGCTAACTCAGAAGCAACCATTTCAACGTGAGTTGCATCATAATTAGGCTCTGTACCCCCACGCAAGATAATATGGCAGTCCTCATTTCCGGCCGTTGTAAAAATAGCAGATTTTCCCTGTTTCGTTACCGAGAGAAACACATGGGGGCGACTAGCCGAAGCAATGGCATCAATGGCTACTCGTACACCACCATCAGTAGCATTTTTAAAACCCACGGGACAAGATAAACCAGAGGCTAATTCTCTATGCACCTGACTTTCTGTAGTACGAGCACCGATGGCTCCCCAACTGATTAAATCAGCAACATATTGAGGTGAAATGAGATCTAAAAACTCAGTGGCTGTGGGCACACCAAGATCATTAACACTGACCAATAAATTACGTGCAATACCCAGCCCTTTGTTAATAGCAAAGGAGCCATCTAAATCAGGATCATTAATTAATCCCTTCCAACCAACTGTTGTTCTTGGTTTCTCAAAATAAACTCGCATGATAATTAATAAATCATCTTGTAATTTTTCACGTGCTGTTTTTATGAGATGAGCATATTCTTTTGCCGCTTTAATATCATGAATAGAACAAGGACCAATAACAATAATCAGTCGATCATCCTGGCCTGTTAGAATTCTATGTATTTCGTTACGAGCATTTTCAACCGTACTTTGTGCATTTTCAGTGCTGGGAAACTGTTGATGTATCGCCTCAGGCGCAGCCACTTCACTGACACTACAAATACGTAAATCATCCGTTTTAACTGTCATACGATTATTCCACTCATCAGCCCTTGCTAATGATACAAAGAGTTTATATAGGATTTTTCTAGGATTATTTTTTGATCATAAGCCGATCACCCTAGAATCTAGAAATAGGGACGTAATTAACCTGAGTTCTGGATAACTGAATAAGTAACGTATTGATTAGCCTGCATTTGTTACAGAAGTCGCCGCACCCCAAGAGTACTTCCTTCGGGCGTGAATACATCCTTGTAGGCTTCACTTTGGCATCCATGCCAAAGAGACTTCTTCCACAAATACAGGCTAATCAACATTCTGAAGTTATTTTCAAGATCATCTCATCCAGAGTTCAGGTTAATTATATCATAACAAAAAAAGCAACCATTAAAAAACCGACATAAAGTCGGTTTTTTTAATTACGAAAGTTTACTAACAATAAAGAAAAATAATACTCTGAAGTATCATTTAGCAGAAACGACCTGATCGCCTGCACCTATCCAATTCTTAATACCATTTTTTAAGTGGTTTACTTTTGTATAGTGTAATTGCGTATCTAAAAACTGTGTCACTTGTCCTGAACGATTTCCAGAGCGACAAACCACAACAAACTTTTGATCTTTTTTGACAATTTTATCCAGTTTTTTTAACCAATTATCTAAATCATAATCACCCTTGGAATCAAAAAAGGTTAATAAATGACTACCCTTAATAACACCGGTTGATTTCCATTCATCAGGTCTACGAATATCAATGATAGGCACGTTTTCATCCATAAGTGTCTTAACTTGCTCATTTGTCAACTGTCCAACATCTGCTGAAACAGTGGAAAACAAGGATACTGATAGCAAAAAAATAACAGCAAGTAGTTGAGATTTTATTGTGTAATGCATAATAACATACCCATGGTTAATTAAAGTTTCACTATTTTAGCATACTCTAATATTTCATTGCAAGGGAAATCCTTTTTCTTATATGGGTAAACACTTAGATTAAGCTTGAACTAGGATGAGGTTAATTAGCCTAACGTATACCAAGCTTATTTCATTTTACATATTTCAGCTTCTGATTTAATGCCTAATTTTTTAAATACGAATTTAGGCGGGCAAAATCCGGTAAATGTACTTTGCAGCATATTTACACCAACAAACAAGGTAAACCATTGCCAATAACCATTAGGGAAAGCCATATCCAATAATGTACTGCTAATAACCATAATACTTGCTAATAAAAATAATGCACGTTCAAGTGACATAAAATTCTCCATCTCTATATAAAAATCTGTATGAGTAAATACACTCCATTAAAAAGATTGCATTTGCTCTTTGCCTTAACTTATTTTAAATGGGCATAATAATGTATAAATACAATACCCTTACTTAGTGTTCACGAGTTTCTAAAAATTCAATTTCTGGCCAACGCTCCATGGTTAAGTTTAAGTTTACTCGGGTCGGGGCAATATAAGTTAAGTCACCACCACCATCAATTGCTAGGTTATCACTGAGCTTCTTTTTAAAGTCAGCCAATTTAGTTTCATCTTGGCAAATAACCCAACGTGCCGTTTGCACATTGACGGGTTCAAAATTGCAATCAACCTTATATTCACCCTTAAGGCGCTCTTTCACAACATCAAACTGCAAAATCCCTACCGCTCCAAGAATGAGATCATTATTATTAAGAGGCTTAAATAATTGTGTTGCTCCTTCTTCACTTAATTGTTCAAGACCTTTCATTAAGGCTTTCATTCTTAAGGGATCTTTTAGTCTTGCTCGTCGAAAAAGTTCAGGAGCAAAGTTGGGGATACCCGTAAACTTTAATTCTTCACCCTGACTAAAGGTATCTCCTATGCGAATGGTTCCATGATTATGTAAACCAATAATATCACCTGAATAGGCCGTTTCAACATGACTTCTATCCTGTGCCATAAAGGTAATCGCATTGGCTATTTGGATGTCTTTTTCAATACGCACATGACGCATTTTCATACCCTTGGTATATTGGCCTGAGCAAATACGCATAAAAGCCACCCGATCACGATGTTGGGGATCCATATTAGCTTGAATTTTAAACACAAAACCAGTCATATTTTCCTCATCCGCATTTACAACACGAGATAAGGTGGCTCTATTTTTGGGTGCAGGTGCATAGTCTACAAAAGCATCGAGCATTTCATCAACACCAAAATTATTAATAGCTGAGCCATAAAAGACAGGTGTGAGTTCACCAGCTAAAAATAATTCTAAATCAAACTCATTACTGGCACCTCGAACAAGTTCAACTTCTTCTCGCAGTTCTTCTGCCTGCTCGCCAATCAGCGCATCAAGCCTTGGATTGTCTAATCCTTCAATGATTTCACCATTTTGGATCTTACCACCATGAGTGGCACTAAACATATGAACTTTATCGTGATAAAGATGGTAGACACCTTTGAATCGCTTGCCCATACCGATAGGCCAAGTAATAGGTGCACAGTCAATTTTGAGCACTTGCTCTACTTCATCCATTAAATCAATAGGATCACGCCCTTCTCTATCCAATTTATTAATAAAAGTTAGAATGGGAGTATCTCTGAGACGACAGACTTCCATGAGTTTCACAGTACGTTGTTCAACACCCTTAGCAACGTCAATAACCATCAGTGCAGAGTCCACTGCGGTTAAGGTTCGATAGGTGTCCTCAGAGAAATCTTCATGTCCTGGGGTATCTAATAGGTTAATAATGCATTCTTTATAAGGAAACTGCATCACTGAGGAGGTGACTGAAATACCCCGTTCTTTTTCCATATCCATCCAATCAGAGGTTGCATGTCGAGCTGCTTTTCGACCTTTGACCGTACCTGCCATCTGAATAGCACCTCCATATAATAGAAGCTTTTCAGTTAGGGTTGTTTTACCTGCATCTGGGTGTGAAATAATGGCAAAAGTACGTCTGCGTCTTATTTCGTCTAAAAATTCACTCATTTGAAAATTATCCACTTAAATTTGATTTATTAACGATAAAACTGGGTGGTTTATACGACTTTATAGTATCTCATAGGCAAATAATAAGGCATCTTCCTTGCCCTTCTTTGTTGGGTAATAATTAGCACGAATACCCATTTCATTAAAACCTAATTTTTCATACAATTGTATTGCCTGTTGATTAGAGGCTCTTACTTCTAAATAAATTGTTTTTGCTGCATTAGTGCGTGCATAAGCCAAAAGCCAATGCATAAATGCCGTACCAAAGCCTTTATTTTGTTGTTGTGGATCAACACAGATATTTAATAAATGTACCTCATCCAATACGCTGCTAAATATCATGTAGGCTTGAATCATTCCTTCTTTCTCACTGACATAACAATGATAAGCGGAATTTAGACAGTCTGACATAATACCCTTGGTCCACGGAAACTCATAGGCTGTATTTTCGATACACATTACAGGGGGTAAATCAAAAGGAGTCATTTGACGAATATGAGTAGCAAATTCGGAGTTAATATCGTATTCCATTTAGTGGCTAGCTTCTTCAACACAGTATTTTAAACGCAATAAATCATCCAGAGCCTCTTTTTTATACTCGGGATTACGCAATAAATAAGCCGGATGATAGCTTATAATAATAGGATAGTTGATACCATCAATGTCACTATAATGTACTTGTCCTCTTAAGTCATTGAAGCTTTGTTTGGAATTTAACACACTTTGAGCCTGTCTAGCACCCAGCACCAATAAAACAGAGGGCTTGATATGTTTTATTTGTGAGAATAAAAATTCACGGCAGTTTGTTATATCCATATCACTGGTCGCATAATTATCTAAGGAATAACATTTCACAATGCCAGTGTAAAAATAATGATTTTCTAGGGCAATGGTTGTTAACATGCGATCAAATAATAACTGGCTTTTATCAACAAGATATTGATGGTGCTGATCTTCTTCTGCACTAGGGGCATCACTAATAATGAAAACAGATGCCTTGTCTACGCCCTGCCCAATCAGTGCATTCAAGCGGGCACTTCGCCCAGCACATTGTTTACACGTATGAATAGCCTCTAATAACTCAGAGCTAAAGAGTGCTGGTGTTTTATTAAGCTCATTCTCAATAGAATAAGGAGGGATATTGTTGTTAGAATGTTTATCCTTTATCTGAGGCTTAAGCTCTTGATCAGGCTGAGGCTCTTGATCAGGCTGAGGCTCTTGATCAGGCTGAGGCTCTTGATCAGGCTGAGGCTCTTTTTTTGCTACCGATACGATGGGAATATATTCATTATCATAATCAATAACTATTTCTTCATCCACCGAAGAGTTCAGTGCCCAAGCCTGTATTCCTATGGTTTTTAAGTAATATTGTCTTAAACTATTATTCATTCACAAGACACAGATTATTATAATTGAGGATGCGCTCTTTCGTCAGCCAGAATGAGCTTATTTAAGGCATTGATATAAGATTTAACCGAAGCAATCACAATATCGGTGTCTGCTCCCTGACCATTCACAACACGCTTTGATTTTTCCAAACGCACAGTGACATCACCTAAGGCATCGGTACCACTGGTAATATTATTAACAGAGTATAACTTTAGTTCGGCATTGGAATTAATGATTTGTTCGATTGCTTTAAATGCTGCATCAACTGGACCACTGCCCTCAGCTTGGGCAGATTCTTCTTGGCCATCAACATTTAAAGTGATACTGGCATTGGGTACTTCTCCTGTTTCAGAGCACACTTTAAGAGAGACTAACTTAATATGCTCATCATAATGAGAACTACTGGTCTCAGAAACTAAGGCTTGCAGATCATCATCAAAAATCTCATGCTTTTTATCGGCCAAGTCTTTAAAACGAGCAAAGGCTTCATTGAGGCTTTCTTCTGATGTAAATTCAATACCTAAATCTTTTAAACGACTTTTTAAGGCACTTCGCCCAGAATGTTTGCCTAAGATAATATGATTTTCAGTCCAACCGACATCTTCTGCTAACATGATTTCATAAGTTTCTCGGTTCTTTAAGACACCATCCTGATGAATGCCTGATTCATGGGCAAAGGCATTCGCGCCCACAATGGCTTTATTAGGCTGCACAGGAAAGCCTGTAATGCCCGCAACCAAACGAGAAGCTGGAACAATTTGTGTGGTATCTAAAGAGGTATCACAAGAGAAAATATCCTGACGAGTACGAATGGACATAACAACTTCTTCTAGGGAGGCATTACCTGCTCTTTCTCCTAAACCATTAATCGTACACTCTACCTGACGGGCACCATTTAATACCGCAGATAATGAGTTTGCGACGGCCAACCCTAAATCATTATGGCAATGTACAGAAAAAACAGCCTTGTCTGAATTAGGAATTTTAGTCAATAAGTTATGCAATAGAGTGCCAAACTGATGTGGTATATTATAGCCTACCGTGTCAGGGATATTAATCGTAGTCGCTCCAGCAGCAATGACTTTTTCAATCACAAGACATAAAAAATCCAACTCAGAACGACCGGCATCTTCAGGTGAAAATTCTACATTATCCGTATGTTGACGAGCACGTTTGACAGCACTTACGGCTTGCTCAACGACCTGCTCAGGAGTCATGCGTAATTTTTTCTCCATATGAATTGGCGAGGTCGCAATAAAGGTATGAATACGGGAAGAGTTTGCTCCTTTTAAGGCTTCTCCAGCCCGATCAATATCATGGTTTAATGCTCTGGCAAGTCCACAGACTGTGCTATCTTTAATACTATCCGCAACGGCTTTAACCGCTTCGAAATCACCCGGACTGGCAATAGGAAAACCGGCTTCAATCACATCAACTTTCATACGTTCCAGCACTTTGGCGATACGTACTTTTTCTTCTTTGGTCATGGATGCGCCGGGGCTCTGTTCACCATCACGCAAGGTTGTATCAAAAATGATTAATTTATCAGACATAGTATTTATTTCGTCCCATAATAAGAGGCAATTATATTATTCTGCTGATGGTGTTTCATCAGGTGTTTCAGTTTTTATTTTGTTTTTAAATTTTTTCATAATATAGCCCACCAGCCCTGAGAAAGTATATAAGGAAAAAATAGAAAATAAGACAAAAGGTGGCTGGTATACAATGGTTATAAAAATTAAGACCATAATGAGCATAGTGACAAAGGGCACTTTATTTTTTAAGTCTAAATCTTTGAAACTTCTATAGTTAACATTACTCACCATCAATAAGCCTGCGCCAATAGTAAAAAGTAAAGCCAGATAGCTCAGCGTATTGCCGGAAATATCGTGATCAGCACATAACCAAACAAAGCCAACCACAAAACCAGCGGCAGCAGGACTGGCAAGCCCTTGAAAATAACGTTTATCCGCATGGCCAATCTGGGTATTAAATCGAGCCAAGCGCAAGGCTGCTCCAACAACATAAATAAACGAAGCAAGCCAACCAATTTTCCCCAGTGAAGACAGTGACCATGTATACATAATCAATGCCGGAGCAATACCAAATGATACCATATCAGACAAACTATCATATTCAGCGCCAAAGTCACTTTGGGTATTGGTCATACGAGCCACACGGCCATCAAGCCCATCAAGGATCATGGCAATAAATATAGCCAATGCAGCCCCCTCAAATTGACCATTCATGGCAGCAATAACGGCATAAAAGCCAGCAAATAAAGCTCCTGTTGTTAACAGATTGGGTAATAAATAAATACCACGATGTCTTTTTGATGCTTTAACCTCAAAATTAGGATCGACAGGATCGGCCTGCTCTAGAGCATCATCTTTATTTGAAATATTATGAGTATCCATTTTATTATTCTTTTAATAGGTGCTTATGTCGTTTGCTATTCAATAAAAAAGAACAGCCTGCTAATAAGCAGGCTGTTCCTTCAAGCTATGACCACTAAAGATCATAATAACATCATTGTGTTAATAAAACCGAGTAAAAACCCAATTATTGATTAGTTCTTATCTTTATCAACTAGAGCATTTTCGGTGATCCAAGGCATCATTTCACGCAATTTAGCACCTGTTTGCTCAATTGCATGAGCTGCATTATTACGACGCCAAGCGGTCATTTCAGGGTAATTAGTTTGGCCTTCCATAATAAAACGTTTCGCATATTCACCATTTTGAATATTATCTAAAGCCTGCTTCATTGCTTTACGACTTTCATCGTTAATCACTTTAGGACCGGTTACGTATTCGCCATATTCTGCATTATTTGAGATTGAGTAATTCATGTTAGCAATACCGCCTTCATACATCAAATCAACAATTAATTTTAGCTCGTGTAAACACTCAAAATAAGCCATTTCAGGTGCATAACCGGCTTCGGTTAAAGTCTCAAAACCTGCTTTAACTAATTCTACTGCACCACCGCATAAAACCGCTTGCTCACCAAATAAATCGGTTTCCGTTTCATCTTTAAAGGTTGTTTCAATAATACCTGTACGACCACCACCAACACCAGAGGCATAAGATAGAGCAACATTTTTAGCTTTACCTGAAGCATCTTGATAAACTGCAATCAGATCGGGAATACCACCACCTTTAACAAATTCAGAACGTACGGTGTGTCCAGGAGCCTTAGGCGCAATCATAATAACGTCTAAGTCTGAGCGAGGTACAATCTGGTTATAGTGAATACTAAAACCATGAGCAAAGGCTAATGTAGCGCCTTGCTTAATATTAGGTTCAATGTCATTCTTATATAATTGTGACTGAAACTCATCAGGTGTCAGGATCATAACCAAATCAGCATCTTTTACTGCCTCTGCTGCACTTTTTACAGCTAAACCAGCTGCTTCGGCTTTTGCTGCTGACGCTGAGCCGGCACGTAAGGCAATGGTCACATCCACGCCAGAATCTTTAAGATTATTAGCATGTGCATGCCCCTGAGAGCCATAGCCAACGATAGTTACTTTCATGCCCTTGATGATAGAAAGATCGCAGTCCTTATCATAATATATGTTCATTAATCCAAACCTTATGTCATTGTTGGTAGCGTACGTTATCCTTATGCAAGTTAAATCACTTAGACAAGAAAGTGCTTACTACTATTTTTAAAAAATTCGTTATTATTAAGCCTGACTTAAACCACAGCCAGACATCTTGAGTTACTATTGCCTAGTATTATGACTATTATATTGCCATAATCAAACACCTATTTACAGATGTAAAGAAGAACTGCCTCTGGCTATACCCATAACGCCTGAGCGTACTGTTTCTAAAATACTGTCGCAATCAAATGCAGCAATAAAGGCATTTAGTTTTTCGCTCGTTCCTGTCAGCTCAACAGTATAAACATCATCGCTAACATCAATAATATTACCACGAAAAATATTGCTTAAACGCATAATTTCATCACGCGATGAAACCGGTGCTTTTAATTTTATGAGCATCATTTCCCGCTCAATATGCTGCTCACAGGAGACATTTAAATCATTCAGCTTTACAACATCGATTAACTTATTCAACTGTTTGGTGATTTGTTCAATAATTTCTGCTGAGCCACTGGTTACTAAGGTCATTCTAGACATTGATGAGTCTTCAGTTGGGGCAACAGTCAGAGATTCGATATTATAAGCTCTGGCTGAAAAAAGCCCAGCGACTCTTGAAAGAGCACCGGCTTCATTTTCTAATAAAATAGATATTATATGACGCATTTTATCACTCTTATTTCTTAAACATTAGTTCTTAAACCTAGTCTTAATTCAGGTATTAAATTTTTGGCTATTAAACCAATTCGCTATCTGGAGCCAATTCCATTTCATGCTGTCCTTTACCGGCTGCAATCATAGGATAAACATTTTCTTCACGAGTAGTAATAAAATCAATGAAAACCAGTTTATCTTTCATCGCAAAGGCTTCTCTTAATGCCTCTTCGACATCAGCACTTTGATCAACCTGCATACCAACATGACCATAGCTCTGAGCTAATTTAACAAAATCGGGAATGGACTCCATATATGACATGGCATAGCGCCCTTCATAGAAGAATTCCTGCCATTGTCGAACCATGCCTAAATAACGGTTATTAAGGTTAATGATCTTAATAGGCAACTGATATTGCATACAGGTTGCCAGCTCTTGAATATTCATTTGAATACTGCCCTCACCGGTCACACAGGCGACGGTTTTATCCAAATGTGCTAATTGCACCCCCATAGCAGCAGGTAAACCAAAGCCCATCGTACCTAAGCCACCAGAGTTAATCCAATGTCGAGGTTCTTCAAACTTATAATATTGGGCAGCAAACATTTGGTGCTGACCCACATCAGAGGTAATATAGGCATCGTCATCGGTTACTTCATGCAATTTTTCAATCACGTATTGTGGCTTGATGCTCTTAGTCTTTTTGTTATAGCGCAAGCAGTTTTTCTTACGCCATTGCTTAATTTGTTTCCACCAATCCTTTAATGCCTCAGTGTCGCTATTTTGTTCTGTTTCTTTAAGCATTTCTAGCATAGTGGTTAGCACATCATCAACATCACCAACAATCGGTACATCCACTTTCACTGTTTTAGAAATGGATGAGGGATCAATATCAATGTGAATAATTTTAGCTGTTGGACAAAAATGTTCTAAATGTCCCGTGACCCGATCATCAAAACGAGCACCGACCGCAATCAATACATCGGTATCATGCATCGCCATATTGGCTTCATAAGTACCATGCATACCTAGCATGCCTAAAAATTGCTCGTCTGAACTTGGATAAGCACCTAAACCCATTAAAGTACTGGTAATAGGGAAATTTAAGCGTCGTACTAAGCTTCTTAATGACTGGGATGCATTACCAAGCACCACCCCACCTCCAGTATAAAATACCGGATTTTTGGCTTGCAACATAAGCTCCAATGCCTTTTTAATTTGAAATGGATGTCCCTTAGTAACCGGATTGTAAGAACGCATTTCAATGGATGATTGATAAGTGTAAGGGATCTTAATATTCGGATCGGTAATGTCTTTAGGTATATCAACAACAACCGGCCCCGGACGCCCAGTAGAAGCCACATAAAAGGCTTTAGCCAAGGTTTCAGCTAAATCTTTGACATCTTTTACTAAAAAGTTATGTTTTACACAAGGACGGGAAATTCCCACAGAATCAACTTCTTGAAAGGCATCACTACCAATAACACCGGTTGGCACTTGTCCTGTTAAAACAACCAAAGGAATGGAATCCAAATAAGCCGTAGCGATACCTGTTACCGCATTGGTCATACCTGGACCGGAGGTAACCAGAGCAACCCCTGTTTTTCCAGTTGAGCGAGAATAACCATCTGCGGCATGAGTCGCCGCTTGTTCATGACGCACAAGAATATGTTTAACTGAATCTGCTCGTAAAAGCGCATCATAAATATGTAATACTGCACCACCTGGATAACCAAATAGATATTCAACACCCTCATCATGGAGGAATTGTGCAATAATTTCAGCACCTGATAATTCCACTACTTAACTCCCGTATAACCTTGTATTTAATCGTGTTTTAAGACAAGCCTTAGATAAAAATTTACTGATAATTCAGCTATTTTTTAGTAAAGATCTGTAAAAAAGCAATAGATGAACTTTATATAATATATTTTGATATTAATCCACCATTATATAGTGTCTGAGAAAGTGTTTCAGCAAATTTTATAATTTTAATGAATAATTAATGGCTAAAAAGAGAAAAAATGATTGCTAAAAAGAATTAACGCAGAAAAAAGGTGGTGTAGACGATGGTGTAGAAAAATCAAACAGATAGTTATTTTAAATTAAAATAATCATAAATAAAAAGACTAACCACTTATATAAGTGGTTAGTCTTCCATTTTTATAGTCATTATACTGAAAAGACAGACTTTCTTATATTAACGAAAAGTCTTTCTATATCGTCAAATAGAACCAATATATGTACTCTAAAAATAGAGTCAATTAAAGCTTATCTGCTTCTTCTGCTAGGTATTGAGCAACACCTTCTGTGGTTGCTTTCATGCCTGTATCACCTTTATTCCAGCCCGCAGGACATACTTCACCATGCTCTTCAGTAAACTGTAAGGCATCAATCATACGTAACATTTCATCAATATTACGGCCAAGAGGTAAATCATTAACCACTTGATGACGAACAACACCATTTTTGTCAATTAAGAAAGAACCACGAAAAGCAACGGCTGCAGCTGGATGTTCAACATCGTATGCTTTACAAATTGAATGATCGATATCCGCAACTAAAGGATATTTTACTTCACCAATACCACCATTATTAATTTCTGTGCTTCGCCATGCTTTATGCGTGAAATGAGAGTCAATCGAACAACCCACAACTTCAACACCACGAGAAGTGAACTCCTTAATACGGTGATCAAAAGCAATCAGTTCGGATGGGCAAACAAATGTAAAATCGAGTGGATAAAAGAATAAAACAGTATATTTATCTTTTGTATGCTCAGCAAAGTTAAAATCTGCTTTTATTTCGCCATCAGCCATAACTGCATTGGCTGTAAAATCGGGGGCGGGTCTACCTACAAGTACGCTCATTATCCATTTCTCCTAAGTTTAAAATGGTTATTATCTGGATACAACTTCAGATATAGTTTAGTCTATGTTTCTAGTCTATATCAGGTATTCATTAAATACCTGACTTATTTAGTTGGTTATTCTATAGTGACTTATTCTTTAAATCAAGCAATATTCACAATGTTTTATAATAATTCTAATAATGGCTAAAATAAAGCATTATAAGCTACTTTTTTAGCCCTGAATTAATAATATTTATTAACCTGAGTTCTGGATAACTGAATAAGTAACATATTGATTAATTTGAATTTATTTTCAAGATCATTTTATCCAGAGTTCAGGTTTATTAGGATTTTAGCTTAGCAAAAGCAGCAGCCATGGCATTATTCTCAGGAGCCGGTTGTGATATTTTCTGCTTTTGGCGCTTATTCATTGCTCTAGGTTTTTCTGATTGGCTTCGCTCTACTTTTTCATTAAGGCGCATGGTCAGAGCAATTCGATTTCGTTTTAAGTCAACCTCAATCACCTTGGCTTTGACCACATCTCCGGCCTTAACAACCTCTCTGGGATCTTTAACAAACTTATCAGCTAACTGGGAAATATGTACTAAACCGTCCTGATGCACACCAATATCCACAAAGGCACCAAAATTGGTCACATTAGTCACCACTCCCTCAAGGATCATGTCTGGTTTTAAATCCTTTGGTTGTTCAATACCCTCTTTAAATTCTGCGGTCTTAAATTCAGGTCGAGGATCACGCCCTGGTTTTTCCAGTTCTTTAATAATATCCTCAACAGTGGGTTCACCAAAATGTTCGTCGGTATAATCCGCTGGATTTAGCGATTTTAAAAAAGCCACATCGCCAATCAATTGGCGAATATCTCGTTGAGTATCACTCATAATTTTTTCTACCAGTGAGTATGCTTCAGGATGAACAGCGGAGTTATCCAGTGGATTATCACCATTAAGCACACGTAGAAATCCTGCTGACTGCTCAAAGGCCTTATCACCAAGACGAGAGACTTTTAATAGTTCTTTACGATTATTAAAAGCACCATGTTGCTCACGATAGGCAACAATATTAGTAGCCAAAGTACGGCTTAATCCAGAAACTTGTGTCAGTAAGGGTACCGATGCTGTGTTTAAATCAACACCCACTCCATTAACACAATCTTCCACAACAATATCTAATTTTTTAGACAGCTGAGTCTGACTGACATCATGTTGGTATTGTCCAACCCCAATTGCTTTTGGATCAATTTTAACCAGTTCTGCTAATGGATCTTGCAAACGCCTAGCAATGGATACGGCACCACGCAAAGAGACATCCAAATTAGGAAACTCCTGAGAAGCAAGTTCTGATGCTGAATACACCGAAGCCCCCGCCTCTGAGACGACAATTTTATTGAGCCTTAGCTCAGAGTTTTGTTTGATCAGATCAGTCGCCAACTTATCCGTCTCCCTTGATGCCGTACCATTACCAATACTGATTAAGGTTGCCTGATATTTTTTGGCTAATTGTGCCAGTGTATGAAGGGATTGATCCCATTGGTTTTTAGGCGCATGTGGATAAATGGTTGCATCATCTAAAAATTTACCTGTCTCATCAACCACCACCACTTTAACACCTGTGCGCAAGCCCGGATCAAGTCCAATAGTTACTTTGGGACCAGCAGGAGGAGCTAATAATAAATCATGTAAATTTTTACCAAAGACATCAATAGCAGATTCATCCGCTTGCTCACGTAAACGTTTTTTTAAATCCATGTCTAGGGAGGTTTTTAGTTTTATTTTCCATGTCCATTTCACAACTTCTTGTAACCATTTATCCGCTGGGCGTTGTTGGTCATCAATAGCAAAATAATGAGCAATTTTACGCTCCATTATTGATAGACGACCAGGGACACTTTCCTCTGGCAGTTCAGTATTGATACTTAAATAGCCCTCTTTTCTACCCCGAAAAACAGCCAGAATACGATGTGAAGGCATTTCTTCGAGTTTTTCTTGGGAGTCAAAATAGTCTGAAAACTTACTGCCCTCTTCTTCTTTACCCGTGACAACTTTTGATACTAAAGAGCCATGAGTCCATAAATATTCTCGTAACTCACCAATTAATTCAGGATTTTCTGCAAAACGCTCCATAAGAATTTGCTTGGCACCATCAAGGGCATCTTTTGTGCTAGTAATATTAATGTCTTGATCCGGTTTTTGATTTAAAAATTGCTCTGCTTGAGTGTCTGGCATTAAAGAAGGATCTCTTAGTAAAGCATCAGCAAGTGGTTCCAAACCTGCTTCTCGAGCAATTTGAGCCTTGGTTCTACGCTTTTGTTTATATGGTTTATATAAATCTTCTAAACGGGTTTTGGTCTCTGCCATGTGTAATAATTGTGCCAGCTCTGAAGTGAGTTTACCTTGCTCTGTAATGGTTTTTATAATGACATCTCGACGCTCATCCAACTCACGTAAATAAATCAAACGCTCATCTAACAGCCTCAGTTGTATATCATCAAGACTACCCGTCACTTCTTTGCGATAACGGGCAATAAAAGGAACGGTGTCACCACCATCAAGCATAGCAATAGTGGCTTCTACCTGAGCAGTTTCAATGCTAAGTTCTTGGGCAATTCTTTGAGCAATGGGTTCAAGGATCATTTAATTTTTTCCAGACATGAGAATAGATAAGGGTTGATATGAGGACAGCACAGGTAAAAAAAAAGCTACTATATTAGGTAAATAGTAGCTTTTTATAAATTATAGACTTTATGATCGCTTGAGATTCTAAAATGAGCTGATATCAAAAAAGAGCGGCATAAACAGCAATAGCAGAAATAATGCCAATACTTGAGGCAAAAATAGTAGCCATGATAATACGTTTTGCCATTTTCTTATTCGACTCATTAATTGCGTCTGACACCATCATCATAGACTCATGAGCAACCGAACTAGCGGTTTCTTTGGCCGCATCAATGGCTTTACTTGTTGAGGCTAAACGAGCAACAGACTTAATTTCTTCTAAGATTTGCGCATCAATTTTACCGGATTGATTCTGACTCATATCATCAAGAATCGAATTGATCGCTGTTTGAATCTGAATAGAAACATTATCGGAATAAGGTTTAATATGAGAATTAAAAACGGTTTCTGAAATAACCTCAGCCTTGCTTTCATCACACAGCTTAAGCTCTTTTCTAAATTTAGATAATTGTTGTGCTGTAGTACCAATAACTTGGTAACGAACGGCAGCAGCAACCGCAGCTTCGGCAGTACGTCTGACCATTTTCTCAATTTCTTCAGTAGAAATATGATGAGCATCATTAGAGGCTTCTTGACTGGTCTGTATTTGTTCAATAGGTGCTTCTAAAGCATTTAATTTGCGTACTACAGCACTGAGGTTATCAGGTGATGCCGGCTTAGGCAAAATATCTAAGATACCATGAGAAATAACATTTTTCTCATACTCTTCACCATCTTGTGAGGTGTACATAACAACTGGAATAACGGCTGTCTGTGGGTTAGTTTTGATCTTTTGAACTGTCTCTAAACCATTAAGACCCGGCATCATATGATCCATAAATATCGCATCAGGCTGATTCTCTTCCAAATACGTGATGGCATCTTCTCCGGACTCAGCAAGATCAGCTGTCAGGTTGATTTTTCCCAACATCTTACGCAACATAAAGCGCGCAGACTTTGAATCATCAACAACAAGTACGTGTTTTACAGTCATAGTTTATTAACCTATTTTTATCTTATTATATTGTTCAAACTAGATAGTATCTTAAAATGTCAAATAAATAAACAAAGAAATTAGCTACTTAGCGTTCTTTCTTTGATTGTTTGTTAAAAAATAAGCAGATTTTTCTAAATTATAAGTCAAATAGTTAAAAATGTTTTTTAATCCACTTAGTTAAGAAGTTACATGAAATTAATAAATTTATCTACAAAAAACCGACAAACGGTAACAAATAGTAACAAACTGATGTAAGTATAGCCTTTATCTTATTGTTATTAATAAGAT
>WFNB01000063.1 GCA_015488755.1 Gammaproteobacteria bacterium | reverse complement strand
GTTATAGTATTACTAGGTAATACTAATATTAGTTAGGAGCAGATTATGGCCACATCAATTAAAATAGATACTGAAACAAAACAACATATTCAGCTCATTGCAGATAGAAAACATCGCTCCCCTCATTGGATCATGCTTGAGGCTATTCGAGATTATATCAAGCGAGATGATGTAAATGAACAATTTACACAAGAAGCACTTGCATCATGGAAATCTTATAAAGAAACAGGACAACACCTTACAGGTCAAGAAGTTCAAGACTGGCTGAGTACTTGGGGTGCTGACGATGAAACAGAAGCTCCAATATGCCACAAGTAATTTATACCCCCTCATAAAAAGAACGCTCTTTTGCTCGAAAGAAAACACAGAGCAATCTGAATTGTCTGGTCTTTCTGATCCATCATAAAGTTTTTCAAAAAATGGGCTTTTTTTCTAATAATTAAAAAAATTCCACAAAAAATCATTGGCCATATTATGATGAGCTTAAAAATAAAAGCCATTGATGAAAAAAATGCCGTAAGCCTCATCAAAGTACTACAAAAAATAATGGATAATAATGCACAACTTAAATTGAAGGAATACCATAAAACACACACAAACGCACGATAATCTGGTTCAGAACTTACATGAATTATTGATAGCTGTTAATCAGGAAGGCAATGATACCGAACGACTTCAGGCAATTGAGAACGTACTGCCCAAAGATGTTGATAACTCTATAGAATGGTAATTACAAAAATAAAAGTAACTATATATATGACCGCAGAGATGGCAAAGAAACCATATAGAGAGAAGATGGCAGTTTGTAACTCGAACGCGAGTATGGTCATGGGTATTCCAAGACAACTTATTATTAAATAATAGCTTGTTACTGAGAAAATAGACAGTTACTTAATAATAGACTAACTACCCCATAAACGTGTCAGCCATGATTTCTTTTTTAGTTTCGGCTTTGCTCCAGAGGCCAGAAAAAAACCACTATATTGCATATCTTCGTTCATAATATGTTGGGATAACCATGCTTTTAGAAAATGCAATAGCTCAAAGCTAATTGCTGTTTTTCCTGATGTTACTTTTTCTTGTAATTCCACAACATGCTGAAAGAGTTCTTCATGAATTTCCTTATGTTCTTCATAGCCGGGAAATCCCAAAATACGCATAAGACTCTCTTCTACAGCAAAATGTATTTTAGTATAATCAGCCAGATCAGAAAGAATTTTTAAAACAACATCACTGCCATGTTGTTCATGAATGGCATTATGCATTTGATTAATCAATTGAATCAGTACCTTATGTTGTCCATCAATCTCTTCAATGCCAACACTTAATTCATCAGACCAAACAATAAAGTTACTCATAATGTATTTATTCCTTACAGGTTTGTTAAAGTATAGAATTTTTTCAGTATATAATGATATGTTGAAGAACATTATTATACATATATTTTGCAATGTTATTAAGTGACAATATGATTTTAGTGGTAATTAAATCCAATGGCAGAAATATTATTAATAAATAAGGAGATTTTTGTTATGAATAATTTTTTAACACAATTAAAGGAACAGCCCAATAGTATCAGCTTTGATATGACAATGGCCTTAATTGATCAATTTTATAAGTTTACGCCAACAGAGTTTGTTAATGGTGAACTTCTGAATAAAGCGGGGGAGAATAATGGTTCTTGTAAGTTATTTGCCTTTGCTAAATTACAGGGCTTAACTGAAGAACAAACATTACATTGCTTTGGTGATTATTATCGTCAGGATGTATTAGCTAATAGTAAGGGGCAGGATCATCAAAATATTAGAAATTTTATAAAAACGGGCTGGTCAGCAATCATATTTAAAGAACAGCCATTGATCTTAAAATAAATTAGCGGACGCCTAAGGGAGTTAAATCAAAAGAAGTCAGCTCAGCAAAGCCTTTCTGGGTGACTTTTTTACTGGCTAGCAAACAGGCATTGTGTAAGCATTGTTGCAAGGTCAATGATGGCTCACAAAAAGAGGCCAATAAACCTGCATTAAAGGTATCACCTGCACCGACAGTATCAACGACATCACCAAAGTTAAAAGCAGGGCTATGAACATACGCCTGTTCAGCCTCACAGCCATAAGCCCCCTCAGAGCCACGACTGCATACAAACGTTGCTGTATTAGAATACTGTCGCATCGTCTGAAAAAAATCAGCGATTGTATTACTCTGCGTATGCTGATAATAACTATTGGAAAATATAACTAAATCAGCAAGTTGAATCAAAGACTCAATGTTCTTTCGAGGTTTTTCAATCTCTAATGATAGAATTGCATTAGGGACTGCTGTTCGTGCTCTAAGCAACATCTCTCTTAGCACAGCAATATTTCGACCTTCAAAATGCAATAAATTATAATTCTCTAGCGAAATATCAGCAAAGTCTTCGGCTAAAAATTCGGGGAGATCACGGCAATGAATAATCGTTCGGGTTTTTGATTGCTCATTGGTTAAAATATAGGAGGTAGGGGATGTTGAACCTTTATGATGAATGCAATGGCTTAAATTGACCCCTTGTGATTCTAAAGAATGGCGAATCGTCTTGCTGGCATCGTCATCAGCAAGAGGCACCAGCAAAGAAACATCACAGCCCAACTGAGCCAATACATCACTGGTATTGGCTGCATTACCACCACGTTGAAATCGTTGCCCTAGAGCCAGATGTTTTCTATCTTCAATAGGATAGGCATCCATAGCAATAATAATATCTAAGGTTGCATTACCAATGGTCATTATTTTTTTCATAAGTGTATTGTCCCACCGCAGATAAGTTACTGACTACTGCTTTTGAGTTTATTGTATAAAATAATAACAACTCTTAATAGTAGCGCTAGTAAATACCTTTATTTTAATTAAGGCAATGTACTGGAGCACCATTGATAGTCAGCACTCGTATTTCTCTAGAGGAAGTGACATTCCGACAGTCAAAATCTCTGCACACCTGAGGTCTTTCACTATGAATAGAGCACCGGCCTTTTTCTAGATATTGACAACCATCACTGCCTATCAAAATATGCGCTACACCAAAGTGCTCAACCTCATTTGGTTCTAGAGCTATTATATCATATGAGATGCAACAACTGCCCGTACACTCACCACAAGGAGGTTCGTCGCTCATATTTTTTAAGTCCATAACTCTTTGTCCTAAATAAATCAGGCCAGTTAATTGACTTGAATGGGCAGTCACTCTAGCATGTTGCGGGGTTGGTGGCTTTAAAAATAATAATTTTAATTGCCATATAGGCTTACTTGATTACCCATAAAGCTCCGCCATTTTAAGGAGCTTTCCATTCATTGGTGGTGTTCTCATTGCCACGCATAAAAACCGTGGCATCATATCTTTTAAATTAAAACGTCTATTAAATCGGTAGCAAAATTCAGCAAGGTATCGAGGTA
>WFNB01000062.1 GCA_015488755.1 Gammaproteobacteria bacterium | reverse complement strand
CCGCCCCCTCCGCCGCCACCACCAGAAAAACCCCCGCCTCCACCGGCAGATGAAGAGCCGGGGGCAACAGAGGAAGAACTGATATCGCTGCTGAGTGCGGTGCCAATCAGAGCACTAAAACCAACCAGACTGGCACTATTCCAATGAGAGCCATGGTACCAAGTGGGGGAACGTAGTTGCCCCTTTTGTTCTAATTGGCTAAAGAGTTGACTGAAACGCTTAGACCAGTGTTTTTCGACATCCAAGGCAATGGCATAGGGGAGATATTGCTCAAATAGCTCAGAGCTTAATTCAGGTACTGGGTTAGATTCTGCTGCACTTCGGGCATTCATCTCATCGGCTTCGGCAATCTTAAGATATAATTGGAAGCCATCAATTTTATCCAATAATTCTCGGCCTTTAAGGGTGGGTGCTTTCATCCACTGATAGAAAAAGAGATTACTACAAATCACGAGGAGTAGGACAATAACAATAGCAAGGCCAGCATTTTCCCATAGTTGGTATAAGCCAACCACTTCACCAAGAATAAATGGGAGAGCAAAGAGGCTTAATGCCAGAGCATTTAGAAATCCCCAAGGTGCACGGATTTTTTTCCAAGCCTTAAAGACACTATATAAAATGGCAAAAACACCCAATGACCAGAATGTTAGCCATAGACAGAGAAAGGCCACATTTTCCTGAGTGTTTTGGGGTTCAATATTAATAATTGTCAGGATTAAGGTGATTAGGCTGATAAGATAACCGGGAAGTAAGAAACGAAAGTTTTTATTAAAATAAATCTTTTCATAATCCATACTTAGAGCTTTCTCATGAGCACTTAATGCCTTGGAAATCGTCTTATGGTTCGTCTGGGCAAATTTGACTTTATTGGATGTGGCAAATAAGGCTTTGGCTATGGCTTTTTCTCCCGAGGACAAAGGCACTCCCTTACCTGTTTTTTTTGCTGAAAATTTCGTATTAGATTCCATTAACACAAGATAGCCTTTGACTGCCATATTAACTAACGCAACAGTAAAGGTTTTTTTATCATAGGCCATGCGTTTAAGATAACGCATGGAGGCAGGTGAATGAGCTTTATCGGGCTGATATAAAGGATAGATAATGCCTTTATGGGGATCTCTGCCTACTTTTATCCAAGCGCTAATAAGATATAGTATTAAAATAAAGCAACCTATTAGACCGATAATAGCGGCCTTATTATCATTAATAAACCAGTCAAACTTTTGTTTATCTGTGGGTTCATTGATATAGCCTTTAGGCCAATCAATGACAATACTCAAACCATGATGCAAGGGTAGGCGTTGGGTGGTCTCAAAAAATACGGTGTGCTCATCAAGAGCAGATACTTGATACAGGTGACCTTTATCTCCCATTGCTCCGGTATAGCCCTTGGTTATGACCTGATCCACAGAAACACCAGAGGGTAGATGCACCGTTGCACTGGCATAATCAATAGGAAATGCCCAGCCATTGCCAGTGACATTCCAATACAATTCATCAGCTTTGGTATAAAAACCCAACTGGCGGTTGGTCTGATATGTTAAGCGAAATTCATGGCTGCCTTGGGGGAGAAAGTAGTCTGCTTTACCAATATAAATACGGATCCCATTAGCAATAGATTCTGTGTGATAGTCTTCTTTTTCCCCGTCTCGCATCACTGAAAGTAATTGGAAGTCCACTTGATAATGATTACCGTAAATATCTTTATAATGGGTTGGAAAATCACGATAAATACCTCGTTTTATTTGCTCACCCTGAGCATAAACACGGATGGTCTCGCTTACCTGTAAACGACCATCCACATTAATGCTAACTTCTGTTTTGTACTCATTAATTACTTCTTTGGCAAATAGAAGGGAATGAGTAGTGAATAAAAATAATGTGCTTAATAATAGAAAAAAACGTTTCATAAGGTTCTGTCTCTGGGAAACTAAGTCAGTTGAAAGTAAGCATGTGCTTGATAATGGAACACTTTAGCGATTAATAAATCGGGAAAACTGTCTATTCGGGTGTTAAACAAACGTACCGCGCCGTTATAAAAACGTCGTGCATGCTGTAAGGTATCTTCGATATGGGAGAGTTCTGTTTGCAATTCAATAAAATGTTGACTGGCTTTTAGATCAGGATAATCTTCAGCTAAGACAATAATTTGTTTGATGTGTGCTTCTAAAGACTGTTCTAATTGTCCTGCTTTACCTCTATCAGTGTGTATTACTTGGCTGATTTTTTGCCCCTCGCTACGCAGAGCTGTAATGCGACTTAATACAGATTCTTCATAGTGTGCATATTGTTGTACGACCTCCACCAATTTAGGGATTAAATCGTGACGGCGTTTTAGTTGTACACTGATATCACTCCAAGCGGCTTCACTTTGATTTTTTAAAGTGACTAAGCGGTTATAAATAATAATGCTCCAGATGAACAGGGCAATACCTATAATAAATAAAAGAATAGTTGGCATAATATAAGGACTAATAATTGTGTTATTGTGGTTTTTTTAAATTCATACGCCATTGTAGAATAAAATAAATAGCTGCGCCAAAAAGACCACTGTATAAGCACAACTTGTGTAAGGCTTCAATGGAGATAAGGGCATGAAAATAATTGTTAAAAGTAAAAAGGAAAAATGGTTCGACATCGGTATGCATAATACTGTCTAAAAAAACATGGCTAAAGCTACCGACAAAGGCACTAAAAAAAGCCACCAGCCAGACAATAGTGATACTGTCTTCATGATTGGCTGGCATGGTCGACTTGGGCAGTGATTTTTGAGTTAATAAAATGCCCTGTTTATGATTGATCCCTAAGATTTTCAAACCAAGTTCAGATAAATATTTACCGGATAGGGCAGAAAACAGGGCTATTAAGCTTGCTCCAATATAAGTATGGCTAAAGCCATGCAAATGCCCTTCACCAGTGATCATGACAAATAAAGGTTGTAGATCCATGACAATTTGTGTCCAACCAAAGACCATTAAACTAAAACTGCCTTGTAATATGGATTTTATAAGTATTCCTGGCCCCATGTGTAAGGGAGTAAATGGCATAGTTTTCCTTAAACCTAAATAAGGTTAATATCTGAGAGTAAATTATTTTGTAATCACCTTTTGTAATCACCTATGGAGGAGTGTAGTTGATTATTTTCTATTTTAAACTATTATTGTAGATAATGTTTTTTGCTAATTCACAATTAGGAGTATTTTTATGCCAGAAGAACTCATTCCCTCTCCCATCAGTGCTGAGCAACAAGAAAAACGAGTCTGTCAACGCATTGAAATCAATCGCTCTGTACAACTTCAGCTTGAGAATGGCCTAACAATAAAGGGCTTAACGGATGATGTGAGTCTGGGTGGGGTTAAAATCATTACCCGTGATGAGATTGACAGCAGTTTATTAGAAACCCAGGTAAATAAAGTGGCTATCGTGCAGGTGATCTTTGTCGATGGTCAATTATCGGCTGAATATCCATGTTCAATTGTGCGTTGTGAATCCGGTGCAATTTGTTTAGAACTAGATAAAAAGAAAGCGGCATCCTTTGCTATGATGCTGACTCGTGGTTCATTCAAACAGGCGATGAAATAGTAGCTAATGGAGTGTTTATGTGTATTAAAGTAGGAAATAATGAACTGGACTCTGTGAAGGCTTTAATGACCATGAGTCTTAACGCCCTGATTGCCGATGTCTTTGAAATTGATTTAGATGATATTGATCGCCAACTCTCATTGCGTAATGATTTGGGTATGAATTCAGAAAAAGAACAAGAATTGAATGCATTAATCCGTGAATATTTTGATGGTTTAGAAGTTGATTTAAATAAAAATGATCGTTTGGATGCATTATTTCAAAGCATTATTGATACTGAATTTGAAATGATGGATTAATTGTCATGCGTCAATAGGTATTTTATAAATACTATTGAGTGCATATTATTCCCTTAATTCAATTCTCGAATGTTCAGCCAGTACGCCAGAACCACAAGTATAATAGACCCCAATATAGCAATGCTATGGGTGACGGTGAGGGAATAGTGAATAAGGCGCTATCAGACAAGGTGATCCTGCCTAAATTAACATCTGCTGAGGCGCTTGAGGTATCATCACCTAGGAAAAGATAGTTGCTTAGTGAGTAGGGAAGGCTACTGCCAAATGGCCCGCCATTGAAAGCACTATAATCATTTAATTCGCCGCTGAGCAAGAGTGTGTTATTTTGTGTTAAAAAATAATCATTATTTAAAAAAGTTAAGTCATATATGAGTAAATTACTCATGGTATCAAACGGTATCTGTTCATTTTTTGCCTGAAAAAGTGGCTGACTACTTTGTGACCAAATACTATCTTGCCAAAAACCTAATTCCACACCATTATGATTCATATCAAGAAGGATCAAACTAAAACCTGCACGGTTTGTGCTACTATGAGTTTCATTATTGAGCTGCATTGAAAAACTTAAACTAAAGCCACTATTGCTATCCAATGCTGGAAATAAGGGATTTTTAGGTGCGAAGGGAATAACCGGATAATTACTAAAACCTGCACTGCTAGCAGTGTCTGTTTGTAAATTAACACCGTTGCTTATTACACTGGAAGAGGTCGTATTGCTATTAGCAAAATAAGTGAGCCAAGCCTGATCATCGGGTAGATTAGCTTGTGTTTCATCATATAAAGTAAAAATAGTTGCACAAGAAACTAAAGGGAAGAAGCTAAGAAATAAACTCACTAAGAAGATGCGATATGTCATTGATTATGAGTTTATTATTTTCTAATGGAAAAATGAAAAGTGGCGTCCCCTAGGGGGTTCGAACCCCTGTTACCGCCGTGAAAGGGCGGTGTCCTAGGCCACTAGACGAAGGGGACATTAATCTGAATAATACACATTGTATTATTCAAGGTGCTCTTCGCTGTGAAAACAGCTGGTACCAATCATGCTTATTTAATTATTGTTGTTGGTGGAGCTAAGGAGGATCGAACTCCTGACCTCTTCGCTGCCAGCGAAGCGCTCTCCCAGCTGAGCTATAGCCCCGAACAACAAGCTGTCTATGATACTGGGATGAACTCGATTTGTCTAGAAAAATTTCTATAAATAAGAAAAATAGTCGTATAAAGAATGTCAATTCTTCAAAATTAAGCACCTTGCTTTTATTGTACCTATCCTTGATATTCATAAGTTGCTAAACTATCGATTTTTTGATGTAGGGCTGTGTTTAAGAAACTATGCTAAAACTTTCCAATCTAGCACTTCGACGTGGTGTGCAATTATTATTGCAAGACGTAAATCTAACCATTCACCCCCGACAAAAAGTGGGTATTACTGGAGCGAATGGCTGTGGTAAGTCCAGTTTGTTTGCGCTGATAAACCAAGAGATCCATGTGGATAGTGGTGATTTTTTTAGACCACAAAATTGGGTCATTGCCCATGTTGCTCAAGAATCCCCCTCGACAGAGCGCAGTGCTATTGATTATGTGATTGATGGTGATACTGACTTGCGTAAAATTGAAATGGCTATTTCAGAAGCTAATCAATCAGGCCATGGTGAACTCTTGGGTAAACTCTATGCCCAACTGGAAGAAGCAGATGGTTATACTGCCAATAGTCGAGCATCGCAATTACTTTCCGGTTTAGGTTTTGCGCAAAAGCAAATAAATAATACCGTCAATAGCTTTTCGGGTGGTTGGCGTATGCGCTTAAATTTGGCTCGGGCATTGATGTGTCGTTCGGACTTGTTATTGCTGGATGAGCCAACCAATCATTTAGATTTAGATGCCGTACTCTGGTTGGAAGAGTGGTTAAAAAAATACTCGGGCACCCTCTTACTCATTTCACATGATCGGGATTTTCTTGATAGTGTTATGACGCATATTATTCATATTGAACATCAGAGTATGACTTTGTATACAGGCAATTACTCTCAATTTGAACGCATTCGGGCAGAGCAATTAGCGCAACAACAAGTCTTATATGAACGTCAGCAAGAAGAAATTAAACACATTCAAAGTTTCATTACTCGTTTTAAAGCTAAGGCAACTAAAGCGAAACAAGCACAGTCACGAGTCAAAACGCTGGAGAAAATGGAATTAATTTCACAGGCTCATGTGGACTCACCGTTTCATTTTGAATTTCATGCACCAGATAAAATCCCTAATCCATTAATTTCGTTGGAAGACATTAAGTTAGGCTATGGTGAGACCACTATTTTGGAACATGTGCATATTAATTTGCAACCGGGATCACGCATTGGTTTATTAGGGCACAATGGCGCAGGTAAATCGACGTTTATTAAATTATTAGCCGGTGAGTTGGCTGTGCAGGCAGGGCGGGTTGAATGTTCCAGTGAATTGCGTATTGGCTATTTTGCCCAACATCAACTTGAACAATTGCATCCTGAAGATACGCCATTGGAGCACTTTCAGCGTATTGATAAACGCGCTTCAGAGCAAGCCTTGCGTAATCACTTAGGTGGTTTTGGTTTTAGTGGTGATAAGGTTGAGTCAAAGATAGCCCCTTTTTCTGGGGGTGAAAAGGCTCGCTTAGTCTTTGCCACATTGGTCTATGAAAAGCCTAATTTATTACTGCTTGATGAGCCGACCAATCATTTGGATTTAGATATGCGTCATGCCATCAGTCTGGCCTTACAAGCCTTTGAAGGGGCGATGGTGATTGTCTCTCACGACCGACATTTATTGCGTAGTGTCACGGATGAATTTTATTTGGTTGCTCATCAGAAAGTTGATGCATTTAAGGGAGACTTAAACGATTATCGTGATTGGATAACTGATCAAAAAAAGCAGGAAGCACAACAAAATGTAAGTGTTACTTCAGAAAAAAAACTATCGGGCAATCTGGCTCAAAATAAAAAAGAACAAAAACGCATAGAGGCTGAAAAAAGAAAACGCTTACAGCCGTTGAAAAATAAGTTGTCAAAATTAGAAAAACAAATGGATACACTGAACCATGAAAAAGAAGCCTCAGATAAACTATTAGCGGATGCTAGTATTTATGAAGAAAGTAAAAAAGAGCAATTAAAAACCCTCTTAGAACAGCAGGTGATTCTTACTCAATCCTTAGCGATAGTAGAAGAAGAATGGATGTTGTTGAGTGAAGAACTTGAAGATGCACAATAATGAAAAAACTGGTCAAAATTAGCCTAAGCTTTGTTGCTGTCATTTTATTATTTTTTCTATTAAGTTCGTTTTGGCTAGCAAATTTTGTTGATATTAATGACTATAAAAGTGATATTTCTGCTGTAGTATTCACTGAAACAGGGCTTAATTTAGACATTAAAGGGGACTTACAACTGAGCCTACTCTCTGGGCTAAAATTTAATGCCAGAAATGCTCAATTATCCTTGGGGGAAGAGCTTATCGCTGATATTGACACGATCAAACTAGGGCTTACTTGGGCGTCGTTATTTTCAGGTGAGCCAGAAATCTCTTCATTAAATGTGCACCTTAAGACCTTAAGAGTGTATCGGGACAAATATAAGCAGTTTAATTTTTTGCCTTTAGTTGCTAAGGCACTCACTCATTCCCAAATGTCAAAAGAACTTCAAAGCACCACATTGAAAACATCATCGATAAAAGCATTGTCTTTAAAAAATGTCAGTGTCTCTATTGAAGAGTTTCATTATTTAGATGATTTGAATACTCTTGCGATTCATTTACAAGATACAAGGATTTTCTTTTCTACCTTACCGATTATCTCAGATCACCAATTTATCATTCATACACCCAAGGTGTTACGCCATTTTATTTATAAAGCCAAAACAACTATTGCACACGCCTTTGTCAATCAGTATCAATTAGCCAATCTTAAGCTTGTTGCCACTAATAGCAAAGGGGTTATTTCAGTAGAAGAATTAGCCTTTCACTTTCTTGAAGAGGGTAAAGAGCATGCCAAACCGCCTATTAAATTTACTACACAAGGTTCTTTTCTTGTACGTATGAAAAAGATTTCTACGAATAAGTTGGTGGCTAATAATTGGGGAAACATTCAATTAATGCTGATGCAATCATCAATACGAGTGCCTCACTTGTTATGGCTGAAAACAGGACAGCAGATAGAAATAAAAGATGCTTTTCTTATGCTTGCTCGTATAGCACTGCCCATTAAAGTGCTCTTTCAAAATACGACTATGGCTGATCTTTTGCCTATATTGGTGAATGATGGTTTAGTTGAATTAAAAACAAATAAATTTTATTACCAACACTATAAAATAAAACAGCTTGCTCTTGCTATCACGGGAACAAAAGAACAGATTAATCTTGCTATTAAATCGGCTCATCTTTTAGGCTCTACGATACAATTAAATGGCGTATTGAAACCATCAAGAAAAAAAAATACGACTGCACAGTGGCAGTTGAATCTTTTATCTAAGCAGATAAATTTACAGCAATTATCCAAACTGACTCAATTTCCTTTTCATGCAGAAGGTGTTTCTTCCTTTACACTCTTTAGTACCGGTATTTTTAAGTCATCACAATGGCAAATGAAAGAGGCCAAATTGCTTGTTAAAGCAAATAATGTCCATCTTGATGGTATTAACGTCAATGCCATACTAGAAGAATTTCAAAACTCCCAAAGTGTGGGCTTATTAGATGTTGGTGCTGTGGTCTTACTTGGCCCAGCAGGGGTTCTATTGACCAAGGGTAATGATTATAAAAATTTGCTAGAAACTCTTAAGCAAAAAGGGGGACAGAGTCGCATTAAGCAACTTAATATGGATGTGAATATTGCTGATGATTGGCTCACAATCAAAGATGTCGCCTTCGCTACGCCAAAGCACCGCCTTGCAGTAAAAGGATCGATTAATCTAACAGATAAAAGCTTTAAAGAGTTTCATATTGCGACAGTGAATCATAAAGGCTGTTCTGTGTACGAAGAAAAAGTAACAGGCTCTTTGAATGCCCCCAAAGTTGCCAAAGCGAATGTTCTTGTTGGTAGTGTTTTAAATCCTATTCATACCTTAGTAAGTAATATTAGTGAACCATTCAATATTTCCTGTAAGAAGCCCTTTTATACTGGCCAAGTTCAGGCACCATAAAAAATCACTTGAATAATGTACAAAAAATAAGTATTCTAGCTATGGGTCGGTTCAATTTAGGATACTATTGATTAGAATACTCTTGAGCGATACCAGAATTGAGCGATACTAGAATTTAGTCAATTAGGGGGCAATATGTCAGCAGAAATTAGTTATTTATTACCGAAGAACAAGCGAACTGTTTGGGTGCCAGAACTTGAAGTGATTGATCATGATTCGATCACAATGACCGATGTACCTCTTATGGGTTATATTACGGCGGGTCAGCCCATTGAACGGGTCGAGCAAAATGAGTCCATTGCGGTGCCAGAAACAATGGTGAGTAAGCATACGTATGCCTTAAAAGTACATGGCCACTCTATGATTGATGACAATATTGAAGATGGCGATGTGGTTATTATTGAAAAGACAGAAAGTGCCAGCAATGGTCAGTCGGTCGTGTGTTTAATTAATAATGAACAGGTTACCCTAAAGAAATTTTATATTGAAAAAGAGGGCATTCGTCTACAACCCGCTAATCCCGATATGGAACCTATCTTTTTAAAAAATGAAGAGGTGCAAATTCTTGGTGTTGTCTCTGGGGTTGTTAGGCATTTTGATTAGATAGTTTCTTTCTGAATTATTGAGCATTTTTTATGTTACTTAAAACTATTCGTGCCAATTTTTTTTGGTTATGGGCACTCTTGAATAACAAAAAATTGTCACAAATTAACTAGAATGCAGCTAACACTATTTACTGGCTGGCAGCAAAATCTAATAGGCGTTGTGTCGATGCGTATGCTTTAAGACGGGTCGCTTCTTCAACATGAATATGATTAATATTCTGTTCCAGTACCTTTAATATACCCTGCAGGGTATTCATTGCCATCCATGAACAATGCGCGCACATGGTACAACTGGCACCAACGCCACCAGTAGGCGCTTCAATTAATTGCTTATCGGGCGCAACCTGTTGCATTTTGTAAAAAATACGATTATCTGTAGCGACAATAAAGGTTTTATTGGGCATGGTTTTAACCGCATTAATTAGCTGTGTGGTTGAACCCACAACGTCGGCCATTTCTACTACGGTGTAAGATGACTCAGGATGTACTAAAGTTAGAGCATCAGGGTATTTGTTTTTGAGTGCCAGTAGAGCATCGGCTTTAAATTCATCGTGAACAATACAAGAGCCTTGCCAGAGCAACATATCGGCATTGGTAACACTTTGAATGTATTTGCCTAAATGACGATCAGGTGCCCAGAGAATTTTTTCACCCCGTTTTGCCAAATGTTCAATAACCTTAGTAGCAATACCAGAGGTAACTACCCAATCAGCCCGTGCTTTTACTTGTGCACTGGTGTTGGCATAGACGACCACGGTTCGATCCGGATGGGCATCACAAAAGGGGATAAATTCTTCTGGAGAACAGCCCAAATCAAGTGAGCAATTTGCTTCAAGCTCTGGTACGACAACGGTTTTTTCAGGGGATAGAATTTTAGCCGTTTCTCCCATAAAGCGAACCCCAGCGACAATAATTTTTTCAGCAGGGCTTTGCTTACCAAAACGTGCCATTTCAAGTGAATCAGAAACACAACCCCCCGTTTCATCGGCTAACTGCTGTAATATTGGGTCAGTATAATAGTGAGCAACCAGAACGGCATTTTGCTCCTTTAATAACTGTTTAATGCGCAGGATCAATTGTGCTTGCTGTTCATCACTGATAGCGATCTTATTATGTTCAACATCTAAGGTGCTTGGAACAGATTGTTCCCAGTGAGCAGTAGAGTGTGTATTATTCATCTATTTTTGTATAGTTTAAAAGGTGTGAATATGAAAGTCTCATATGTAGGCACTTAAGGATAACTCTGTGTTTGCGAAGAAGTTTTTGCCACATGGATGTGGCAATAAAGCCGCCATGGATGGATTTACGGCGTCTTCTGTAGCAAATACAGATCAAAGGTTCCTAAGTACCTACCTATGATAAAAGCCTAATTATCTACTGTATTGTCACCTGAGTCCAGATGTTTATCGGGGTCTAAAAAATCCGTTATCTTGGTCATGATTGAGATTTTATAAAATAGCCAACACACTTTCAGGTGGGCGACCTAAGGCGTATTTATTATCTGAAGTAATAACGATAGGGCGTTCAATGAGTTTTGGGTACTTTAGCATGGCTGCAATCAGTTGCTCATCACTGAGTGATTCATCGCCAAGGTGATTGTCTTTGTACTCTGCTTCGCCTTTGCGTATTAATTCTCGTGGTGTCATATTTAGGGCTTTGAGAATGGCTTTTAGTTCAGCCTCAGACGGTGGCGTTTTTAAATACTCAATGATTTCGGGCTGTATATTGTGTTCTTCTAATAATTGCAATGTCTGGCGTGATTTGGAACAACGAGGATTGTGATAAATTTTGGTACTCATTTTATACTCTCTATTTGAATAAATTTAGGCTAATAACCAACTGAAAAGCTTTATTGGACGAAGCCGCTCTGCGGCAGAAAAGAATGAACTCAGCCAAACAGGTATAATTTCAATGCCCAATTTCGGGCAATATTTAAGGGAAAATTATACCATGATTCACCCAGAAAACATCCATTGCTATAATCTCTATCAGCGCTATGTCAAATTACTCACCCTGCAGGGTAAGGCTGAAAGAATAATTGACTATTACTCCCGTGCCATTCGCAGTAGGTTCAACTGATTGATTTAGGTTTAACACAGGCAAAACTTCACAGGATAAAGTCATCATTGACGGCACTCAGCTCAAAATGATTCTGGAAGGCATTGAAGCAAAAAAATACGTCAATATAAACGATTTAAGGTGCCCTAAAACCACTTTAAACCCTTGTTCTATGGTATAATTTAACTCATGAACTCAAGCATAGAGCTATCCCAATCAGTCAGTTACAGCAAGTATTGCAAAGCAAGTGCTGGCAATGGATGAAACCCCCATCAAAGCGGGTAGAAAACAACAAGGCAAAATGAAATCCACCTGGTTCTGGCCTATCTATGGCGAGAATGATGAGGTCGTCTTTACCTGGTCAAGCAGTCGGGGAACGGCTCATGTGGAGCAACAACTCAAGGG
>WFNB01000061.1 GCA_015488755.1 Gammaproteobacteria bacterium | reverse complement strand
GTAAAATGTGTTTTTATTCTCTTGACGAGAACACCGCTAAGTCGTTGTTTATTCAAGAAACTTTCTGAACTTTTGCTCAGTTTGTCTCTGAATGAGATGCGTATTATACGCACTATTTAGAACCCGTCAACAACTTTCTATACTTATTTGATTTGTTTTTCTCCACAAGAGCTATCTGTTTGATAATTATATAATTGTTACTTTAGCAAACTTTCGTTTACCTACTTGATAAACTTTGGTGGTATTGTTTTCAACCAACATTTTAGTATCAGCAACCTTCTCTCCGTCAATTTTAACGGCTCCTTGTTTAATCATGCGCATCGCTTCTCCTGTACTATTAGTCATACCAGAATCTTTTATGATATAAGCAATGCCCAAGCTCCCCTCATTGGATTGAAGGGTAAACTCAGCAATATCAGCGGGTACTTTTCCTTTCTTAAATCGATCAATAAAATTTTGCTGCGCCTTTTCTGCCGCATTACTATTATGAAAACGGCTAATAATTTCTTTTGCTAGCAAGAACTTTATATCTCTAGGGTTTGCCCCCTCTTCTATGTCTGTTTTAAATTGCTCAATTTCATTCATAGCTCTAAAGCTGAGTAATTCAAAATAACGCCACATTAATTCATCTGAAATGGACATAATTTTACCGAACATGTCATCTGGAGCATCAGACACACCAATGTAGTTATTAAGTGACTTGGACATCTTTTGTACACCATCTAAACCTTCAAGAATCGGCATAGTAAGAACCACTTGTGGTGTTTGCCCATGACCTTTTTGCAATTCACGCCCCATAAGCAAATTAAATTTTTGATCCGTGCCTCCCAATTCAATGTCTGCTTTTAAAGCAACTGAGTCATAACCCTGAATAAGAGGGTATAAAAACTCATGAATGGCGATAGGCTGTCCTGAAGCATAACGTTTACTAAAATCATCACGCTCTAACATTCTGGCAACAGTTTGATTAGAAGCAAGCTTAATCAAATCGGCAGCATTCATCTCCCCCATCCATTGTGAATTAAACACTACGGTTGTTTTTTCCTCATCGAGAATTTTAAAAACTTGTTCTTTATAGGTTTTAGCATTTTCTAGAACCTGTTCTTGAGTTAAGGCTTTGCGAGTGACATTTTTACCTGTTGGATCGCCAATCATGCCAGTAAAATCACCGATCAGAAAATGAATATTGTGGCCAAGATCCTGAAATTGGCGTAATTTGTTGATTAGAACGGTATGGCCTAGGTGTAGATCAGGAGCAGTTGGATCAAAGCCTGCCTTAACAACAAGGGGTTTATTGGTTTTTAGTTTTTCAATAAGTCCTTCCTCAAGTAGGATCTCATTGGTACCTCTCTTTATGATTTCCAGAGCGTCTTCTATTTTGCCCATTTTAACTATCTACTCCCATTTTTAAATATTTTGTTATAGAATCACGCTCCAAGAGCTGATTTATCAGTGGTAATTTTGAAAATTGCGATAGACTACCATATTTTTTCTTCCTTTCTGTTAGGTTTTTCTCAAAAGCCCTACTTTTTTTCATTTTACTCTTGCATTAAGCTCTATTTAACTATAATCTCTATGGAAAAATACTGAGGAATATCCGTGAATTACAGTTCTTTTTTAAATACAAACTTAAATAAAAACAAAAAGTTTAGAAACAAGAAGCAAAATACATTCAAACAATTCAAACATAAGAAAAGAGACACTCGTAAATTTTTTCTTATTTCTACTGTTTCTGCTATTTTTCTTATTCTTACTGCTTCTCTGATCAACATCAATATAAATACGATTGCTGAAGCATCACAAACATCTTCTACAAAACCGATAGAAGCGGCTCCTATTACTCAGCATATAGAGATTGAGCTTCCTCAAAAATCATCCCTACTATCTGAAACGGTACAGAATGCTGAGGCAATAGCAAACACCACTCAAAAAGAGAACATAGTTAAACTATCACCAATTATTCAAAAAACTATCAAAAGTACTTCTAATAAAACCATTCAAACAGCTAATTCAGCCGTAGATATAGAAATCACTCCTCCTAATAACAGAGAAGATACAATAACAGCAACGACAAACACGAACAAATCTCAAACAGTTATGGTCAAAAAAGGGGATACACTTTCAGCCATATTCCGTCGTTTATCAATCAGTGGTGGTATATTATATAAAATTCTTCATTCAGGTACTCAAGCCAATCGTCTTGTCCACATTAAACCCGGTCAGAATTTTATTATCACATTAACGAATAAAAATGAATTCGTTTCATTAAATTATAATATCAATAAAATCGAATCACTTTTTGTCCATAGAAACCCAGATAGCAATCAGTTTACCTCAACCATTACCGTTAAAGAAATTGACATAAAGAAACAGTTTGCTACCGGTACCATCAAGCATTCTCTTTTTTCTGCTGGCAACAATGCCGGTTTAAGCAATACTATGATAATGAAGCTTGCTCATATTTTTGGTTGGGACATTGATTTTGCTCTTGATATACGAAAAGGGGACTCATTCTCTGTTCTTTATGAAGAAAAATATCTTAATAATGAGAAGATTGGCGATGGCAATATTCTGTCTGCTGAATTTATCAATAGAGGTAAAATATTTACCGCCATACGTTATACCGATGCATCAGGTCACACCGACTACTATTCCGCAAAGGGCTTAAGTATGCGCAAAGCATTTCTACGCTCCCCTGTTGATTTTTCTCGAATTAGCTCACGCTTTTCTACCGGAAGAAAGCACCCTGTGCTGAATCGTATCCGTGCTCATAAGGGTGTTGATTATGCTGCTTCGCGTGGCACTCCAATTAAGGCTGTCGGTGATGGAAAAGTGATCTTTAAGGGTCGAAAAGGCGGCTACGGACGAGTTGTTATATTACAACACGGTTCAAAATACACCACGTTGTATGCCCATATGAATTCCTATAATAGAAAAATACGCCGTGGTAAACAGGTAAAACAAGGTCAGATTATTGGCTATGTTGGTAGTTCTGGCTTAGCAACAGGGCCACACCTGCACTATGAATTTCGCATAAATGGTGTACATCGTAACCCACTAACAGTACCTCTACCCAGTGCTGCACCTATTGCCAAAAAATATCGCAATGATTTTCAAACGGTTGCCGATACGTTAATTTCTCAGCTAAAATCAAGAAAAGTTAAAACCATCGCTTTATCTGAACAATAAGCTAAGAAATATCCTGTTTATATTTAACCTGTTTCTGTTTGAATAGAACACTTGGGTAAATTTTTCTAATGTCTGACATTAAGCCTTCTTCTAGTAAAAATTATTTTATCGGCTTAATGTCTGGTACCAGTTTAGATGGTATCGATACTGTTATTTGTGAGATAAACTCTCCCACAGACTTTTCTTTGCTACATGCCCAAACCTTTCCTATTCCTTTAAAATTAAAGAATACCTTACTGGCATTAAGCCAAACTCAGCAGCTTAATGAGCTTGATCTCTATGCTCAATTAGATGTACAAATGGGGCAACTATTTGCTCAATGTTGTTTGGATATTTTAGCTAAATACTCTCTTAGCTCAACCAATATCCACGCGATTGGCAGTCACGGACAAACACTGCGCCATTACCCAGATACACCATTTCCTACGACGTTACAAATAGGCGATCCTAATATTATTGCACAAAGAACAGGGATCACGACAATTGCGGACTTCAGACGTAGAGACATGGCAGCAGGAGGTCAGGGTGCCCCTCTTGTACCTCCGTTTCACCATGCCATATTTAAGGAAAAAAATAGCAATAAGAATAAGGTTATTCTTAATATTGGTGGTATTGCCAATATTACCTTTCTCCCTGCCCATTCCAATAACATAATAGGCTATGATACAGGCCCTGGCAATGGCCTTATGGATGATTGGTGTTTGCAGCACTTTAACTGTGCTTATGATAATAGTGGTCAGCTTGCCTCACAAGGCTTGCTAAATATAGAGCTACTTAAGATCATGCAGGGTGATCCCTTTTTCTCCCAAAAAGCCCCAAAAAGTACAGGCAGAGAAATTTTTTCTTCTCAGTGGATAACGAATGCTCTAAACAAATATAGCCACATAATTGAACCTATTAATGTCTTAACAACATTATTAGAATTAACCGTACAAAGCATTAGTCAGGAAATCAACTCACTGGATGCCTCCATAGATGAAGTACTTGTATGTGGTGGGGGTGCGCAGAATAATTATCTTATGAAACGACTCTCTGAATTAATGCCAGAAAGTAATATTGCCTCTACACAAAAGCATGGCCTTCACCCTGATTGGGTTGAAGCCAGCGCTTTTGCTTGGCTTGCTTATCAAACACTAAACGGACTTAAGTCTAACTTGCCTGCTGTCACAGGTGCTAGAGATGAGACAATCCTTGGCGCTATTTGGCAAGCCTAGATGAAAGGTTAACGCTTCTCAATAGGCAAATAGGGACGTTCTTCTTTCCCTGTATAGATCTGCGTGGGCCTAAAAATACGATTGTCTTTTAATTGCTCACGCCAGTGAGCCAGCCAGCCCGCACTTCTAGCAATAGCAAAAATAGCGGTAAATTGGTTATCTGGTATGCCCATTTCCCGATACAATAGCCCTGAATAATAGTCCACATTAGCATAAACACCTTTTTCTGCCAGACGATCTTCACAAACTTTTTCAACCGCTTCAGCCACTTCAAATAAGGGGTTCACATCCCCCCCCTTAGCTTCTAATAGTTCTTTAATCAAACCTTGTAAAATAGTGGCACGAGGATCTTTGGTTTTATATTCACGATGTCCCATACCCCAAATCTTACCCTTTCTTTTAAGTTGCTCATCAACAAATTTTGCTGCATTTTCAGGTCGACCAACTTGCTCCAACATGCCTAATACCTTCGCATTAGCGCCACCATGTAAAGGACCGGATAAACAACCAATAGCAGAGGAAATCACACTATAAGGAGATGATAAGGTTGAGCCATTAACAAGAACGGAGAAAGTCGATGCATTAATGGTATGTTCTGCATGCAAAATTAAGCATACATCTAGAATATGAGCCATTAATGGATCGGGGTCTTTGCCCGTGAGCATATATAAAAAACTTTCTGCATAGTTAAGATCATAACGATAGGGAGCCGCTTCATAACCTTTGGATATATGCTTCCAAGTCGCAACCATTGTCCCCATACGGGCAAGTATTTTGATGGTGGCCGAATTAACATAGTCTAAATCAGTGCAAACATCGCCATCAACCAAACATTCACTGCCTTGATAAAACATCCCTAAACTTGATACCGTTGTTTGTAGCATCAACATCGGATCGGCTGATCCTGGTAGATTTTTCATTAAATCCACAAGATGATATTTAAGTGCATGATTAATTCGAAGTTTCTCAGTAAATACATCCAGTGCTGATTTTTTAGGTAATTCCCCATTCATCAGCAATAAAACTGTTTCCTCAAAAGTACTGTGTTTCGCCAATTCCTCAATAGGATAGCCACGGTAAAAAAGGATGCCTTTTTCACCATCAATAGCAGATATATTGGATTTTGTTGCTGGGACACCTGCTAATCCCGGAAGATATTCATTCATACTCACCTCCAAAACACGAGTAACTTAGTTTATAGGATAAAAACTCATTGCCTTATCAATCTAAGTATAGGAAATAATAAATTTTTTCACTTAAAGCTAAAAATTCAAAAGTAAAAAAAAGCGCTGTAGAGACAGCGCTTTTTTAAGCTCATAATAGAAAGTATTAAGCTTATATTATTTAAATCTATTTCTCATCCGTAGAGAAAGATGATCCACAACCACAAGTTGTCGTTGCATTAGGATTACGGATCACAAATTGAGCACCTTCAAGCCCCTCTGTGTAGTCAATTTCTGCACCAACAAGATACTGAAAAGACATTGGATCAATCAGCAGTTTAACACCTTGATTCTCAACTTCGGTATCACCGTCATTAATTGCTTCGTCAAAAGTAAACCCGTATTGAAAGCCAGAGCAACCGCCACCTGTTACAAAAACTCGTAGCTTTAAATTATCATTTTTCTCTTCTTCGATTAATGACTTAACTTTCAATGCAGCAGCATCGGTAAAATCTAATAAATTTTCTTCACTCATATTTGTACTCACTACTCTAATCCAATTTCAAACTGCATTATCTAATACCCAACCATTATAGTCAAGTTCAATGCATTACTATATTCTTTAACCTAAATAAATCAGTTGAATCGTAGCGAGAATGATCAGAGTGCTGGAGATACAAGGATTTGCAGGTTATTTTGACTTTATTCGTAGTCACCTACGGGTGAAGTCAAAATGTTCTGAAAAGCCTTGTAGATTCAGTGCTATGGACATTCGCAGTAGGTTCAACTGATTTATTTAGGTTTAACATCAACTAAGCTCATTTATTCATAATGAGTACCAAGTTCTAGCTAACAGCATCTTTGCTTGGCTCTTCTAATTGTGCAGGTTCTTTTTTAACTTCAAGGGTTGCGGTTACTTTATCATCATTTACATGAACTAAATTACCATTTACTTCTGCACCCATTGCCATTTCAAAGAGCTTATAATATACATTGCCAAAAACACGGGCTTTTTTGGCCAATTCAATATGACTGGTCGCATAAACATTGCCTTCAACTGTGCCATTAATAACAACATTAGGAATTTGAATCTCTCCTTGAACATAGCCCTTTTCACTGATAGTTATTGTTGCATGCTCATCCTCAGTCGCGGTAATGTTACCAATGATTTTACCATCAATCAAAAGACCACCACTAAAATCTAGATCACCCATAATTTTAGTATTGTTGCCCACTAAAGAATCAATTCTTTTATTACCACCTTTCTTACTGCCCCACATATTTCACGCCTTTTGTTGTCGACCATTTTAGATCATTGAGTTCGACAATTGATTTTTTCTTTTTCGAATCAATGACAATATCAATTGACTGAGCAATCATTCCTTTCGGCAATTTGATTATACCTTTAAACTCCTGAAAATACTTAAAACTAAATTTAAATGCTTTGTCAGTTTTCTCTTTTTCTTCTCGTGGTTTGGTTAAAAGCGAGCTCAAAGGCAATCTAACGGTTTTACTATTTTGTTTGCCTCTAATAAAAATCTTTATTAGTCCTTTAGAGTATGAGCTTTTTCTAGATTTTTGTGCCACTATAAAATTAAATTGATAAAATTGCCCCTGCTCATTAGGTGCTTTCCCTCCTCTATTTAAAGGAATTATTTCTAGTTGCTGTAGATAAAGAGTAGCACGGCGTTTAGATGAGTTCAGTAATGATTTATAAAAGGACAGCTGTTTTTCTAAGTCGATTATTTTTTTCTGTTCTTTGTTTATACTAGCCTGAATCAAGTGACAGGCTTCTTTTTCTAGCAGATACTTTCTTTCCAAATGGAGAACATTTTTAGTCAATTCCTTATTGTTTTTTTGTAATATACGCTGTTGTACTAAAAGAGATTTACGCCCACCTTTCTCTTTAATTATATCCTCTTCTGATTGCAAATAGCCCAGTTCAAAAGCTCCCCATAAAAGGGTAGCCATTAGCAACAATACAAATAAGCGAAAGCCATAGTACTGCACTGGATGGCTACGATGAACAATAATATGTGTCATGAGAGGGGAAACATATTATCGTCATTAAGGCACAATGCTAAAAACATCAAAATACATCCATCCGACTAAGGCATTAGCGGGACAATATTCAGACCCGAACGCTCATCAAGACCAAAGCTAATGTTCATATTTTGCACTGCCTGACCTGCAGCCCCCTTAACCAGATTATCAATAACTGACAGCACAACAATCGTATCATTGCCTTGAGGCTTATGAATTGCAATACGACACATGTTCGAGCCTTTTACTGTCCTAGTTTCTGGATGTGAACCTAGTGGCATTACATCAACAAAGGGTTCATTTTCATAGCGCTTTTCATAGAGTACCTGTAACTCTTCAAGTTCTATATTTTCAGAAAGTTTGCCATACAAGCTTGCCTGAATACCCCGAATCATTGGCACTAAATGAGGTACAAAGGTTAAGTCCACCGCATGACTATTATCACTCTTATTAAAGGTGTTTAAGCCCTGACTAATTTCTGGCAAGTGTCTATGCCCAGTAACTGCATAAGCCTTGAAGCTTTCACTACTTTCACACAGCAGCGTAGCCACATTGGCACCCCGGCCAGCACCACTAACACCTGATTTACAATCTGCAACAAGAAAATCAGTATTAAGCAGTTTATTATCAAGCAATGGCAAAAAACCTAATTGAACTGCTGTAGGGTAACACCCTGGGTTAGCAATAAGGCTGGCTTGTTTAATAGCTTCTCTGTTCACTTCAGGCAAACCATAAACCGCTTGCTCCACATAGTCTGGGCAAGCATGTTCCATTCCATACCACTGTTGCCAAACAGCAATATCTTTAATACGAAAATCAGCAGCCAAATCAATCACTTTAACACCGGCTTCAATTAATTCAGGTACCATTTTCATGGCAATACCATTGGGCGTAGCAAAAAAGACCAGATCACACTGTTTGAGTGTCGTGACATCGGGTATAGAAAACTTAATACTCAGATGATCACGCAAGTTAGGAAATAAATCACTAACACGAAGACCTGCCTCTGAACGCGAGGTAATGACTTGCAATTCCACATTCGGATGATTTGCTAATAGCCTTAATAATTCAACTCCGGTATAACCTGTTCCGCCGACAATACCAATTTTAATCTTCGTCATAGTCACTCTGACCTTAATGTGTGGAAATTTAACTGAATTAACCATTATAATACAGGATGGGCTTGAGTATGAAATAAATTTACTACTCAGTCAAAATAGCCATCAAGTAAACATTATTCAGGTATATCAGCATGAAGAAAAAAGATCTTGCTAGCATTATTTTTGTTCTTATATTAGGAGGACTACTGGCTTATTTATGGCTGACACCATCTGGTCATCCCACTGCTCCTGCTGTTAGTTTTAAAGATTTACAAAACAAAGAATTCAGCTTGCAAGATCTCCATGACAAACCTGTTGTTATTAATTTTTGGGCTACCGAATGCCCCGGTTGTGTTAATGAGATACCATTATTAGTTAACATGTACAAGCAACATTCTCAAGATAAATTGCTTATTATTGGTGTCGCTATGGGCTATGATCCTGAGTCTCAAGTCAGAGAAATGGTGAAACAGAAAAAAATGAACTATCCCATTGTTTTAGATTCTAATGATAGTCTGGTAAAAGCCTTTAATATCAAGGTCACACCAACCACATTATTTATTTCCAAAGAGGGAAAAATAATGCAACGTAAACTCGGTGAAATGTCACATGATGAGTTTGCAACAGCAGTAGCAGCACTAATACATTAGGAGCATTATTCATGCTATGGGTTAAAGCGTTTCATGTTATTTTTATGGTTGCTTGGTTTGCAGCACTCTTTTATCTTCCCCGATTATTTGTTTACCATGCTAGCAGTTCTGATGCCATCAGCAATGAACGCTTTAAAGTAATGGAAAGAAAATTATTCTATGGGATAATGACCCCAGCAGCGTTAATGACACTTATTTTTGGTTTATGGATGTTATTTGACTACGCTTGGCAAGCCTATTCTTCAATGCTCTGGTTACATATAAAACTCACTATTGTTGGCTTATTATTTGTCTACCATTTTTATTGTTGGCAATTGGTCAAAGCATTTAAAGAAGATAAAAATACCCATAGTCATGTTTATTATCGCTGGTTTAATGAAATACCCGTCTTTATGCTTATGGCAATTATTATTCTCGTTATTGTTAAACCCATATAGACCCTTTATTTAAGACCGACTATTTATGAATCAAAAATCCACAAGCACTCCCCCTATTGTGATGTCTTTTTCCGGCAATGATCCAACAGGGGGAGCTGGTATTCAAGCGGATATTGAAGCAGTCATGAGTATGGGTGCTCGTGTTGCCCCAGTAATAACAGCACTCACCGTACAAGACACGCAGAATGTGAAACACTTTTCTGCTACCGATCCCAATCTATTGGTCGCACAAGCTAGACAAGTACTCGAAGATATACCCATTGCCGTATTTAAGATCGGAATGATCGGCAGTATTGAAAATATTAATGCCATCCATAATATTTTACACGACTATCCCAGTGTCCCAGTGATTATTGATCCCATTATTAGTGCCGGTGGTGGCATGTCACTAACAACTGAAGAGATGGCTCTGGCTTACTCTGATCTCTTGTTTCCATTTACAAACCTTGTTACTCCAAATAGTAATGAAGTACGCCTGCTCGCACCTGAGGCTGATTCCCTAGATTCCTGTGCCCATGAACTAATGGATGATGGTTGTGACTATGTCTTAATTACCGGCACTCATGAAGGCACTGATGATGTCATTAATACCTTTTACGGGCAACAACAAAAAATTGAATCCTCTTGCTGGGAACGCCTGCCGTACAGCTATCATGGTTCTGGATGTACTCTAAGCTCAACCATTGCTGGTTTGGTTGCTGGTGGTTACTCCATTGCTGATGCCGTTACTATTGCACAAGAATACACTTGGCAATCCCTACGCCAAGGTTATCAAACAGGCATGGGGCAACATCAGCCCAACCGTCTCTATTGGACATCCAGCTGGTCAAAAAATAAATGACTATAATCTCATCCTCATCTGCTCAATCAAAGATTCATGGTTTATATGCCATTACTGACCCTAGCCTAATTCCCTCAGCACACTTATTCAGTGCTGTCCAATACGCTATTTTAGGGGGCGCTAGCATCATTCAATACCGAAATAAGCAAGCAACTAAGACAACTCAACTGCATGAGGCTCAACAACTGAGACAATTATGCAAGCAACACCATGTCTGCTTTATTATTAATGATGATCCACAACTTGCCAAACAAGTAGCCGCTGATGGTGTTCATGTTGGTAAGGAAGACGGTAAAATCGCTGATGCCAGAAAACAACTAGGGCCTTCCGCTATTATTGGTGTTTCTTGCTATAACCAGCTAAAAAACGCCCAACAAGCCATTTCCCAAGGTGCTGATTATGTTGCCTTTGGCCGTTTTTATCCATCCCAAACAAAACCTCTAGCAATTCAGGCCGATATTAGCTTATTAACTCTGGCCAAAAAAACACTCAACGTACCCATTGTTGCCATTGGTGGCATTAATCGGGATAATGCAGAAAATTTAATTCAAAATGGTGCTGACTCTGTCGCTGTTATCCATGATTTATTTCATAATAATCAAGAGATTTATCACACAGCCAAACAATATCAGAACCTGTTTTTATAGGAAACTTAATATGACCCGTTCACATGATCTCTTTGAACAAGCCCAAAAAACCATTCCCGGTGGTGTAAACTCCCCCGTTAGAGCATTTAAAGGTGTGGGGGGAGAGCCCATTTTCTTTAAAAAAGGGCATGGTGCTTACCTTTATGATGAGGACAACAACCGTTATATTGACTATGTTGCCTCATGGGGACCTATGATTATGGGGCATGCCCATCCTGAAGTAGTCAAAGCCGTTCAACAAGCCGCAGAAAATGGCTTAGGTTTTGGTGCTCCCACACAAATAGAAACTCAAATGGCCGAATTGGTTTGCCAGTTAGTCCCCTCTATTGAAATGATCCGTATGGTGAGTTCTGGCACAGAAGCTACTATGAGCGCCATCCGTTTAGCTCGAGGCTATACTGGAAGAGATAAAATTGTTAAATTTGAAGGTTGCTACCATGGCCATTCTGATTCACTATTAGTTAAAGCTGGATCAGGCGCACTGACTTTTGGTGTCCCTTCCTCCCCAGGTGTTCCAGCCTCATTATCAGAGCACACCATTACCTTGACTTATAATGATAGTGCCCAAGTACGTGAACTATTTTCTGACATTGGCGATCAAATTGCAGCAATTATTGTTGAGCCTGTTGCCGGAAATATGAACTGCATTCCTCCTGTTGAAGGCTTCCTTGAAACACTTAGAGAAGTATGTGATCAATCTGGTAGTGTGCTAATTTTTGATGAAGTTATGACTGGTTTTCGTGTTTCCATTGGTGGTGCACAAAGCCATTATGGCATCACCCCAGATTTAACAACACTAGGAAAAGTCATTGGTGGTGGTTTACCCGTAGGTGCTTTTGGTGGCAAAAAAGAAATAATGGCGCATATTTCTCCTCTTGGCCCTGTCTATCAGGCAGGCACATTATCTGGCAATCCATTATCCATGGCTGCTGGCATGAAAACATTGACTCTAGCACATCAACAAAATATTCATAGTGAATTAGACGCTAAAGCAAAACGCCTTGTGTCTGGAATTGTGGCTAAAGCCAAAGAACTTGGTATTGCCATGACTTACAATCAGGTAGGAGGAATGTTTGGCCTTTTCTTTAGTGATGAAGAAAAAATAACCCGCTTTGCTCAAGTCAATCAAAGTAATCAAGAACGCTTTAAAAAGTTTTTTCATGGTATGCTTGATAAAGGTGTTTATTTAGCCCCTTCAGCATTTGAAGCAGGCTTTGTTTCCGCCGCTCATAATAATGATGATATTGATGAAACCATTACCATAGCAGCTAAGGTATTGAAAACCTTATCCTAGATAACATCAATTCTAGTATTTGCAGATACTTTTTGCTTCAACACACTCTGCAAATACTCCTATAAGTTAACACCCAATAGCAGGCTAGAAAATCCTTACCCTTGAAAAGTAAAGCTACAAACCTTACTTTAACCTAAATAAATCAGTTGAATCGTAGCGAGAATGAGCAGAGTGTTGGAAATACAAGGATTTGCAGGTTATTTTGACTTTATTCGTAGTCACCCTACGGGTGAAGTCAAAATGTTCTGCCAAGCCTTGTAGGTTCAGTGCTATGGACATTCGCAGTAGGTTCAACTGATGTATTTAGGTTTAAATTCACTACAGCATAATATGTGTCCATAAACATACATCTCTTCGAATAATTTATGGGCATGATCAACCACCTCCCTTAATTTCTAAAAAAATTAGAACTTACACAAACCCATTTAGTACTTACTATGATGAAAGCATTAGAAATTAAAAACCTTAAGAAAACTTATAAAAATGGCTTTGAAGCACTCAAAGGCATCAATCTCAATGTTCAAAAAGGTGATTTTTTTGCTTTGCTTGGGCCAAATGGAGCAGGTAAATCAACTATTATCGGTATCATCTGTTCTCTTATAAATAAGTCCTCTGGTCATATTTTGATCCAAGGGCATAACTTAGAAAATGCCCAAAGAGCAGCCAAAGCCCAGCTAGGCATTGTGCCACAAGAATTTAATTTTAATGTCTTTGAACCGGTAGAAGAAATTCTTGTTAACCAAGCCGGTTATTATGGTATTAACCGCCCTGAGGCTTTTAAACGTGCTCAAGCTCATCTAAAACAGTTAGGTCTATGGGATAAACGCCGTGAAATGGCACGGGATCTTTCTGGTGGTATGAAACGCCGCTTAATGATAGCCAGAGCACTGATGCACAAACCTAGTATATTAATCCTTGATGAACCTACTGCGGGTGTTGACATAGAAATTAGACGAAGCATGTGGCAACTATTACAAGAAATAAATGAACAGGGTACAACAATTATCCTTACCACACATTATCTTGAAGAAGCTGAACAACTTTGTAAAAATATTGCCATTATTAATCAGGGTAGGATCATAAAAAACTGTACTATGTCTGAGCTGCTTTCTGAATCCGACAGTGAATGTATCATCTTAAACCTTGATTCTGAACTGAAAAAAACACCACAGTTCACAGATTACTCAAGTAACTTAGTTGACGCAAAGACATTAGAAATTGAAATAAAAAAGCATAAAAACATAAATGATCTCTTTAAACAACTGACAGAAAAACAAATCAATGTTCTCAGTATGAGAAATAAAAGCAACCGTCTTGAACAATTATTTTTACATCTAGTAGAGGATAAAGCGATAATCAAAGCAGAGCGGGAAAACTAGCCATGTACCTTAGAGACAACTTAATTGCATACAAAAGTATTGTCATTAAGGAAATACTTCGTTTTTCGCGTATCTGGCTGCAAACATTAATTCCACCAGCCATTACTATGGGGTTATATTTTATTATTTTTGGCCAACTTATTGGCTCACAATTGAATAGTATTAATGGTTATAGTTATATGGACTATATTGTCCCTGGTTTAATTATTATGTCTATTATCAGCAATTCCTACTCTAACGTTGTATCTTCTTTTTATGGTACCAAATTTCATCATCATATAGAGGAACTACTTGTGTCGCCGATTGCGAATATTACTGTCATCGCAGGCTATGTGTCAGGAGGTGTTGCTAGAGGACTAATTGTTGGCGTTATTGTTACGATTGTTTCTCTATTTTTTACCCACATCAATATCGATAGCTATTTAACCACATTTCTAATCGCTGTACTGACAGCTATTTTATTTTCTTTAGCTGGCTTAATCAATGCAATTTTTGCTAATAGTTTTGATGATATCTCCATTGTGCCAACCTTTGTACTAACGCCTTTAACTTACCTTGGGGGAGTATTTTATTCCATTGAAATGCTACCTGAATTCTGGCGCAGTATCTCTTTATTTAATCCTGTACTTTATATGGTTAATGGCTTTCGAATGGGTATGCTAGGTGTGTCCGATGCAAGTTTAAACCATGCTATTATTATCATTATAGGTTTCATATTATTGCTAGGCACCATTTGCTTATGGCTATTAAACAAAGGCATAGGGATAAAAAAATAAACTACGATGCATCACCCCACTTCTTGCATAATAATTGTTTTACACCTAATTGATCCAAAATTCGAGCAACAACAAAATTAACCAGATCATCAATACCTTGTGGGTTTTGATAAAATCCAGGAGAAGCAGGCATAATCACAACCCCCATATTACTAAGCTTTAGCATATTTTCAAGGTGAATACTTGAATAAGGCATTTCTCTAGTAACAAGAATAAGTTGTCTACGCTCTTTTAACATAACATCAGCAGCACGTTCAATTAAATTATTACTTGCACCATGAGCAATGGCAGAAAGAGTTCCCATTGAACAAGGACAAACAATCATTGATTGTGCTGGGTTAGAACCACTGGCAACAGGAGCTGTCCATTCTTCTTTTCCATAGACGGTTAATAATGAAATAAAATTATAATTCGCACAATGATTATTTTGTGATAAATGCTCACATAAAAACAGTTTGAGCTTAGCTTCATTATCAGGTAAATTTAGCCCTAGCTCTGTTTTAATAACTTCTTTAGCTGCTGTTGATAACAAGACATTAACTTTAATATTAGAAGCTAATAGCTTCTGCAACAAGCACATAAAATAAGGCGAACCTGAAGCCCCTGTAACCGCTAAAGTAACACTTAATTCAGACATAAAAGGTTTTGCCTATCCTCTATTTTAATTTAATTAACCGACTAATCCATCTAATAGCTTTTGATGAATGCCAGCAAATGCCCCATTACTCATAACCAATAAGTGATCACCTGATTTCGTACTACTCAAAATATCAGCCAACATGGTATCGATACTTTCATAAGCATGCCCTTTATTGCCCAAGGCGCTAATTACATCAGAAAAATGACTGGAATTATTATCTGCAAAATAAATATATACATCATCAGCTTGTTCCAGTGAAGCAGGCAATGTTGTATTATGAATTTCCATTTTCATTGTATTTGAGCGCGGTTCAAGTATGGCAATGATCCGTTGTTGCTCTCCAACCTTACGCCGTAAACCATCAATAGTCGTTGCTATTGCTGTCGGATGATGAGCAAAATCATCATAGACTGTAACGCCGTTAATTACTCCCTTAGTCTCCATCCGGCGCTTAACATTTTTAAATTGAGACAAAGCTTCTAGCGAATATTTAACAGGAACACCAGCATGGCGAGCAGCAGCAATGGCGACCATCGCATTATCAATATTATGAAGCCCTTGTAACTCCCAGATTAGCATACCTTGAAGCTTATTATTAAAGTAAACATTAAAACTAGAACCATCATATTTTACAGCACTGTCTGAGCCTTGCTTTATTTGGTAAGACCAACCTTCTGATGTATCTGTATTAGAATATTTTTCAGTGCTACTCCAACACCCCATAGCTAATACATCATTAATAGAGTCGCTATTACTAGGATATATAATTAAACCATTCCTAGGCACTGTACGAACCAGATGATGAAATTGCTTTTTTATCGCATTGAGATCATCAAAAATATCTGCATGATCAAACTCTAAATTATTTAAAATTAATGTTCTAGGATGATAATGAACAAATTTAGATCGTTTATCAAAAAAAGCCGTATCATATTCATCAGCTTCTACAACAAAAAAAGGTAAGTCCCCATTTCGTGCTGATAGACCAAAATTTTCTGGAACTCCACCAATCAAAAAGCCTGGCTTTAAACCTGCATATTCTAAGATCCATGCCAACATACTACTGGTGGTTGTTTTTCCATGAGTGCCTGCAACTGCTAAGACCCATCGGTTGTGTAAAACATTTTCAGCCAACCACTGAGCACCAGAGGTATAATTGATGCCATTTTCCAATACATATTCAACTGCTTCATTGCCTCTTGAAAGAGCATTGCCGATGACTACAACATCAGGGCAAAGCTTAGCTAAATCACCCAGATCATAACCTTGGATTAATTTAATTCCTTGTTCTTCAAGTTGTGTACTCATTGGAGGGTATACATTCGTATCTTGTCCCGTCACTTTATGGCCATTTGCTCGTGCTAATAAAGCAATACCTCCCATAAAGGTACCGCATATTCCTAAAATATGTACATGCATTAATTAAGCTCCAGTAATATTTATACTAATGGTGTTAATAAGAATAAAACTTGTAATAGTCAAAGCAATACTTTGGAACAGGGAAATGCTCAAAGCATTTTTATAGATATGCACATAAATTGATAAACTCCACATAAGAAATATAATGGTACTAAAGCCAAAAGTGCTTTCTGAGATGATGTTAAGTTTCCATAGTGTGAGCATTGGCAATAAAAAGCAAACATTCATAAAGAGGCTAATCCCTAGAAATGCTGTAATTGTTTGCAATATACGAGACTTAAGCTTAAAAATATATAACCAAAATACAGTATATAAAACAAGAACAACAACCGAGATAATTGATAATATAGCCGACATAATAAAACTGAGTGAGTAGACAGATAAGCCTAAAATAATTTCTGAAAACAAATTAGTAATAAAAAGAAATATCAGGAGATTAATTGAACTAGGAGTATCTTCCGGACCTTTTTTAAAAAGGCAAATATCCTTAAATAATTGCAGTAAAAAACTCATATATCTCCAAAAACATTATTTAATCAAGCTTATCATAACATTTGTTATTTATAATTTACTTTAAACACTCAAAAAAAAGCAAACAAAGCTCCCAAAAAAAAAGCCTCAATATCCTAAGATATTGAGGCTTCTCCTCTGCCATTGCTTCTCAATGGCTCGTTT
>WFNB01000060.1 GCA_015488755.1 Gammaproteobacteria bacterium | reverse complement strand
GTTCTTATTATGTAGTTCACTGCCGCACAGGCAGCTTAGAAAACTGGTGGCAAGTCATCCGGGTTTCTTTTTTTGTTCACTGCCGCACAGGCAGCTTAGAAAGCACCAGTCTTGGTACTAACAACCATAAACTGGTTCACTGCCGCACAGGCAGCTTAGAAATCTTGGCTCAATGCGCTATGCACTGAGTCATCGTTCACTGCCGCACAGGCAGCTTAGAAAGAACTCATCAACTGGGTTAAAACTAAACCACAGTTCACTGCCGCACAGGCAGCTTAGAAAAATAATGGCAATTTGCGGTGTTAAAAATCGCAGTTCACTGCCGCACAGGCAGCTTAGAAAAGTTGATAGCCAGACTTGAGATTTTATATATTGTTCACTGCCGCACAGGCAGCTTAGAAAGCTGGTAATAAATTGCGTAAATGGATTGCAAGGTTCACTGCCGCACAGGCAGCTTAGAAATCCTTGGGCTGAACGAGAGGCGGCGGCAGTTAGTTCACTGCCGCACAGGCAGCTTAGAAACAAGCCCGTGGTAGTGATTTTAGTGATGTAACGTTCACTGCCGCACAGGCAGCTTAGAAATTCATCGGGATTATCTGGATCACCCGAACCACGTTCACTGCCGCACAGGCAGCTTAGAAATTTAAATTTAGTACAGAAAGTAATAGGGTCAGGTTCACTGCCGCACAGGCAGCTTAGAAATCCAACCGGGGATCAGCATGTAGCGTTAATTAGTTCACTGCCGCACAGGCAGCTTAGAAAATGAATAAAGTGCGATTAGCATCACAGCAAGCGTTCACTGCCGCACAGGCAGCTTAGAAAACGCTAACTCTAGGTAGTGATGGCAATTATTTGTTCACTGCCGCACAGGCAGCTTAGAAAAATTCATTGAAGTTGCTGTTCATCCTATTTAGTGAAGTTCTACCCTAATAAAGGTTAAAACAACTCAATATCATCCTCTGCGGTATCTGTTTTTTGGGTCATTTCAGCATTAAACTCACTAATAGCTTGTTCAATAGGGGTGCCGGATAAGACCTTATCAAACATTTTTCGTTCTTCTTCCATGGTATATTTACTGCGAATACTGGTTTGTAATTCATGCCATTTAGGGGGGGAATATAAGGCATTGGGGTCAGAAATTAACTGACTCAGTGATGCTAAGCTTTCGCTTACATGGTCAATGCGTTGGGTGAGTTTATCATAAAACTGAAAAGCGATAATTGCCGCTTGAACCTGAGACAGTGCGGTACTTGTCGATTCTTGAATGTTTTTTTGAGAGTGCTCAATGGTCTCGTTGTTAAGTTCTTTTGCTAGGGTGTCGATGTGCTTAAGCTTGCTTGCTAATGTGGTAAATGAATTGACCAGTGTATTGACTGAGGCATTGCCTTCGCTCATTGATTGGTCGATTTGTGCTACCGATAAATTGAGCATTAAGATGGTTTCTTTTAATTGGCTCCAATCTAAATCGGGTTTTAATGATGTTGAACCGCTGGCAGTGCTCATAGTTTCCCCTTTATCTTTGGCTTAGCATTCTGTGCTTAGAAAGTGGCTGTCAATTTGGCAGATAATTTATTTTAGTATAGATGCAAAATTAGAATTTACTGCATCTAAGGAAAAAAATTACTTAATTACTGAAAAATACCTAAGAAATCTAGGCATAGTGGTGTAAAATGGTGGGCTTTGATATTACTTGATCGATCATTACTTGGGCAAGCTAGCATGATAGAAACCACCGGTTTAAAATCCAGAATCTCTGATATTAGTAACCGCTCTGAATTACTTAGGGGGTATCTTTGACTTTGATCTGAAAAAAGAACAATTAGAAGAAGTCAATTTAGAGCTTGAAGCGCCTGATGTTTGGGATAATCCCGAAAATGCGCAGGCTTTGGGGCAGAAAAAAGTCATTTTAGATAAAATTGTCTCTGGCTTAGAGACCCTTTTTTCTGGCTTGGCCGATATCGGCGAATTGCTTGAGATGGCAGTGGCAGAAGATGATGAAGATGCGCTTAATGATATTATTGCTGAGCTTGATGAGCTTGAAGAAGAGGTCGCTGAGTTAGAATTTCGCCGGATGTTCTCGGGTGAAATGGACGCTAATAATGCCTTTGTTGATATTCAATCGGGTTCTGGTGGTACTGAGGCTCAGGACTGGGCCAGTATGCTAATGAGAATGTTTTTGCGCTTTGGTGAAAAAGAAGGCTTTAAAACAGAATTATTAGAGGTTTCAGACGGTGATGTGGCCGGCATTAAGGGAGCGACCATTAAATTTACTGGTGACTATGCTTTTGGCTGGTTACGAACCGAAACCGGAGTACATCGTCTGGTCAGAAAATCGCCCTTTGACTCGGGCAGTCGCCGGCATACATCCTTTGCCTCGGTGTTTGCTTATCCCGAAGTTAATGATGACATTGATATTGATATTAATCCGGCTGATTTGCGTATTGATACTTACCGTGCTAGTGGTGCTGGTGGTCAGCATGTGAATAAAACCGACTCTGCCATTCGCATTACTCATATGCCCACTAATGTTGTGGTGCAATGTCAAAATGATCGTTCGCAGCATAAAAACAAGGCCGCTGCCATGAAAATGCTCAAAGCCAAGTTGTATGAAGTTGAGATGCAAAAACGCAATGCCGAAAAACAAGAGTTAGAAGACACCAAGTCTGATATCGGCTGGGGCAGTCAGATCCGCTCCTATGTGTTGGATCAATCTCGAATTAAGGACTTACGAACTGGTCATGAGTCCAGTAATACTCAAGCGGTATTAGACGGTGATCTCAAACCCTTTATTGAGGCTTCTTTGAAGTCCGATTTATAATATTATTAAAAAATAGTGTGCTTAATTGCAAACGCTTAATAGAAACATAAGGTAAATAATTGCATGTCCGAATCAGAAGTTGCAACACCAGAAGCCATTGATGAAAATAAACTCATTGCCCAACGGCGTGAAAAACTAGCGAGTCTGCGAGAGCAGGGCAATGCCTTTCCGAATCATTTTCGCCGTGATTCCTTAGCGGCTCAACTGCATGCAGACTATGATGCCCTGAGTAAAGAAGAGTTGGCAGAGAAAAATGTGCAGGTGGTTGTGGCAGGGCGCATGATGTTGCAACGAGTGATGGGTAAGGTGAGCTTTGCCACTATTAAAGATATGTCAGCAGCTATTCAGTTGTTTATTCAGCGGGATTCATTAGCTGAAAATTTCTATAATGACGAATTTAAAAAATGGGATTTGGGTGATATTGTTGGTGCTAAAGGGGTGCTCTTTAAAACAAAAACCAATGAGCTGTCGGTCAGAGTGTCCAGTATTGAGCTATTAACCAAAGCCCTACGACCCTTACCAGAGAAGTTCAAAGGTCTATCCGATCAAGAAACACGCTATCGCCAGCGTTATATCGACTTGATTATTAATGATGATACTCGCAAGACATTTATTTTACGCTCTAAAATTGTTACCTACATCCGTAATTTTATGTTACAAAAAGATTTTATGGAAGTAGAAACCCCTATGATGCAGGCGATTCCCGGTGGGGCAACGGCTCGTCCTTTCACGACGTATCATAACGCCTTAGATATGGAACTCTTTTTGCGTATTGCGCCCGAATTGTACTTAAAACGCCTCGTTGTTGGTGGTTTTGAGCGAGTCTTTGAAATTAATCGTAATTTTAGAAATGAGGGTTTGTCCACACGCCATAATCCAGAATTTACCATGATTGAATTTTATCAGGCATACGCTGACTATCATGATTTAATGGATATTACCGAAGAAATGCTGCGCGGTTTGGCGGACACCGTATTAGGCTCCCCCGTGTTTCAATATCAGGGCTTAGAGATCGATTTTGGTCAGCCATTTACCCGTATGACGGTCAAAGAGTCGATTTTACATTTTAACCCTGACTTGTCTGAGGCTCAGTTGGATGATCTTGATGAAGCACGAAAAGTGGCTGAATCCTTAGCCATTCCACTTAAAGATGCGTATGGTTTAGGCAAGGTGCAAATTGAAATATTTGAAAAAACAGTCGAAGACCGTTTATTAGAGCCTACCTTTATTACTGCTTATCCCACCGAAGTGTCACCTCTTGCAAGACGCAGTGATACCGATCCTTTTGTGACGGATAGATTTGAATTTTTTGTTGGTGGTCGAGAATTAGCCAATGGCTTTTCAGAGTTAAATGACTCCGAAGATCAGGCTGAACGTTTTAAAATGCAGGTGGTAGAAAAAGAGGCAGGGGATGACGAAGCCATGCATTTTGATGCGGATTATATCACCGCTTTAGAATATGGTATGCCGCCTACGGCTGGCGAAGGGATTGGTATTGATCGTCTGGTGATGCTCTTGACCGATGCCCCTTCTATTCGTGATGTTTTGTTATTTCCCCATATGCGTGCATCAGAAACTTCTTAAAGAATACCATGTAAACGGATTTTTTAAGTTTAGGAACTTGAACTTTAACCCTGCTTGTTTGCGGGGCTAAAGCCTCGGTTCCGGTGGTAACGTTGTTATTTTCCTTCCATTAGCTAAAGAGCTGTTGGGTAATTTCAATTTCTTCAATGATCACATCACCGATTTCAAGCACTTCGGAATCACCCGCTAAACCTAACTTGCAAAATGAGGGGACATCGTTCCAGTCGATCTGCGCATCAGGATGGGCGGTACCGGCAAGGTTTTGTAATTTGGCCACAATAACCACATCAACATAGTCGATTTTGTCACTATTATAAGTATAGTTATTATGCTCATTGGCTACGATGCTCAACTCGCTAGGGAAGTTCCAGCTTTGCATAATCGAGGTACCAATTGGGCCAGATAAGCGCTCAATTAAAGAGGCAAAAATTTCTTCATCTTGTATTAATGCGGGTATTTGTTCTGCTCGGCTAATAATAGGTAGAGCACCGATATTATGAACTAAGCCGGCCAGCATGGCTTGATCGGGCTTGAGTTTGGTAAAGTGGCTGGCCATAGCAGAGGCAATTGAAGCAATCTGTGTACTCTGTGTCCAAATATCATGCATGTATTTTTTGGTTAATGGATTCGTGGCTTTAAAGACTTGTTCCATTGCCATTGTTGTGACCATAGACTTAACCAAGGAATGACCCATGCGAGTAATGGCTTGTTCAACGGTGTCTGTTTTTTGAGAGCCTCTTAGTAACGGGCTATTAGCAACTTGAATCATACGGGCAGATATGGCCGGATCAAGAGAAATAACCTCAGCAATTTGCTTAGCGCTGGCATCTTCATCAGAGACCGCATCACGTACTTTTAAGGCCACTTCTGGTAGTGTGGGTAAGACTAATTTTTGTTTTTCTAGGTCATCTAATAGGGCAACGTAGAATTTGTCTTCAAGAACTTGATTACTCAAAATGACACCTTTTATTTAAGAAAATATCATATGTAGGCACTTAAGGGTAACTCTGTGTTTGCGGAGGAAGTTTTTGCCACATGGATGTGGCAATAAAGCCTCCAAGGATGGATTTACGGCGTCTTGTGTAGTAAACACAGAGTTATCCTAGCTCAAAAGTTCTTAAGTACCTATCTATGAAGAAAATATAATTATAATTGCTGATTATAACTTATAGCATAAAACGCTCAATTTAGCATAAAAAAAGTGAAATACAACTGCTTCGCATAAGAAATGAGAAGCAGGTTAACACCTATTGTTCTATTGTCAGAGAATAGGGCAGAGCTAGGGGGCTTAAAGGGTGTTGTTGAGCCTTATCTAAATAAATATCATTATTGGCCACGGCATCATTGCTAACAACGGCTAATAATTCGATACCACCATCCGGTGAATACTGGGCATCAACTACATGACCAGCCCCTTGAGCACTTTTTGATGACTCTGAGTATAAGAGCGTATTAGGTAGTGGCAATTCTTGTGTCTGGCAGTGCATTCGGTACATACGGCGCTTAAGTTTGCCGAGATATTGCATACGGGCAACAACCTCTTGACCGGTGTAACAGCCTTTTTTAAAGTTAATGGCATCCAGAGCTTGAAGGTTAAGCATTTGTGGAATAAAGGCTTCCTTGCTTGGTGAAAAAACATTAGGAATGCCTGCTTGGATATCTAGTAGGCGCCACTGTGAGGTATTTATTAGCTGAGCATGGTCTTGCAGTGCTTGCCATAAGGCTTGTATTTTATGGTCTTCACCTAGGCATTCAAAACGTGGTTGTTCACCTGCTAAGCGGATAATTTGTATGTCCTTTGACTCGCTAACGGCATCCACTTCATCAGGTAAAGTCAGTCCGTATTGTTGCAGACAATGTTCTGCCTGAGTGCCATAAAGACCGATTCTAATGAGCGAATCACTGACATCGCTTAGCTCAACTTGACTCATCATAACAAACATTTTTAAGCGTTTAAGAGTTTCTTCGAGTAATGTTTTTGGCAGCTGTAAATACAGTTTGTCATGGGCTGAAAAAATTCTAAATAATGCTCTCAGGCGCCCCTTAGGGGTGCATAGGCCACTGAGTTGAGAGGTGTTTTGCTTAACGTTATTAATATCATTGGTGAGTTGACCTTGTAAAAAGGTCTGTTTATCCTTACCACTGACCTCAATTATTCCCAGCCAAGATAAGTCGGTTAATAAACAGTCTTCTGAAACTAAAGGAGTTGAGGAAGAAAAGCTGATTTCTTGCTCAGAGTTGAATGTGCCATGAATACTGCTAATAAAATTGAACCAATTGTCTGCCATAACGGTGCTCTGCTTTAAATTTAGGTGATACTTTAGGTGGTACTATAGAAGTATAATACATAATGCCTACGGTGATGAGAATCAAGTGGCTATAACCAATAGGAAACTAATATGGCAAACTTATTGATAGTATCAACGCGGACGCCTGAGCTTATCATTGATACGGATGCTATCAATGAATTGCCGAACTATGGCCTATTAATTGAATTTTCTCAGGCTTCTATGGTTATAAAAACACTGTATGTGATTATTTTTATGAGTGTTTTATTCGCTCTTTATCTTACCAATATGCCCTTTTTTGCTCTGCTTTTTTGCTCATTAGGGGTATTGTATTACGGCTATTATCTGTTTAATAAACATTTATTCAGATGTCATAATCATGCCATTAAGCGTTTGCTCTTCACTGAGTTGGATTGGTGTTATATGCAATTTTCTGATCAGCGTATTATTAGAGCAACGGTTGATGAAAATACCATTCTTAGTGAACACCTTGTGATCCTTAATGTGGCTAGATACCCTGTCCCTGTACATAAAAAATGGTATGGTTATTTTAATCATTATTCTATTCTTATCACCGCAGAAGAAGTGGGTAGTGATACCTTTAGAGAATTAAAATGTAGCTTACGTTTGCTCCAATTTGATACCAATGAGACGTCTCATATTACTTGAGTCGTTGCTTCTTAAAGTGGCTTCTTTAAAATCTCTACTGGTTACATAATATGTTTTCAAAAGTGTTTTTTTAAATTCAAAATCATCTGAAATATCAATTATTTATTTTTCTTACCCTAAAAAAATAGTGACTTTTCTGTCTAATGTCGTGTTATTTAGATAAAAAAATGTTTGTATGTGTGTGTATTGTAGATTACTATAAACGGGATAGATATGTAGGTGGGGACTTTGCATTCTAAGGAGGAAGATGTTTTTTTCTGGTTATCAAGATTATATTATTGAGATAGCAAGTTAAAAAATATCTACAGTTATGATAATTTTTCCTAATATTACGCGCATAGAAAAACAGGTACTACATGCTCGTCAGGCCATTAGCCTTTTTGATGGCTGGTTTTTCCATGTTTTTATTATCAGTCTATTTTTTTGTATTTTATGTTCGTCGGCAATCGTCTTTGCTACCAGTGACGACGAGTACCTAAAGCAGCTTGAGCTTGAAGCTGAAGAAGATGAAAAAGTCGATGCACTGCCCACAATACTAGAATCAGGCGACTCTGCCGATGCATCCATAGATGCGCCCACAAGTGAGCTTGAGTTAATTTTTGATAAAAAACAACTGATCATGGATCTGGCTAGTTTTGAATCATCACTTAGTGATTCTTACCCTGAAAGCTTCGCTCTCTACGAGCAACTGAGTAGTAAGCAGAAAAAGAAAATTTATCAAGAGTTTAAGCATCATAAGCGGCTTTACAATTCTTCAGTGCAAGTCATTTCTGTCTACCTTTCAAGCCATTAACTCATAGAAATAAAATTGGAGTTTTCCCATGTGTCAATTATTATTTAAAGTGATTTCCACGATATTTGTTGTTTTTCTAACAATGAGCAGTTTTTCTCTCTATGCACAAAATGTTAATATCAGTAAAAATATTCCCTATGTTGATGTTGATTATAAAAATAATATTATTCGTATTGAACGCGTGCAAAATAGTAAACATGTACTTAAAGGCGGGTTCACTAAGACCTCTAGAAATTGCCCGCCTTTTTGCATTCAACCCATTGAAGTTGCCCCTGGAGTACAAACAGTAGGTGAGCTCGAAGTGGTTAACTTTATTGCCAAAGACCTAAAGCAGGGTACAGGCTTATTAATTGATGCGAGAACAAAAGGCTGGCATAAAAAAGGCACCATCCCCGGTTCTATTAATATTCCTTTCACGGTATTTGCTAAAGATGATACTGATGAAAAATTTGTGGCCGCAATGACATTGCTTGGAGCAAAAAGAAAATCAACCTCAGTCGATGATGATAGCTTTTGGAGTTGGGCTTCAGATGATGATGATAAAAAAAATAAGAATTGGAATTTTTCTCAGGCAAAAAATCTAATTCTATGGTGTAATGGTCTGTGGTGTGGTCAATCTCCTAGAGCCATTAAAAGCTTACTAAAACATGGTTATCCAGCAAGCAAAATCCACTATTACCGTGGTGGTATGCAAGATTGGTTAATTTTAGGTTTAACTGTCGTTAAACCGTAATAGATTTATGCTCTAATAAGATATAGAATATCGAACGTAGGTTTTAGAATAAAAATTTTACAGGCTTCTTTATTATAAACGATTTATAATAAAGGGGGTTATTATAATAAAAGTGGAGGATATAGATACAATGGCATTATTCGATGATGAGTGGATGAAGTCTTTTCAAGCTATCTGGAATGAAGAACCTGACTTAAAAGATGCACTAGCTGAAATCGGTTTTAACTCAGTGATTGGTTATGGTACACAGGATGAAGACACACCTCGTGGTTTTATCGATGTGCAAAACGGTGAAGTCGTTACTGCTGGCGAATATAATGGTGAAGAATTAAGCTGGGATATTCGAGCGGATGAAAAAAACTGGGAAAAATGGTTGAGCAAGGGTATTGGTATGGCCGGTATGGGCATGGCTGTTACTACCGGTAAAATGAAATTTAAAACTGGCGATTTTAAAGCCATGATTAAAGATCCTAGAATGGCAGGCCCTTTTGTTAAAAGTTTTGAAGCAATGGGACAAGTTTAATTCTTGCTTTAATACTATTATCATGATTGTGAAGAAGTGAATGATAATTGTTCACTTCTTCAACATGAACCTTTCTTTATCTACAAAATATAAATGATGATTGTTTAGTAAAAACAAAGTACAATGGCTGGTTTTCCCTAATCCCGTCCTTTGAGGCCATTGTTAATGTCATCTGCTCCCAGTTTTACAGCTTCCAGTTCTATAGATAGTTCTACTGATTTATCGTTTGATTCCCTTGATTTGTTGCCAGCTGTTTTAAAAGCGGTTCATGACTCTGGTTATACGACACCTTCTGAAATTCAGGCTCAAAGTATTCCTCACCTCCTCGCAGGTAAAGATATTATTGGTCAAGCACAGACTGGAACAGGTAAAACCGCAGCGTTTGCACTACCCATATTATGCAATATCGAACTGAGCTTGAAGCGCACTCAAGTACTGGTATTAGCACCGACTCGTGAATTAGCAATTCAAGTAGCGGAAGCCTTTCAGACTTATGCCAAATATCTTCCTAAGATAAATATTGTTCCTGTTTATGGTGGTGCGCCTTATAGTGAACAATTACGAGGCTTGAAAAAAGGTGCTCATATTGTTGTTGGTACACCGGGTCGGGTGATGGATCATATCCGTAAAGGGTCTTTAAATATAAAAAACTTACACACATTAGTGCTGGATGAAGCGGATGAAATGCTTCGCATGGGTTTTATTGATGATGTGGAATGGGTGTTAGAGCAAACTCCGGATTCTCGTCAAATTGCGTTATTTTCTGCCACGATGCCTACGGTTATACGTCGCATTGCACAGAAGTATCTGGTTGAGCCTGAGATGATTAAGGTTGCCTCTAAGACAATGACGGCAGCAACGATTAAACAGCGGTATTGGCGCGTGTATGGTGCGAGCAAGTTAGATGCTCTAACACGAATTTTAGAGCTTGAAGATCACGATGCGATGCTGGTGTTTGTGAATACTAAAAATATGACCTTGGAACTAGCAGAGCAATTGCAGAGCCGAGGTTTTGCTTGTGAAGCACTTAATGGTGATATTCCACAAAATGGCCGTGAGCGTATTGTTGAGCGTCTTAAGCGTGGTCGTCTGGATGTCTTAATTGCTACAGATGTTGTCGCACGTGGTCTTGATGTGCAACGTATTAGTCATGTGGTTAATTATGATGCCCCCCGTGATAATGAATCTTATGTGCACCGTATTGGGCGTACTGGGCGAGCAGGCCGTTCTGGTGATGCCATTTTGTTTGTTTCCAGACGTGAGACTCGCTTATTAAAATCAATTGAACGCACGACCAAGCAAGCCATTATCGAAATGGAAATTCCTTCCATTAAAAAAATTAATGAGTTGCGTATCCAGCGCTACAAAAAAACCATTCTAACGACCATAGAAAAGCTTAAAAACTCAAAAAACTATGATATTTTCTCTAACTTAATTAATGAGTTACATGAAGAAGAAAGTGTCGATATGGTTGATATTGCTGCTGCTTTGGCGCACATGTCAAATAACAATAAGTCGTTTCTTTTAAATGAGTCTGAGTTTAAACATCTAAAGGAAAAGCGTTCTTTTAATGATTCTTTTGCTGACAAAGGGCCTCGCAAAAAGAGAGAGCGAGGTGATAGAAAAGCAAAAGAGGCTCCAGGATTAAGAGCGGTACCGTTAAAGGATATGCCAGAGGTTTCTATGAAGCGTTTTCGGGTTGAAGTTGGCTATGATCATGGTGTTAAACCTGGTAATATTGTTGGTGCTATTGCCAATGAAGCCGGTCTGGATAGCAAAATGATTGGCCAGATAGAAATTTTTGATGACTATTCTGTTGTTGATTTGCCTGACGGCATGCCCAAAGATGTGTTTCAGGATTTACAAAAAGCGTGGGTTTGTCAACAGCAGTTAAAAATAAGTATGTTTTCGGGTGCACAAGCTAAAAGTGGCAAGTCATGGAATAAAAAAGGTAAGGGTAGAAAGGCTAATAATCGTGCTCATCAACAGCGTAAGCGCAAAGCAGACTAGGTTTTCTATTTAGGGCTTTTTCATAAGTAGGTACTTAAGGAACTCTGTGTTTACGGAGGAAGTTTTTGCCACATGGATGTGGCAATAAAGCCTCCATGGATGGATTTACGGCGTCTTGCGTAGTAAATACAGAGTTATCCTGCTTCAAAAGAGCTTAAGTACCTACCTATGAGAGCTTTTTATGTAAAACTTTTTCATAAAAAACAATGGTGCGATGGCCTTTATCGCATCACTAAATTTAAAATATAGACTTTGTTCTAACATAGTTTAAAAAATATTATCATCTTCTCCAGATAAAATAGATTGAGTATGTTCTTTTCTTATCTGTTTTCTTTTGAGTAGCTTCTGTTGTGCGGCATCAGGTAAATCCGTTAATAAAAAAATGTGTTTTTCAAGTAGAATATCAATCACATCTTCAAGCACACGAATAAAGTTTGAATCCGATTGGTTCAGCAAATGATTGCTATATTCACTTAATTCATCGCTTTCTAGAAAATCAATGACCTCTTTACTATTGGCTGGCAACTCCTCTTGGCCATTTTCTTGCATGGTATTAAAAATAGCCACTATTTGGTGTTTGTGGTTTCGCGTGATGAAAGGCATAAACTATATCCTGATTTTCTGTGATATGGATGCTGCTTTTTTAAATCCAATGTTTTTAGAACTCGTGTTTTGAGAACTAATATTTTTAGAATTAAGCTTTTTAAAACAAAGGTTATTTTGTTTGGATTTAAGCGTAATTTAAGCGTAATAGTATCTTGTGTTTTTTAATATAGCATATAGAATGCATTTAACGACCTAATTTATTAGCTTGTATGTTAATTTGTGAAGCTCTTCTTGAAATAATAATGATAAAAACCAATGACAAAAAAAATTAATACGACATTATCAGATCTAGCCAGTGGTTTGGTTGATGATTATGACTCACAAGTGTATTGTGAAAAATGTCTG
>WFNB01000059.1 GCA_015488755.1 Gammaproteobacteria bacterium | reverse complement strand
TTTAGATTAGATTTCGCCTAACCTGCTATGACTCTAACCCAGTTTAAACTGGCTTGTAAATATTGAACTGATTTAATCATTTATATTTTTCAAATATATCAGGCCAGAGCACCTGTACTCGCCGGAGGCGGTTATTTATTTTTTGAACCTGACTATCGTTGAATTAGCGAAATAATGGATTCTCTTTTCACTCTGTAAACTGGCGAATCCCTTTGTTTCAAATTTAGCCCGCTGCGCGGCTAATATCTTTAGTCTTCCCTGCTCTTTCTATTATTCCTTTTCGTTAGAAATATTGAATTACAACCGCTTATATTAAAAGAACTAATTTCTTACTTTAAACGATTTTACAAGCCAACGCCAGCAATGAGGGGCAAGCCGTAGTGGGGATTTTTTTGTGCTAGCTCTTCCAGCACAAAAAAAGCACCGCGGAGGTTTGTCCCTCTCAATTGCTTTTGTTAGCTGCATTTTTTCACAGCCTCTCTCAACAACTCTACCACTAAAGGCTTAAGATATTTGAACAACGCTCGCGTATCGCTAGCGGATATTAAAACATCTCCATTTTCAATTAATGGTTTTTTCTGCGTCTTTTCCAGCTTAGGCGTCACCTTGCCACCATTATGAACTATAGAGTGCCTAATTTCTTTTGCTGTTGTTAGTGCTGGAGATGTCCAAACCCTTCCCATCAACGACTCGCCAAAAACATCCATGAATTCTGAATTAAATGTTGGGTCTGTAATTCTTAATTTACTTCCCTTTATTTCAGAGACTATCCCTAATATAAGATTTTCATACGCGTAGTATATGGAGCAGTAGGAGCTTTCAGATGACTTCCATAATGCCCCTTTAAATGCATTTATATTAAGATATTGTTCCCACAAGCTATCCTTCGATATAGGAAACACAGGACTGTTTTGTGCTGCGGCGGCATATACTCCATCTACCAGTAATGCTGGCAATAAAAATGCTCTAGAAGTTCCCCACCAATGGGCTAAAAATTCATCCGTGACTTTTTCTACGCTCGTTCCATCAATAATTGAAATTACGTTTTCAACCCACTCTTTGTCGTGTAGATCTTCAAAAGCCTCTGGACCTCCCTCAACGTATATTGTTTTCAATTACTCGAACCTTTATTGCAGCTAACGCCTAGTTCACCGGCAACTCAGAGTGGCACGTTTTTGCGCTCTTTGCAAAATAAGTGCCGCTTTGAGTTGTCAGGTGCAACTTTTTGTTAGGGCTTTATGCATGTAATTCATTTAGCAAATCTTTTGCTTCAATTCTAAATTTAGTTAACTTGGATACAATTTCAGGAATACTGCTTTCTAGTCTTTGATATTCATTGTTCTCAGATGACATATATGATATTGCTAAGTCACTTGCTTCTTTATGCTCCATGTCAGGATTTTTTAATTTTATATCACTCACCAATCCATTATATTTGTTTTCTAATTCATATTTTCTTCGTTGTTGGTATTCTAACGTATCAATTATTTCAGCACTTTTTAAGTAATACTTAAATATTTTATTTCTTATTCCTGAATCACTAAATAATACAATCCAGTTTTTATTCTCTTTATATGTTTGTCGTGATTCCTTTAATTCATTGAGAGTTGAAAACCAAATTATTTTAGTTTTTGTCCATTCTTCATCAATTTTTTCATACAAAGATATGGAATGGTTTAAATCATCACATATTCCAGTTGTTAATAATTTTCGTGCTTTATCCGTGCGTGAAATTTCAAGCCTATTTTGAAGAAACCAACCTGTACTTGCGGCAAGGAACCCACCTAATAATGCTGCGAATATTTGATCCATGTTTTACTCTTTTTATGATTTAAAATATATATTATTATTTTTTGGATCTACAGTCTGCTGCTCCGGCAGCCCTACCATCCTGATAGCCTCTTGAATAATCTTTGTCATCCCAGTCGCCTTCAACAAGCGTTGATCTAATTTTACAAGTTGTATTGTAACCCTCTGCATATCCGTCACTATAACCAGAATCATATCTTGAGTCAGAACTTGGCCCACAGCCACTTAGTAATAATGCTGTACTTAAGAATATCAATGTAATCTTCAACATAGTAAATCCCTCAATTTATGGAGACAAAGATTTCTTGCCCTAACGCCTTAGTTAAGCCGACCCCGAAACTGGGTGACTTTTGTGGATGCTTTTCCCACAAAAGGCGCACAGCTTTGGGGGTCGGCTTAAACTATTTGTTGGGCATGTAATACAACTGAAAACTTGCCTGCTATTTCCCCAATGTAGCAATTCATTCGATAAAGTCTGCTTTGCAAGTTTTTACCGTATTTAGATTGCATACTACCTAAATCCGCTTCGACTTTTAACCCAGCTTAACTGGCTAGTAAATATTATGCAGCTAATTCAATTTATATTTTTCAGATAGTTCAAGCTGCAATACCAGGGCATGCCGGAGGCACTTTTCTGGTTTTTGAATCTGACTGTCGTCCAGACAATAAGATGACTGACTTCTGCTAATAAG
>WFNB01000058.1 GCA_015488755.1 Gammaproteobacteria bacterium | reverse complement strand
GGAAAAAAGAGAGAAACAGCTAGAGCTTGGCTTAAAGAAATAAATCAATGAAGGCGGCAATCGTAGTGGCCAGCCTTCTCAGAAGGCTGGTTTTTAAATACCCTTATAGGGTGAGACTAAAACCACGTTCTAAGAACGTGGATATTTACTTAGTGCAAAGCATCTTAAACTTCATACAAAAAAGCTCATCAAGTATATTACAATATATTAATTTTTCGTTATACTATGCAGATAAATAGGTCACTAAAGCATCATTAGATAAGCGGTAATAATGAACTTAAACGATAGCACTAATAAAACATGGTTACAGCAAATATTTAATAACACATCAGTTGCTGTACTGGTTGTTGATAAAAATAGAAAGATATTAGAAATTAATATGGCGCTTTGTGAGATGTGGGGCTATGAATACAACGAACTCATTCATCAGTCCGCAGAGTGCCTGCATGTCTCTACAGAATCCTATCTTAATTTTGGTCAGATTGCCTTTCATAAAGTGCTAAACAATACGGCATTTAGTATCGACTACCAATTTAAGAAGAAAGATGGCTCATTATTTTGGGTGAATATTTCTGGTGATCCCATTCAGAACACAAACGAAGTATTGTGGATGATCACCGATATTAACGCAAAAAAAATCGCCGAAGAAAAACTAAATAATCAACATTTATTTTTACAAAATATTATTGATGGCGTGACTGATAATGTATTTGTTATTAATACGGACTATAGTATTGCTTTAATGAATCAGTCAGCACGATCACTTCTCGACCCTCAATATATTCAAGACAAGGAAAAACCTAAGTGTTATGAGGTATCTCATAAACAACATCAACCATGTAACGATAGCGAACATCCCTGCCCCCTAAAAAGAGTACTGCACAGTCAACAGACAGAAAAAGAGCGACATAAACATATCAAAAGCAATGGTTCTACACAAATTGTTGAACTAACAGCAACACCTTTAAAAAATGACTCGGGAGAGATTTATGCGATTATTGAATCAGCCCATGATATCAGTAGTTTAGTTGAGTCTCAAAATAAATTACGTGAACGAGCTAAAGAATTGGATTATCGAGCCCACTACGATGCACTTACCAGTCTATCAAATCGTACTCTATTTATCGATCGCTTAAATCAAGCAATTAAATATGCTCACCGAGAAAACAATAAAGTTGCTATATTTTTTATTGATCTTGATCATTTTAAAGAAATTAATGATTCCTTAGGCCATAGTATGGGAGACCTTGTTTTAAAACAGTCCGCCCTACGTCTACAACAAAGTGTACGAGATATGGATTCTGTTGCCCGCTTAGGTGGTGATGAATTTACCATTATTATTGATAGGATCACTGATACCGATATCTTAGCTCATATTGCAACTAAAATTATCCACACCATTTCTCAACCCATTCATATCGACAAACATAAACTTTATGTGAGTGCCAGTATCGGCATTAGCTTATATCCAGATGATGGTAATACCGTTGAGATATTATTAAGAAATGCCGATGCCGCTATGTATAAGGCAAAAAATGAAGGCCGCAATACCTATCAATATTATACAGAAGAACTGACTCACAAGGCATTTGAACATATTTCCTTAGAAAGTAGCCTACACCATGCCCTATTAGCAAAAAATGAGTTGGTGGTCTTTTATCAGCCACAAATTAATACCATAAGCCAGCAACTTATCGGCATGGAAGCGCTCGTTCGATGGGATCATCCCGATGTCGGACTGATTTCACCCGCCCAGTTTATTCCTTTAGCAGAAAAAACAGGTTTAATAATACCTATTGGCGAACAAGTCCTTAATATCGCTACTAAACAAATATCGCAATGGCATCAAGAATATACAATTAATGGTCGCATAGCTATTAATTTATCAACCAAACAATTACAGCAAAAAGATATTGTCCATCGGATTGCCTGCATTCTTAAAAACAACCAATGCAAAGCCGAATGGTTAGAATTAGAAGTAACCGAAGGTTACATTATGAGTAACCCTCAACAAGCCATTAATACATTGCAAAAATTTCAGGATATGGGGATCAGTATTGCCATTGATGATTTTGGTACGGGCTATTCTTCATTAGCTTATTTAAAACGTTTGCCCATTAATAAGCTTAAAATTGATCAATCATTTATTAGAGATATTACGACTGATGAAGATGATAGAGCCATTGTCATAGCAATTATTGCCTTAGCAAAAAGCATGAAACTTAACGTCATTGCCGAAGGTGTAGAAACCATTGAGCAAAATGATTTTCTTAAAAAAGAAGGCTGTAGTAACGTTCAGGGGTTTCTTTACGCGAAACCCATGCCAAACGATCAAATACTAGCCTTTTTTCAAAGAACTATTGGTATGGATCAGCTGCCGGTTTAATATGCTCATCTTCAGGATTGGCTGGGTAGTGGTACTTGCCACCAAAAAATAACAAGGGTTCTACACTTGCCTCTTTCTTATACAGCTCCTCTACTTCACCGACCACAATCCAATGATCACCACCATCATATTGATGGGCAATTTTACAAGAAAATGAAGCCAAACAATCTTTAAGTCTAGGTGCGCTACTGGTATTAGAAAATAATTTTTCATAATGCACCTGACTCTGTTCAATGTCCATCTTAGCACCTGCAAAGTAGTTAGACACATCTTCTTGATGAATACCTAAAATATTGACACTAAAGTGAGCACTTTCATCGAGCAGTTCTGAAAAAGCTGCTTTTTTTGATGGGCAAACTAATAATTGAATGGGATCCAAGGATAATGAGCTCACTGCATTAGCGGTCATGCAACGGACTTCACCTTTGTTTTCAATAATTAATACGGTTACTCCAGTAGCAAATAGACCAATTGTTTTACGATAGTCTTGAATAAGTGTAGAGTCTTGATTGATGCCATTAGTCATTTTAGTTTTGCTCACTTCCATTATTTGAATTTAATTTGCTTAACCAGTCTTGAGGTTTTAAATAATGCTCATATAAATACGCTTCATCTGACCCCACTTCAGGTTGCCAATTATAACGCCATTTTACTAGCGGGGGTAAAGACATCAGAATAGACTCAGTACGCCCACCTGTTTGCAAGCCAAACAAAGTCCCTCGATCATACACCAGATTAAATTCAACATAACGACCACGACGATATAATTGAAAATCTCTTTCCCGCTCACCGTAAGGCATCATTTTTCTTTTTTCAACAATGGGTAAATAGGATGATGTAAATTGTTCACCGACAGAACACATAAAAGTAAAGCAATGCTCAAAGCTAGTCTCATTTAAGTCATCAAAAAACAAACCACCAACACCACGGGTTTCATCACGATGAGGCAGATAAAAATAATCATCACACCATTGTTTATATTTAGGGTAATAATTTATATCAATGGCATCACAGAGCTCTTTTGCCTTTTTATGCCATTGAATCACATCTTCTTCAAAGGGATAATAAGGGGTCAGATCAAAACCACCACCAAACCACCAGATAGGCTCTTGCCCTTCCTTTGTGGCAATAAAAAAACGTACATTCGCATGTGTGGTTGGAATATAAGGATTCTTAGGGTGGATCACCAAAGAAACCCCCATTGCTTCAAATGAACATCCTTCTAGTTCTGGACGTTTTGTTGTGGCTGATACAGGCAATGATTCACCCATGACATGAGAAAAATTAACTCCTGCCTGTTCGAATACAGCACCATTTGTTAAGACCCTTGTTTGCCCACCACCACCTTCTTTGCGTTGCCATTGCTCTTGAATAAACTGTTGTTCACCATCGGCTATTTCTAAGTCTTGACAGATTTTATCCTGTAGAGAAAGCAAAAATTCTGTAACGACTTGCGTTGCAGAGCAATAATCTAATGACTGATTGTGATCCATTATGATCCTATAATTTAAAGACTAAGCGTATCCAGCCTACAAGCCTGCATTTCAGGGGACGCTCAAGTACGTCCATGTAACGCTTTAATGAAAACATCCATGTTTTCATAAACCCCTGAAACACAGGCTTGTAGGCTGGACACTCTGATCGAGGCATATAATACGCTAAGTAGTTACTCAAATTAAAGAGTTTTTAATTTTTTTGAGTCTCATTAACAATCTCATATAGGTAGGGGCACTCTGTATTTATTTCAAGTTGATTGAGGAACTTGCACAATTATGAAGCCCATAATTTATTTTTCCCCATCACATCCTTAAAATTTTTTTTTGATGTGTCTATTTGCCTTTATTTTTATTTTTTACCAAAACATGGCCATTTTGCGCTTCAAACAAACATAAGCAAGCCCCTCCCACTGGGAATTGTTACTTTATGCACGTCAGAGCCCTTACTTTTTTGCTCTGACTTATGTGACAATTTTCAATAATTGATCAGCTGTCAATACCAGCATGCCAAACATCAGGTGACACATGACTTTTTCTGGCCCTCTTACTCGAACAACACGACCACCAAATTCATCTTTTAGTCGATCATTCACTCGTTCAACGGTTGAACGCTCATTGTAACGTATTGCTTCAGCTGGCTTAATATGAATCGTTTTACAACGTTTAATTTCCGCTTCTAATTCAAGTTTCAGCGCTTTATTTCGTCTTGGGTTCTTGTCAATAATTGGAACATGCCCCAACTGTTTACTGTGTTCATGAATTTCAGGTACATCGTAAGCAGAATCCATTAAGTCATATAAACTGGTCACTCGTTGGTTGCTAAGCTCTGCCATTGGAATAGATGCCTGGCTTGATGGTGGTCATCAATATCATTATAGGGATTTGGGTGGGGTAGCGCCCTTTTGCATCGTATTGGGTTTGGGTGATGCGTGGGATGATGTTAACGGCGCTGACGGTGACTTGTGTGCGATTGCCAAAAAGGTCGTGCTCATAGGTGGTGGTCAGTGCATCCATACCCTCTTCGATGGTTTCGCTTTGTAAAAAACCGGTGCTGTCGTTATAGCTAAAGCGAGCATGGCGAGTGAGTGCTTGGGTGCCGTATTGGCCACCTTTGTGTAATACGCTACTATGACTTAGTCGGCCTAGTTGCCACTGGGCAATGAGGTTATTATATTCATTGTTGCTGATTTTTTCATAGGTGCTACCTCATGTTTTAGCAAGTTGTTCAACACGAGTTTGAAAGTCATTCTTATCATCACAACTAATGATCCAATCGGCAATTTGATCCAGTCGTTTTGTCGAAGCAATAGACAAAATAATCGGCTCAATCGTATGACAAAAAGAGCCTCCAAAGCGAAGTTTGATTAAACGCAGTAATAATGAGCGTTCTTTATTGATTTCGCCTTTTTCTATTCCTTTTTCTATGCCTTTCTCTATGCCTTTCTCTAAATACTCTTGTTTGTAGTTTTCTTTCCATTGTGAAAATCGATCCGCTAACATTGTTTTAAGCTCCATTAAGTTATTGGCTTGTTCATAGAGAACGTCTTCTTCTTTATTATCGCTGAGTAAGACTCGTTTT
>WFNB01000057.1 GCA_015488755.1 Gammaproteobacteria bacterium | reverse complement strand
GGAAAAAAGAGAGAAACAGCTAGAGCTTGGCTTAAAGAAATAAATCAATGAAGGCGGCAATCGTAGTGGCCAGCCTTCTCAGAAGGCTGGTTTTTAAATACCCTTATAGGGTGAGACTAAAACCACGTTCTAAGAACGTGGATATTTACTTTTTTGCTTGATAATAGGTAAATAGTTTTCAATATTAACCCCGTAGGAGCCATGAGAAAGCGACTTTTTTATAAGATAGGCCGTATTGGTAAAGGTAATGCCGCCTTTGTTTAAATCAATCATGCGCTCATTTTTGGGTAACTTATCTGAGCCAAGGATCAATAGAATTTTTGGTTTAATGCCATCTTCATTATTGGTTTCAATAACAATACCCACTTCCCCTGTGTTCATCTCAACTAAACTGCCAGGGGCGTAAATGCCAATAAAATGGATAAAATGGCCTAGAAGAGCCTTATCATAAAGTGTATCTTTACCTTGGTAGATATAACGGCAGGCATCTAATGTAGTTATGCTATGACTATGGGGTTGGTCTGATATCATCGAATCATAAGAATCAATAATGGCAATAATTTTAGCATAGTAGGGAATACGTTCAGTGGTAATGCCTCGGGGATATCCAGAACCATCTAAACGTTCATGATGGCAATAGGCAACATCAACGGCACCGGGATAAATGCCTGTTTTAGAAATTAATAATTTTTTTCCGTAAACAGGGTGTTGGCGCACGATCTGAATTTCTTTATCAGTAAGAGTATTTTTCCTCTGTAATATGTTTTTTGGGATTCGCACCATGCCAACATCATGTAATAAACCACAGACACCGATATTTTGTAATTCCAGCTCTTTAAAACCCAGTTCACGGCCAAGAGCAATGGCGTAAATACAAACTCTTAATGAATGTTCGGCCGTATAATTATCTTTATTGCGGATTTGAGTAAGCCAGATGAGAGCGGTGTTATTACGTAAAATACTATCCACGCAGTCATCGACAACTTGGTTAACTTGGTGTTTATCTAATTCACCACTGAGCCGTATGGAGTCTAAAATGGCTGCTGTTTGAGAACAAGCATCTTTGTAAGCGGAATGGGCATAAGCAAGTTCTTGATTAATCGGTATTTTATTAATATAGACAATTTTTTTACTGGGTGTTTTTTCCCTTTGTGAACCTTGTTCAATATGCCATCTTTGCTTGGCTGCTCGGACATAGACATAGTCGCATAAGTCTTGTAGTGCCTGTAGTTCATCTAAGGTGTTTATTTGAAAACCTTGATAAATAAAATCAGTATCTTCCCATGGGCGATCTAGGCGAGTAACAAACATACCAAGTTCAAGTAAATCGACAGAACGTTTTAACTCAATGTATTCGCTAGAGGTGACTTCAGGCATTGGATTATTTTTAAATGGTGGTTAAAATCAGGGATCAGCATAGCAGTTTCGATGCTATAATTCCATTGAGTAAAATTTTTTGTGTGATCTATTTGACTCTTCGCTTACTGTGACTTTACTATCAGTTTAATGCTACGTTAGTATGATTTATTTAGGATTATTCTAAATGCCTATTTACAAATGCTTAAAAGTATCTGAACAAGGGGGGTGATTATTTCTTTATCCAATAAAGTGATTTCTCAAGAATATGTGGTACGTATTTCAAAGCGAGCGAAATACATGCGACTAACGGTCTCCCTTGATAAAGGGCTGGTTGTTGTGGTTCCTAAATCAGTGAATAAATTTCAAAGAGATACGCTTGTTCAGAATTTTGTACAAAGTAAAGCAGACTGGATAAACAATGCCATTCAGAAATTGCAGGGCAAACCCCAAGGTCATAGAAATATTAGTTCTTGTCCTTTGCCGGCACAAGTAGAACTACCGGCTATAAAACAAACGTTGCTAATAAATTATGTATCGGATGGTGACTTATCATCCTTAAGACTCTCCTATATTAACGAGACTCAACTTGATATTAATGGCAATACAAAGGATAAAAAACAGGTTTTTTCGCTATTAGAGCAATTTTTAAAACAATATGCTTACTATTATTTAGAGCAACGATTGCATTATTGGTCGGAACAACTGAATTTACCTTATAGACGTTTGACTGTTCGGGCACAAAAAACACGCTGGGGAAGCTGTTCCAGTCAAAAAAATATTAATTTAAACTATCGTTTATTATTTATCAATACAGCTTTATTAGATTATATTATTATTCATGAACTGGTACACACCATTCATATGAATCATTCAAAAGCATTTTGGGACTATGTTGAGTCTATTATGCCTGATGCCCGTATTCGGGATAAACAAGTCAATGATATTGCCCATAAGTTACCTTGCTGGGTGTATTATAAATCTTTGCTCTAAGTGAGGAAATCAGCTGAGTATCGTGCCAACCCATTTTTGTTAATTATTTAGTATTCATATATAATAAATTTTGTTAATTTGTAATTTTATTAAAAAATTATTATCAACAATTCTTTATCAAAAATAGTTATTAAGTATCTTGACAAACACCGATATGGCAAAACAAAGGGAACTAAAAATGTCTATTATAAAACACGTATTATTGTTAATCATGCTATCACTCGTTTTAGTGGCGTGTAAATCAACACCGATTTTAAATATTGATAATGATCCATTTAATGCTAAAAGTAATATTACTATGGATGAAGTGACTGCTGGTATTAAACGGGCAGGGAATGGACTTGGCTGGAGAATGGCTGAAAAGAAACCGGGTTTAATTGAAGGTACTTTATTTTTGAGAACCCATATGGCTAAGGTCGATATTACTTATAATACCAAAACCTATAGTATTCATTATAAAGATAGCACTAACTTAGATCATCAAAAAAGTAGTGCCAGTTATGATGGTCAAGAAGTTATCCATTCTAACTATAATGGTTGGATACAAAACCTAAGTAACGCCATTCGCCAACAGGTTTATTAAAAAATAACTCCTGCTTTGCTATAAGGTGGATTTCTAATTTGGAGTCCACCTTAGAAGCCCTGTAATAAGCTATTCACTCTTTATGCCGGTTATTTTTGTTAATAATAATGGCATACAAGCCAGATAGATTCATCTTTTTTTTCAGCAGTCTTGAGGCTACCATTTTGGTGATATTGCTAATATCTTTAAAGGGTTCAAAATGACTGGCTCTTCTTTGTTCGGGATAAATGGCATCAATTTCTACGGATGTTGAGCTGACATTTTGCCATGCGGCCTCAATCAACACTTCACTTTCAAAGACAAAGCCTTGCCTACTCTGTAAGGTACTTTGCTTTAGAGCGCTTAACTTTTTTAATAAAGAAACGGGATAGAGTCTAAACCCTGATTGGCTATCTGATATTCGATAACCCGCAGCCCATGAAACCCAGAAGTTGGCAAATTTATTAGCAAAATAACGGGCAAATGGTTGAGTCTCAGGGTTTCTTTTTCGAGCAGCAATAATGATCTGTTCATGCTTATTATATTTTTCTAGTAAGCGTGGTATATCCTTGGGGTCATGTTGACTATCGCCATCAAGAGTAATAATAACATCGACATTGAGTTCAATGGCTTTATCAAAACCTCGCCATAAACTTGTGGCCTTGCCTAGATTGTTACTATTATGCAAAGCAATAATAGGTAACTTGTCTATTAATTCTGCGGTATGATCCGATGAGCAATCATTAACAACGATTAACTGGCTTGGTTGCAGGGTCAGTATTTCTTCAATTAATGGTTTTATTGTCAGCTCTTCGTTGTAAGCAGGAATTAGTACTGCCCATTTTAGTGTTTTATGATCATTGTTTTTAATAAGACTCATGACATTCCACCATTGATGGATATGACTTGTCCGGTAATATAAGCGGCCTCATCAGAGGATAAAAAATGGGTCAATGCAGCCACTTCATCTACCTTGCCTGCTCGTTTTGCGGGGACTAATTTATCAATAAGAGTTTTAGGGAATGTATTCTGAGTCATTTGGGTATCAATAATACCTGGGGCAATTACATTCACTGTAATTCCTCGTGATGCTATCTCATGTGATAGTGATTTACACGCACCATGTAAGCCTGATTTAGCTGCTGCATAATTGGCCTGACCCCGATTGCCCATCACTCCGGCAATAGAGCCTATGGCAATAATACGTCCCCAACGGGGTTTCATCATGGCCAATAAGAGTGGTTGGGTGACATTAAAAAAGCCATTTAAGCTAACATCAATGACATGTGACCATTGCTCTTTACTCATTCCAGCCATAGGAGCATCGTCATGAATACCGGCATTGTGTACTAATATTTGGATTGGATTCTGATTTAAGAGTTGGCTGATGTGTTGTGTGCTTTGCTGATGGTTGGTAATATCAAAGCAGATGCTTTGGGCAGAGCCACCTGATTGTATAATCGTTGCCACTAGGCTATTGGCTTTTTCTATATTGGTATTGCTATGCACAATGACGTGATGCCCTTCTTTGGCCAGTCTAAGGCAGATTGCCTGACCAATATCACCACTACCACCTGTTACTAATGCTGTTTTCATTTTATTGTCTATGTGTGTTTAATTAGAAGTGCCCACAGCCAAAAAAATTGGCATGAATGGTTTTAAATAACCTGAGTTCTGGATAACTGAACTAGTAACGTATTGATTAGCCTGTATTTGTTACAGAAGCCGCTGTAAATGCATCCTTGTAAGCTTCACTTTGGCATCCATGCCAAAGAGACTGCTTCCACAAACACAGGCTAATCAACACTCTGAATTTATTTCAAGATTATCTTATCCAGAGTTCAGGTTAAATAACATAAAAAGTACGTTAAAATCATTGGTACCAATTTTTTGTTATTCAAGAGCTAATTTACAACGAATAATAGACTGGCAAAGTCCAAGATTATCAATGATTTCAATGTCTTTTAAACCTGCCTGAGTAATGCAATTAAGGAGATCATCGGAGCGATACATTTTGCTTTTGCCATTGGCCATTGTGGTAAAATAGGGTGAAGTATTGATAATGCAAAAAGCAGAGGTTTCATGCTTTTGTCTATCCCATAAGGGTTCCATTATCCAAAGTTCGGTGTTATTTGTCATAGACTGAGTGACTTTTTTTAATAGACTAATAATATCTTTTTTACTAAAACAGTCTAAAAATTGGCTCATCCAAATCATATCATAGTCTTTAGGCAGCGTTTGATCGGTGGCTAATACATCGGCAATATAAGTAGTTATTCTTTGCTCTAAGTGGTGCTCAGCGATATTTTCTTGAGCAACATGGATTTGTTCAGCCAAATCGACCAAGGTTAACTGAATGGACGGGTTATTTTGCGCAATAAAAAGAGAAAACTTGCCTGTATTACCCCCGACATCAAGGATTGTTTTAATCTGTGTTGTTGCTAATAGATTTGAGACATCAGCAAAGGCAGAATCTGAATAGTAATGATCAAACTTAAACCAACTGTCTCTGACTTTTTTAGGTAACGAGGTTAATGCGGGATAAATTGTTTGCCAAGAACCAAAATTTTTCAAACCAATGGGTTTTTTCTGTTCGATACTTTCTTCAAGATGGAATAAAGCCTGATAATTGACATAATGATTATAATTCATATTAATCTGAGTCATGGTATCTTTAAGTAGATAAAAGCCAATTTTGCTTAAAAAGTAATGATCATCAATGCATTTAACAATATTAGCACTGAGACTACTCTCCAATAATAAACTGATACCATAAGAGTTTACTTGACTGGCCTGATTAATTTGTTCTAACGTTAAACCCGTTTTCCTATTGGTGTGTAATAGCTCTAATAAGCCCTTATCCCGCATAACACGAGCAACTTGAAAGATAATGGGTGCAAAGGCTATTTTTTGTGCTTCATATTGAGCATCGTAGGCGCTGATGTCATCGTGATTAAAAAAATCATTTTTCATGTTTTGGATTCTTTTGGCATTTTTCTAGATTTAAAAGGATTAAGACTAAGACTCAGAACTTGGAACTAAAAAAATGGTGAGCTGACCAGAGATAATATTAACATGTTGGCTGTGGATATTAAATTGGTATGTATAGCCCTGAGTATCACGCATTAACACAGACACTTGAATCACCAAAGGTGCGAATGGTTCTGTGTCAGGTGGGCAAAGGCTGTTGCTACCTATTACTACCTTTCTTGTTGTTGCCAGATAGCCTCCTAGGTTATTTTTATTCGGGCGACCTTGATTTTCTTTTTCTGCCAATAGGCCAGCGTGTAGGGCCATTGTTTGAGCTGCATATTCAATACCGATGATACTGCTCAGAGAGTGACTATTGCTTAGTAGGTTATTCCTTAGTGGATTGTTATTATCATGATGTGACCGGCTATGGGCAATGAGCTCATTATCATCCCATGAAATAATCTGATCAATTAGGCACATACTGCCAGAATGGGGGAGTAATTGACAAATATCACTTTTATTCAAGGATTTTTTCCTAAAAATTCACTAACATGGATGGCGATTTGCTGTTGATTATCGTTAAGGATAATGGTTTTTTCCTCTTGCTTGGCAATGGCCTCTAATAGGGGTAATATTTTTGCTTGAGGGTTTGCTGTTCTCAATTTTTCAAATGCTTGCTTATCCATTGTGCTTGTTTTCTGACCCTGTGTAATAGCGATGCTTAAACGACATAATGCTGGCTCTTGAACGTGAGCTTTATGAGCGGGTGAGATAAGTAAAGAATAAGCAAAATCATCAGCGATGGGAAACAAAGACAATAGTGGTTCTGGAGGTATTTCATCATATCCTGTCAGCAAGCAAGCTTGTTTTTGACTAGCGACTTGTACGGCAGCTTCTAATAATGCATTTGCTACGCTGTCCTGATAAGCCGTAATGCTTGTACTGGGTGTTTGTGCTCCTAGGGCAATGGCGCAGTATCCAGCTGGTGCATTGTGTACACTATTATGAAATTTTGTTGGTGATACAGGTCGTCCAGTCTGTGATAGGGCAGTGCTAATATGATGAAAAATACTTAAATCACCATTGCAAGAGGAGAAAATATAGCGTATTTCCTGTTCATTAACATTGCTGTTTTCTAATAGCTGCGTAATGCTACTTAAGGCTAGAGAAATAGTGCGAGAACAACGTCTGGCTTCATTGGCAGGCAAGAAGGTGGTTAATTTCTTAGTGGTAGGGGCATGATGATAACTTTGTTTGCCACTTAACATTTGTTGTGCCTGAGCCCAGTTTGGCATACCAGGTGCCACCATTGCAATGGCATTAATAGATAAATGTATCATGTTCTATCACCAGAGTGCTGTTTGCTATTATCTAAACTATCAGAAAAGATTAAACAACAATTATTGCCACCAAAGCCAAAAGAATTACTGGCAATGGTATGAAGTTCTTTGGTGCTGGTTTTGGTATTACTATTATGGCTGCCTTGATTGCTTAATATGGATGTCTGCTCGTCAGCAAGTATAATATGGCTTGAAAATTGACGGTCTATGTGTTGGGTATTTAAACTAGGTGGATAGATCGTATTTTGAATGCAAAAAGCACTATAAATCGCCTCCACCGCACCGGCAGCGCCTAATGTATGCCCAGTCCAACCCTTTGTTGAACTGCATGGTGTGTGTTGGGGGAATACCTTCTGTATAGCAATATCTTCTACTTGATCATTGATGGCTGTTGCTGTGCCATGTAAGTTAATATAGTCTACCTGCTCAGACTTAAGCTGTGCCTGAGATAATGCGCATTGCATGGCTTTTATGGCACCCAAACCTTCTGGATGAGGGGTTGACATATGGTAAGCATCCGAACTTTCACCATAGCCACGTAAGTAGATAGTCCGTTCGGAATTGCTCGATGTCTCTGCTGGTGGTTTTTCTAATAGTACAAAGGCCGCGGCTTCACCAATTGAGAGTCCTTGACGGTTTTGATCGGCTGGGCGGCAGATGTCTTTTGCGACTAATTCTAAGGAATTAAAACCATATAATGTTGTTAAGCAGAGACTATCAACCCCGCCGACAATCGCAGCATCACATAGACCCAATTTAATATACTGGCTAGCGCTGGCAAATACTTTTGCACTGGAAGAACAGGCGGTTGAAATAACCTGAGCAGGTCCTGTGAGCTGAAAATATTGTTGGACAAAATCAGCCAGAGCAAAGCTATTGTGCTGTTCCTTAAAAAAAACAGATTTTTGAAAGTTAACGTTATTTTCTATCGTGGTGTTAATTTTTTGATAGGCTAACTCTGTGGATAAAATTCCAGACGTTGATGTGCCCATAAAAACCCCAATCCGTGAGGGATTATATTTCTTTTTTGCTTGCTCCACTTGAATTGAAAAATTATCATTTTGTAAGGCCATATAAGCCAATTGATTATTACGACATTGATAGTTCTTTAAGGTATTAGGAAGGCTGCATTGTTCCACATCAGCAACTCGGCCGATCCATGTTTCCAGTTCAATATCAAGAAAATTATTAGGCCGTAAGCCTGTTTTTCTATGACGCAGTGAGGCAATGTTTTCGGCATTGCCACATCCAGCAGCGGTGGTCAGCGTAAAAGAAGATAATACTAATGCTTGCATAATTTATTCAATAGCCTTACACGGACGACTAAAAATAAGGCTCAGTATAAAAGCCAATGCTGTGCCTAATGAAGCCGTTAAACCAATTGCCTTAAGTACAGGAATTGATGAGAGTGATAGTGAGAAAAACATAATAATGCTTGATATGGCACAAATCAATACAGAAAAAAGGTTAATGGTCTTTTGTTGATTATCCACCTGATTGTTTGCATCGATTTGAGAGATAAAAATACTATAATCAATGCCTAGTCCAACAACCAAGAGTAGTGTAACCAAATGAAAAATAGACAGGCTATAACCCAACAATAAGAGTAATGAGACGCTGAGAATGATTGCTCCAGAAAAAGGTAGTAGCAATGCGGGCAATTGTGTTATTTTTTTAATATAAATAACAAGAGAGAGAATAATAAAAAAACTGCCCCATAGAAACCAATATAAGGCATCAATACGATAATTTTTTACCAGCTTATTTGTTTGTTCTTTAATATCAATAAGTTGAATCTTTGCTGTATCTTTTTTGTTTGTCTTACTTGTTTTTTTATACTGCTTAAATTCTTTGGATAATTGTGAGCCATTGACGCCACTTAAAATAATCACCCCAATCCAATTAGGATGCTTCTGCTTATTAGCGTCTTGGTTATTATTATTTTTATCAAGAAAAAGCAGTGATTTTATCTTGGTCGCAAATAGTGACTGACTCAAATCATTTGGTGTGAGAGGGGGATTGTTTTTATTTTCAGTAACGGCCTTGATAAAGGGATCAAAGGCTTGAATATCAAAGGGGGTATCCTTAAGTGCTTGGTGTAAATTTTTATAGAGTTGTGTCTGTGTCGGCAATGCCTCTTGACGTTGCTTTTGAGTATCAATACTTGGGATATAACGTGCTGCTGAATCATAGTAAGTAATAGCTTTTGAATGAATCAGTTGCTCCAAAAAAGGGCTTAGGCTTTCTATTTTTTGCAGCACTGCTTGTTCATTATTTGCTGAAACCAATAACACATAACGCAATTCGGGTAAGTTTAATGATTTGCGTAATTTAAAATCATTGCTTTTTACTGCATCACTAATGGGGCTTAAATGAGCTAAGTCATTCTCCCATAAGTTGTTATGAGTGGTGATATATACTATTGATAAGAGTATAAGGGCTAGACTGATACTACGAAAGTAACACCGATTTTTAAATAGTAACACTTGTGTAGAATACAGAATGACTTTTGAATGGGTTAATTTAATACTATTATAATGAAACAGAGGGAGTAAGTAACGGGTGCTTAGCATGGCTACGATTAAACCGGTCATGGCAAAAATACCTAATTGATTCAGTCCTGAAAAGTCAGAAAAAGTAATGGCAGAGAAACCAATCAATGTCGTAATAAGACCCAGAAGTAATTTTGGCCAGATTGCTAATAGAGAGGTTTTATTATTTACATAGTGTGACTTGTTCTGCAGCCCTGTTTTCTGTAGTCCCATGAGATGTGAAAAATAATGAATAGGGTAATCTACGGCAATGCCGATAATGGTAATACCAAAAGCCAAGCTGATGCCATGAATATAGCCATAAATCCAATTAACCATACTTGTCCCTGCTAAGACTGCAAAAAACAAAGGTAAAGAAATTAATAAAACTTGCTTTATTGAACGAAAGACTAAAAAGAGGAAAAGCATAAGAATAACCGATGCTAGAGTGGAAATAATCTGTATTTGAAAAGCAATTTTTTTGCTATTTTCAAGGGCAATAATAGCCGCACCACTGAGGCTATAGGTGACTCCATCAGAGAGTATTGCTGTGATCCGTTGTTCTAAAAACTGTCTATTTTTGGCCTGTTGCTTGAGATCAAAACCCGATGCCTTTGTTTTTAATAAAAGAATAGCCTGTGCTTGTTCTGTAAACCAGACACCGTCTTTTTGCTTTAATTGGGTCTTATTAATGGACTGTAAATAGCGAAACCATACATTCAATGGTGATTGTGCAATAATTGCTTGCTCATCAATCGAAGTTACCATCTGTAAACGTTGTTGTAAGTTATTAAAGTGTTGTTTTAATGAAGCAATACTAAAGCGTTTTTTGTTATCTGACTCTGAGTTGATTATATAGCGGTATTGATAAAGTGGTTCGGCCATTATCTGCTCAATGTTTTGTTGCGTGTTTTCTATAAGAGTAAATTGATCATTTTTTATAATCTCCTGTTTTAATTGGTGACTAAAATGTATTAATTTTTTAATAGTTTGTTCATTATCTTGTGATTTTTTACTAGAGACCTTCGGGCTATCTAAAACAATAAAAAGCAGGCGATTCGCATCTCCATCAAGTAAATATTGCTGAATAATTTTGCTGTCATTATTAGCACTATTGGACGTAAAAAAGCTCATATCGGAGCGTATCGTTAATGAGCTTAATAAATATGCTATTAATACTATGGCTAAGATGAAATAACTGAGTAAAACAGTGTTGTGGTTTTTTTTTATCAACATTTTACATAAGCTTTTGTAAAATTTTATCTATTGTTAATAATGAATATTCATCTGCAAAGCCATTTATCTCTATGCTTTTAATATGACTCTGTGTACCCACTATCTGAATGGTTTTGATAGTCTGTTTCTCCAAGTTATCAGGGAATATTTGGGGTGTTAGAATTAGTTTCCATGATAAATGAGTTGTTTTTTTAAGATCATTTTTATTGGGTGCTAATTGACTAATGCTAATATCATAGTGTTTCTGAAGAAATAAAGCATCACCACTTAATAGCGCCTTAAGTAAATCAATAAATTGTTTTAGTTTGGGATAATGAGTAAGCTTAAGCTGTTTTTTCTTTATGTCTTCGTTTTTATGATTGGTTTTAATTGTGTCAATAATTGTGAGTGTCTCTTGGTTGATAATGAATTTTTTATAAGAAGGTTTTAGTACTTCTTTTATTATTTTATCAGGACGAATAAATTCTATTTCACCAGAAGATAGCAGTGGTTTTTTAAAGAAAACGGACTTGCGGGTTTCGGTGTAAGTAAATTTTACTAAAGTAATCTGCTTAAATGGTAGGAGCAGGTTTTGTAATTCAGTGTTGGCCAAACAGGCTTGAGAGTTAATATAAAATAATAGTGCTAAACTAACAATTAGTTGTTTTTTAAATTCAAAGCGTATCTTGCCAGAAATCATAGAAGTTATACCAGTTATAAGGATATTTTTTACAATATTGTTCAAGAATTGTGGCATATTCTTGCATATACAATGTGAGTTTTTCTTGCCGGTCTTTTCGAGGTAAATCAATTTGTTCACTAAAGAGATGAAAATAAACATCGTATTGGTTGTTTTTTCTATGTAAGCCAAAGCACAATATGACGGGCACGTTTACAAGGCTGGCAACAATTAAAGGGCCGCTTGGAAATAGGCTTGTTTGGTTAAAGAAGTTACAGCGAACCGTCCTACTATCTGTTTCAACTCGATCGGCAAGAATACCTGCCAGATTGCCTTGTTGAACAAATTCTTTTAAATACAACATGGATTCAGGTGTGCCAATTGTAATGACTTCATCTTTTAGTGAGGGGTTGAGTTTTTCAAAGACTTTATTAATTTTTTGATTATTACTATCATTCATAATCGCTTTTATTTTAATATCTGAATACTTGCTGGAAAAAATTCGTAAGAGATCAAAATTGCCTAAGTGAGATCCTAATAGAATAATACCTTTATTTTTTTTTATTAACTCATCTAATATGTGCTCACCATGCAGTTGTACATCAAAGGCGTGAGTTTTTCCACTGAGTAAATAAACGCGATCAAGTAACATATTAGCAAAACTGTAATAGTGCCGAAAAACATCAACGAGGGTAGGTGAACGGCCTAGGCTTAGGCTTAGGTATTGGCGTGAATAAGTGGTTGTTGAGGAAAAAAGGATAAAATAACAAACAATAGGATAAAGAAATAGCCGTCCGATATTTCTACCAAGATGTAAAATAATCCAAGTAATGACTTCAATTAGCCATAAACTACCTCGATCAGAGGTGTTTTTCCATGCTGGCTGTGAGTTATGTCCCATAGACAAAACGTCCTTTGCAAATGGTTATATCATCTGTTGTTTTAACGATAAACTCAGCTTTAGTCAGTTTATTTTTAGGTTCTAATTGTATAAAACTAACAATACAGGGAGTATCAGCTAAAAGGCGTTGAGTAAATTTTGAAAAATCAAATTGCTGTATTTTTTGTGTGCTAAATAACGCCCATTTTAGCATAACTTGTTCAAGAATAACGGCACCCGGGACGATTGGATTGTTTGGGAAATGTCCAGCAAGACAAGGATGAGTACTATTAATGATAAATGAATAACGATTATCGGACATTCTATAATGACTTTAGTGGCTTAGTGGTTAATACTGAGTTGCTGATAAAGAGATTTTATCTCATTATGCAGGATTTTTCCTGTTTTATTGCGAGGAAGCTTATCAACAAAATAAAAATGACGGGGAGTAAAAACAGAATCCACTTTGGTTTTAAAGTAATGTTTGAAATCTTGAATAGAAAAATGATATTTATCGGCGACAATAAAAACCACGAGCCTTTGCTGACTTTCTTCTAAGTGATCAGGTTGGTAAAAGCAACCATCGCTAAGGTGTTTATAATTCACTAAGTGATGATTCAGATAGGACAAGGAATTTCTTTTACCGGCGATATTGATCATGTCAGACTTTCTACCATGGAGCATAAAGGTCTTATTGCTTATGTAGCTAATATGATCATTCAGTGTAAATACATTAATGGAACGATTGGTTTGAATGTCAACTGAATTTTCAGAAGATGGTACGAGTGCAATATCATCAAGACATGTCCATTCTTGTGATATAGCGGGATGACGTGTTGCAATGACACCCACTTCAGTACAGCCATAAATCTCAATCAGAGATACTTCCTGTTCATCCTCAAAAATTTGTGCCATTTGTTCATCCAAAGGAGCCGTTGCACACAGAGCTTGCTGTAAATGAGTCAACTTTGTCTGAGTTTTCAAACAAGCTCTAATATGAATGGGGGTGGTCACTAATAGACTCGAACGAGTCTGCTTAGCCAGTATTCTAGCCATATCATCAGGGTAAAAAGGGCGTTCTTCATAGATGCTCAGGCCATTGATTAAAGGCATCATTATGGAGGTTTCTAGACCATACATATGTTGTGCAGGAACAGTTGCCAAGATCATGGGATTATTTTCTAGTGTTAATTGCGTCTTTAATTGTTGAGCAACGGTAATAAAATCACTTAATTTTTTAGCAAAGGGTTTAGGAGTACCTGTACTACCTGAGGTAAAAATAATGATAGTGTCTTTATGGTAATAAGCATTATTAGCAAAAATAGCGAGATACTGCTTTACGGTTTCTTGCGTGGCTGTTTTCTTGCTTTTTAGAAGTGGCTCAATATCAATATGGTTTAGTTTATTTTCGTCTTGGTGCTTATATTTTGGGACTGTTTTGTCCAATGTGAGTATGTCCGTATACTCTTGTGTTAAAAACTTGAATGTATAAGCACTGGTATTACTGGGAAATAGATGCATGGATTGGCGTTTGATCCCCAATAATAAGCTAAGTATAAAGTAATATCGGTTTTCATATAAATTAAGTAGATGCTTATGCTTGGGCAATTTCTTATCAAGATAGATAAGATCTTCCATAAGCTGATACAAAGTAATGCTATTATCATTTTGATAAATAACAATATCATTGAGAGATTGATAACCTAATAGTGCTTGTTTTAGTATCATAATTAAGGGTGTTTTTTTAGTAATTGTCGGTGATCAATAGTAATAAGCTGTTTAATAAACATGAGCGGTGATTCCCATTGCTTAAAATAGAAATTACGAAACAACCATTCAAATATCATAAAGAGTAATAAAATAAGGTAATTAATAAAATTAGTAAATAATGACCAAATTTCTAAAGGGGCAAACAAGCTCAGTAATATGATTTCCAGTAACATCATACTGATGATAATAACCCAAAGCCATGTCAATATATGAGTATATTGCACTCGTTTAGGATCAATAGCCGTTACCAAGCCATCATTTAAGTTAAGGTCTTCGCTTAAATAATAAAACTGTGTAATTAAGGGAATATAACCTGAGCTAAGAGACAGTGCAAAAGGGAATAAAATAGACAAGCTGATTAATATAGGGGGGAGGTATAATAGGCTGTGATTTTTAAATACGATGGATAGTAAGGCCATTATTAGTAATAGAATAAATAGGAATACTTTGCTATTGAGGCAGATATTTTTTTGCTTGATTTTACTTGTTTTGCTGTTACATAGGGGCGAGACACTGAGGTAAAATACAATAGGCAGTAGGGCAACCACCCAGTGGACAACATTAAAAATAATGCTGATATGTACACACAGTGGATAGAAAAAAAATTGGAAACGCTTTAAAAACTCTATTTCTTTGCCCCAAAATACTTGTTGATGATAATAGTCTTGCTTTGATTTTTAGCTGTTATCTGTTTTACTGGCAATGTGCTGAGTAAGTGAATCTAAAGAACGAAATATTTTGCGGTTATCAGCATCATCGGATCGAAGTTGAAAATTATACTGATTGGTAATGGCCATTGCTAATTCAAGGGCATCAATGGAATCTAAGCCTAGGCCTTCGCCAAATAAGTAATCATTGGGATCAATTTCGCTTACTTCCATATCTAAATTTAAGGTGTCAATTATTAGCTCACCTACTTCCATTTGCAAATCTGTTAGTTTCAATGTCCTTCCTCACTGCGGGTGGCAATATGTTATTTATAGCATTCATAGGTAGGTATTTAAGAAAACTTGTGTCTTGAATTATGATATGTGCTCCAAAATAAGTACCTACTTAATAGCACTGGTTTGTATCGGGCTATTATACCCTAATAATAAATTAACAGTTATATTTTGTTTTAGATAATTAGTTCAAATAATGATATACACAATGTGATACTAATACCTTGAAGTGAACCCCAAGAGCACTTCCTTTTGGGGTGATTGGGCAGCAGTTGGTCTGAGGGAGGATGGGCTATTAATCTGAATAATTACAGGTTTTATCTGAGCTTTGGTGACGGTCTTGTACGGATGGTGTCCACATTTTTCTGGTAATAAGCCAGATCATAAACGTTAAACCAAAAGCACCAAATATGATTAAGGTGTGCATATTGAGAAAGTCAACTAAGCCTGAACGTAGAGTGCTTAATGATGCTAGATTTTCAGGTGATTCATTTTCAATAATACCTTCTGTTCCTGTAATGAGCATAAATAAGGGGAGGGGGAGCAATAACCATACGACTTTTTCTAAAATAGAGTGTATTATTTTAGGAATGTGTATCTTGCTATTTAATAACATATGCAGTAGCGAATGAATGGGTGTTTCTTGCTGGTGAGTAATCATGACATAATCCCTCCTTGGGAATGACGTTCAGATAATTATAAGTCTAGGTTTAATTAATAGCTTATCTATACAGATAAGTTCTATCTTTATGAGTATTTGCCGTAGTTATTTAGGTGTTTCCTTGTTTTATGTACGGCTAGTAAGTGATATTTACTTTAGCAAAGATGAATGACATTTTTATGACAAAACGCTATAACAAGACGCTATAATAAGAAATATTATTGCTCTAAATTTAAGAGGAATGAGTGTGAGTGTAATTATTAAACAAACGCAATGCTGGTTGGATAACGTTATTATTAAACATAATATATGCCCCTTTGCTAAAAAAGAACGTGATAAGGGAAGTATTCATTTTTGTGTGGCTGAACATAGTGATCTGGCTCAAATATTAGAAAATTTGATAGTTGAATGTGAGCGTTTGGAAACACAAACAGATATTGAAACCACCTTATTTATTTTGTCTCAATATGGACAGCACTTTGATGACTACCTTGATTTTTTGGATATAGCGAATAAGCTCTTAGTTGAACAAGGTTATGAAGGTGTTTTTCAACTGGCCAGCTTTCATCCTGATTATTGCTTTGAGCATAGCGATGAAAATGACCCAGCTAATTACACCAATCGTTCTCCCTATCCAATGGTGCATTTAATTAGAGAAAAGAGTTTAGAAAAGGCTCTGTTAAATTACCCCGAACCAGAATTGATCCCAGAGCGCAATATTCGTTATTGTCGGGACTTGGGCTTAGTGACAATGCAGAAAATGCTCAGTGACTGCCAAGGAACTAAGTTTTAGTAACACTATCTTGGCACCTAGAGGTATGAGTTGGCACCTAGAGCTATGAGGCTTGGTCAAAAGCTTATCCAGAACTTAGATTAAACCAAGCCATTGAACCACAGCCCCAATGTCTGTTTAGCAGCTATTTTTCAGTATTAATATCCCTATTGTAATTAAGGCGTTTGGCCGCATCTAAAGTCAGCATTTGCATAAATGCCTTTACTTCATTATCACTTCCTACGGGGGCACCACCAGAAGTACCTGAGCCACCAAAAACAGTTGTCGGTACTTTACGTTGGGCAAAAGCCTGCGCCCAGATTTTCTGTATTTTAATTTCAGCATCCAGCTTTTGTGCCAAGGCATTGTCAGCCTCTAAGATAACTCGCTTTTGATAGGCTTCCGCCTCTGCTAATGTGCGCTTGGTTTCAGCTTGAATTTTAGCTTTATCATAATTAATTGCTGCGGTCTCTTTATAAATGGTTGCTTGGGCTTTTAGCTTATTGGCATGCGTAATAGCTAATTGCTTATCTGTTTCTGCTTCCGTGGTTTTTTGGATTTGCTCAACCTTTGCTTTTGCTTGGCGCTGGGCAACTTCACGCTCACCACGAGCAATAGCTAATAGTTTTTGCTCTTCTTCCTGAACACGTTGCTCTCGGGCAATGGCTCGATCAGCTGAGGCTTTTTGCTTTAATTGCATACGTTCAACAAACTTCTTATTTGGACGCATCTCTGTTACTAGGGCAGATACGACAGTAATGCCAAATTCTAGGAAACGCTGGTTTTTGCGTCTTGGAAGACCATCTTTATCCAGTAATTTTTTTACCACAAAGATAGTTTTTGATGGCTCGCCATAGCGCTCCTGATCAGCACCTAAAGAAGCATTGGCTGAAGCACGGGCTTGTTTTGATGCCTCAGTTTCAACTTCAATACGCTTGACTAGGTATATCCCACGGTTCATTTGATTTTCAAATTCAGAATTAAATTCAGTGCGAGAACCTGCATAGTAGTCTTCAGCAGTCATTAAAGAAGCATTTGCTTGGAGTGTTTCCTTAAATGCAGGCATCAATGCAGTACGCAGTAGATTTTCAGGAGAACGATACTCATGAGCAAGTTTTAAAAAAGAATCTGGGTCAGATGGGATAGAAAAACGTACAGTCGCTTCCGCATAAGCATCAACCTGATCTAAAAACATAATATTCAATGGTGGCAGGTTTGCTGAAGCATTATTACCGTCTTTTTCAGCATTAATCCCCCCCGTATTATTAGCAGCAAAGGAGCCTAAACGTGATGAGGGGTTAAGAGAACCGGTTGCTTGTACTGTCATGGCTCGTTTCCAAGCATTATAGCGTCCAAGAGGGAAGAATTTATAGCCCACATCTGTGACCACTTCTTCATTACCTAAAACGGTTCTAACATGATAAATATAGCCCGGTTCAGCATAAAAAATGGATTTGGAAAAAAAGACAGCCAATGTTGCAATAATGATAATACTTATTATTACTTTTATGATGGTGCCAATGATACTACTGCTAGGCTTAATTTTATTAAGTATATCGGTCATGTTAAGAGTTCCTTTTTATATGACTTTTTTATATGAAGAAAATGAAATAGGTAAATTATTATCGTAAATAGGGGTTGTTTGTTTTTTCACTTCCCAGACGACCGCCCTCACCATGTCCGGGAACAAAGTGATAATCATCAGGAAGGGTAAATAATTGACTGCGAATAGAATGGATAAGTGCCTCATGACTGCCTTGTGGAAAATCAGTGCGACCAATAGAATTTTTAAATAATACATCACCAACCCATACCATCTTGGATGAATGGTGGACAATAACAATATGACCAGGAGTGTGACCTGGGGTATGTAATACTGAAAAATTTTCTTTACCTAAAGTAAGGCTATCCCCATCTTTAAGCCATTTTTCAGGGGTAAATTGATTAACTTTTGGGAAGTTGAACATGTCACACTGCTGTTGCAATATATCCAACCAGAAAGAATCGTCTTTATGGGGACCAATAATTTTCGCCTGATATTTTGTTGCTAATTCATCGGTGCCACCAATATGATCTAAATGTCCATGTGTCAACCACAGTTGCGTCAGTGTTAATTGATGCTTTTTAAGCTCTGTTTCTAGTAACTCAACATCACCACCAGGGTCGATTAATGCCGCCTCATGTGTTTGATCACACCATAATAAAGAACAATTTTGTTGATAAGCAGTAACAGGGATTATTTTTTGTTTAAGCATGTTATGAGAGAGCTTTCATTAGTAGTAAGTCAAAAAGGTATCTTATATCATAAATAGGGTATAAGTGACATTGCTTGTCATGGTTTTTGGCTTTAAAATAAAATTATTGCTCCAAATGCATGTGTTGCTAGAATAATGTAATGGTTTCTAAGTCATTTTCCTCGTCACTAGGCTCATCCTTGGGCACTGAAAAATTCTCTATAGCACACTCCATTTGAGATAAAATATGATTAAGTTTTTCATCAATGCAGGATGTCTTTTGAAAAAGCTGAGTCATTTTTTCTTCTGACTTTTTTGTTATTGATTGTAGCTGTGTTTCTTGCTCATCAGATAAGCCTAGATAAAGAAAAGAGCTTTCAATCTTTTCTGACACTTCAGAGAGTATTTCATTGCTTTTGTATTGCTGCATCCGATAATGGTTATCAACAGTTTTAATGGTTTCTTTTGTTTTATCGATAATACTGAGCATATTCTTATATTGCCTGTGAATTAACTGATCAGATCTCAGATTGTTTATTTTTGCATTAGCACCTTCAGCAATAATGGCAATATAATCTTTGATTCTGCCATATTTTTCAGGATCATTAAGTGGCATATTGCGTACTAATATACTAATCTGGGGAAAGTTGACGGCAGTTCTATTATTAAAGTCAACGAGTCGCCCCTTAGAAACGACATAATTAAACACAGATTCCTCTAAGGGGTGACTAATACCTTCGGTACAGAAGTGTAATTTTTGATCATAAATGCGTATCTCAATACTAATTTCGAGACTCATGGATGCATGGGTTTGAATAATTTTTTGTGCTAGCGTTTCAATGGTTTTTATTTTTGAGCTTGCTTGTAAAAAATGCATGACCAGACCAATTTCTCCTAGAGCGGTCATAAGACTATTGGTTGTTAGATCGGATTGTTGTGCTTTTTTATAAAGATCATTAAGAGTGCTTCTTCTCTCAATAGAAGCTTCAATTTTAGCTAAAAGTTCATCAGGTTCAAAAGGCTTGCCTATATAATCATCACCGCCTGCATTGTAGCCCTTAAGTCGATCTTCTAATTCATTGCGGGCAGAGATAAAAATAATAGGGATGTTATGTAAACTGTCTATATGTCGAAGTCTTGTGCAGGTTTCAAGACCATTCAAACCAGGCATCAAAACATCCATTAAGATTAAATCTGGCTTAATTTGTGCTGCCTGATCAAGGCATTCTTGCCCAGATCGTAAAACAGTACAGTGATAGCCTTCGCTGGTCATTAAATCTTCTACGATGCTACTATTAATAATATCATCTTCAACATAAAGTATTTGAGCTTTCATGATTTCACCTAAATAATACGATCAGTTTGAGTGTTGTAATTACTCTTAAAAACCAACCTATACTTAATTTAGGTGGAAGACCTAAGTTAACGGTAGGACGACATGGTTATGCGATAAGATTGTCAGTGTTATCATAACTTTAGTTAAGAGTTGGTAAATTATCAAGATATGTTGGTTATTTAGATTGAATAAGAACTGAACATCAGTTAGGCTAAAATTTTAATGACAGAAAAACAGAGTATTATGCTATGTGGTTAGGCTTAGAATTAGCTCTTATGGGCATGAGTACTGTATTTGTTTTTCTTATGGTATTAATTATAATAACATTATTAATGTCCAAAACAGTGAGATACTTTGAGCAGAAACAACCATCAGCTACCTTACAACCCCATCAAGTTCCTGAATATTCTTTGAACACCAGAGTTTCAGATGAAAAGCTTAAGAAAATCATTCAAACGGCAATACAACAGCATCGTTTAAACAAGTAACCCCACAATTAACTATGAATAATAAAAATAAGCTTGGTATTACCGAAGTCGTACTGCGTGATGCCCACCAGTCTTTATTAGCAACCCGTATGCGTATTGATGATATGCTGCCTATTGCAGAAAAACTGGATAACATTGGTTATTGGTCTGTTGAATCTTGGGGTGGGGCAACTTTTGATGCTTGTATTCGCTATTTAGGTGAAGATCCTTGGGAGCGTCTAAGAAAAATCAAAGAAGTGATGCCTAATACGGCGCAACAAATGCTTTTGCGAGGACAAAATATTCTCGGTTATCGTCATTATGCTGATGATGTAGTCGAAAAGTTTATCGAGCGAGCAACGCTAAATGGTATTAATGTCTTTCGTATTTTTGATGCCATGAATGATCCACGCAATTTTCAAACAGCCATTAATGCTGTGCTTGCTAATGGCCAACATGCACAGGCTGCTATTTCATATACCACCAGTCCGGTACACACACTTGACTTATGGGTAAGCTTAGCAATACAACTACAAGATATGGGCGCTCATTCTCTATGTATTAAGGATATGGCTGGTTTATTAAAACCCTATGATGCCTATGAATTGGTATCACGTCTAAAAAAAGAATTGCAAATCCCTATTCATTTACATGCTCATGCCACAACCGGCTTATCAACAGCGACCTTGCTTAAAGCCATTGAAGCAGGGGTGGATAATGTGGATACGTCCATTTCATCTATGAGCGGTACTTATGGCCATTCAGCGACAGAAACTATTGTTGCTATGTTAGATTCTCAAGTTCGTGATACCCAGCTTAATATTCACTCTTTAGAAAATATTGCCCTAGATTGTCGTAAAATACGTAAAAAATATGCTCAGTTTGAAGGGGCACTTAAAGGTATTGATTCACGTATCCTAATTGCTCAAGTGCCTGGTGGCATGTTAACTAATATGGAAAACCAACTGCGCCAGCAAGGTGCTAGTGATAAGCTTGATGAGGTGCTGTTAGAAATTCCTAAAGTGCGTAAAGAATTAGGCTTTATTCCTTTAGTCACTCCAACCTCACAAATTGTGGGTACTCAGGCAGTGCTTAATGTGTTGTCAGGAGAGCGTTATAAGACAGTGACTAAGGAAACTCTGGGAATACTCAAGGGTGAGTACGGGGCTACACCGGCAAAATTAGATGTCAAGTTACAGGAGAAAGTGCTTAATGGTGCGCCTATTATCAATTGTCGCCCAGCAGATAAGCTAACACCAGAAATGGATACACTCAGTGAAGAATTAAATATGATTGTCGCTGAAAAAGAAATCCCCCTTGCTAGTGAACCGCTTGATGATGTTTTAACTTATGCGTTATTTCCACAAGTAGGTTTACTATTTCTTGAAAATAGAAATAACCCAGAATTTTTTGAATCAGCTCCGTCCCTTAATAAAGAAAGCAAAACTAAAACAAATAATGTGGATGAGAATGTTTACACTGTGACGGTAGAAGGTGAGCAATATGTTGTTCAAGTCAATGAGGGAGGAGATATTACTCAGGGGCCAATACCGCTTAGTGAACCTTCTAATGATACATTGAAAAGAGTAGCATCCGCTGCTGACTCAAACTCTTCTAGAGGAGAACCTGTCCCGGCGCCATTGAGTGGGCAAATTTATAAAATACCTGTTGTGACTAATCAACAAGTTGCTCTAGGTGATGTCATTATTATCCTTGAAGCAATGAAAATGGAAACTGAAATTCGTGCCAGTAAGGATGGTATTATTGGTGCCATTAATGTTAAAGAAGGGGATAGTATTATGGTTGGTGATACTCTATTAACAATGCGCTATTTATAACATAGAGCTGACAGGTTACTTTAAATACTATGGAACATATACTGAGATTATGGGAAGGTTCAGGGCTTTATAATCTATCACTAGGGCAAGCATTTATGTTGCTCATTGGTTTATTACTTTTATTTTTAGCCATAAAAAAGAACTTTGAACCTTTATTGCTGGTGCCTATTGGTTTTGGTGCTATTTTATCTAATTTACCTATGGCAGGGCTAGCAGAGTCCGCCTCTTTTCAAGCCTTTAATAGGGCTATGAATTATGAATATCAGATACTTGAGAAGTATTCTGCTAGTATCAAAAAAAATACAACTAAAGTGCTTAATTTTGAGAGTCTTTCACTGGAGGCACAAAATAGTAAAAGCAACAAAACAGCCCAACTAACACGGGAATTGCGATCAGTTTTAGGTGATGCCTTGCATCTATGTACACAGCAACGCTTATGTAAAAAAGCCTACTATCAAGCAAAAGAAAATGATGTTGCTAAAGCCTTTGAACTGTCAGAAATTGCTCATAAATACAGCTTTAGTGATGGCATTTTATACTTATTTTATGCTATTGGCTTAACCTCTGGCGTGTTCCCATTACTGGTTTTTATGGGGGTGGGTGCCTTGACAGACTTTGCTCCCTTATTGGCAAACCCTAAAACACTACTCTTAGGTGCGGCTGCCCAATTTGGTATTTTTGCCACCTTATTAGGTGCTATGGCTTTGGGGTTTAGTCAAAGTGAAGCTGCTGCTATTGCTATTATTGGTGGTGCAGATGGGCCTACGGCTATTTATGTGACCAATAAACTGGCTCCTCATTTACTAGGAGCTATTGCGGTTGCCGCCTATTCCTATATGGCCTTAGTGCCATTGATTCAGCCTCCTATAATGAAACTGCTGACCACACAGGAAGAACGTCAGCGGGTTATGGTACAATTACGTCCCGTTTCACAAACAGAAAAAATTATTTTTCCTATCCTATTATTGATTTTAGTGGGGCTGACTTTGCCCGAAGCCGCACCTTTGCTTGGCATGTTTTGTTTTGGTACTCTAATGCGTGAGTGTGGTGTTGTTGAACGCTTAAGTAAAACCACACAAAATACCCTAATCAATATAGTGACTATTTTCCTTGGCTTGGCAGTGGGTTCAAAGCTACAAGCGGGTGAATTTTTACAGATCGGCACATTAAAAATACTTTTATTAGGTGTTATTGCCTTTGCCATTGGTACGGCTTGTGGTGTTTTGATGGCAAAATTAATGCACAAATTCACTCATGAAGATATTAACCCATTAATTGGTTCAGCAGGTGTTTCAGCTGTGCCTATGGCAGCAAGAGTGTCCAATAAAGTCGGCTTGCAAGCCAATCCACAAAATTTTTTACTGATGCATGCCATGGGGCCGAATGTTGCCGGTGTTATTGGTTCTGCGGTGGCTGCGGGTGTGTTACTGAAATATTTTTCTTCTTAAATTTTTGTGATTAATTCTTATCTATGAATAAAGTAATAATAACTTCGTTGGTACGGCTATTAATATTTTTAGTATTAAGCAGTGTGCTGTTAGCCTGTAAAGAAGAAACGTCCATTAAAAAAGTGATCCGACCCGTGATTACTCAGGTGGTGCATATTCAAGATAACTGGCAAGAAGAAAGTTATGCGGGAGAAATTAAGGCACGATACAATATGGCTCTAGGCTTTCGTATTAGTGGGAAAATTACAGAGCGTTTTGTTGAAGTGGGTAATATAGTGGCTCCGGGTGCGCTATTAGCTCGCTTAGATACCGAAGATTCCATTTTGCAGTTTATGCAAGCTGAGGGAGCTTTGGCTGAGGCTCAGGCACAAAAAGAAAAAGCAGAGTTGGATCTAAAACGTTATCGCAAACTCTATAAAGAAAAAATGATCAGTGCGAGTGAATACCTGCAATTTAGTAATCGTCTGGATATTGCTAAAGCAAAAGTCACGCAGGCCAAAGCGCACCTTGAAGTCACTCGAAATCAATCGGATTATACGCATCTCTATGCGGATAAGGGTGGTGTTGTTACGGCATTGGATATGGAAGTCGGACAAGTGGTTGTGGCTGGTCAAACGGTGGCTAATTTAGCATTGCCTAAAGAGAAAGAAGTGCTTATTGCTATTGCTGAAAATCGTCTTAATGATGTGCGTCATGCGGATGATGTCAAACTCAGCTTATGGATTGATCCAAAGCATTTTTATACGGGACGAGTGCGGGAAATATCCCCCAGTGCTGATCCAATAACGCGGACTTATCAGGTGCGCATCAGTCTTATAGATGGTGATGATAAGGTTCAATTAGGTATGACAACGACGGTTTTTATTCGTCATAAAAAACAAGGTCTGGTTGCTAAATTACCATTAACCGTTTTATTTCAAACCGATCCAGATACCAACAATAAAACTCAGACAGCTGTTTGGATTTATTCACCTAAAACATCACAGGTGCATTTGCAAAAAGTGACTGTTTTAGAGTATCAATATGATTCACTATTGATTCAGTCAGGCTTGCAAGAAGGACAGATTGTGGTGACTGCTGGCGTACACCAATTGCATTCAGGGCAAAAAGTGCGTCTTTTTAATACTAAAAATAAGCACTGATAGCTTATGAAAATGATTAATTTATCCCAGTGGAGTTTACAACATCGATCATTAACATTGTATTTGATTTTGGTGCTTACTCTAATGGGTATTATGGCCTATCGTGATTTAGGACAGGCAGAAGATCCTGAGTTTACCATTAAAATTATGGCCATTAAAACGTTTTGGCCGGGGGCGACAGCACTAGAAGTAGAGGCTCAGGTAACAGAGCGTCTGGAAAAAAAATTACAAGAAACACCGTGGTTGGATTATTTAAGCAGTTATTCCAAACCAGGGGAATCCATGATTTTTGTTAATCTTAAAGACTTCACGCCACCAGAAGAAGTGCCGGATGCATGGTATCAGGTTAGAAAAAAAATTAATGATATTCGTCATACCTTACCCTTAGGCGTACAAGGCCCTTTTCCTAATGATGAGTATGGTGATACCTTTGGTATTATTTATGCTTTTAGTAGTGATGGTTTTAACTATGCACAATTACGTGACTATGTAGATGATGCACGTCTTAAATTACTTAATGTGGCCGACGTTGCTAAAGTTGATTTATTAGGCGTACAAGAAGAAAAAATTTACATTGAAATATCGAATGTAAAATTAGCAAAATTAGGTCTACAACCCACACAAATTTTTAATACTTTAACGCAGCAAAATTATTTAACACCTGCAGGTGATGTAAACACCGATTCTGATCGTATTTATATCCGTGTCAGTCGTTTAGAATCAGTAGAAGAAATTCGTAAAGTAGGCATACGCTCTAATGGCCGTTTATTTCGCTTAGGTGATATTGCGCATGTCTATCGGGACTATGTTGATCCTCCTAAGGTCAAAATGCACTTTATGGGTAAAGAAGTCATTGGTCTTGCTTTAACCATGCGTAAAGGTGGGGATATTATTCGTTTAGGTGAACAACTCGAAAGTAAAATACAGGAAATACAGTCAGAACTACCCATTGGTATTGAAATTCATAGCGTCTCCGATCAACCTGGCGTCGTTAAGCACGCCATCTCAGAATTTATTGCGGTATTACGAGATGCCTTAATTATTGTCTTAGTGGTCAGCTTTTTAAGTTTAGGCTTTCGCACTGGAATGGTGGTGGCTTTATCCATTCCTATGGTCTTAGCCATTACCTTTTTAGGTATGAAACTTTGGGGCATGGATCTGCAACGGATCTCATTAGGTGCCTTGATCATTGCCTTAGGTTTATTGGTTGATGATGCCATGATTTCAGTGGAAATGATGTCGACTAAAATGGAACAGGGTATGGATCGCCTTAAAGCCGTTGCTTATGCCTATACTCATACTGCTTTTCCCATGCTAACAGGAACCTTAATTACCTTTGCTGGATTTTTACCCGTTTTTTTGGCTAAGTCCTCAGCCAGTGAATATACGGGTTCCCTTTTTATTGTGGTTGGCTTAGCATTGCTTATTTCATGGTTGGTTGCGGTATTATTTGTTCCCTTATTTGGTTATTGGCTATTACCTGAATATAATGATAAGGAAGAAAAAGACCACCACAAAGGCGTTAACAAGGAGCTTAATCAAGCCATATCAGATGTCTATCAAAGACCTTTTTATCGTATGTTTCGTGTTCTTGTCACGGCTTGTGTTCATTGGCGTAAAACAGTTATTATTATAACACTACTCCTTTTTTCACTTTCTATTTATTCGTTTCGTTTTATTGACAGTCAGTTTTTCCCAAGCTCTAATCGCAATGAATTAATGGTGGATATTTGGTTGCCCCAAGGAAGTTCTTTTCAGGCCACAGAGGCCTATGCAAAGAAATTTGAGACTTTTTTATTAACTCAGGCCTTTGGCTCAAATGAATCATTAGACGCAAATTCTCATTCAATTAAAGGCACAATCATTAATTTTGTCAGTTACATTGGCAGTGGCTCACCACGTTTTTATCTACCCCTAGATCAAGAACTGCAACATAATAATCTCGCTCAATTTGTGATTATGACTAAAAATAATGACGCTCGTGAGCGATTAAGAAAACGCTTAATCCAACTCTTTAAAGAAGATTATATTGATATTCGAGGCCGCGTTAAACGTTTGGAAAATGGCCCCCCCATAGGCTACCCCATACAATTTCGTATCAGTGGTAGTGATCGCACCGTCCTAAGAGGTATAGCCAATAAAGTTGCGGCTATTATGCGTAAAAATACGCATGTGGACAATGTTAACTATAATTGGAATGAATTATCCAAAGTGGTTCGATTGACGATTGATCAAGATAAAGCCAGAGTCTTAGGTATTAGCTCGCAAGAACTGGCGACAGTTATCAACTCAATTTTAAGTGGTTACTCTATTACCCATTTCCGTGAAGGTGATCGTTTGATTGAAGTATTAGCTCGCTCAGACAAAAATGAACGCATTGGTTTGGGTAATTTAAGCAATATCAGTATACCGACTAATAAGGGTGTTTCTATTCCTTTAAGCCAAATTGTTTCCCTATCCTATGAACTTGAAGAAGGGCTTATCTGGCGATGGGATTTATTGCCGACGATTACGGTTCGCTCTGATGTTGTCGGTGCTGTACAGGCAGCCAGTGTGAGTAAGGAAATTTCTTTACAATTAGACACATTACGTGGGGAATTACCTCAAGGCTATCGTTTGTCTATTGGTGGTGTTGTCGAAGAAAGTGCCAAAGGTGAAACGGCTATTAAAGCGGTTATTCCTGTCGTTATATTAGCGGTTTTTACTTTGCTTATGATACAGTTACAAAGTATGCAAAAAACCCTAATTGTAGTACTTACGGCACCACTTGGATTAATTGGTGTCAGTACCGCTTTGTTACTTTTTAATGCGCCTTATGGTTTTGTGGCCAACTTAGGTGTCATTGCTTTGTTTGGCATGATTATGCGAAACTCAGTGATTTTAGTTGATCAAATTGATAAAGATCAGGCCAAGGGGATCCCTTTAAAAGAAGCCATTATTGAGGCCTCGGTCAGACGTCTTCGGCCTATCTTTCTCACTGCAGCAGCTTCTGTCTTGGCTATGATCCCCCTGTCCTTAAGCACTTTTTGGGGACCTATGGCGATTGCTATTATGGGTGGTTTATTGGTAGCAACTGTACTGACCTTATTATTTCTTCCAGCACTCTATGCTGCTTGGTTTAAGGCAGAATCATAGGTAGGTACTTAAGCACTTCTGAGGCAGGAAAACTCTGTGTTTACTACACAGACGCCGTAAATCCATCCATGGAGGCTTTATTGCCACATCCATGTGGCAAAAACTTCCTCCGTAAACACAGAATTATCCTTAAGTGGCTACTCAATACGTTACTTATTCAGTTATCCAGAACTCAGGTTATGTTATTTATATTCTATTTGCTTTAGCCGAAATAAAAATAACCTTAAGTTTGCTTTGCAAGTGAATATTTCATTCATACTTTTTGTTCTAAGTCAAGATAAATTTGTTGACTCTTTTATGTTTTCTGCTAATCTTGTAATATAAATCCTACATCGAGCTTAATGGCCAAATATCCTTCAGTTTTTTTATACTAGGCCGATATGGGGAATAAGGGGATGACTCGGAACATCTGATTGAGGTTTTAATGAAAAATAAAATTCAGCCTACTAAGGTAGAAAAAGTAATGCGAGATAATGATTTTATTGTCTCAAAAACCGATCTAAAGGGGCGAATTAGCTATGCTAATAAGATTTTTATTGAGTTTAGCGGTTATTCTCAAGATGAACTATTGAATCAACAACATAATATTATCCGCCACCCTGATATGCCAAGAGCTGTTTTTTATTTACTTTGGAAAACACTTCAATCAGGTCAAGAATTTAATGGCTATGTAAAAAATATGTCTAAAGATGGTAGTTTTTATTGGGTGATTGCTAATGTTACACCGAGTTACGATGATAATAATAAACCCATTGGTTATTATTCGGTGCGCCGAAAACCATCACAGCAAGCACTCAACATCATTGAACCTCTATATAAAGAAATGCTTTTAGCAGAGGCAAATGCTGGGGCAAAAGAGGCTATTCATATTGCCACTCAATTATTAGTGAATAAATTACAAGGGGTGGATTATGACCAGTTTGCTTTATCACTTTAGAGCCAAAACAATCCGCTTGTTTATTGCTGCCTTATTGTTTAGTGGGCCTTTGTACTCAATTGTTCGCTATGGTGCCGATCCTGTTTTCTTTATCTTATTAATACTCTCAGCGGTACTGCTTTTTATACAAGTTAAAATTAATCGTTATAAAACTGAAGTTGAATATGCGCTTAGGCGAGTTGCCGATAATATGGTGACTGGAAATCTGGATGATCGAATTTTCCCAATTAATTATTCGGTTAAAACAGGCTTAAATGAAGTGGCTTTATCACTTAATGATACCTTAGATCAGATGGAAACCTTTATTAGAGAAGTGTCTACGGTCTTTAATTATATTTGGGATGATAAATTTTATCGTAGTGCGTTTCCTGTAGGTCTACATGGTGTATTTTCCTCTATCTTGAAAGAAATTGATACTACTGTGCAAAAAATGGAGGAGTCTCATTGGAAAAAACAAAAAGATGAATTATTATTTGCTTTGGATGTGATGAGAAATAAGCAATTATTAGATAAATTAAAAGAAAATCAAGCTGATTTAATAACGATGGCTACAGAGATGTCATATATAGAAACTTCTTCTATTGAGTCATCTGAAACAGCACAAAAAAGTGAACAAACAGTAAAGCAAGTATTATCAAACATCAGTGAGTTGGGTAATTCGATTAACATCATGCGTGACTCAGCACAAGCTCTTAACCTTGCTAGCAAGGAAATTACTGAAGTAACCAGTTTTATTGCAGGAGTGGCAGATAAAACTAATTTATTGGCCTTAAATGCAGCGATTGAAGCGGCTCGTGCAGGTGAGGCGGGGCGTGGTTTTGCTGTGGTGGCTGATGAAGTAAGAAATTTGGCAGTTGATACCAAAGAGGCGACAGATAATATCACTCGAATCATTAAACAATTAGTAGACTCAAGTACCACTATCTATAATGACACTGAACGTATGAGTACATTATCAGAAGAATCTCATCAGGTTGTTAATGAATTTGAGAAAAGTTTTTCTCGATTTTCTCATATTGCACAAAATACCCTTTCTATCGTGAGTCATGCACGCCTTGCCAGCTTTGGAACCTTATCTAAACTCGATCACATTGTTTACATACAAAAGGCTTATAGAACTTTAGAAACAGGTGAGGAGTCACAAGATCTTAAAGTGGATGATACTCATTGTAATTTTGGTAAATGGTTGCTTTCTGAAGGAAATAGTGGAGGGGCGCAATATAATTATTTACCAGCGTATAAAAAGATGAGTGAACCTCACTACACAGTGCATCATAATGTGCATAAAATTGTTGCTATTATTAAGGAAGAGAAGTGGCAAAAAGATAAGGATCAACAAAATCAACTGTATCAATTATTTGAGTCCACTGAAAAAGCCAGTCAGCAGGTACTGGGATTGGTTGATCAACTCATTGAAGAGAAAAAACAGTATGAGTCAACAACAGCAAATAAAATAGAGCTTTGATTTGTTTTAGATGCAAAAGAAGGTGTGCGGGTGGCTCCCTGTGTCAGAATAGCGGTTGCCTACCTGATGTGTTAACAGATACTAAATTAGCACCTATTGCTTCAGATCTAATCAAACCCCTTTAATTTTTCTCAGACTAATGCCCGTTTTAGTATGAAATTAAAGGCAAATTTTGAGTATTTTGATTCCGATACTTTGTTCTAACACCTACGATACAACTTATCTTAAAATGCTTGATACATTACCAATAGAATGCAGCAAATGAGCAGATGTGACAACACCAACAACTGCTTCTTTATCAGAGCTGCCATTGTGGCTCACAAGTGCTACTTCGCAGTTATGTTGATAAAATTGATCAACGGCTTCTGTTACCGTTATGCCAGCATTTAAGATAATATAATGTTCTTTTTCCATAGAACGAATGGTTAAATTATGATCTTTATTTTGCTTACCTAAATTAATGATCTCGACGACTTTATTGTTCTCAATAAGGCATGAAAAGTCATGATCCCAAGCGATATTGTCTTTATCAGAAAGGAATTGAACATTTTTTGATGCTGAGTCATCAACAACAATATAGGATTTTAAATCGGCAATTAATTCTTCTGGAATATAATCGCCTCGTCTATTCAGTTTCAAGGTGTAGATGTCTGCTTTCATAAAATGGCGACGAACAGCATAGGCAATACTGACGGCTGTCATAATGGCTAAGATGGCATTATAGTCCAGAGTCATTTCATAGACGATAATGGCTGCAGTTAAGGGGGCGCTAGTAGTACCAGATACCATTGCTGCCATACCAGAGATAACAAAAATAATGGGATTAATACCCAATTCAGGGAACAGTAAATTAACAATATTTCCAAACAAAGCACCGAATACAGCACCTAGGAATAATGAGGGTGAAAAGACCCCACCAGAGCCACCAGAACCAATAGTCAAACTGGTTGCAAGGAGTTTGGCTAATAATAAAAAGAGCAATAACCCTGGATTGGTGATCATATTCATTAATACATCTTGTATTGTGGCATAGCCTACCCCTTGAACATAATAATGACCAATTTGAATATAGATGGTATAAAACATAATGCCTAAGATAAATGTACCGATAATGTGTTTTATATAGTCGTTGTAAGGGAGACTTTCAAAGAGATCTTCAGAAAAATAAATACTTTTGATAAAAATAATCGCAAATAGACCAATTAGAGCCCCTAGAGGAATGGCTAATAAGGTACTATAAATATTGCTATTTTCAGTAATGTGGATAATTTCAGGTATGCTAAATGCGGGTTCATTGCCAATTAAGTATTGACCGATGTTTGCAGAAATAACGGTTGATATGGCTACGGGTAAAATAGTTCGGCTATTGACAGTGACCAATAGTAGTTCAATGGCAAATAAGATCCCTCCTAATGGGGCATTAAAAGTTGCCGCAATGCCTGAGCTAGCACCACAGGCAATCATAAGATTACGCTGGCTGACACTGAGGTGTGCTATTTTTCCGATAAAGGAACTAAAGGCTGCTGAAATTTGGACAATGGGACCTTCACGCCCTAAGGAACCACCTGTACCAATAGTAATAGCGGATGCAAATGCTTTAACGATGCTAACATTACCAGGAATAATACCTCGTTTATGATAAATAGCGTGCATGACTTCGGGAACACCATGTCCCTTTGCTTGAGGAGCAAAGTTTTTAATAAGATAAACGACAATGAGACCACCTAATACAGGCGAAAAAATAATTAACCAGCCGAGATAAGAGCCTGGGGTGTGGATATTGGCATCGTATTGGCTAGAAAATTGACCTAGAAAAGCAATATTATGGATAACCCCGATTAATAATCTAAATAACCATGAAAAAATTCCAGCTAAAATACCAATTACTATTGAAATAAGAAATGTAATGCCAAGGTGACGTGATACCAGTTTTGAATTGTCCAATGATTTACTCCATAGCTTATTTTTTCTCAATAATAACCAAACATTATACCATGAAATAGAAGGGCTTAGAAAAATTATTATGTTTGAGAGAATATTTTAAAACTTGACAATATTTTGACTCTGCACTATTATTTTTTCCTAGGTTTAAGTGATTTTATTGAATCTACTACCTATAGATTACATTATTTAGTATATTGAGGAGCGATAAATGTCTAAAGCATTAAAAATAGCGGGATTATTCTTAGGTTTACTTTTTTCCAGTGCGGCTTTTGCTGGTGACGGTTGTTATTTGTGTGGTTCTGGCAGTGATAATAATATCAAGCAATGCAAGTACCATGGCAGTGACACTCAAGATCAAAGAAAAAATTGTAAAAATTCTGGGTGTAAAATTTCAGGAACAGCGAGTTGTTCAAGTGCTGCTAATGTAAAAGTCATTGATCCAAACTAGACATCAGCTACTATTCATATAAATTAAATATGACAAAAAATACCAAGTGGCTATTCAATAGGTAGGTACTTAAGCATGTCTGAGGCAGGATAACTCTGTATTTACTACGCAAGACGCCGTAAATCCATCCTTGGAGGCTTTATTGCCACATCCATGTGGCAAAAACTTCCTCCGTAAACACAGAGTTATCCTTAAGTATCTACGAATGAGTGGCTATTAAGCACTTGGTATTTTTTTCCTAGACTTGCTTTCTCTAAGTCTTACTTTCCTAATAAGGTCTTCATAATACCTCGAACTAATTGTCTCCCTAAAGAACTGCCAACGGAACGTAAAACACTTTTAGTAATCGATTCGGCATAGCTTTGTCGATTTGAACGGCGTCCGGATGCTCGCTCTTTTTGTTTTTCTTCTTTTGCTTTTTGCTCTGCTTCCTGTGCCTGCTGTTCTTGCTCTATTCTTTGTTGGGTACGTTGTTTTAGTATTTCATAGGCTGATTCTCTATCGACGGCATTATCATAACGCCCTTTAATAGGAGAACGATGCATAATGTTTTGGCGTTCTATTGCATCTAAAGGACCAATGCGAGACTCAGGAGGGCAGATTAAAATACGCTCAACCGGTGTTGGTGCCCCGTTATCATCCAATACGGAAACGAGAGCTTCACCTGTTCTTAACTCGGTAATAGCGCTACGGGTATCCAATTGTGGATTTTCTCTAAAGGTATCGGCAACCAGTCGGACATTTTTTTTATCTTTGGGAGTAAATGCTCTTAGTGCATGTTGAATCTTAGTGCCGAGTTGGCCCATAATATCTTCTGGAATATCAAGAGGACTTTGACTGATAAAATAAACACCTACGCCTTTAGAGCGGATCAAACGAACAATTTGTTCAATTTTATCAACTAGAGAACGAGGGGCACGATCAAAGAGTAAGTGAGCCTCATCAAAAAAGAGTACCAGCTTAGGTTTTTCAGCATCACCCACTTCAGGTAATTGTTCGTACAACTCGGCTAATAGCCAAATTAAAAAAGAGGCATACACCTTAGGCGATTGGTTCATTAATTGAGTGACATCCATAATACTGATTACGCCCTGACCAGAAAAATCAGTGATCATTAAATCATTAAGCTCTAGGGCAGGCTCGGCAAATAAGTTTTCACCACCTTGTTCTTCAAGTACCAATAAGCGCCGTTGTATTGCTCCAATGCTGGAGGAGCTGATATTGCCATATTCACTTGATAGGACTTTGGCATTTTTAGCCATCCAGGCAAGCATGCTACGAAGGTCTTTTAGATCAAGTAATAGTAGACCTTCATCATCGGCAATGGCAAAGGCACTGTACAAAATACCACTTTGTACTTCATTGAGCTCTAATAAGTTGGATAAAAGTAGTGGTCCCATTTCTGAAATAGTGGTGTGAACAGGGTGTCCCTGCTTGGCATACATATCCCAAAACAGGCTGGGATTTGCGTGATTGGAATAATTATCAATGTGAATGGTATTAATTCGGGATTGAATTTTATCATTCATTTTACCACTGGTGGCCAGACCAGATAAGTCCCCCTTTACGTCGGCTAAAAATACCGGCACGCCAATTTTAGAGAAATTTTCTGCAAGCACTTGTAAAGTGACTGTTTTACCTGTTCCGGTTGCGCCGGCAATCATACCATGTCGATTGGCAGTCTTTGCTGAAAAATGAACCTGAGTGTTTGCATTGCCACCAATTAAAAATTTAATACTCATTATATCATCCTTATAGGGAAGGGCGTTTAGTAAGGGATGTGAATCAATTAACTGGAAATTAAGTTTATAAAGCGTTGCTCAAGGGCATCACTTTGGGTGTAATTACTTAACTCATGCCAATCAAGCTGTAATTGATAGGCTGATTTATTACCCTGAGTATTGCTGTTAACATCGCCATTATTGCCTAAATTAGAATTGAGTAATTCAACTTGTTTTTCCATACGAGCCTGTTGAAATTCCTCAGGAGAATTTTTACCCAATAAAATTTCATTTTCTAGACAAAATGCTTCTTTTGCTTGAATTTCCAAGGCAATTAATTCTGATTTGTCGGTGTTGATTGCACTCACTGCTTGAGTGAAACGTGTGCCAAGATAGCTCTTGGCATCGGATTGTTCATCAAGTAGTTGCCATTGTTCTTGAAAGTTTTTTAATGTTTGTTCTTCTAGGCTATCAGTGCGCTCAATTTGAGTACATAAAGCCGATTTCTGTCTAACTAATGCTAATGTATGCTCTTCTTTTTGAGCAGTAAGAGAAGCGATTTTTGTATAATAATTATCAACGGCGAGTTGATAACGCTTATTTACCTCAGTGCTTAATGATTTGGCCTGAGGTTCTAGTTCATGCCAAAGTGTTTTAATATCTAAGAATGCATTTTCTAAATCATTTATTGATAAAGGTTGCTGATTTAATGCTTCAAGATTTTCGCAAATGGCTTGCTTTTCTCTGAGTTTTTCAATATTGGTATTATTTTTGTGTTCAATCGTTTCTTGGCGTTTATTAAAGACAATATCACAAGCATTACGAAATCTTTTCCATAATTTTGCTCGCTGATAGGGAGAAACAGGGCCGATGGTTTTCCACTGTTTTTGATAGTCTTTGGACTTATTAATTGCATTATTGAGATCCTCATCCATAAGCTCAGCTAACTGCTCAGCCTTTTGAATGAGCTCAAAAAATTGTTCTTGATTAAATTGCCATGCCTTTTTAAGTTCACTACGAATGCATTCAATCGCTTTATTAAAACGTTGAGTAACTTTTTTATGTTCCTTACGCTCTACAAAACCAATGTTTGACCATTCTTTACGGGCTTGTTTGGTAATTTTATCAACTTGAATCCAATCAATACTTTGATCAATGCTGGCCTCTTTATCAGAAGGCCAGCCCATTGTATTGATATAGTCTTCTAGTTGTTGACAAAGTGCTTGCTTGGCAAGTAGATTCTTATTTCGATTTTCTATTTCCTTATCTATAAATGGCGTGCAATATTCATAAGTAAGGTTGCAGGCGCCATTAAAGCGTTGCCAGAGTTCTTCTGGTGTGTGGCTATGCATTTTTTTCCATTGTTGGCGTAACTCTTTAATAGCAGAGGTGATATCAAGGTAGTCTTTTTCTAGGTGCTCAGCTTGCTTTGCCTGCTCTGCCAGTTGTTCTGCTTTTTGGGCTAGATTCTCACGTTCATTATCATGTGCCCAGTTGCGCCAAGAGGAAAGATTGCCTAGCTGTTGTTGTAATTGCCTGAGTTTGTTTTGGTAATATTGTTTATCACTATTAGATATAAGTAGAGATTGCTCAATACGTTTTAAGGTATTGTGGAGTTGTTTTTCTGCTTTGGAAATATAACCATCGGCAATTAATAGATTAATTTTCTCTATGGTGCTTTCGGTTTCTTGTTTGAATGTATGTGCTTTTTGTTGTTGCTCACTTAATTGTTCTTTTAATGCGCTTATGGTTTGATTAAATTTCTCTTGAACGGTATGTAGTTCTTCTGGTAAAGAGTCAAAATTAGTAATTTGTTGTTTAAATTTATCTTGTAATACAGCAATTGTTTTTTCTAAAATAAAACCTGACTTTTCCAACATGGCTTCGGCTTGGTTAGTCAGATTGGTTATTTTTTCAAGAGAATTTGTATGGTTACTTTCTTGCTTTTCTGGTTTGTTTTCGGCGAGTTCTAAAATGGCTTGAAATTTTGTATTATAAGCTTTGAGTGCTTTAGCATTGTTAATATGCTTAATGTTTTCGTGCCACTCTTGCTTAAGATTAGCAATAATTTTTTCTTGGCTAGTGATTTTCTCGTGATCAATTGTTTCAGCTTCCTTTGCATTGAGTAAGTCATCAACGGTATTAGAAAGATTGTTGAGTAATATCTCCAGTGTTTGTATGGCAGCTTGTTCTTTTTGGTGAGCCTGCTCTAGTTGTGCTAATTGGGTATTAATTTTTGTACAGACGCTAGCAAAGCGATCGCTGATTGTTTGATCTGCAAAATTTTTAATTTCATTCCATCGAGCAGTATAGTTGTCAAAGGTCGTTTTTTCTTGTAGTAGTAAGTTACGTTTATGAAGTTTTTCTAATTTATCACAAATCTCTACCACTTCTTTGGCTAAGCGAGCAGGGCGTTCTTCATCATCAATAATTCGATCTAGCTTGTCTTTAATAATCTTGTAAACACGCTTATCTTTACGACGAGAATTTTTTGCTACGCGCTCTAAGGTTGAGCGTTTGGCAATTTGCTGGGCTGCTAATTGTCTGATTTGGGCATTGTTATCATTGAGAGCAATATTACCAAGCAAAGGATCACGGCTTAGCTTTTTAATCGTAAGCTCTCTTAGCGGGGCTTCTTTGGCATGTTCGGCAATGTATTCGAGTAGTTCAGAATTACGGCTGCCACGAACCATTTTCTCTCGAATATCGAATTCTGGAACGGGGTGCTTTAGTCCACAAAGTAGTTGAAAAAGTCGTGTTTGAGCAACTTGTTTAACGGCTTCGTTGGTGCCTTTCATTATAATTGTTTGTAATAAATCCAGATCGCTGAGCTTGTTGACGGCAATGGCTCGAATATCTGCTTCGCTATCATTTAAAGCAATGTCACTTAATACCTGTTGGTCACTCACAGGAAGTTCTTGAACTGCTTTTTTTCTCACGCTAGGATTACGGCTTAGCCACTTTTTTTTACTAAAAGAACTAAAAATAGGCTGTAGTAGTTTATTAAAAACCATAATAGAAGTTACCTTGAATAATCATATGAGTCATTTAATTATGCCTATATGAGGGATAATAAAATTAAGACCATGCCTT
>WFNB01000056.1 GCA_015488755.1 Gammaproteobacteria bacterium | reverse complement strand
GTCTGAATCGATCTTATTTGATCGGTTTGAGATCTTTAATGATCAATTTTAACCTGACTTGGAAATTTTATTTTTTTACCTCTAAAATCCTGTCAAGAACTTTTTTGACTTTTTTAAATGAATTTCACCCAATGGGGTGAGTAGTTACAAACAAACAATGATAAGCAAGACAAACTATTGGCAGAAAAAGAAGCAATTATCACCAGAATGACTCAAGAAAGTAAGGAACTTATGAGCTGTATGACGGGTTTGGAAGAAGGTAATTTAGAACAAAGTAAACAGCTTAAAGCACTGGAAGAAAAAAATAAAAAACTTGAAGTTGAAAATGCAACCATAAAAGCGAATTATATCAGCGCACTAAAAAACAATCTATCTGATGATAAATCAAATAGGCCATGATATAAGACAAACAAGCTCTATTTATTCATTATAATCTTTTAGCTTACGCCAAAGTGTCGATTTATTAACACCTAGAATATTGGCTGTATGTTCACGATTATTGTTATGGCTTTTTAACAGTTTAAAAATATAGCGTTTTTCTAACTCAGCCAATGTTGGCTGGTCTGCGTCAATGGCATCACTCTCTTCTTGTCCCGGTATTTGCACCGCAAGAGGAATATCGTCCAGATGCAATACTTCATTATCTGACAAAGCAACGGCTCGTTCGATAATATTGCTTAACTCTCGAACATTGCCCGGCCAAGAATAACTTTGCAGTAATTTTTTTGAGGCGTCATCGAAGCCATCAATTGCTCGTTTATATTTCTCTGCAAAACGTTTTACCATGACCGCACTGAGCAATGGGATATCTTCTAGACGTGAGCGTAAGGGGGGGACTTGTATATTAATCACATTAAGGCGATGGTAGAGATCATGTCGGAACTTATTTTCCTGAATCATTTTATCCATTGGCTGATTCGTTGCCACCACAAAACGGACATCAATATTGATGGCTTCAAGACCGCCAACACGGGTAATTTGCTGTTCCTGAACGACTCGTAGAAGTTTGGTTTGCATATTATCAGAAATATTGCATATTTCATCCAGAAATAAGGTACCACCAGATGCTGTTTCTAGTAGGCCTTTTTTTTGTTTGTTTGCTCCCGTAAAAGCCCCTTTTTCATAACCAAATAGCTCACTTTGCAATAAGCTATCAGTCAAGGCACCACAATCAATCACAATAAAAGGTTTATCTGCTGACTGGCTCTGAAAATGAATGGCTCTGGCAACCAGTTCTTTACCAGTACCTGATTCCCCCTCAATAATAACATTACAACGAATATCTGCAATTTTACCAATAATATCATACACTTTTTGCATCGTACCGCCATTGCCAATTAGGCGATAACGATCATCTTGCGTTTGTTTGGCGGCTAAACATTTCTTTAGTCGCGTGTTTTCAGCTTTAAGAAAAGAAACATCAAGTGCCTTATCAATAATGATTTTCAATTCTTCAATATCAAATGGTTTTTTTACAAAATCTGTTGCCCCAAGGCGCAGTGCTTCAATGGCATTGTCAACGTTAGAGTAAGCAGTAATAACAATAACCGGTATTTGTGTATTTATCTCTCGTATCTTGGCTAAGACCTCAACACCACTGAGACCAGGCATTTGCATATCCGTAATAACTAAATCGGCACCTGCCTGAGTAAAATAAGCCAGTGCATCTCTGGGATCAGTAAATATCTGACAATCATAACTATCACCCAAGTAACGTTCCATTAGACGCCCAGCTTTGGGTTCATCATCGATAATAATTAATTTCTGTTTCATTATGTTATTTTATATTATGCTCAAGCATATTCTATTTGACCCATATATCCCTATTTATTTATTCCTTATTGATTCGTTCCATAGGCAAGATAATATCAACAATCGCACCACTATCGGCAGCATTTTTAATTATTAATTGTCCCTTATGATTTTGAATAATACCCAAGGCGATGGATAAACCTAAACCTGTCCCCTGACCAATTTCTTTGGTAGTAAAAAAAGGATCAAATAATTTATCTTTAATATGCTCATCAATACCAGAACCATAATCACGAATACTTAGAGTAAAGCTGTGTTCATCCTTTTGCTTGCTCTCTTTTCTACTATAGTGCAATGATAGCTCAATTTGTTTTTGTCTTGTTTTTGTACTAGCACTGGCATAAATAGCATTTAATAAAATATTAATCAATGCCTGTTGTAATTTACCTTGATCACCTAGTATAAAGAGGTTTTTTTGCCTGACAATAGTATCAACACCTATAATTTTTACATCAGAGCGTTTTGCTTCTTGTTTAACTAACGCTTCAATGTTTTTAAGTAAATCAGAGACATTGAGTCGGGTAAACTCTTTTTCTGGAATTTGTCTAGCAAAGCTTAACACACCTTGCACAATTTCGGATGCTCTAAGCACTTCTTCATCTAAAGAATGTAAATCTTCAAGCATGATATCACGCGTAGCAATTATTTCTTTTTCTAAGGTTTCTTTTTCTAAATCACGACGAATTAAACGTGAGAGTGAGCGAATATTATTCAGTGGATTGTTGATCTCATGACCAATACCAGCAGCCATTTGCCCTAAACTGGCCAGTTTAGCATTTTGTATCATCATGGTCTCTGCCTTAATACGTTCCTGATAAGCTTCTTCTAATTTTTGTGCCATATAATTAAAGGATTCCAGTGATTCTTGCATTTCATCAATTTGACTCTTGATAATTTGAGTATTTTTACCATCCGCAAAAGTTTTTAAATTTTCAGCTAAACGACTTATGGGTGTTGAAATAGCACGAGAAGCAAAGTGAGCTAAAATTAAACTGCCTAATGCGGCAATACTGGCTAATACTAAAATACCGGTTCGGATACGGGCAAAGGGCGCGCTAAAGGCACTGTCTTGAACTTCATTAACAATGATCCATGAGGTGAGCGAGCTGGGGTAAGGAAAGTATTCAATATAATAATAATGCTTATCTTTTTTTGTGTTGGCCACAAAACCGTAGGAATTATCTTGAAAGGCTTCCCACAGTACCCCCTTATCCAGATTTTGCAATTTTTCCCCAACCGATTTTAAATGGGCAAAACGTAATAAGGTATTATCATTGTAAAGGATCTGGCCATTTCGAAGAGGATTTTCTTCATTAATTTCAGCAATTAGTAATTGCCCTTCATATAAACGAGTTGCCAGCTCTAAAACTTGATCAATATTGGAGCCCTGAATAGCAACTGCTAGATAGCCTACTCGTTTAGCGGCAAACATTAAAGGCACAATTCCATCAGGGATAACAATATTATTATCCAAGCCCATTTCATCACGAGTCTGAGGCAACTCAATAAAGCTGACCTCATTATCGGGTAATTCTGCCAGCTGTTTTAACTGTTCAGATTGTATAATCTCTTTATCCATAATTACATAGGGTTCAAAGCCCTCATAACGAGTAATGCTTTGACTGCCTGCACGCACCTTTAGTAGGGTATTACCACGAATATCTAAAATACGAAAGGTATCAAATAAAGAAATAACGGATTGATATTGTTGTAAAAAATAACTTAATTTATCAAGTTTTAAGTCATAGTCATGATGTTTTTTACCTAAACGAGCCGCTTCTAATACGGGTAGGAACTGTTGCACGGCCTGTGATTCTGGTAATTTTAAAATAAGATCTCTATCCACTTGCAAAGCACGGCTTATCTCTACCGATACTTTTTCTAGATTCTGCTGAATATCATTAATAGCACCTTGCTGGTATAAACTCTGCACATAATAAGTAGAGAACAAACCGATTAGAGTTGCAGGCAATAATGTGGCTAAGGTTACCCAACGAAAAATATATGATTTTAACTTCACAATTTACCCATACTCCCTATTACATTCATTTATCCTGTATAATAGTTCTTTTTTCTTATTTATAAAATAAAACTTATTCAGGTGAAACTATGAAATGGTGCCGTGCACAGCTTGCACTCTATTTAATTATCAGCATTTTTGGCCTTGGCAGTATGCTCAGTGCATGCGGTCAAAAGGGATCACTTTACCTCCCAAAAGATAATCATTCATTGCAACAAAACCGCTAAATAAATACACTCATCAAAAGATAACACAAGAACGACCCTATGGATTATTTTAACTATCATGATAATCAGCTTATGGCTGAAGAAAATGACGTAGCAAAATTAGCTAAACGTTATGGTACCCCTCTTTATATCTATTCACGCGCAACATTTGAACGTCACTGGCATGCCTTTAATGATGCTTTGAACTCTCCATCAGAGCAACAAAAACATCTCATTTGTTATGCCGTAAAGGCCAATTCTAATCTGGGCGTACTTAATGTCTTAGCACGTCTAGGTAGTGGCTTTGATATTGTCTCACTGGGCGAATTAGAACGTGTATTGGCAGCCGGTGGCTCACCCGATAAGATTGTCTTCTCTGGTGTTGGTAAACGCTCAGATGAAATGAAGCGGGCATTAGAAGTTGGCATTCATTGTTTTAACCTAGAATCAGAAGCTGAAATTGAGCGCCTTAATGAGGTTGCTGGGCAAATGGGGCTTATTGCTCCTGTATCCGTTCGCATTAATCCTGATGTTGATGCCAAAACACACCCTTATATTTCCACTGGTCTTAAGGCTAATAAGTTTGGTATTCCCATTGAGCGTGCTCGTGGGGTATATCAACAAATAAGCCAAATGGCACACCTTAAAATTATTGGCGTGGACTGCCATATTGGTTCTCAATTATTAGCAATTACCCCCTTTATTGATGCTATAAAACGGGTTTTGATTTTAGTAGATGACTTACGCAAAGACGGTATTAAACTGCAACATATTGATCTTGGTGGTGGCTTAGGTATCCCCTATCAAAATGAAACACCACCAAGCCCCGCAGAATATGCTAGTGCGATCAGGGAACTTATGGCAGGTCGTCTCTTGACTATTATATTAGAGCCTGGGCGTGCCATTGCAGGCAATGCAGGCATTTTGGTTACCCAGATTGAATATCTTAAGCATGCTCATGATGATGAAGGTAAAAATTTTGCCATTGTTGATGCGGCAATGAATGACTTAATGCGCCCCACTCTCTATCAGGCTTGGCAAGAAATACTTCTTGTGAATAATAAAGCCAATGGTGCTGAAACAAAAACCTATGATTTGGTCGGACCCATTTGTGAAACGGGTGATTTTCTCGCTAAAGATCGAAATCTCGCCTTAAATGCTAACGATCTTCTTGCTATTCGTTCTGCAGGTGCCTATGGTTTTTCTATGAGTTCTAATTATAATTCACGACCACGAGCGGCAGAAATTATGGTGGATAAGGATCAACATTATGTTGTACGCGAGCGAGAAAGTATTAACTCACTTTTTCAAGGTGAGTCCGTATTACCTTAAACAATTTCTATGAGCAAAAAAAACAAACAGCCTGATAGTAATGCAAGCTTCAACTGCCCCTGCCAGTCAGGTTTGTTATTTCAGCAGTGTTGCCAAAAATTCCTTAGCTTGTCTTCGTTACCTGAAACTGCAGAGCAATTAATGCGCTCACGCTATAGTGCTTATGTTTTGCACAATGAAAACTATTTACTCAATACCTGGCATCCCAAGCATCGACCTGAAGCATTACAACTTCAAGAGTCAACCAATCAATGGCTGGGCCTAAAAATTAAAGCCACTCATAAGGGGCAAAAAAATGATCACGAAGGTTATGTGCATTTTATTGCTCGTTTTAAAGTAAATGGTAAAGCACACAAGTTAACCGAAAACTCATTTTTTGAAAAAATAAATGGGCAATGGTTTTATACAAAAGGCGATATTAGTTAATTGTTTTATAAAAAATTTGACAAAACTTTTATAATTGATAAATTAGGCACTCTATTTTTCTTTATTTATTGATATTTAAGAGTTTTCTATATGTTTAATACTAAAAATTTACTTGTTATCTTTATTTCCATAAGTATTGCCGCATTTCTTAGCCTAGCCATTGCTGAATTCACCCCTATTTCTGGCTTAGCCCTATTATTTATTAATGGTTTTGTTGCCCTTGTTAGCATGCAAGTTATACAGAATATTAACCTACAATCGCTTAAGCAGTCTTTTGTTGCACGTAAAGCAAGCAAAGTATCTGCTCAAGCTAAAGAAGTCAGCCACTCTTCTGATCCAAATCGTGAAAGTGGTACGGTAAAATGGTTTGACACGAATAAAGGTTATGGTTTTATTACTCGTTCAATGGGTGAAGATATATTTGTTCATTTTCGCTCAATCAAGGGGAATGGCTATCGCTCTCTTTATGAAGGTCAGGCAGTCGAATTTATTGTCACTAAAGGCTCTAAAGGCCCTCAGGCAGAAGACATCCATATTATTAAATAATAATTATTGTGTTCTAATCTATTGAAATAAAAAGGTTCAATGATGAAAATTTTAACCCTACTATTTTTACTATTCAGTTGTTCCTCATTAATTGCAGCTGAGTCAACTTGGAGCGAAGTTGGAGCAAGCATCAAAAACACGTCAAAAAAAGCATGGAGTGCAACTAAAGGAACATCCAAAAAGGCATGGGGGGCAACCAAAGAGGGTTCAGGTAAAGCATGGGACGCTACTAAAGAAACCTCTAGTGAAGCGTGGGGTGCAACCAAAGAAACCTCTGGCGAGGCTTGGGAAGCAACTAAGGAAGGCTCAAATAATGCTTGGAATGCAACTAAGGAAACCTCTGGTAAAGCTTGGAATGCAACCAAAGATGCGCTTTCTGATTAAGAATTTTTCTTATACTGGCCGGGGGCAATACCCGTCCAGCGTTTAAACGCTCGTGAAAACGAGCTGACTTCTGAATAACCCAGTAAAAAAGCAATTTCATTAAGACTTAACTCTTTTTCGTTTAAAAATTGCTGTGCTTTTGTTAGGCGAATATCATCCAGCAATTTTTTATAACGAGCATTTTTATTGGCCAATTTTAATTGCAGCTTACGTTTACTCATATTCAACAAATCAGCCACATCTTCCTCTGTTACTTTAGCACTAGGAAGTTGCTCTAAAATAATTGATTGTACTTCTGAGACAATATCATGTCTGTCCAAATTATGCAGTGCTTTGGCAATCAGCTGATCCAGCATTTTAATTAATAAATAATCGTTTGCAGCTAGCTTCTTCTGCACATCGGATAAGGTAAAACTAATGCTATCGTACGTAGCTGAAAACTCTGGAATGCAGGCAAAAACATCAAGGTAGGGTGTTATATTAAGAGGTCTTGTATGCATAAAAGAAACATTTTGAACCTTAAGATGCTCACCAAAATTTATTTTACACATACATAATAAGGTGCTTAAAATCGACTCTGAACGAGCCTGTAAAGCAGGGTTATGAACACTATAATGTATTTTAATACGATACTGATTATGTTGCTGATGAAGGGAAAATCGGTAGGCATTGGTTATAAAATGTTGAACACGATTTAAGCGCTGTAGAGCGCTCTCTAATGTCTCGCTTGCCAACCAAGCATAACCCAATACGCCCATATGTGATGGGTGCCAAATACCTTTAGCGGAGTGCAGTCCTAAACAGGGTTCATTAATAAGTTGTTGTGCACTATGCCAAAGCGCCACTTCAATATAAGCATGACAACGCTTGTTTGTATTTTGCAAATCACATTCATAAAGGCCAAAGCCGTTAAAAACAGGTTCGGGATCCACACCACACCTTGCCATGATCTGCCAAATAGTATTCAATGCAGGGGTATAAAAATGATCCAAATCCAATCAAGCATACCTCACGTTACGCTATTACCAATAGGACTGATTAATGAATAAGCAATAGACTCTGGAAAATTTATATTGAATGCGTACAATAGCACTCTTGCTTCATAACATCAAAGTAAGTAACCTAAGTTCTGAATAACTGAATAATCAACACTCTAAAGTTATTTTCAAGATCATCTTATCCAGAGTTCAGGTTAAGTACATTAAAAAATAATCAGGACAGCATGATGAGTATTCAAACAATGACTATCCAGTGTCAACACTGTCATACTCAAGAGCAGTATAAAGTTGGTCATAGTGATAGTGAACATACCCTTGTAGAGGCCATTGACAATTTTCATGGTAAGACCCAAATTCAACTACGCTCTATCATTAAAAAACACCATATTGATAAAGTGAAATTTGGCTATGCATTATTTAACTGCCCTGAATGCCAAACACTCTATAATCCCTATACCGTAGAGGTTGAGTACGATGATATTATGTTGTTCAAGCCTTTTCACAAGTGTCAATCCTGTAATACAACCCTTATCCGTGCAACTGAAGCTATGAGCACTTATACCTGCAAACACTGTGGAGAACATTTAGCATAGGAGTGCCTAGTCATCAAAGTCAATTTGTAGCCCCCGTTCCAGATAGTCGCTCAAGTTAATATCAAAGGTGCCATCAATATAAGCATCTTTTATAACATAGGGTGATTGATTCACATCTTCTGCTTGAGTTGATAAGTCAACCATACGCTGTTGGGTGTAAAACTGTTCTTTATTTCTAACTAATAAAACCCTTGGCTGCAAACGTTTGGATTTATTGGCTGAAATCACAATACCAATTTCACCATTATGCATTTCTACAATACAACCCGGTGCATACACACCCATCATTTTAATAAAGGTCTCAACTAGCTCTCTTTCATAGCAGGTATCACTATTGTTAAATAAAATTTCAAATGCTTTTAGCGATGCCAGGCCCTCTTTATAACAGCGATGACTTGTAATTGCATCATAGGTATCGGCAATAGCAACAATACGAGCAAAATAAGGAATTTTTTCAGCACTGACACCACGAGGATAGCCCTTGCCATCTAAACGCTCATGATGAGTAAAAGCTGCATCCACCGCACCCGCATAAAGGCCGGCCTTGCCTATTAATAATTTTCGTCCGTAGCTGGTGTGTGCCTTCATAATATTGTATTCTTGCTGAGTGAAGGCGCCAGGTTTATTTAAAATATCTAGTGGGACTTTCACCTTCCCCACGTCGTGTAATAAACCACAGGTTCCGGCATTTTTTATCTCCAATGGTTTTAAACCCAGCTCTTTTGCTAAAGCAGCTGAAAATAGACCTACCCGTAAGGAATGTTCAGCAGTATACTCATCCCTGTTTTTTATTTGTGACAGGAGCATTATTGCTCTCTCATTCTTAAGAATATTATCCACCATGTCTTCAACAACATGATTGACACGCTCAATGTCAAGATTACCCGAAAGGCGCATGGTATCAAGGATAATCTTAGTATCTGAACAAGCACTCTGGTAGGCTGAACGAGCATTAGAGAGTTTATCACTGAGTCGGATTTTATTAATATAATGTACTTTTTGTGATGGTGTACTTTGATCAACCACAGCCTGAACATAGACAAGAGTACATTGTTCCTGCAAGGCACGCAGTTCATTATTATTGGTGATCATAAAGCCTTGAAAAAGGAAGTCTGTTTCTTCCCAAGGCTTATCTAAACGAGTTACAAACATGCCCAATGCCAATTCATTAACTGGTATCGGATGTTCCTGTTGTTTCTTAGCTTGTTGATTTAAAGGAGAGGTCATTACACACGCCATTTTGTTATTGTTAAACTACTACAAACAGTTTAAGTATAGTGTGAAATGTGAGTTATAACACAATAAAAGAAGATTTTTTTGATCTTGCTATTGGCAGGATTAGAAATCCCCCCTCTACTCACTTTATCTACTATTGGAAATAGAAGTCGCTAGGAGGGAGTCTCTAAGTTATTCTAGCATTTAATCCCAGTATTTTGTTTTGATAGGTTCGCCCAAATCAGCATTAATCAAGCGTTGTCTGACTTCTAATAATTTTTCAATTAAGGCTGGCTCTGTTTTTTCATAGGCTTGGGCATCTGGTACTCGACGTACTACGACACCTAACAGCTCAGTAATGGCATTACCTATTGAATTTTGGCTGATGGTTACAATCAACTTACCTTGTTCATTGCGATAAATAAGTTGTTTAAATGCTGGCTGCCAGCGTATAGCGTTAGCATATTTCGCATCATTAACACACATATCCCGCACTTTTTTAGCACTGGCAAGAAAATCATTATCAAATAATAAGGTTTCTTCGATTTGTTCAGTAAAATAGGTTTTTGCTGGAATAGGGGCATTGCGAGTTGAAACCTGAGAGAAAAAGGTACGATAAAAATCTAAAAAGCCCTTTAAAATCAAGTCATACTCTTTCCAGAAATGGGTACTCTTAAGCATATCAACCCCTCCCTGAATCTCCCAGCTCGGCAGACCTTGAGGATAGCCGGTCAAAGATAATTGTGAAGCCTTACCTTCTACGGGTTTAAGGATCTGCAAATCCAAAGACTCAAAAAATTTGCGATAAACTCGACTCATATGAGCCTGAAATAAACTATTTTGACCACCATCGGTTAAATTAGGGTTGTTTGCATCGGCCATTTCAGCATTGCGTAATTGCTCCATATTAAAAACAATAAAATGATTGTGCAACATACGAATACTCGGCACACCCGGAGCAGTCAATGGCCAAGTGGCATCTAAACTTGCCTCACCTGCTAACACTAAAGCATCATTGGGATCTGGGTATTTTTCCAGCATAAACTCAATCATAATCTGGTTCATACGATTCCAGACGCTTTTGGTTTGCTCAGGTAATTGTGTCCGTCGAACAGGGCGGCCAAGAGGGTTTAAAATACATTTTGATGAGTTAAAAATAATAGAGGTATCAAATTCATTACTATGTCCCAATGCCTTACGATACATCAATAAGTGTTCTGGATTACTCAATAGACCATTATTTTGAGTCAGATCCATAAGATTTTCTGTACTATTAAAAAACTCATTGGGCTTCATGCCTTCAGGCACTTCCAGAGGAATGGGACGAAAGGGGGTAATAAGTTCTCTAGGGCCTGTTTTCATGTGGTTTTTCCTTAAAAATAAACAGCAATTTCATCAAACTAACATATTAACATTCTCTGATGTTTGATGTCTTGATGTTTATCATAAAAGGCTAAATTGTCACCTTAGGCTATTTATGCTCTAGCTGAGCAGTACCAGCGACAGCAACCTTACTCAGATTTTTCTCCAAAGTTGCCGAAAGTGTTGTGGGGTCAAATTTAGGAACATAGTCATCCGCACCAACATTAATGCCAAGATTTTGATTCGAATCCGCAGACAATGAGGAATGCATAATCACAGGAATACCGTCAAAACGACTATCTGATTTGATTTTTTTAGTCAGCACAAAGCCATCCATTTCAGGCATTTCGACATCCGTTAGAATTAATTGTATAAAATGAGAAACCGGCTGATTAGCCGTATCTGCCCGCTGAGCAATATCTTTAAGTTTTTCCCATGCCTCAAGGCCATTATTAGCACTCACATGGGTGAAGCCCATATGATCTAAAGTACGTGAGATTTGTTTTCTTGCCACTAATGAGTCATCGGCAAAGAAAATGGTTACAGCACGTTTCTCTGATGCTGCAACATCCTGAAACCAAGTATCTTTAGAAGCATCTTGAATACTATCGGCGAGGACTTTTTCTACATCCATAATCATGACAATACGATGATCGTCCAATTCGGTCACTGCAGTAACCACGCCACCCATTTGCTCTGACAACATATCCGGTGGTGTTTTCACCTTATTCCAGTCAAGACGTAAAATTGTATCAACCGAATGCACCATATAGCCCTGCATGGTATTATTGTATTCCGTCACAATCATTATTTGCGGTGGTTCTTTCATTTGCAAGCCACAAAATTTTGCCAAGTTGACCACAGGAATAAGTTGCCCTCGCAAACTTAACATGCCTTCTACGGCAGCAGGCATATCCGGCGCCTGAGTAATATCAGGAATCGACATGACCTCTCTGACTTTAAACACATTAATACCAAAAACTTCTTCTCGATCGGTTTGTGCATCAACGCCCAAACTAAATAGCAACAACTCCAGTCGGTTAGTACCCGCCAGATTGGTGCGTTCATCAACAGATTTCATAAAATTAGTCATAACATTGTCTCAAATCATTCTTTTTATAAACTGATATATTCACTATCGGCAAATACATAAAATAATTTAGCTTATCGCATGTGAATAATAAAAGTTAACCAGCTAAAGCACAGCAAGAGCTATTTGCATAGAAGAAAGCCCCTTGAGGAGAAGCACTGTTTGTTCAGCTGGTTAATTAGGATTATAGACAAGCTTGAGCATTTTTCCAGAAAGTAACTCAACATAGGTATTAAGAACATTATAAAGACCTTGGGTATGTCTGGGTCGGAATGTATTTAAGTGCCCGTTAGAGCTGGGTTCTCTGGCTAGATATAAGAGTTTTACTGACGAATTACTTACCTTATTATATTTTTTTACTTTCTGCTTTCTTAACACGAATGCGATTGTTGGCAATGCTCTTATTGTTCAAATTTTTCATAGCGGCTTTAGCTTCTCCTGGTTTTGGCATTTCCACAAAGGCAAAGCCCTTAGAGTCACCGGTAATTTTATCCAATACTAAATCACAGGATTGAACCATACCATATTCTTCAAAAAGGTGGGTTAACTCTTTTTCAGTGGTACTACGGGAAAGATTGCGAATTAATAGTTTCATAAGTAATAGACCATTTTATTAATAGTTAAGTAGTTGCTACAAAATAGTAAAACTATACCCCTGATACTTGGAAATGCAACCGGTTAATCGTCGTTATATTTTACTGGAAATATATTGATCGTTGTTTAACCTAAATATGCTTATCTGAAATGTGTTCACCTAAAATAGGTTCTCCTAAAATAGAGTGCATAACTGACCAGTCTAGACAGTGTTCCAGAGTATCAGCCAGCAAGTCAAGACTTTGCTCTTGTAAGTCTCGATGGTCATATTGCCTCGTTTGGTGTAAACCAGCCCATTTTAATAGATAATCACAGGCATCGGGTTGTTCAAAAAGGCCATGCCAATAGCTTGCTATAATTTGTCTATCATCTGAAATGACACCTTCTGTACCATTGTCTAATTGTATGAATGCATGATAGTGTTCAAGTCCTTTGGTAATACCAGCATGAATTTCATAGCCACTGATATGAATACTGCTATCATCATATAAGCAAGCCTGTACTTGTTTGAGTTGTTTTTCTTTTGCCAATGTTGTCTGATATGAAAAATAACCTAAGCCACCACTACTACCTAAATGACCTTCTAAACCGAGAGGGTCATGTATTTTACTGCCTAATATTTGCAAGCCACCACAGATACCAAGTAATTTACCATCATAACGAAGATGTTTTTTAATGGCCTGCTCCCAACCATTGTCTTTTAACCATTGACAATCTGAGCGCACACTTTTACTGCCCGGAATAATAATCAGATCCGCCGAGGGGATCACCTCACCTTGACGAACAAATAAGAGTTCAACTTGGGGATGTAAGCTCAGTGGATCAAAATCCGTATGATTAGAAATCCTAGGTAGAACCGGTACAATAACCTTTAACGTTTCCTTGGCGGTATCCACTCTTGTATGGCATTGATAATTAATGGCATCTTCTGCCTCAATATAAAGCTGCTGTAAATAGGGTAACACCGCTAACACTGGCGTATTAGTTATCTGTTCCAACCAGTGATTTCCTGACTCAAGCAAGGCGATATCACCACGAAATTTATTAATAATAAAACCTTTTACCCGAGCTTGCTCGGTGGCAGATAATAATTTCAAGGTGCCATAAAGGTGGGCAAATACACCACCCTTATCAATATCCGCAACAATAAGCACTGGGCAATCGACTGCCTCCGCAAAGCCCATATTAGCAATGTCATGTTCACGCAAATTAATTTCTGCTGGACTACCGGCACCTTCTACAAGAATAAGATCGTATTGCTGTGCTAAACGCTGATGAGACTGCAAGACATAGTGCATGGCTGTTTTTTTATACGCATGATAGGTTTTGGCATCCATTTCTGCGTGGGCATGACCATGAATAATCACTTGTGCACCCGTATCAGAATTTGGTTTGAGCAAAATAGGATTCATATCCGTATGAGCATCAAGGTGACAGGCCTGTGCTTGCACAGCTTGTGCTCGACCAATTTCACCACCGTCTTTAGTCACTGCACTATTAAGTGCCATATTTTGCGGTTTAAAGGGCACAACACTTATGCCTCTACGGTAAAAAAGTCGACATAGGCCGGCCACTAAAACACTTTTCCCCGCATCAGAGGTTGCTCCCTGAATCATCAAGGTAACGGCCTGTTTATTATTCTTTGGCATGTTAAAATAGGTCTAGGTAATATCACTGGATTTAGGATTCAACTATGCTTATTGTACTCTTATGCGCCTTACTTCTCGATTATTTTTTAGGTGAACCCAAAAAAGAATATCATCCCCTAGTTATGTTTGGTCAATTTGCAACTCACTTAGAAGAACATTTAAATGAATATCAATTAGAAAACAGTGATAATCTAGATGATATTGCTTTAGAAAAACAACAGCAAAAAAATAAAATTAATGGCTTAATTGCGGCACTTATTTGCCTGATACCGATAAGTATATTGATTTATATCATTCATCAAACGGATACTATTTTAGGCTACTTAATCGACCTAGCTGTACTTTATTTTGCTCTTGGTTTGCACAGTCTAAAACAACATGCAGACACTATTTTTCAAGCACTAAAGAAACAACACTTAGAGGATGCCCGCCAAGCAGTTGCACTGATTGTATCCCGAGACACTGAGCAAATGAATGAAGAAGATATGGCCAGAGCAACAACCGAGTCTATCTTAGAAAATGGCAGTGATGCGGTATTAGCCGCTATTTTCTGGTTTCTTCTTGCCGGTGCTCCAGGTGTTATTATGTATCGCCTAAGCAATACCCTCGATGCCATGTGGGGCTATAAAACACCGCGTTATTCTCATTTTGGCTTTTTTATTGCAAAGTTTGATGATCTACTTAACTATATTCCTGCTCGCTTGACTGCTCTATCTTATGCGTTAGCAGGTAATTGGGATAAGGCGATACGCTGTGGTCAAAAGCAGGGTTCACTCTGGGAAAGTTCTAACGCTGGCATTGTTATGTCAACAGGGGCTGGCGCTCTCAATGTAAAACTAGGGGGTGCCGATTATTATCATGGTCAATACAAACAACGCCCTGACTTAGGCTGTGGAGAACAAGCAAAAACAGAAACCATTAAACAGGCAAGCCATTTGTTGGATCGAGCAACCTTACTATGGGTCGTGGTCATTGCCTTGATAAGTGTTCCTGTTTGGTTATGATAAATAATAAACAAACACCTAAGCATGGTGGTTCTTTAAATCAAGCCATAAAAAAATATACCACACAAGAGCAGCAAATACCCGCACACAAATGGTTAGACCTTTCCACAGGTATTAACCCAAATGGTTGGCCTGTTCCAAAAATTCCTCAGCATATTTATAATCGCTTACCTGAAATAGATGATGGGTTGGAAAAAATTGCTCAAGAATATTATCAGGTAGCAGAGCTTCTAACGGTCTCTGGTACTCAAGAGGCAATCCAGTTATTACCCAGAATTTTTCAAGAAATTCTTTCTAAGAATATTAATAAAGAACATAGCATAACACCTAAAATTGGTATTATTTCTCCCTGTTATTCAGAACATGCTTTTCAATGGCAGCGCTATGGTTTTGATTTAATTGCACTCACCAGTCAACGTGTTGAACATATTATTAGTGAACTGGATGTCTTAATTATAATTAATCCTAATAATCCAACAGGTGAAGTAATCCATTATTCTATAATAGAAAAATGGCTAGCTGTATTACAAAGCAATAAGGCTTATTTAATTATTGATGAAGCCTTTATGGACTCAACACCAGAGCAAAGTATCTTAAGGAATTTATCCATACCTAATAGAAAAAATTTAATTGTTTTACGTTCTATAGGTAAGTTTTTTGGTTTAGCGGGTGTGCGTTGTGGTTTTGTTATTGCTCAACAAGAAATACTATCCTTAGTTTCTTATTATCAAGGCCCTTGGTCTGTAAGTGGGCCGACTCGTTGGCTGGTAAAAAAAGCCTTATCTGACCGCTATTGGATAGAGAAAAATATAGAACAATTAGCTTATGCAGCAAAGCAACTTGAAGCACTATTAACTCAGAGATTTTGTTCTCAAAAAGGAGCTGTTTTTATTAAAGGAACCACTTTATTTAAAACGGTCTTTTTTAATAATACACAAGTGAGTTGCCTATGGTTTGAGCACTTAGCACATCATGGCATTTTGGTTCGTTTATTGGATAATAAGCAAGGCTTACGTTTTGGCTTGCCAAAAGATGTACCGCAATGGCAACATCTGGAGAGGGTTTTAAAATTAAAACCACAAAAGGTAGAGCAATAATAACAACTGGATAAATACGAATAAAAAGAAAACCGTATTAATCATTAGAGCATGAATTTTATAGCGCTTATCAAGCCAAAACCAAGCTCGCCAAAGTGGTTTAAAGTTAAAAAATAAAAGTGCTATCTGGATAAGTATTGAGCTAATGAGTAGACTGATATGAATAAAACTGGCAATATAAAAAAACACACTATTTATCTGTGCGAGAAAGAAAAAGGCACCATAATATAAATATTCCGTATCACCTAAAGTGGTTTTTTGTGAATAAAAGAACATGCTAAGAGCAAAAAATACAAAACTACTTACTACCAAAATTCCGTATATTACAATAATAACATTAGGGATAATCGGCTCTATGATTAACCACGATTGAGCTAAGACTAACCATTCAAAACCGGCCAATAAAATGCTTTGTATAAATGCCCCAGACATCAGCATATACAGGGCGTTTGTTCTAATACGATACCAAAGCTCAGACTCTTTGATCGGACGCTGACCATAGGGAATAGCAATACACATGATAATTTCTCTTAATAGTCCATAAGTGTACAACTTATAAAAATACATCTATTTAAACAGTAACTTCCGTTACACTCATAGTGATCAAGTATTTCCCCCAGAGTTTATAATAAATACATTTTGTATATCAACACTGTGCATGGGTGGGTAAAAAAAGTAACCCTGTCCTAAATCACAGTCTTGATTTTTTAGATAATCATATTGTTCCTGACGCTCAATACCAACAGCCGTTACTTTCATATTAAGCGCATGGGCAATAGCAATAATTGAATCCACAATGGCCGTTGCTTCATCATCATGGGGAATATTCTGGATAAATTTACGATCAATTTTTAATGTTTTGATATTACTTTTATTAAGATCAGATAATGAGATTTGACCTGAACGATAATCATCAATAGAGACATTGACTCCTATTTTTTCCAAGCCCCTAAACTTATCCATAGTCTGAACAATATCACCAATAAGTAAGTTTTCATTAATTTCAAGAATAAGATTTGAGGCATATTGCGCCCCTTCATTTTGAATAATAACAGCAATACTCTCGACAAAATTTCTTTGAATCAGCTGATGCCCTGATAAATTAACAGCAACATGAATATTTTGTTGATAGTCTTGCTGCCATTGCTGAATTTGCTGATAGGCCTGAGAGATCACCCAATGACCAATTTCACACATTAAACCACTGCTTTCAATGATAGGTAACAGTTCTTCTGGTTCAATACAGCCTAATTGAGGATGTTGCCAGCGTAGTAAAGCTTCATAGCGTTCAATATTGGTATTGTTTAGGTTAATTTGTGGTTGATAAAACAAGGTGAGCTGTTCTTTGTATTCAGCACTGAGAATATCACGCTTGAGTATTTGTAAACGCTGGTCATCATGCATCTGGCTCTTATCTGCAAAGCTGAAATTACCAGCACCCAATTTTTTGGAGCGATACATGGCATCATCTGCCTGACTTAATAGTGTCACAAGATTTTTACTATCTCTGGGGAAAACACTGATCCCAATACTGCAACTCACATGCAAGGAGTTTTCTTTATAATCAATTGGTTGTGATAGTTTTTCAATTAATTTTCGTGCCATGGTGGCCAAATGTGAAACCTCTCCAGCATCCACCATAATAATAGCAAACTCATCGCCTCCCATACGAGCACAGACATCAGCCTCACGAATAGCAACACTTAAACGTTTTGCTGTGGCAATTAAAATATGATCCCCCGCCTGATGTCCCAAGGTATCATTAATACTCTTAAAATGATCCAAATCAATAAAAAATAGAGCAAAATGTGCCCCATGATTTCGTGAAGCACGTAATACATTATGCTCAAGCTCTTGCATAAAACTTAAGCGGTTGGCTAAACCCGTCATAGGGTCTTTATATATGTATTGACTTAAGCGTTGTTGATAGTGTTCTTTAGAGGGAATTTCTTTACCGATACTGATAAAGTGAGCAATTTCATTTGTTTGATCATAAATAGGAGTGATGGTTTTTTCTTCATAAAATAAGCTGCCATCTTTTCTTTTATTAATAAAACAATTGGTAAACGGATGACCATGAGTAATGGTCTGCCAAAGATCATGGTAAAAGTGCTTATCATGATGCCCGGAACTAATAAGGCTTATTTTTTGCTGACAAATTTCTTCTTGGCTATAGCCTGTACAAGCCTCATAAGCCTCATTAACATAGAAAACAATACCACTCCAATCAGCCATAAGTATTAACTCATTCACCTGATTTAAAGAGGATGATAGTGCTTCCTGATCAAAAAGATGTGCTTCTTGTTTGTGTCTGAAACCTGTTTCCGACATATTAATACCCTTGTTCTTTATGTCCGTATTATTGCATTTTTTATCATGCCAATAAACTCAGGAAAACCCTTACTGGTAAAAAGAGCAAGGGTTTAACGGTGGGAAGATTAATAAATCTAGGAAATAATAGGCCTTAGAATTTATTTTTTACAATACTCCATGGGTTATCATAAAACAGCTTTCTAGCTTCCATTTTCCCTAGTATATCCACAAGAAAAGTATGTGCTTCTCTAAGTTCTGGTGGGCGATGTTTCATATTATGGGCATCTGTAGCAATAAAATGTGCCCATTTATTTTCAATAAGGAGTTGGCTGAGTTGCTGGCTTTTTTGGCCAAACTTGCCTGTGAGTGAGGCGGCTGTTACTTGTAGCAAACAGCCTGCTTTTAAAAATGGCACCAGCTTGGTAAAGTCTTCATGCAAGTCTTTATTACGCTCAGGGTGAGCAATAATGGGTTTTATTTTACGCCGGATAAGCCAATTAACCAAGCGATCACTGCCCGGTGGTATTTGACCATGAGGAAATTCTAATAAAATAACCCGATATTCTTTATATTGACCTAAGAAGGGAATTTTATTCTGTATGAGCATTTCCATCATTTCAACCCCGATGCGAACCTCTCCAGAGTATGCGACATGAATAGGAATATGCTTTTTTTCTATGGCTTGTTGTAAATGTATAAAGGGTCTTGAAATTGATTGTTTATCATTATCATAACGCCCATGATGAATATGAGGTGTCATAACCATATGTGAAATACCATTATTTGCGGCATATTCTACCATTTCAATGGCATCATTTAAGGTGCAAGTACCATCATCAATGCCAGGAATAATATGGCTATGAATATCAATAAAAGGAGTCATGTGATTTTATATGCTGTATTAAAATAATAATTTACCAAAATAGGAAATGGAGTATAACATAGATACCAGAATATTAGGATCTTATTATTTACTAACATTCGGTTTGGCTTTAATTTTAGTGATAAGTGTCTATAATTAATAGCAATTCAATTTTAAAAACGAGAATAGCCATAATGATTGCCAAAAAGGTAGCAAAAAAAAATAAAACCACTGAAGATGTTTTGCTTATCTTGTGTAAAGCGGTACAAAAAATCCTCACCCAGACAACCAATAATGATATTCATTATTCGCCAATGGTACAAAAAATTACCAAAACCTGCTTAAAACCTGATATTGGTTGCTTTGTACTTTTTGAGGGGGCATTTTCTGGACTTATTATTATTAATATGTCCTCAGGTGCCGCCTTAGAAATCTATCAGGCGTATATGCAACAAATGGGGTTTTCTTATGATGAGATATCAGACCAGCACACCTCGGATGATGTTTCTAATGTGTTAGGCGAATTAATGAACCAAATCGTTGGTGACTTTCAAGGTGAATTAGAACATCAACTGTCTTTATCTATCAGTCAAACTCAGCCTAAAATGCTTGTTGTGAATAAAGAACTGATCCTTTCAATCAATGCAAATATTGAACGCCCACAATCACGTAGAGTTGTTTTTCGTACCTCAAACCATAAAACATTTAACCTTGAAATGTCGATGGAACGTACAGAATTTATTGAGTTGGATGATCCGGGCAATACCGGTTTTAGTGATTCAAGCTTAACAAAAGACGAGCAAAATCAAGCATTTTTAGATGATTTAGATATTTAGTCTTACGATAATATTCAGACTTAAATAAAAATGTTGTAACTACTCAGCAACCCACACCGTGCCGGCCAACCATCAAAAAGTTACAAAAATATAAACATCTATAATTCAAAGACTTATAATTTTGTAACTTAGAAGCGTATTATATGCCTCGAACAGAGTGTCCAGCGTGCAAGTCGGTGTTTCAGGGGTTTATGAAAACATGGATGTTTTCATTAAAGCATTACATGGACGTACTTGAGCATCCCCTGAAACACCGACTTGTAGGCTGGATACGGTCAGTCTTACTGAACAGTTACAAAATGTTTATGTAAGCCTGAAAGCACAAACTACTTATAAGTAGGCCTCTTTTGATTGTTTCATTTGTCGGTATATTTTAGTGCGCTTGTTAATCTCTAATAGTTGTGTGATGCGATCCAGTGCCTGTGCAAAGGCATTATCAAAGCCATGCAAGTCAATACTAATACTGCCCCATGAGATACTATCATCTGGTAAGCGTATGCGCAGTTTAAAGACATCAATCTCACGCTCATTATCTTGTTGACGCTGACGAGTTAAACCAATAATACGGCCATCTTTATGGAATTTAATGGGATTTTCAGCATCTAATTCTTGCTGATACTCTGCTTGAAACTGCAAGAGCTCTTTATCTCGTGCTTTTGCTAACGCTCGAATTTCGCGTTCCCGTTTTTTGCTGACAGATTTACCATTTTCAGTCAAATAATAGACTTCATCATAGATGACATCACCAATTTTACGATACACTCGCAAACGGTGCCCATAGTGAGCATTGTTTTCTGATACACCCATTTTTACCACCTAACCATTCAGATAAAAGTTAACATAACGAGCAATATAAGTGGCTGAGGGAAATGAAGCTATGATCTCGATCAGATTAAATGTAAATAATTAAGAATATTAGCAACTACTCAGCTTGAGTGTAAGAACTTAATACATAGTCGGTAGGAATGATAGTAAACTTACATAGAAAAATACTTGCTATTGAGTAAGATAAAATTATAACTTAACCACCAGTCATGGACATAAAACGAATGACTTTTTCTGGTTTCTCATTAAATTCATGCTTAAAAGGCTTTAAATTAATCGCCTCTCGGATCACCTGATCCAATTGCTCATCACTGATCCCATTACGCAAGAGTGGGCGTAACTCGTATTTATGCTCATCACCCAAGCACATATACAATGTCCCTGTAGCGGCCATCCGCACCCGATTACAAGTATCACAAAAATGCTGGGAGATTGGGGTAATAAAGCCAATTTTTAAATTTGTACCTGCAACTTGAACATAGCGAGCAGGGCCTGCTCCAGCCATAACTGCTGGAATTAGCTCATATTTTTTCTCTAAGCGTGCTTCAATCTCATGCAGATCAATATAATAATCAGCCGCATCACGCCCAGTATCACCCATTGGCATGGTTTCAATAAAACGCAGGGTAAATTCATGTTGCTGACAAAAATCAACCATTGCTTCGACATCGGTGTCATTAACCCCTTTCATAATGACCATGTTGATTTTTATGGGCTTAAGGCCGGCCGCTTTGGCAGCCAACAGCCCTTGGACAACTTTGTCTAATTTTCCTTGAGTGATGTCTTTAAATTTAACTGGATCAACGGTATCTAAACTGGCATTAATTCGTGAAATCCCAGCAGCATATAACTCTTCAGCGTATTGGCCTAATTTCACCGCATTGGTGCTTAATGATAAATCATCGAGACCGGGTAAGGCCGCAAGACGTTTGGCTAATTCAGGTAAGTTTTTTCGTACTAATGGTTCACCACCTGTGAGGCGAACCGAGCTTACCCCTAAACGAGTAAAGGATGCAATGACCCGCTCAATCTCATCAAATGTCAACCACTCTTCAGGCTCTTCATAATCGGCAAAGCCCTTGGGCATACAATAGAAACAGCGGAGATCACAACGATCGGTAACAGATAGTCGCAAATATTTAATGGTTCTATTATAGTTATCAATTAAACTCATGAGAATCGGCACTCATTATTAAACAGGAATATAAGATAATACTAAAACGCTTGAAAAAGGAAAGGCTTTTTCAAAATAAGGTCGATCTATATCAAGCTCTACTCAGGATGCTAGCCCTTGCTCTAAAGAAGGGTATTGTAAAGAGATCTTAAATTCTGATAAGAGCTTCTGGTTATTAATACGCCGTGACTCAGCCATATAAGAAAGCATTCCTGCTGATAATTGCGTTTTTGCCAGCTCTAATGAAATACTCGGTGGCTCTGGTAAATTATTTGTTCTGGCAACTGCGATAAAGTAATCATACATGGTGCTGGGATGCCCGTCAGCACAATTAAAAATACCTTTCACATCCATCAGTCCTGCTTTAAGACAAATAGTGACTAAATCATCACTATGAATGCGATTACTATAGGGCGAGTCTTGCTGACAAACAATTGGGGTTTGTGCTTGGATACGCTTTAATGGTAGCTTATCAGCACTATAAATACCTGAGACTCTAAGGATAACCAAAGCAATGTCCATTTTCTCACAATAGGCTTGCATCTGTAGCTCTGCGTCTAAGCGCCGATAGGCACGATCAGCACTAGGATTTGCGGGCGTATTTTCATCCACCCATTGACCATGACAATTACCATAGACTCCCGTTGTGCTGATTAGGATGATTTTGCTAATCGTTTGACTGGTTTGTTGTTGTAACAATTGTATAAAGGCTCGGATACGGGTGTCTTCTCGTCCCTGTGCAGGCGGTGGGGTAAAATAATATAGAGTTGTCGGTTTGTGAAATAAATCCACCATTAAGGAAGCCCCTTTATCATCCATATCAAGTTGATAACTGGCCACGCCAAGAGCCTCACATTGTTGCTGGCTTTGAGCAGTCTTAACAAGCACTCTAAGATGATTAGCAGCGTTTTTTACACCATGATTGTGCTTAAGCAATTCTTTTATTAATTTTTTACCAATAAAGCCACAGCCCATAATCACGGTATTTTTGTCTTGTAATGTCATGTCTTTGTCTTATCACTACTCATTTTATTTGGGGTTAATGCCTTAGCCT
>WFNB01000055.1 GCA_015488755.1 Gammaproteobacteria bacterium | reverse complement strand
ACTTATGTTCTTCTATGGCCTCAATAACAGGCTTAGCTTCACCGGGATCAACAATAATAATGTGTTTTTGAGCCTGATTTTCAGGTAAACCATGAATAAACCAGATATAATTATCATCAAAAGCCGTTACAGAAGTGACTTGCATAACCGATTGAGAATGGGTGTTTTCTTTATTCATAGCCGGGCATTATGACATAAACGAATAAAAATATGGATAAATTTAATAATATATTCAAGCCTTTTCGTACTAAAAAAAAGGCGACTAAGAAGCCAAAGCAAGCTGAACAGACATCTGCATTGGCTGAGTCTGCTCATTGGCATCAAGTAAAACATTGGTATCTCAGTGACTTGGGACAAACCTTGCTAGAGAGTGAGAAACAGCAATTAGATACCCTACTTGAGCGTGTTTTTGGTTATAATTTGGTGCAATTAGGTCGTCTTGATAGCAGCGGGCTATTGGGTATATCCAGAACATCACAGCAATGCCTTGTTGAGTCCATTATTACTGAAGGGGATGATAATAATGCTTGTATTGTCGGTGATTTTGCTCAATTAGCCTTACAGAATCAGTCCATTGATGCCTTAATTTTGCCTCACACCTTAGAGTTTGAACCGCAACCGCACCAAATTCTCAGAGAAGTTGAACGAGTATTGGTAGCCGAAGGTAAGGCAATTTTTTTAGGTTTTAATCCTTATAGTTTATGGGGTATGTGGCATAAATACTGGGAAATTAAAAGCCATATTGCAATTGATAGTGATGCCTATCAAGCGCCCTTACCATCCTGTGGGCAATTAATTAGTCAGCGTCGATTGCGGGACTGGCTGAGTTTACTTGGTTTTGATGTGGAATGCGTTGTGGAACATTTTTATCGCCCCCCTTTGAGCCGTTCAGCCCTATTAACACGCTTAGATTTTATGGAACGAGTAGGGCGTTTTTCAAGTGTATTGCCTGCGGGTGCTTATGTCTTATTAGCCACCAAGCGAGTCTCTACCCTAACACCCATCCGGCAACGTTGGAAGTTCCCTAAGGCCATTATTAGTGCGGATAGTCCAGAACCAGCCCGATGTATTTTGAAATATAAAAATAAAGGAAAATAATCATTGAATAATACTGTTTATATCTACACGGATGGGGCCTGCAAAGGTAATCCCGGCCCAGGTGGTTGGGGGGCATTACTGAAATATGCAGATACTGAAAAAGAGTTTTTTGGTGGTGAAGCTAATACAACCAATAATCGCATGGAAATGACCGCAGCCATAGAAGCCTTGAAGCAATTATCTCGCCCTTGTGATGTGGTGTTAACAACCGATTCACAATACTTACGTCAAGGGATCACCCAATGGATTGCAAATTGGAAAAAAAGGGGCTGGAAAACAGCCAATAAAAAACCCGTTAAAAATAAGGATCTCTGGCAACAATTAGATGCCTTAGTAGAGCAACACCGTGTTACCTGGGAGTGGGTAAAAGGGCATTCCGGTCATATTGAAAATGAACGAGCCGATGAATTAGCCAATAAGGGCATCGAGTCTTTGTGATTAAACTATTGCTGTAGATTTATCCAAGAGTTAAGTGATAACAATTCATATCATTATTTTAGGAGTTTATAGAACGTGGCAAGTCGTCAAATTGTTTTGGACACAGAGACAACGGGTTTAGAGCCTTCACAGGGACACCGAATTATTGAAATTGGCTGTGTTGAACTTATTGATCGTAAGCTAACGGGTAATACCTTTCATCAGTATATTAATCCTGAAAGTAAAAAAGTTGATCAGGGCGCTTTTGAAGTTCATGGTATCAGTAATGAATTCCTTGAGGATAAACCCTTTTTTGCTGATGTTTATGAGGAATTTTTAACCTTTGTGAAGGGTGCCCAACTTATTATTCATAATGCACCCTTTGATGTTGGCTTTTTAAACAATGAAATTGTCTTATTAGAGAAAAAACTGGGTCAGTCAATTAAGCCTATTGATCAACATTGTCAGATATTCGACTCACTTAAGCTGGCCAGAGATATGCATCCTGGACAGAAAAATAATCTTGATGCCTTGTGTCGGCGTTATTTTATTGATAATAGTAATCGACAATTACATGGGGCGTTACTTGATTCTGAAATTCTAGCAGATGTCTATCTAGCAATGACCGGTGGGCAAATTGGCTTGGTCTTGGATGATGCCTCAGAAGAGGGAGCTAATACAGAAGAAATTCGAGCATTAGATAAAAACCGGCAAAGTACGCTGATTCAATATGCAACACAGGAGGAACTGAAAATGCATGAAGAATACTTGGATATGCTGGAAAAGAAATCAGGAAATACCCCTTTATGGAGAACTATTTCCTGATAAATCTTGTTAATACTAAGAAACAGTACAAATGATTGTAAGCTTTCTATTATTACGTAAAATGACGGGTACTCATTATTTTGGCTGAAGGTAATTAATTAAAATTGAGGCTAGCCTGTGATATTAGACTCATATCTTTGGCTTTTACACCTAATTGATAGTGACTGCCTTGTTTACTGTGAACACCAATATACCAAGTGCCTGCTTCATTTGCTGTGAGACGACAAGTTTCAATAGATTGCCCCTCTCTCTTAGGTGCACATAAGAATTCATCTTTTGATGGTTTTTTAGAGCGTAATACATACAAATCTGCATTATTATCAATTTTACGAAGTTTTACAGTTAACTTTGCCGGTGTGTCAATGTCAATACGATAGAATTGCCATTTTTCTGAACCCACAAAATTACTAATTACATCTTCTGAATAGATCTCCTGAGGTATTTCCTCAGAGGCTAAAATGGCTGTGCTGGCTAATAATAACGCAATCAATGTTGCATAATTAACGAATGTCTTCATGATAAAACTCCCCCATTAGATTGCTAACAAACTAATATCTGTTTCTTTGATCTTTTTTATGTGATTGAAATCACCTTTTTATTGAGTTTACGCCCAATTTTACAAAATGAAATAGCATTTTACGCATTTAATATGACATTTTTATTAAAAAGACTTGTTAATTTACTGTTTTAACCATTTTATTTAAACTACTCTTGAATAATAAATAATTTCAGCCAAATTTTTTTGGTTGATAACTCTTGATGAAGACTGAGTAATTAACCTGAACTCTGGATGAGATGATATTGAAAATAACTTCAGAATGTTGATTAGCCTGTGTTTGTGGAAGAAGTCTCTTTGGCATGGATGCCAAAGTGAAGCCTACAAGGATGTATTTACGCCCGAAGGAAGTACTCTTGGGGTGCGGCGACTTCTGTAACAAATACAGGCTAATCAATACCTTACTTATTCAGTTATCCAGAACTCAGGTTAATTAGAGAAACCATTTTTTGAGCAGCTAGGGAAAGAGTCCTACTTTTATGGCTGACAATACCAAGGGAACGCTTAGCATGAAAACTGGGTATATATAACTCGGTGAGCGTCTCATCAATCAATGTTTGCGGTAAAATACTCCAGCCTAACCCAACGCTGACCATCATTTTTATCGTTTCTAAAAAATTATTGGATAGTTTTACCTGTATTTTCATTTCAGAGTCCATAAAATAAGCATCCAACAATTCACGGGTATACGTACCTTTTTCAGAAAGTATGGCAGGGTAGTGTGTTAATTGCTGTAAATGTTTAGGGCTTAATTGATAATAGGGTGGCTGGGTATTCGTTATGGGTAGCTTCTTCAGTAATGGATGATGGTTATGCACTACAAATGCCAAAGGATCTTGCCATATTGCTAGTAAATCAAGAGTCGATGATGGCTTAAGAGGCAGGGTAATAATTGCCAACTCAATTTCAGCGTGTTCAACAGCCTGACAGGCAGCCTCTGATTCCATAAAATTAAGTTTGAGATCAACATGAGGATATTGACTTACATACTGTTTTAATATGGGTGGCAGATAGTGCAAACCGATGTGATGGCTAGTGGCAATAAGCAACTCACCCGATACTGTGCTACCCATATCGGCCAAATCATTTTTACAGCGTTTCAGCTCTTCTATTATACTCTCTGCTCTAGGTAAAAATAAGCGTCCTGCTTCGGTTAGAATGCTCTTTTTTTTCAGGCGATCAAATAGTTTACAATTAAGTTCTGACTCTAATGCAGCGATGCGCTTGCTAATGGCTGGTTGGCTTAAATACAAACTTTCGGCGGCCAGTGAAAAAGACTGCTTTTTGGCAATCAATAAAAAGGTCTTAATAGCAGTGATATCCAAGTTAAGCTCCTAAATCAATTATTATCCTATACAATCATATTATAACTAAAAGTTATGCAAAATATTAATAAATTGAATTTGAGTTATTTTAAGTTAAAGGATATTATTAAAGCAACTTGAATAACAAGCACAATAAGTAATTTTCAGGAGAGAATGATTATGGCGAAAACCTTATATGATAAATTATGGGATAGTCATGTGGTGCGTGAAAATGATGATGGTACGTCATTGCTTTATATTGATCGGCAATTAATTCACGAAGTTACTTCACCACAAGCGTTTGAAGGCTTGCGCCTTGCTGATCGCCAACCTTGGAAATTATCGGCCAATTTAGCAACCCCTGATCACAATGTGCCTACAGCGAATCGGGAACAAGGTATTATTGATCCTGTTTCTAAATTACAAGTTGATACCTTAGATGAGAATTGCGACTTATTTGGTATTACTGAATTTAAAATGGGTGATATTCGCCAAGGTATTGTCCATGTTATCAGTCCCGAGCAAGGAGCAACCTTGCCCGCTATGACTCTAGTATGTGGTGATTCTCATACCTCAACTCATGGTGCGTTTGGCGCATTAGCCTTTGGCATTGGTACTTCAGAAGTAGAGCACGTATTAGCGACACAATGTTTGATTCAGAAAAAATCAAAAAACATGCGTATTGATGTTAATGGTAAGTTAAATTCTGGGGTAACAGCCAAGGATGTTATCTTGGCAATTATTGGTAAAATTGGTACTGCTGGTGGTACGGGTTATGCCATTGAATTTGCTGGCGATGCCATTCGTTCTCTTTCTATGGAGGGGCGTATGACCCTCTCGAATATGGCGATTGAAGCAGGTGCTCGTGCCGGTATGATTGCTGTTGATCAAACAACGATTGATTTTGTTAAAGGCAGAGCGTATGCGCCTACAGAGGCACAATGGCTGAGTGCCGTAGATTATTGGCGTGACTTTAAAAGTGATGATGGGGCTTATTTTGATAAAATCATTAGCTTAGATGCGAGTGATATCCAGCCTCAGGTAACTTGGGGTACTTCACCAGAAATGACGATTTCTATTGATGCGCTTATTCCTGACCCTGAACAAGAAAATGATGCTGTTAAAAAAGAAGGCATGCAAGCTGCCTTGGACTATATGGGACTTAAGGCTGGACAAGCGATTAATGAGATTCCTGTGGATGTGGTTTTTATTGGCTCTTGCACCAACTCAAGAATCGAAGATATTCGAGCAGCTGCACACATTGCTAAAGGTAAGCAGGTGGCCGGAAATATTAAGCAGGCATTAGTTGTGCCTGGTTCTGGTTTGATTAAAGCACAAGCAGAAAAAGAAGGTCTAGATAAAATTTTACTGGCAGCCGGTTTTCAATGGCGTGAACCAGGTTGCTCTATGTGCTTAGCGATGAATGCTGATCGTCTTGAGCCTCAAGAGCGTTGTGCATCCACCTCCAATCGCAATTTTGAAGGGCGTCAAGGACAGGGGGGAAGAACACATTTAGTCAGCCCTGCGATGGCTGCCGCTGCTGCAATTGCAGGGCATTTCACACGCATAGATGCACGTTAAGCTGTTTTTTAGAGGAATAAACGAATGGAAAAATTTACTGAAATAACAGCCATTGCTGTGCCTTTGGATCGGGTTAATGTCGACACTGATGCGATTATCCCCAAGCAATTTTTAAAGTCCATCCAACGTAGTGGTTTTGGCCCGAACTTATTTGATGAGTGGCGTTATTTGGATCATGGTGAGCCAGGTATGGATAATTCAACCCGTCAAATTAACCCTGACTTTGTTTTAAACCAAGCACGTTATGCCAATGCCAAAATACTCTTAGCCAGAGATAACTTTGGTTGTGGCTCCTCTCGTGAACATGCCCCTTGGGCATTGGAAGATTTTGGTATTCGGGTTATTATTGCGCCCAGTTTTGCTGATATCTTCTATAATAATTGTTTTAAAAATGGCTTATTACCGATTGTATTGCCAGAAGCACAAGTCAATGACTTATTTGACTTTATCGAAGCCAATGAAGGTGGGCAATTGACGGTGGATTTGCAAGAGCAGAAAATCCATTATAATAAGACATCTGAATTATCATTTGAGCTGGATCAATTTCGTCGTCATTGTTTACTTGAAGGACTGGATGAAATTGGCCTAACACTGGAACATAGTGATGATATTAAGGCCTATGAAGAAAAGCAAAAAGCAATTACCCCTTGGCTTTTTTAGTCACATTTAGCAAACTAATTTGAGAATAATATGAGTAAAAAAATAGCAGTATTACCCGGTGACGGTATCGGTGTTGAAATTGTTGACCAAGCAGTCAAGGTTCTTGAATGCCTCAAAAAGGATTTTGGCCTTAATGTAGAAATGGAACACGCTTTAGTGGGTGGTTCAGCTTATGATGATAGTGGCAGTCCTTTGCCAGAGGCAACCTTAAATTTGGCTAAAGAAGCGGATGCGGTACTCTTGGGTGCTGTTGGTGGTTATAAATGGGAATCTTTAGATATTGCTGTACGACCAGAAAAAGGCTTATTAGGCTTACGCTCTGAATTAGAATTATTTGCTAATTTGCGTCCAGCTATTTTATACCCCCAATTAGCGCATGCTTCAACATTAAAAGAAGAAGTGGTTTCAGGCCTAGATATTATGATTGTTCGAGAGTTAACCGGGGGGATTTATTTTGGTCAGCCAAGAGGAATTAGAACACTTGAAAACAATGAAAAACAAGGGTTTAATACGCTTATCTATAAAGAGTCTGAAGTGGAGCGTATCGCTCATGTGGCCTTTGAAACCGCCATGAAACGAGATAAACGACTGTGCTCTATTGATAAGGCGAATGTTCTTGAGTGTACGGAACTCTGGCGTGAAGTGATGATTCGAGTGGCTCAGCAATACCCAGAAGTAGAACTCAGTCATATGTATGTTGATAATGCAGCCATGCAATTGGTTCGTGCTCCTAAGCAATTTGATGTGATGGTAACAAATAATATGTTTGGTGATATTTTATCGGACTGTGCGGCGATGTTAACCGGCTCTATTGGTATGTTACCTTCAGCGTCTATGGATAAGAATCAAAAAGGCATGTATGAGCCAATACATGGTTCAGCACCAGATATTGCTGGCCAAGATATGGCCAACCCATTAGCCACTATTTTATCTGTTGCTATGATGTTGCGTTATTCTCTAGGTGCTGAAGAACTGGCTGTTAAAATTGAAAATGCAGTTGATACTGTGCTTAATCAGAACCTTAGAACCGCCGATATTTATACTGAAGGTGATGTAAAAGTAGGCACTTCGGCTATGGGTGATGCTGTTGTTTCTGCATTAAAAGCATAAACTTAGAATAATATTTTAAATAAATAGATTAAGTTAGGATAAGATAATGAGCAAAGAATATGATGTTGCAGTAGTGGGTGCTACCGGTGCAGTTGGTGAGACTATGATGGCGATTTTGGAAGAGAGAGATTTTCCTATAAGAAACCTTTACCCACTGGCCAGTGCTCGTTCTGCCGGCAGTAAAATTCAGTTTAAGGGCAAGATGTATACCGTTCAGGATCTTAGTGAGTTTGACTTCTCACAGGTTCAAATTGGCTTATTTTCTGCTGGTGGTAGTATTTCTGAAATTTATGCACCTAAGGCTGCCGAGGCAGGCTGTGTGGTTATTGATAATACAGCCCATTTTCGTTACGACGATGATATCCCTCTGGTCGTGCCAGAAGTCAATCCTCATGCGATTGCAGGCTATAAAAACCGTGGTATTATCGCTAACCCAAATTGCTCTACGATTCAAATGCTAGTGGCTTTAAAACCTATCTATGACGCTGTTGGTATTGAGCGTATTAATGTTTGCACTTATCAGGCTGTCTCTGGCACCGGCAAAAATGCTATTGAAGAACTGGCTACGCAAACGGTTAATATTCTTAACACTAAAGAAGTTAAGGCTGAAGTATATCCTAAGCAAATTGCGTTTAATGTCTTGCCTCATATTGATGTCTTTAAAGATAATGGCTATACCAAAGAAGAAATGAAAATGGTCTGGGAAACCAATAAAATTTTTGAAGATGACTCGATTTTAGTTAATCCAACCGCCGTTCGTGTACCAGTCTTTTTTGGTCACTCTGAGGCACTTCATATTGAGACAAAAGAAAAAATTACCGCAGAAAAAGCCACTCAATTAATGCAAGACTTTGATGGTATTGAAGTCCTTGATGAGCGTAATGATGGTGGCTATGCCACTGCCGTGACCGAAGGTGCAAGCAATGATCCAGTTTATGTCAGTCGTATTCGTGAAGATATCTCCCATCCCAGAGGTTTGGATATGTGGGTTGTTGCTGATAATGTTCGTAAAGGTGCCGCATTAAATAGTGTGCAGATTGCGGAAATTTTAATTAAAGATTATCTATAACGTTCTCTTCACTGAGACAGAGATAAGCAAAATACATCCGGTATTTTCTATCTCTGTCTGTCCCTAAGTCTTCCAAGAAATTTTTTATAATTCCAAAAAATACTCTAAAAAATAGTTAAAAACGTGATTTATTTAACAAAAAGTTCTAATTTTGCAAACTAGTTAATGTTTTTCTTGAATTTTTTAATTTAACATACTAATAATAAAGAGAATAAAGTAATTATTATTTTGTAAAATGATGTTATTATAGGTATCATACTGATAATTTACTGGTCAATATCTTGCTTTTATTACTTTTTTGACAGATTTGTAATAATAATTTTTTGACAGTAATTTTGGCAACACAGTGACAACAATAAAGATAAAAATATTAGCAGAGTCATTTGCTTAGAAGCAGTATTAAGCAAAGATAAATTAGACAAAAATAATTTTATTTACTAAAAAAGAGTATGTCAGACATAATTGCGTATCTAATATTCGTTTTTTTGTTTGTATTAAGCTTGAAAAAATCATAAATCTAGATCAGAAGATCTGAATAAAATTTAAGGGAGCCAGCAAGTGCGGAAATCAATCCTTGCATGTACCGTATCACTTTTAATGTCACCTATGGCCAGTTGGGCTCTAGGTATGGGAGACCTACAGGTTAATTCATCACTGAACCAACCTCTTAGGGCAGAAATAGCGCTTCACTCAGTGACGAAAAAGGATCTTGATACATTGCGTGTTGGTCTGGCGGCTAAAAAAATCTATGCCCGTGCTGATATAGAACGTAGTGACTATCTCTCGCGTTTTAAATTTGAACTCATTCAACGTGGTGGCAAAAATTATATTGCCATTACCACAAAAAAACCCTTTAAAGAACCCTTTGCTAATTTTCTAATCGAAGCGTCTTGGGGGTCCGGTCGTTTGCTTAGAGAATACACTATGCTACTTGACCCGCCTGAATTTGTAAAAAAGCACACACGTTCGGTTACAACAGCTTCTGCATCTCAAGTCGCTCAAGTAAAACGAGCGTCAAAATCAACTAAATCAAGTCGTTCAAACAAAAAGACATCCGCTGCAAAAAACAGTAACTATGTCTTAAAACCATCATCCGAATTAGTCGATGGTGAGTTAAACTACGGTCCTACAAAAGCTAATGATACCTTATGGGATATTGCTAAATCTATGGCTCCAGAGGGTGTGTCTGTTGAGCAAATGATGATGGCTTTTCTAAGAGATAATCCTGATGCATTTATTGCTAACAATATTAATAATCTGAAAAAAGGGTATGTGCTGCGTATTAAAGACCCTAAAACATTGAACCAAATTACTCGTTCAATGGCCAATACTCAAGTTAAAGAACAATATCAGAGCTGGAAAAATACTCGTAAGCAGCAAGAAAAAAATGCCAACTTAGTTGATAGAAGTGATGCGAGCACTGAAAATACAGCTAATGATGGAGAACTTAAGCTTGTTAGCTCAGGTGAGTCTGACATTGAGGGTGCTCAAGGTGAATTGTCCAGTAATGCTAAACAGCTACAAAAGGATTTAGCGCTTGCCAATGAAGAGATTGAATCAAAAGAAATACAAAATCAAGAACTCAGAGATCGTATTAAAGAGCTTGAAGCCTTACTTGATACTAAGACCTCTTTAGTTGAACTAAAAGATGAAAGTTTAGCTGCCTTGCAAAAGCAAAAAGAAATGCAAGAACAGCAAGAACAAGAAGTAACTGATGAACAATCAGAAATGGGAACCACATCAGAACAAGAATCAGGACAAGATAGTTCAGACAATGATTCATCTGATGCAATGGCTACTTCCACTGAGAATGATTTACCTCAGGACGAATCTGAGCCAAATAATGATAGTGATGAGGTGTCAACAAATGAGTCTGATAATTCCTTATCAGAAGAGACATCGACTGACTCAATGGGAGTATCTGAGACAGACAATGATACTATGGGGGTTTCTGACACTGATGCAGAAACAGATAATGAAACCATGGGAGTTTCAGAGACTGAGACAAAGCCAGAAGTTGTTGTCGAAAAACCACCTAAGCCAATTAAACCTGCAAAGCCTTTACCTGAAGAAGGCATTGTTGATATATTACTGGGTGATGATATGTTGCCTTATACTGCTGGTGGCGGTGGTGTTCTGGTGCTGTTACTTGCTTGGCTTGGTTTACGAGGTCGAGGTAAAAAAGAAGAAGAGTTTGAAGAAAGTATTCTTGATTCAAATATGCCTGCTGATGATGAAAGTGAATTCAGCATGGAAGACTCAGAACTTATTGAACCTAAAACTGAAGTTTTGGCAGTCGATGCAGAAACATCATTTTTGAGTGATTTCTCTGCGGATGATATGGAATCATTACAGCCTGATGACACTGAAGCAGACCCAATTTCAGAAGCAGATGTCTTTATGGTTTATGGGCGATATCAGCAGGCTGAAGAATTACTACAAGGTGTTATTAAGAAAGAACCTGAGCGTATGGACTTCCAAATGAAATTATTGGAAATCTATCATGGTGACAATCAAAAAGATGCCTTTGCACTACAGGCAGATGTTGTTAAAGGTTTATTGAAACAATCTAATGATGATTTTGAACTGACTACAGAATGGACGAAAGCAAAATCATGGGCTGAAAAATTAGATGTTAATATTGATATGCCTGACTCATTTGAAGAACAACCTAAAGAACAGGTGGCAACACCAACACCTCCCCCAATAACGGATGGCTTGGATGATAATAGTGATGACTTATCTCTTGATAGTGAAGAAATAAGTCTCAATGAAGATTCAATTTTGGGTGAAGAAACCTCTGAATTTTCATTAGATGATCTTGATGATGATCTAGGCCTTGATATTGAAGGTGATTCAGATGATATGGATTTATCGCTTGATGATCTTAATTTAGATAATGATATTACTGAAAATGATACTCAAGAAATAGAAGAAGCCACTCTTAATTTAGATGATAGCTTGGAGCTAGATGATAGCCTTGAATTGGATGAAGCTAGCCTTGAATTCGATGGCAATACATTAGAGCTTGATGGTGATTTAGATGATGGCCTTGAAGAGGTTGAAGAAGGCCTTGAACTAGGTGCTGGTCTTGACGATAGCCTTGAGTTGGAAGACGATAGTCTTGATCTGGATGAAGGCAGTCTTGAATTGAATGAGAACAGTCTTGAACTTGAAGCGGACAGTCTTGAACTAGATGAAGCTCCTATTTCAAATGATCCTTTAGAGTTGGATGATAGTGCTATAGAAGAATCTCTTGCTTCTACAGATGACCTAGATCTTCTTGATAGTGCTATGGACTTTGATGAGTTGGATGATGACTTTTCTGAACTTGATGCTGTTGGTACCAAGTTGGATCTGGCAAAGGCATACATTGATATGGGTGACATGGAATCAGCAAGTAGCATTTTAAATGAAGTGGCAACTGAAGGTGATGATGAGCAAAAAGCTCAAGCACAAGAGCTTTTAAAGCAAACCTCATAAGCTATTTTAGAAACTATGATTTAATTTGAGCCAATGCATCCTGCAATAAAAATTGTTAACCTTATGATCTTTTCAGTTTTTATTACGCAGGGTGGTTGGCAAACCCTTTTTATAGGGGTGTTTCTTTTACTTCCTTTTTATCTCCTAAATTCTCATTTATGGGCTTCTGCCATAAAAATGATAAGCAAGCTTAAATGGTTTTTCCTCTCAATAATTACTATTTACTATTACTATACCCCTCATTTGGAAGCATCCCAACAAACCATTAGTTATATAAACGAAGGACTTACCTTAGGCTTATTTCGTATTTTACTCTTAGTTGTTATTATTTTTGCGGTTAATCTTTTTATTAAAAATACATTGAAAGAGGAAATTTTGTCTGCATTGCTCTGGTTATTTTCACCACTGAAATTATTAAAAATAGATATTAGCCTCTTTTTACTTAGGGCAGTGATAACACTAGAATATATTGAAGTGCTCTCACAGAAATTAACTCAGTATAAAAATAACCACCCATTGCAGCCTATTAGCTATTCAAAAAATGTAATTATCAATAATATCAAACAAAAACATCAGGCATTTACCCATCTTATAAAACATTCGGGTATAATTTTGCTTGAGATTTTAAAAGAGTCAGAATCAACCTCTGGTCAGTCTTATGTCATCACACATTTGGATGCACCCATGGCGACTCAATTTATACTTCCAATTGGTTTGTGCTTCCTTTTTTTTGTTTCTTTATAATTTTGGTTTAATTTATGCGTGTTGCTCTTGGTATTGAATATGATGGCTCAGCTTTTTCTGGATGGCAAATTCAAAAAGGGAATGTGGCTACTGTTCAAAAAAAACTTGAAATTGCTCTAAGTAAAATAGCCAATGAAACAATTGAAAAAATTCAAGTAGCAGGTAGGACAGATACCGGTGTTCATGCAACAGGACAGGTTATTCATTTTGATACCAATGCCAAACGTTCCATGAGTTCTTGGGTATTAGGTGCCAATCGATATTTATGTGAGCAGAATGTTAGTGTTTTATGGGCCCGTGATATGTCAGATGACTTTCATGCTCGTTTTTCAGCACAGCGTCGAGAATATCGATACATTATTTTTTCACGAGATATAAGACCTACCTTTATAAAACATTGTGTCTCATGGGACCCCAGAACTCTTGATTTATCTCGTATGCAAGAAGCAGCTCAATACCTTGTCGGTGAGCATGATTTTGATTCTTATCGAACGGTAAACTGTCAGGCAAAAAGCCCTGTAAAAACGGTTTTTTTTCTTAATATATCCCAAAATGGGAACTATTTTTATATTGATATTCAGGCAAATTCTTTTTTACATCATATGGTAAGAAATATTGCTGGCGTGTTAATGACCATAGGGGCAGGTGAAGCCGAACCTAAATGGGCTTTGGATGTGTTGCAGGCTAGAGACAGAAAGGTTGCAGGAAAAACAGCGCCTCCCGGTGGGTTATATCTTACTAATGTGACTTATGATGATAAGTTTAATTTACCGAAGAATAATTCAGAGCTTATCCTCTAGGTATAAGTAGTTTTATATCTAGAGGATAGAAAGACTATTAATAAGAAGGGCAGGCTACCGTTTGACCTGAGTTGTTTGTGCAAGTTTGAGTACGGGTAATGCCTGTATTTTGATCATAACTGGTTGAACCATTATAAGTCCCGCCATTGGCATTACTGGCTGAAGTGTTTTTATTACCATAAAAACTGCCATCTGAATTACGTCCTGCGTTGCTTGTTGAATTCGTACCCGCACCATTATTGCCCTGAATATTGCGAGTAGACTGCATATTAGATGAACCATCCGCATTTCTAGTGAATTTGCTATTGCGATAACCTTGACCATTTTCTCCTTTGTAAGCCGAGCCACTGGTGCTGGAAACATTGCCTTGCCCATCGGTTGTATAGCCACGGCCTCTAGCAAACCCACCATTTTGCCCTTTAAAACCTGAAGTTTGCCCGCCAGTATAGCCTCCAGAGCTATTTTGTTGAAAAAAACGTCCAGCCCAAACAGTTGATGTTGATAAAGCAAGACCTAAGGTGGCAGTAACAAGTAAAGTAGCGATTTTCATAAGAGTATTTCCTTCTAGTATTATTAGAGTTGTTTATTAATGGTAGACTAAAAAATTTAATCGTGTAGCATTTTTGCTATTAAATGACGTTGTTGATTAAATTCCTTGAAATAACGTTGCAACTCTGGGCTTATTATTTGTTCCTGATTGTTATCATGCTCTGTTTTTGTTACTTCTACAGATTGCTCACTAACATCAAGACTACAACTGAGAGCCAAGGTGGTTGCAATAATTATTTCTTTCATTGTCTAATCCTTTGTTTTCAATCTGAGTTCTACTTTAAGCGGGAAATGTAATTGAACTTTGTCTGCTTTATTGCAATTTGTAACAAAGTGTAATAATTCTATAAAAGAGCCTAAAAAGTAGGCTAAACTGATACTTGGAATTCAGGTATTAATACTGAATGTAAAATTTTGGCTAATAATAAAAAGTATAAAAGTATGGAAAACAAAAGAATTCTTATCGTTGATGATGATCTCCGTTTGAGGGAATTATTAAAAAAGTTCCTTACTCAGCAAGGTTTTAAGGTTACCTGTGTGGAAGATGGCTCAGAAATGGATCTTATTATGATGCAGCATGAGTTTGACTTGCTGGTATTGGATATTATGTTGCCCGGAGAAGATGGCTTATGCTTGTGTAAACGGGTTCGTTCAGAACTGCCTAATGTGGGTATCATTATGCTGACAGCTAAAGGGGATGATGATGATAAGATTATTGGCTTAGAATTAGGAGCCGATGATTATGTTGCCAAACCATTTAATCCTAAAGAACTGGTTGCAAGGATCCATGCAATTTTGAGGCGTAAGCAAACAGCATCAGAGAATACTTCGAATAAACAAGTGATACTTTTTGGTGATTTTACTTTGGATCTTGATTTACGCAGACTGCAACAAAAAGACACTCATCAAACACTCATTGATATTGATCTCACTACAGCTGAGTTTACCTTGCTCAAAGTTATGGCTGAAAATGCCCATCGTCCGCTTTCAAGAGATCAATTAATGACTCTAAGCAAAGGACGAGATCATAGTGCCTTTGATCGGAGCATTGATATGATGATTTCTCGCTTAAGAAAATTAATTGAAGAAAATCCATCTAAGCCTAATTATATTCAAACAGTTTGGGGACATGGCTATGTTTTTATTCCAGAAGGCAAAAAACAAGCATGATATTGCCTAGGACATCATTCAGTCGTATGGCTTTGTTTATCGCGGGTCTCTTTCTTATCAATCTTATTGCCAGTGTTGTGATTATGAGGATTATGGTTATTAATCCTGGTGCTTCCTATATGGCTCATGCTTTGGTCACACAAATTAAAACCATTGAACAGCTGAGCTTGGAAATACCGGATAAAAATCAGCAAATTCATATTTTACAAACAATTTATCAGGACAGTCCTATTGTTGTACGCCAAATGCAAGGTATTAAAAATATCGCCATCCCTCGTCTTTTCTTTCTGACACGTTTGAAAGACTACATTCAGGAGATATTAGGTAATGATACAGCCATTCTACTTGATCAGGCTAAGCCTGAATATTTATGGATTAAAGTAACTGGGGATAATAGGCTTTGGCTAGGTTTTCCCATCAATATAATTAATGCTAATGGGCCAATATTATTTGCTTCATTAATTGCTTTATTTAGCTGTATTTCAATGTTGGGTGGTTTCATTGTTGCTAGACAAATGGCTAAACCGCTTAAAGCTTTTATGCAAGCGAGTGAACAATTTGGTCAAGGCTTAAAACCTCAGCCACTAGCAGAAACAGGCAGTATTGAAATGGTTAACTTGGCCAAGTCATTTAATCAAATGACAGCCAATGTACAAGAACTTGCTCAAGATAGAGAGCTTATGCTGGCTGGTATTTCCCATGATTTGCGCACCCCGCTTGCGCGTATGAGGCTTGCTATCGAAATGCTTCCTGAAGAGAGCCAATACCTTATCGGCGAAATGAATCAAGATATTGATGATATGCAAATGATTATTCAGCAGTTCATTGATTATTCCAAGTCAGACTCTCAGAAAAATAAGCAATTTATTAGTATAAAAGACTTAATTGAGCCTATCGTGCAACGTTATCAGAGTGATGGTATTGATATTTCATTGCAACTAAATGATGATTTTGACGTGTGTATTGAAAAAAATAATATAAAACGAGTGATCACAAATTTAATTGAAAATGCCCTGCATTATGGCAAACCTCCTATAGAAGTAGTCGTTAAACAGACAAAATCAAGTTTTACTCTTGCTATTATTGATCATGGAGAGGGGATTGCTGATGTTATTCCAAGTACATTATTTAAACCCTTTACTCGAGCAAATAAGGCTCGCAATACTAAAGGGACGGGCTTAGGCTTGGCTATTGTAAAAAGAATTGTCTTGCAACATAAAGGGCATGTAGAGCTTATTCCTCTTAATCCTAAAGGTATACAGGTACTGATAGAAATACCTAAACAGATAAGCTAAATGCACAGATATCCTATTTTTATGTGTAGTAGCTCAGACTTCATCTGACAGTTACCCATTTTTTTAAGGTGTCTGTCAGGTTAGATTTGAGCTACTACAACTAATACTATAAATAAACAACAGAGTTATATCTTAATATTTAAAGAAGTTGTCTTGACAATGGGGTCCACTTTAAACCACAAAAAAGGTTTCTCAATACAGTCCAAGATGCAGCAAAAGAACACAAAATTCATATTCATATTGTTCATCATACACGTAAATCATCATATGAAACTGATATACCCGATAAATTTTCAACTAAAGGAGCAGGTGAGCTGGTTGATTTAACAGATAACTTAATACTTGTTTATCGTAATAAATTAAAAGAAAAGAAAATCAGAGAAAAACAAATTTATAATCCCAGTGATCCTGATTGCTATTTGAATATTGCAAAACAGCGCCATGGCGAATGGGAGGGCAGTTTTGGGTTTTGGTGGCATCCAAAGACCACACAATGGATTGATAACCCTAATGGTCTGGCTCATCGTTATATTAGCTGATAGATGAAGTCTGAGCTACTACAACTTAGCGCCTAGCAAATTAACCATATTCTGAATTGGAAGCATGCAAGTATCACCAAATT
>WFNB01000054.1 GCA_015488755.1 Gammaproteobacteria bacterium | reverse complement strand
TTTTTTGTTGATCGCTTTGCTGAGGATTTTTCTGCTGTGACGGTTGTTTTTGTTTTTTCTTTTTTTTATCGGCATCACTTTTATTGTCTTGAGAATTAGAGCCTTGCTTATTTTTTTCTTGAGATTTATCGTGCTCATTTTTAGATGATTTATTACCCTTATCCGACTTGTTTTTTTGTTTGTCTGAGTCTTGCTTGTTAGCTGATTTTTTATTCTGATCACTCTTTTTTTTGTCAGAGTTTTTGTCAGAGTTCTTTTTAGATTGATTTTTCTTCTGCTGCTCAATAATTTTTTTCATATAGTCAGCATTTTTTTGGGCTTTTTTAAAGTTAGGCTGTTTTTTTAATGCTTGCTGATAGGCTTCAAGCGCTTGGTCAAATTTCTTTAAATTAGCTAAGCTATTGCCCTTATTATAAAGACTGTTTGCATCATCAAATTGAGAATAATGCATTATTGCCTTGTCATAGTCCCCCTTACGATATTCAGCACTGGCTTGCCATTTTTTATCCTTAAAAGAATGAGCAGCACGGGAATAGTCTTTATTATTAAATGCTTTTTGAGCTAATTGATCCTCTGTTGACCAAAGTTTCTGCCATGTACTTGGCTCAGTCTCTTGTTTGACTTGTTCGGCATATGTTGGTTGTATAAATAAAGCAGGAGAGAACATAATAATAATAACAATACTTAAGAGACCCTTTCTAAAACCAAATAAAGCCAGAGGGATTAATGCTAAGCTTAAATAAGCACCAGCATCTACCCATTGTTCAATTTGATTATCTTGTTTAATGATGGCATCATCAACCCTAGTGCGTTGATTAATAAGCTCTTTAAAATCACTATCATCCAAAGACAGCTTATGGTAGCTACCGCCACCAAGAGTGCTCAGTGTTTCTAACGACTGACTTGAGAGACGACTTAAGACAACTTGGCCGGATTGATCTTTGACAAAACCGTCCGCATCTTGTTTGGGGATGGGAGAACCTGAAGATGTACCAACACCAATAATAGAAAGGTGATAGCCTTGTTTATATAATTGAGTTGTTAATGTTTCTAATTCTTGTTGCTGTGTGGGATCAATGCCATCACTGATCAACAATATATCCCCATGACTAAAACCAGCATTTTGGAATAATTTTTTTGCATTTTTTAAAGCATCAAGAATATCAGAGCCAGATAATGGCATAATAGAAGTATCTAATGCGGGCAATAAAGAAATAATGGTTTTATTATCAATAGTTAAAGGACTCACAACATGGGCATCACCAGAAAAGGCAATTAAGGCGGTTTGGCCTTCTTTTTTCTGTTTTAAAATATCAATAAGTTTTAACTTGGCTCGCTCTAAACGTGAGGGTTTAATATCCTGAGCATTCATTGATAGGGATAAATCAAAGAGTATTACTAGAGCATGTCCTTGCTGGAAAATTGGCTGATCTTTTTTCTCCCATGTAGGGCCAGCTAAGGCAATAATGGTTAAAAGAAATAATAGTGGAATACTCCAATGCGACCACTGCCATGATGAAGTCTTTTTTATTGTTGGATTTATCAATTGAAACTGTAATAATTCAGCATCACAAACGTCTTCCCAACCACTTTGTCTGGCAGAACGTTTTAACAATGAAAATAACATCAGGGCAATAATAGGTAAAGCGTAAAACCATTCGGGACGAAGAAAATGAAAAGCATCAAACATTATTATGCTCCTTTTTAATTTCCCAGTTTCTATATTGTTGTTGTTTATAAATGATTTTTTTCAGCATTTTTTGAGCTAAGGGTGTGCCACGAAACCATTGTAAAAAAATGATTAATAGACTTAAGATAAGAGCCATACTTAATGGCCAGTAGAATAATGCTTTGCTAGGACGATAGCTTAAATTATCAGATTCTACTGGTTCAAGTTGATCCAATAATTGATATATTTTGTGCAGTTCTTGAGTATCTCTGGCACGGAAATATTGCCCACCTGTTAGTTGAGCAATTTTTCTTAATGTCTTTTCATCTAAATCTCGTGATGGGTTCACTCGCTGACCACCAAAAAAAGAACGGATAATCATTTCATCCGCACCAAAGCCAATGGTGTATATTTTAATGCCAATTTGTTTGGCTAATTTTGCTGCGGTGACGGGATCAATTCCGGCATTATTAGAACCATCTGTTAATAAAATAAGGACGCGTGAATTACTTTCGTCTGCCGGTAGATCTTTTAAGCGTTTTACTGCTAAGCCAATGGCATCACCAATGGCTGTTGCTCTTTTACCCGCCATGCCAATAAAGGCTTCATAAAGCATTTTTTCAATGGTTTTACGATCAAAGGTTAGAGGTGTTTGTAAATAGGCATTGTCGGCAAATAAGATCAGCCCAAGTCTATCGCCCTTACGTTGTTGAATAAAGGGTAAAATGACTGACTTAACCGCCACTAGCCGATTAACCGCATCTTGAGCAAAAAACATATCCTTAGTATCCATACTACCGGAAATATCAACCGCCAGCATAAGATCACGACCGCTAACGGGAATTTCAATCACGTCACCTGACCACTTGGGTTGTGCACAAGCAATGAGTAAAAAAATCCATGCAAAAAAAGCCAAAATGAGAAGTGGTGAAAAGGTATTTAAGGCTGGCTTATTTTGGTGTGTGCTTAATTGGCTAATTTGAGTGTAAAAAGGCACTCGTAATGCCTGTCTTTGTTCGCTATCAGTGGTTTTACTTAACCAATAGCTAAGTATTGGCAGAGGTAATAAGAGAAAGATCCAAGGCCAGTCAAAACTATACATGGTTATGCTCCACGGTGGCATTTTCTTGTTCTAATAAGCCCTGTTGGGATTGTTTCGTAGCAAAGAAATGAGCACTATGAGAAATTAGCTTTTCAGCACTGGCGAATAATTCGTTCAATAAGACATGATCAATTCCTGTTTGAGCTGTTTGATAGGGAACCTGTGTGAGTAATTCAGCGTATTTTTCTGAAAATAGATGTACTTCTTGTGGGTTTTTGGATTTATGGTTATTATAAATCTTATCTAAAAGTAATAACCACTGTTGATCAGTTAAGCCTGCAACCTGCTCTCGTTTAAAAATAGATAGAGCATAACGGCGCAGCAATATAGACAATTGTTTAACACTTTTGTGGGTGGTATTTTTATTATCAGGCTGTGCTTGATATGATTTTTTTATTATTTCCAGTTCTTGCATAGCTTGAGTCTTTAAATGTTTGGTTTTGGCTTTTTTGGGCTTTGGTTTTCTATTAATCAAGTAAATAAGCAGCCCAATAAGAGAGACTATCAGCAATAATAGTAGCCACCAGCCTGGGGCAATAGGCCAAGCAGAAATGCTGTTAGGTAATTGAATATCTGCTAATTTATTAGGATCAAATTGTAATGGTGTTGAATGAGCGGCAGGCATTAATGGCGACTCCTTGCTACTCGGCGTACAGAAGAGTCTTTACCCAGAGCGGCTAAAAATTGTTCGGCAACGCTGTCATCCGTGGCTAGATGAATAAGATGAATACGGTTGCTTAGACAAAATTGTTCTATGACTTCATTTTTTTGTACAAATGATTCGGCAAATGATTGTTGTAATGTACTGTCATTGGCATCCAAGGTTTGTGATTGTGTGCCATTACTAATTCCGTATAGGCCAGAGGGAGGCAGTTGGCGTTCAAAGGTATCATAAATATGTGCCATGATGACATCATTGTGTCGGGACAAGTATTGAATATGAAGTGTAAAATCAGTGTCAAAATGATGCAGATCACTGGCAAATAAGACAATACTTCCGGGATGAATTGTTTTTTTCATGCGGGCAAATAATAAATTGACATCCATCTCTTCTATCGGAGGTTCATTGGTTTTTGCTTGCTTTTTTTGTAGTACTTCAATGCTCTGGTTATGAAAGTCATGAAGTAATTTAAGAAATTGTACAACGCCTTGATGGCCTCCTTTAGGACGCATTTCCACATGGCAATTATCATCAAAGATTAAGCCTCCAATACGATTACTATTGTCAGCACCAGCCCATGCAAATAATGCTGCCGCTTTGGCTGCTGTGACTGATTTTAAACAGTGACGGGTACCAAAAAATAGCGTTTTACGCAGATCAACAATAATAAAAACGGGGCGCTCACGTTCTTCTTTAAATACTTTGGTGTGTGTCATGCCAGTACGGGCGGTTACATTCCAATCAATATTACGAATATCATCACCAGGTTGATAGGGGCGAACCTCATCAAAATTCAAACCCCGTCCCTTAAATGATGATGTGTAATTGCCAGATAATGATGAATAGGCTTTGCGTTGTGAACCTAGAGACAGGTGTGTTGATTGATAGCGCAGTTGTATTAGACCCTGTAAATCAAGCATTATTGGGGAGTAAGCTGACTTATCATCCTTAGCTTGGTATTTATTTCTAGTCTGTTTATCTTTTAAGCGACTCATAGAAGTATTGGCTCATTTACACTTATTTTAAAGAAATTATGTTAAGGAACAGCAATATAGCTGAGTAATTGCTCAATAAAATAGTCGCTGTCAATACCATTGGCCTCAGCTTCAAAGGATAATAAGAGTCGATGACGAAAAACATCAGCAACCACTGCTTGAATATCAGAAGGAGCAACATAATCTTTGCCTGCTAACCAAGCGTGGGCACGCGCACAACGATCCAAGGCAATGGTGGCTCTTGGACTGACCCCATAATTTACCCAATAGGCTAAATCTTCATCATAGGCTGATGCGTCTCGGGTGGCTAAAATAATGCTTAATAAATAGTCTTCTACTTCTTCGCTCATATGAATATTAAGAATTTCATGACGAGCAGCAAATAAAACTTGTTGTGATATCTGAGCTTCTTGAGGTTTTTTATCAGGTGTATTACTGGTTTTTAACAAGTCTTCTTGAGCTTCTTTACGATTAAGCTCTAAAATGGCTTTTTCAGCATCCTCTTGAGGATAATCAATACTGATATGCATTAAAAAGCGATCCAATTGTGCTTCTGGCAAAGGGTAAGTACCTTCTTGTTCAATTGGATTTTGTGTGGCCATGACCATAAAAAGTTTGGGTAATGGATAGGTCTTTCGACCTACGGTGATTTGGTTTTCTGCCATCGCTTCTAATAGAGCTGATTGCACTTTGGCTGGTGCCCGATTAATTTCATCAGCAAGGAGCAGGTTGTGAAATAAAGGGCCTTTTTGAAAATGAAAAGAGCCATCTTGAGGGCGATAAATTTCAGTTCCAGTCAGATCAGCGGGTAATAAGTCAGGGGTAAATTGTACCCGATGAAAATCAGCCTCAATAAGATCGCCTAACTCTTTAATGGCTCTTGTTTTGGCTAATCCGGGAGCACCTTCAACTAATAAGTGCCCATCTGCTAAGAGGGCAATAAATAGTTTATTTACCAGTGCTTGCTGACCAATAATTTTTTTACTTAAACAATCTCTAGCGTGGGTGATTTGTTGATATAAACTCATAATATTTAATTCTTGTTAGTCGATTAGATTTAGGTTGTTAAAGTTACTTTTGCTCTTATAGACCGAATAAAAAAACAAAAGTTCCACTAAATTATCAGTGGCTATTTGTAATGGCTAATTGCTTAGCTGTGGCAACAATTTTTTTTCTTTTTAATAGGAGCTGCCAACGACTACCACCGAGTTGTTGCCAGAGCACCGCTGAGCGAATACTGGCTAGTAATAAGGTGCGTATTTTATTGGCATTATCGCTGTTATTTAAGATTTCAGACTCACCTGATACCATAATACGAGGCTGTAATTGGCTGATGGTGTCAGCATATAAACCACCTAAACTGGCATAAATATTGGTATGGTCATGGCCAAAATGTGCTACTTGTCCCTGTGCTTTTTCAATGCCACTGCTCAGTTTTTTTAGCATGACTTTGTCTTTAAGTAGCTTATTTGCTAAAAAGAGGACGCTAATAGAATATCGAGTTAAGTCCATATCCCGTGGTGTATTCGCATGGCCTAATTGTTGGCTGATTAAACCTAGCCCGTCTCGAATACCGCTAATGCCCTGAAAAATAGACAAACTATTGTCGGGATTGGTATTTAAAATAGCTTGTACAGCAATATCCATATAATAGGGATCAACCCTACCTTTACTGGCAAGTTGTTGTACTTGATGACAATTTTGAAAAATTCCTGCCAGTGCAATGGTTCGTTCTTCAAGACGTGTTAATTGTTCTTTGCTCACTTTGCTTACTTCACTGTTTTCTATATAACGATTAATTAATAATGCCGCCACCAAGACAAATATCAGCCTGATAAAATACCACGGATTGCCCCGGAGTAATGGCAAATTGTGGTTCGTCAAATTTTACCATACAGCTTGATCCTTCTTCTGTATTACCTATGTCGTTACCATCAGGCAATGAATAAATAGTACAGCTTTGGTCGGCTTGGCGATAACGAGTTTTAGCCTTGCATTGTAAGGGCAGTTTAGGTGCTTGACCACTGACCCAATGCAATTTTGATGCGCTTAATTGTTTGGCGTATAACAAGGGATGGTCTTTACCCTGAACGACAATGAGTTGATTATTGCTTAGATCTTTTTGTGCGGCAAACCAAGGTTGCCCTGAGCTATTGGTACTTCGACCGCCAATGCCCAATCCTTTACGTTGACCTAGTGTATGGTACATTAGGCCTTGATGTTGACCAACAATTTCACCCTCAGGTGTGACCATATTACCGGGCTGAGCAGGTAAGTAGCGGCTGAGAAATTGTTTGAAATCGCGTTCGCCAATAAAACAAATACCGGTAGAATCTTTTTTATCCCATGTGGCTAGCTGGTATTGTTCAGCCAATTGTCGCACCTCAGGTTTATCGAGTTCCCCAATAGGAAATAATGTTTTGGACAGAGGGTATTGGCCTAAGGTGTAAAGGAAATAACTTTGATCTTTATTATTGTCTTTGCCTTTTAATAAAAAAAACTGGCCATTTTCTTCTCTGACACGAGCATAATGTCCTGTGGCAATCTTACTTGCCCCTTGACTGAGTGCATAGTCTAAAAAGACCTTAAATTTAATTTCTTTATTGCATAATATATCGGGGTTGGGAGTACGCCCAGCCTTGTATTCAGACAAGAAGTAAGCAAATACCTTATCCCAGTATTCAGGGGCAAAATTGACGCCATGAAAGGGGATATCCAGTTCGGCTGCAATGCTTTGGGCATCGGCAAAATCTTCTTCTGCCGGACAATAGCTGTCTTTATCATCCTCATTCCAATTTTTCATAAAAATGGCGGAGACATCATAGCCCTGTTGTTTTAATAATAAGGCGCTAACCGATGAATCGACGCCACCAGAGAGACCGACCACAATAGGCATAGGAGTAGATTGAGGTGATGTTTGTTTGCTCATATAAAACTCAATTCGGTTTCATTTGTCTAGGTTTTATTCATAGGTAGGCACTTAAGCACTTTTGAGCTAGGATAACTCTGTGTTTACGACACAAGACGCCGTGAATCCATCCATGGAGGCTTTATTGCCACATCCATGTGGCAAAAACTTCCTCCGTAAACACAGAGTTACCCTTAAGTACCTACGTATGAGGTTTTATTTATTAATATGTAGGGAATATGGGGATGATTTGTGCTAATTTAAACAGGCAGGTCGTATCTAAATAGATAAAACCAAATGCTCGCCGGGTTGTAAATTATGTAATGACCAATGGGCAATTTGGTGGCGTATTAAACGTAATGTCGGAAAACCAACCGCTGCGGTCATGCGACGGATTTGACGATTTTTACCTTCAGATATAGTTAGCTCTAACCAACTGGTGGGAATATCCTTGCGAAAACGCACTGGTGGTGTTCGAGGCCAGATATCGGGCTGCTCAATGATCCGTGCTTTTGCAGGCTGTGTCCAACCATCTTTGAGTCGTACACCTTGACGCAATGTTTTGATGGCTTCTTTACTGATACGGCCGTCTACCTGAACCCAATAGGATTTTTCTTTGCCTTGTTTAGGGTGTGCGATTTGGTGCTGTAATGTGCCTGAATCGGTGAGCAATAACAAGCCTTCACTGTCACGATCTAAACGACCAGCAGGGTAGACTTTATCAATACGTAAATAGTCAGATAAATTTTCTCTGCTAGTAGCATGCTGAGGATTGGTATCCGTAAATTGGCACAGTACATTATAAGGTTTATTAAAAAGAACCAGTTTAGGCATACGCTTTATTGAGTATTTTTTGTGTTATTAATAGTAAATTGTGATTAATTGCGTTGTTGAAAAACTCTCATCAGTATATCATTGTTCTTTAGCTAACTTAAACTTAAATAATCTGATCCCGAATTTGCAATAGGGGAACTATGCAAAAAAATCAACTCACACAAGACAATGGTAAGCTGGATCTTTATAAAGTATTGGATCAACTGATTATTGATGAGCTGGTCTCAAAAGAAAATGCTCAGGTGCTCAAGGCATTAGACAAAAATGATCAATATTGCCATATGCATCCTTTTACTGTGATTACTGATCGAGGTTGGAAAAATAAAAGCCATCCCGAGCGTTTAATTACCTCAGATGAGCTGACCCGATGGTTGTCTGATAAAACAGAATTAGAGACTAAGCGCATCGATCCACTGATAACAGATGTAAATCGTGTCACGTCTCTAATGTCTTTTTCCTATGCAAAAAACTTTAATATACTGCCTGTTGAAGTCACCAGTGACGTTGTTTATATCGCCACAGCACAGCCTTATCAATTGTCATGGTTGTCTGAGATTGAGCGTATTGCAGGTAAAAAAATTCAATTAGTGCTAGCTAATCCTGAAGATATTGCTCATTTTTTAGTTGAATTTTACAGTGTCTCCAAATCGGTTACACAGGCTAATTATCAAACAGAAGATGAGTTAATGGGTATCCAGAACCTGGAACAACTCATTGAAATGGGGCGTACAGGTAGTCTGGATGCTGATAATAATCATATTGTGCGTATTGTAGATTGGCTCTTACAATATGCCTTTGAACAACGTGCCAGTGATATTCATCTTGAACCGCGACGGGAGCAGGCTAACGTTCGTTTTCGTATTGATGGTGTGATGCAAAAAGTGTATGAAATCCCCGCTGCTGTTATGAATGCCGTGTCCAGTCGTATTAAAATTCTTGGTCGTATGGATGTTTCTGAAAAACGTCGCCCCCAAGATGGCCGTATTAAAACCAAAACCCCCAAGGGCTTAGAAATTGAATTACGCTTATCAACCATGCCCACCGCCTTTGGGGAAAAGCTGGTGATGCGTATATTTGACCCCGAGGTATTGCAACGAGGTTTTGAATCGTTGGGTTTTGGTAAATATGAAAATAAATACTGGCAGGATATGATCAAAAAGCCTAATGGCATTATTTTGGTTACAGGGCCGACCGGCTCAGGCAAAACCAGTACCTTGTACACGACCTTACGCCAGTTAGCCAAGCCTGAGGTTAATGTCTGTACCATTGAAGATCCCATTGAAATGATTGAGCCGTTGTTTAATCAAATGCAAGTGCAACAAAAAATTGATCTGGATTTCGCTCAGGGTGTTAGAACGCTCATGCGACAAGATCCAGATATTATTATGATTGGTGAGATCCGTGATAAAGCCACTGCTGAAATGGCGATTCAAGCCTCACTTACCGGACATTTAGTGCTGTCAACATTGCATACCAATGATACCTTATCGGCTTTAATTCGCTTACAGGATATTGGTGTGCCCCCGTATTTAATTCATTCCAGTATTATCGGTATTATGGCACAGCGTTTGGTGCGAACTCTCTGCCCTCATTGTAAAGAACCGACCGAATTAGATGAAGATATTTGGATTGATATGGTCAAACCTTGGAAAAGTGAATTGCCTAAAAAAGTCTATCAACCAGTGGGCTGTTTGCAATGTCGTAATACCGGTTATATGGGACGGATCGGCCTATTTGAAATGTTGCCCTTAAGCCGTGAATTTAAACACCTTTTAAGTCAGGATACGAGCATGGAAGGTTTGCGTCGTCAAGCGATGAAAGATGGCTATAAGCCCCTGCGTCTAAATGGTGCTAGTAAAGTTGCTAAAGGTATTACCACAGTAGAAGAAGTGCTGAGAGTATCACCACCACCAATGATGTAATAACTAATAATTTTACATACATGGGTACTTAAGGATAACTCTGTGTTTACGGAGGAAGTTTTTGCTACATGGATGTGGCAATAAAGCCTCCAGGGATGGATTTACGGCGTCTTGCGTAGTAAATACAGAGTTATCCTGCCTCAGACATGCTTAAGTACCTACCTATGAATAATTTTAATATGTAAGATATGAAAAAGTTTTTTTGATGTTACTTTATTTGGCATAACG
>WFNB01000053.1 GCA_015488755.1 Gammaproteobacteria bacterium | reverse complement strand
CTAACTTTGAGTTAAGCAGTAAAATTATCAGCCCAAAAAAAACCGAAAATCGGCAAAAGTCTTTTTGGGCTGATAATTTTATCTGTCTTAAACGGCTGGTTAATTTTCTCTGCAAACTTCCCTATGGGGATTGGTAGTATAATCTTCCTTTCAAAACATCCCCAAGCGAAGCGCAGGCTCATTTAACAAGTAGTTAGTTGACTAGTTTTCTGTTTAATCATCGCATGGTTTTATTTTTTACTCAAGACTTTGCTAAATCATAAACCTGATAAGTTGAACCAGCCCATAGCAAGCATGAGATAGCAAGTATGAGTTAGTGCCTTAGAAAAATAAAGTCCCCGCCATTATGACCCACTTTTCTCACATTAGAGTATTCTGGTGTTTGATCGGCATTGAGGATCACCTTGTCTCGTAGTTGTGAAAAGACTTTTTCCGCTTCAATGACTTGATCGGTATCCTTAAGCACATCAATCAGTGCTGCGGCAAAAACTGAATGATTATTAGCTCCTGAGTCAACTACCGGTTCCAAGCCCCCTGAGGTGATCACGGTTCTCGATTTTTTCTCTAATAAACGCTTCATCAGAGTATTTTCTTCTTCTGGATTTTGTAATTGTACTGAGATACTACGCACCAGAGTACCTGAATAACATGAGTCAGCAACCACCAGAACATGCCATGATTGCAGTGCTTTTAGGGTATCGGTAATATCGGCTGTGGAGATCCAATTAGAGGTAAAGTCTAATTCTGCATCTACAGGTAACCAATAGCCTCGCTCTGAGGCTTTATCCAAGACACCATGACCGGCATAATAGATAAGTAAATTATCATCTTTCTTTAAGGTATTACGAAACTCACCCATTGCTTTTAGGGTGTCATAGCGGTTGGCATTTAAAAGCAGTTTTACTTTAAACCCATAGTGTTCTTTAAGTAACGCGGCTAAAGTCTCAGCATCGTTAACGGCGGTTTCTAAGCCTTTTAAATGTTGATACTTATTATTACCAATAATGAGGGCATAGTAATTACCAAACTTAAGATTATTAATATTTTCTGAGCCTTTAGGCGATATTTTTTTCGTATTATTGGTACCTACTGAGCTAATATTAAAGGTTGAATCCAGTAACGATTTTTTGCGCTGTGCATATTCAGCTTGAGAAATAATATGTTGTTCTTTCAGTGATTTTAATAAATTTAACTGCTCCACAAATTTCTCTTGCTGAGGGCTTAGAGTCGCAACTTTTGCCTGTTTTTTAGATTTAACTTTCGCCTTAGTCGCTGGTTCTGCCTTACGCCTTGTTTTAACCGTTTCGACCTTAGCAATCGTTTTTACCTTAGGTGTTACTTTTACCGCCTTAGTCTTAACAACTGACTGCTTGGTTACTTTAGCTGTTTTAGTTTTTTTAAGCACTACTTTGGTACTGCTTTTCACCTTTTTAACTCGATCTTTTTTAGCCGCTATGACTTTATATTTTTTCTTTTCTATTGATTGACGCTTGGAGACAACGGCTTTTTTTACTTCTTTCTTAATTTGCTTTTTAACATATTGTTGCTGTTTTTTAGGCAGCTTGGCAACAACATCAGCAACATCTTTCATAAAAGCCTTATCATTAGGGAATTGTTTTAAGGCTTTTTTATAGGCTAATAAGGCTTGCTTATACATTTTCCTTTCGACTAGCGTTTTTCCTAAAGCAACGTGTAAGCTACGATCATCAGGATTTGAATGGACTAATTGTTCACAGGCTTCTAGCTGATCATATTCATCACCATCACCATAAAGACAATCTGAATAAGACGGAGGATAGGTTGCATAACTGCCTGCTGAGATGCTCATCATGGCCATCAACAATACCGCTTGCCAGCAAGTAGATAATTTTATATTAAAAGAAGACATCATAGTTTCAACCTCTCATTTGGGTCTGTATGTTATTTTTTCTTATCCTATTCATTATTATAAGACAACTTCTTTGCTAAAATCTGTGAAAAAATACCCTGATAAAGCTGATTGGCAATCTTTTTTCGCATCAGTCCACTCGAGGGATCTTTTAGCATAATCACAAAAGGATAGGGCTTACCCTTACTACCCCTAGGAGACAACATATAGCCCGCAAAGGTGGCCACACCTCGCAAGGTACCTGTTTTAGCCTGAAAGCGGTGCTGGTAACTTCTTAATAAGTCTCGGTGAGGCAAAAAATGAATTAGTAGACTCATCATTTCAACGGCATTAATTTTATTATTGCGTGATAAGCCCGATCCCTCATCTAAGGTAAAATAGGTCATACCAACTACCTTACGTAAAAAATCATCCAATACTTGACGTCCCTTTTCTAAATCAGCAGGCGCACCTTTTTTTACCCCGCCAAGAACAATTAATAACTGATTCGCTATAAAATTATTTGAATAAACAAACAAAGTTTTAATAATTTGAGAGACCGAAGGCGAATAATGAGTATGTATTTTTTTAGCACTTTTGGGAATAGGGGAATGTACCACAGTGGCCGGAATAGTAATATTTTGACGCTGTAAAAAATTTTGCATCAATTCTGCAAAATGCTGTAGGGTCTTAGATTCCTGCTTACCTAAGTTGATGCGATGTTTACCGATAGGTGTTTTTTTTGCGACCATGATTGCTGTTGCAGTCATCGGTGTTTGTGCTTCCGCACTGCTGATCACCCCTGATTTTGCTTTATAAATATTGACCGTATTGTAGTTTGCCACCAATGCTCCTAAGGATGAGTCATAAGGATTATCACTATTGGACTGTCCATGTACACTCAATTGTTGAGCAAAAAAAGTGGTATCGAATAAAAAGCCTTTCAGTTTCTTAGCCTGCAAACTCTTCTTTAATATTTTAGCAATATCCGCTAAGGTTTCTGACACTAATGTGGGATCACCAAACCCCTTAATGGCAAGATAGTTATCGGTGGTTAAGTAAAATTCTGTGGGGATTTTATAGTCACTACCTAACAAGGTCAGCACGGCATCTGCGGTGGCCAGTTTTAAAATAGAAGCTGGAACCATTTGCTGATCGGCATTATGAGAAAATAGCATATTACCATTATGATCATAAACTAAGGCCGAATTATGTTTCAAAGTGGCATGAATGGAGGCTTGCCAACCCAGAGAATAGCAATCTCCTATCCCTAAAAAAAACATCCAAAATGATAAGACAAAACAACGAAAGACACGAACAAACCTGTCATAGCACATAAGAAATTTCCAGCAAAACAGATATGATACCGATTTTATATTTTATTTGCTATTTAAGCTGAAAAATCAGTCCAGTTTATCGGGCAAGGTGCGTAAGACAAATAAAATGCCATTATCAATACTGATATAGTTATCTGACTCTAATTTATTTAATAAGCGAGCAACAATACCCTTGGTGCTATCAATCTTTTTAGCAATATAGTCAGGGGTGATTTGTGCCGGCTTTTTCCGAAAGGAGTGGTTATCATGTTGTTCGATAAGAAACATTTTTAAGTCACGGTAAGAATCTTTCATCCCTAAAGTACTCACAGCATCACTTAAACGTCTGACCATTGCGACTAAGTTTTTAACCAATTCAGAATAAATTGTTGGGTAGCGTTCTAAAATTTTGCTAAAGTCTTCTTGTCTGATCATAAAAAAATGAGATTCTGCTGTGGTAATAACCGATGCAGAACGTTTTTCCTCATCTAAAAAGGCCAATTCCCCAAAAAAACTATTATCCCCTAAGGTAGTTAATACATACCTATCACCGCTATTATTACTGATAAAAACATCAACTTTTCCTTTAGCCAAAATAAAAAAGGTACTTGAGGTTTCCCCTTCCTGTATAACAAGCGTACCTTCAGGATGAACAATAGGGATCAAAATATCCACTATCGCTTGTTCTTCTTTGGCCGACACCCCCGAAAATAAAGAAATTTTTTTTATCTCATACATACATCAACCTAATTTGTACTTAATATTCTTAGCCAACAAGTCTTATTTGCAATCTGCAGGAAAAACACTATTGATTACATCAGACTGCATACGCACAATAGCTTGTGCCACAATGGGAATTCTTTTATTGGCATAGCATTGTTTTTGAAAATCACCACTTGTTGATATGGTTGCACCACTGGCATCTGTATCGTCTACCATTCGTTGCAATAAAGCAGCAAAAAAGGGAACAACCATTCTATGGCAATAGGTGATTCTAAGTTTTAGTAAATTAGCATCTTGAATGGATACCCCACTAGCAGCTCCGGTATCCGATGTGCGATACATTAAATTATTATTGGGGATCATATCATCATCCATAACCCCGAAATCAACAAAGGCTTCTTCACTAGGGCTTAAACGTTCCATACAAATAAAACCCGCTTCATGTATTGCTCGCACCTTATCTCTGGCTAGTTGTAACTCTTGTACATTACTCAGATCACCATCAATGGAAGTGAATAATGGAGCCAAACCTCGATAGAAAGCCAGATCAATCATTGTTTTATCTGCATGATTAACAGCACCCGCCCGCGCAGCATGGAAGGTCGCATAATTTAATGTGGTTTTGGCATTATAAATAAGTGCTAATTGAATCACACCAAGGGTAAGTAAGACCAGTGCAGGGAAAATAACCACAAACTCCACCATACTTTGGCCTCTTTGTTTGCCCTGAGTCATTACTCTGCCTGTCATCTTAATGTTCGCCTATATCAATGATATTATCTATCACATCCAAAGCTTGCTCAGAATGCTGATAAATAGGATCACCTTGCTTTGCATTATGCTTTGCCCGAACAAAACTCAATGCTGCTTCACGTAATTGGATCACCCCTAGATTATGCCATGCTTTAGCATTTTCAGGCTTTCTTATTAAGGATTCTTGGTAAGCATCTTTAGCTTCTTTGGGGCGATTAGTTCGAGCATAAACATTCGCTAGTTTAAACCAATTATAAGCTTCAGAAGGATTATCAATCGTCATACGTTTATAGGCTCGTTCTGCTTCTACATAATTACCTTTAGCATACGCTTCATCTGCTAATACCTGATCTTCTTGTAGAGAATGACCCACTCGAACGGATTGTGCTGTGGTTTGACAGGCGCTCACAAATAAGACACTGCTGAGTAAAATTATTCGTTTGTCCATTTTAGTTGTTGTCCAAGGGTTAAATTAAGTTTCTCTGCCATTCCTGAGGCAAGTTCTAAGGTGGTCGTACTGGCCAAGCTCATGGACAGTCGCCACGGCTTTAGCTGGCTGACTATTTTTTTTATCTTAGCCTGTTTATCGAGGTAAATAACATCAATACTATAATTCATAAAGAAAGTATGTACAGAATTGCAAGGCATAATCAACAAGGCGGTATCTGGAGATAATTCCTGCGTTGCCAATAAGCCTTTCATTCGCTCCCATGAACTTGTTGTTATTTGTAGGGATGCAATTAAGACTTGCCCGGTGTTGGCGTCATAAAGTGACTTAACAATCAATACAAACCTTCACTCATAAATTTCATTACAATAGGGAAGCCAAGAATAATAAATGTCACTGGAAAGATAAAAACAATCAGAGGAAACACCAGTTTAACTGGGGCTTCCATAGCCATTTTCTCTGCTCTTTGAAAACGTTCATTACGTCTCTGCTCTGATTGAATACGTAAGGTTGATGCCATACTAGAACCCATTTTTTCTGCCTGAGTCATGGCATTAACAAAATTTGAAACATCTGGGACATCCAATCGATCAGCCATACGAATAAGTGCTTCTGCACGAGTCAAACCATAACGCAAATCACGTAGCACAATCGCAAACTCATTACGCAAAGGCCCTCTAGGCCCTTTTTCTACGCCTTGTTGTAATGCCCCTGTTAAGTTTAAACCCGCCTCAACCGCCATGGTAATAAAATCAAGATAAACAGGTAAGTCTTTAATAACCTGAGTATGACGGCGTTTTTTACTGTCATAAAGCCAGACAATTGGTAGAAAAAAGGCAAGAAATGGCACGATAATAAAGAAAACTGGCTCAAAGGTATCTAGGATCACCATTAGATAAGCGCAGGCTAATAATGATAAAAGTGATATCACTAAACGAAATGAGAAAAATTCTTCTGCAGTAAGGACGTAACCCACACCTGATTTTTGTAAGCGTTGATCGACCTTATCCAGATATTCAAAGGGCAGATTTGAAGCAATATAATACTCTATGATCTTTACTAAGCCCCAAACAGGCTTTAACATCATAGGCAGTGGATCCATATACGCACGACTATCATCTGCTTTTTCCGGCTTAGTCAAAAGACTCATCCAGACAAAGCAAAATACACTTAATCCAGTAAATGCCAAGGCCGCATAAAAAATAATATTATCCATAATCACACATCAATCGTCGTAATTTTTTTAATAAAGAGGTAACCCATCATTTCCATTAGGATCACAATACCCAAGACAACAAAACCAGAGGGCGTAGTATAGAGCTTAGCCATATTTTCTGGTTCAATAAAAGAAAGCATCACTGCCAGCATGACAGGTAAACCGGTCATAACAATACCTTGCATTTTTCCTTGGGAAGTTAAGCTTTCAATTTTACCTTCCATGGTTATTTTTCTACGTAATGTTTCTGCTAGGGTTTCCAATGTTTCTGCTAAGTTGCCCCCAATTTCACGAGAAATCTTTAAGGCCGCAACCAGCATACTTAAACTCTGGGTAGGAACGCGTTCTTCCATATTATCTAAACAGACATCAAAATCCACCCCTAAACGCTGCTGCCTAACCAACAAAGCAATTTCTTGAGAAAGAGGGGCAGGTTGTTCTTTAACCAATGATTCAAGTGCCATATTTAAGCTTGCTCCAGCCTTTAAACCTCCTGTTAGCATAATCAAAGCATCCGGTAGTTGTGCCTCAATTTTTTTTAGTCGTTTATTATGCATTATCTTATAAACAGTTGGTGGCATAATTAATAATAGCACAAACACAAAACCACCAATTAACACATCACCAGTCAAAACAAAAAACAATAATGGAATAATAACCAAAGCGGCGAGATTGTACATAAAAAGCTGTGATGGCTCGATAAACATAAACATATCAGCCATATTAACATCGGCTGACTCTTGGAAGGTTTGTCTATATTCTGAAAAAAATTGTCGCATACTGGAGATCACTACATAAGCAAAAAGCATACTAGACAATAATGTAAAAAATAGTATTAACATCCAGGTTGTCATAATTTAGTCTTCTTTTTCAAATAAACTCATATCAATATCAATACCTCGTTCTGCTAATTCCTCATAAAAATAAGGAACCAGCCCTGTGGCACTAAATTTTCCGGTCACATTACCTTCGGAGTCATAACCTGATTGTTTATATAGAAAAATATCCTGCAAGGAAATCTTACCACTTTCAACACCTGTCACTTCAGTAATATGAGTGATTTTTCGAGAACCATCGGCAAACCGTGTTTGTTGAACAATAATATCAACTGCTGAACCAATTTGTTCACGAATAGCAGTAATTGGCAAATCCATGCCCGACATCATGACCATCACTTCAAGACGAGAAAGTATATCTCTAGGTGAGTTTGCATGAGCTGTGGTTAATGAACCATCATGTCCAGTATTCATCGCTTGCAACATATCAAGTGCTTCACCACCACGACACTCACCCACTACAATTCTGTCAGGACGCATCCGTAAGCAGTTTTTTACCAAATCACGAATGGGCACTGCACCCTTGCCTTCTAAATTGGGTGGTCTGGCTTCCAAGGCAACAAGATGAGGCTGATTAAGTTTCAGCTCAGCAGCATCTTCAACGGTTACTACCCGTTCATTATGAGGAATAAAATTTGACATAACATTAAGCAAGGTCGTTTTACCTGAGCCTGTACCACCAGAAATAACGACGTTACAACGTTCTACCACTGCTTTTTCTAAAAAAGTTACCATCTTTTTACTAATCGAATTAAAACCAACAAGATCGTCACCTGTTAATTTTTTCTTGGAAAATTTTCGAATGGTAATTGAAGGACCTCGTAGTGCCAATGGTGGGATAATAGCATTAACACGAGAACCGTCTTTTAACCGAGCATCAACCATAGGTGAGCTTTCATCTATACGTCGTCCTAAGGGTGATACAATACGCTCAATAGCAGAAAGTACGGCATTGTCATCGGTAAAAGCAACATCTGTTTTAATCAGTTTACCTGCTTTTTCAATATAAATATCATCATGACGATTGACCATAATTTCAGTAATATCATCCTGAACAAGCAGTTCTTCTAATGGTCCTAAACCTACCGCTTCATCTAATACTTCTTGTGCCAGTTTTTCTTTGATAATGTGAGGAGGAAGAACAGCAGCAATTTTTTCAATAATTTTATCAATATACTCTGACACACTTTGACGTAGCGCATCATCGTCCATACCCGCAACATCAGTGCGACGAATATCCATCATCTGCAATAGTTCTTTATGGACTTGATTACGCCATTTGATATATTCTTTATTTAGATTTTTCTTATCTTCTGAAATATCCTCATCTTCATCGGCACCTAATAATTTTTCTGGTACTTTGATTTCCTCGACTTCCTCTGCCAAAAATTTTAATTGATAGCGACCAATGACAATACTATCTGTTTTTTTAATAGGGCCATAGTTATCTATAGATTTATTATTGACCTTAAAACCACTGCCACTACTGACATCTTTAATAAATAAACCATCGGGTCGTTGTTCAACTTCTGCATGAATTTGTGCCATTGTCCAACCACGTAATTGCACCAAGTTGTCTCTGGACTTACCTAAGGTACATTTATTAATCAGACAATGAATTTTATTAACTGGTTTACCATCGCTTGTTTCTACAATAATATCAAACATCGTTGTTTAAACTCCTAGTCAATAATGTCGTTAAAACCTGTGTTTGATTTAAAGTGCTCTATCATATTTTTCTCACGTTGTAATTCCTGCTTATTTAATTCCGCATCCGCATCATAAATAGTTGGAGTCACAAAAATAACTAATTGCGACTGATTATTACGAAACTTGTCCGACTGAAATAAGCGTCCAAGGATAGGAATACCATCGAATGCATCACCTAAAATAGGTAAACCACTTTTATCTTTTGATATTTCATTGGTGATCAAACCTGATAAAACTAAGGTCTGACCATCTTTCATACGGACATCGGTTAAGGTTCTGCGAGTTTTAAAACCGGGGACACCTTGTACAGAAACCGCAGGGTCGACCGCACTGACTTCGGTTTCAACATGGGCACTGATATTACCCTGATCATCGGCAATGGGTTTGATTTTTAAAACAATACCGTACTCTTTATATTCGATTGAAATAGAACCATCTTGATTGGTAAAGGGAATGGGCAGCTCTCCACCAGAGAGAAATTCTGCTGAGCCACCGCTATAAGCACTTAAACGAGGTTCTGCTAAGAGCACCGCATCACCACTAGAGACCAGTAAATTAATACGTGAGGTAATTTCTGTTGCGATGCCAAAGTAACTGCCTTTAGCTACATCAATGGCTAAACGACTGCCAAATGCTTCTTTGTCTGCTGGAGTCCGATTGCCATGTACCGTACCTGCAAAAGGGCCATTAATTTGAGAATCCCAATTAATACCCAACTCGTTCAAATCGTTATTAGAAAATTCTGTGATCTTAACATTCATATAGATCATTTTATTTTTTACCACGGTAGGTACACGAGTTAGGTTTAAAATATTTTCATTGCCAAAAGCCGCTAAGACTGCCGTAATAATATGCGCATATTTACTATCAACATCACCTTCTAATAAAATACGATCACCGAGTTGTCGGATATTCACTCCAGGTACCATCGTTAAGGCAGATTTTAACATATCAAAATTATCACCCAAGAAATCACTGTATTCGATAAGGTTGATAATTGAGTTGTATTTTTTACCAACTTCCTCAATAGTAGCCTTATACTTCTTGGCTATTTTGCCTTCTAAAACAATAAAGTCTCCCACTTTTTTAATCTTTAAATTTTTTACTCCAGAGAGTGCTTGTTTTAATTCTGAGGCAACTCGTTTAATATCTTTTTGAGTAACATATACTTTAAGACGATGTTCATTACCATTTTTCATCCAAATATGAACGTTAGTATCACCTTCTCCCTCAGCAATTAAAATCAATTCACCTGTGTCTGTTATAGAGGTTGTCAGTAATTTAGCATTACCAACAGCAACTCTTTCAACAGGCTCCGATATTTTATAAATTTTAACTTCACCAACATACATAAAATAATTATCAGATGTTGCTAATACAGTTTGAAAAATGAGTAATCCCATTAACAAAAATACAGTTTGTGTTATTTTTTTCATTCTTATCTCTATTACTTAGTTTTTAATACAGGGAGTTTAACCACTTTAACAATACCTTTATCACTATTACCACCAGCTAAAAAGTCAATACCATCATCTTTTGAATGTTTAGCAATAAGGCTATTAATGTGTTTTGTATCTCCCGTAATGCCTTCTAATAAGTCACCATTTCTTGTTCTTATAGAACCATCATCCATAACAATAATATCGTCAGGGTTGACCACATTGCCATTCTTCGTTACCACCTGTCCAGCAAGCAAATGAGTGACCTTCTCTTGTTTGATGATCTGGCCACTTTTGGTCACGATATCACCATTTTCATTGATATGATAATTACCTTTTTTCACAACAGTACCATTAGCAAGTAAAATATCACCTTCTTCAGCAACTACCAATGAATCACTAGGAATAACTTGACCCGCAATTAATTTTTTTACTTTGGATGAATTAATAACAGTACCATTTTTAGTGACATAATTACCATTTTCATCAATGCTGTATTCTCCCTTTTTCAACACAGTGCCATTAGCCAGTAAAACATCACCTTCTTCAGCAATCACCTGAGATCGTTTTGGCACAATTTGACCTGCCTTCAATGCGATCACTTCTGATTTTTTAATCACTCGCCCATCTTTAGTAACATAGTTACCATTCTTGTCGATAGTATAAGCCTCTTTTTGCAGTATTGTGCCATCTGCCAATAAAATATCACCGTCTTTGGCTACCACTTGATCGTATCCAGGCACTACCTGACCCGCGACTAATTTGGTTACTTTTGATTTATTAATAACAGTTCCATCTTTAGTAACATAATTGCCATTTTTATCTATTGTATAATCGCCTTTTTTTAATAGCGTACCGTCTGCCAGTAGGACATCTCCCTTTTGAGCGATCACAGGCGGCTTGCCTGCATTAAGGACAATACCATCCTTAGTCACTAATTGTCCCGCAGCTAATCGGGTTACCTCAGAGGAGTTAATCACACGACCATTTTTAGTAATAATATTACCTTGTTTATCAACTGTATAGTCGCCTTTTTTCAAAATAGTGCCATCATCAAGAAGAACATCCCCTGCTTCTGCTACCATGACTCCAGCAGTTGAGGCAACACGATCTTTAGTCGCAAGAACAACACCTTCTTTGGTCACTAAAGAACCATCGGCTGCGACCTTTAAGCCTTGTGTTTTAACAATATTACCATCCGCATCAACCAATTCACCTTCATCATTCACTGATAGTCCACGACCCGATAAAATAACCCCTTCTTTGGTCATAATGACACCATTTTTAACGATAAGATTTTTATCTTTGAGCACTTTGCCATCGCTACTAACAATGTCTCCTGCTGTTAGTCTGGTGACACTGTGTTTATTAATCACCCGACCGTCTTTGGTAACAATATTGCCCTGTTTATCTAAGGTGTAATCGCCTTTTTTTAATACCGTACCATCATCCAAGAGTATGTCACCTTCTTGGGCAAGCACCGCTTTTCCTAAGTCACCTTGTTGCACAATTAATTGATTGGTTTTTGCCAAGGTATCGGCATTATTTAACAGATCTTTTATTTCAATACTGGTAAATGTTGCGCCCCCTTTATCCTTACGATTTCTTAATAGGGCAATCATGTCACCTTTGTCTTGAGCTGTTGCCAATAAGGCCGCTTCTTTGGGAGTTACATTGACGGTTAATGCAGAATATTTTTTTAATTTATTAAGCTGTCCTCTGGCCATCAATAATAATTGTTCTTCATGTTCTTTAGCAGATAAGGCACCGGTTGCCAACACTTCAATATTCTGCAATACGGGCATAACAATATCTTGATCACCATTTTTAATAATTTTCCCCGGCATCAATACAAATAAGTCAATAAAATTACCAGGGCGTATTAGCCCAGAAATAGAATTTATTTCATCAACCTGAATCGTCATAGCACGCTTTTTCAGCGTAATCGTATCAGAAAAATCTTTAGGAAATGTTTTTGATACAAAGCTGGATAATAATGGCTTACCTGCTGGTAGATTTTCTGTTAGAACTTTGCCTTTATATTGATCAAAATTACGCAAGGTAATTGCAGAAGGATGAACAAATTCTGCTGGTATGACACGAGTCACCATATTGTGATAACCAATTTTAACACCTCTGGGCAGATCTTCTTTGGCCACAACGACCTCTATTTTTTCAATTTTTGGGCCTTTAATACTGAGCCTAAGTTCCGCTTCTTTATTATCTAAATAGGTCATCGCCAAATAGACCGCAATAATGCCGAATAATACAGCTCCGGCTAAAAGCAAAACTGGGTTTGTCTTTTTGTCCGCCAAAATTTTATTCCTTTTGTATTAAAATTTTTTATTAAAATAGAATTAGGTTGATTTCACTTGATGATTTAACCTAAATAAATCCATCAAAACATAAGCCACTTTAGAGCAAGCTATGCAAAATCTCGTTTAAATCAATATCTGGCATACCACTATCATCCAAACCTATGGGCAAACCACCACTGGTAAAGTCATCAAATTTATTATAGGTATCGACTAATTGATTAAATTGCTCAGGGGCATCTGGAAAATATCCAGATAATTCATTAATATCTTCTGAATCAAGAAAATCAGATAAGGATAAGGCATAAGCATAGCCTTTGTTTTTATTATTAAAGGCCGTTTCTAGCTTGGCCATTTCATCAACTAAAGGGGTTGCTACATACATGCCTAACATGGCCGTTAGGACAATAACGTATTCGGTCATTGATTGTCCTAATTGCTTATGACGATTATTTTTTATTCTTGTGTGATGTGTTACCAATTTAACACTCCTTTGTTAACAATATTAGCAACAACATTGGTTGTACCTGATCCTCTAGCAATCACTAGATTGACCATTTCTCGCCCTTTCGTAAAGACTAAGGTATGCGGCGTATTAAAGCCAATACTTTTATCTGCCTGAACCGTCCAGTCTCGGCTTTGATAATAATTTTTATAATAGGTCACATTGCTGGCCAATGAATATTCATTACTAAGTAAAATCACTTTACCTTTTTTACCTGGATCATTCATTTTCATTTCAGAAGAAACAATGCTGCCATGCATTTTAGGAAAATTTTTTGCCTGTTCTTCAAAATCACTATTTTTTAATTTTTCAGCAATATCACTGACCCCTAAAATACCAAATGCCCCTTTTCCAGAAGGCAATATTTGTACTTGTACGGTATACATTAATTCATCTTCTTTGCGGCTGATCATGCGCCAAGGACCATAGTCTATTTCAGCAAAATTTTCTTGCCATAAATTACGATAAAATTGTAAAACTGACTCCATTGATCGCTTAGTCGTAAAGTGCCTACCTTTAATATTAATCGAGTTAAAGCTTGCATTGGATGTTACCCATTCAACTTGTGCCCCCGGTGGTGAAGCAAAACTCCATTTATCGGCTAGTGCTATTTGTGACAGCAATAGCACCGATAACAAAAATAAATATACCATTAATTTCATTGATCTATTTCTATTTTAGTAAAAGGTAGGATAACCACAATAACCTGAATCATCACATTCTGTCGCATTATCTGTTTCATCATAATCATCCATATATTCTGGAGGAATGGCTTCTGAGTCTGTATGTCCCCAGTCTAAACCATTGAGTTCACTACTGGGTATAAAAGGTAAATACCTTAATAAGCCCATAACAAAATTAAAGGGTTTTTTAAGTACTCGAGTAGGAACCAAACCACTGGCTTCGGTTTTGGCATGTTCTCGTCCACCCGCATTCCAACCATCTGAGAGTACCGCTGCTCGAACACTAAAAACTAGCTTCAAATCTTTTTCAAATAAGGGTGAATTACCTTTCATAGAGGTATAGCTTGGTGCATTTTTAACGTGAATTTTTACCTGTGACTTATGATAACCTCGCCCATTTAATACGGTAAAAGCAGGATCTAATGTGCCTGCGGATAATATGCTAGTAATAAATCCAGGCACGGCCTCCACCACATCAATCAGCGTTGCAGTAACGCCTAAGGTATCGGGTGTCTTTTGATTATAAGCAATGCTTCCGTCAATGGAACCATCATATAAGTCTTTTTGCTTATGATCACGCCACATTAAATTTTTACTGCTATTTTTCCAACCAAATTTATCAACATCAGAAATCAGACTGGAGGTATCTGAAAAAAAACGTTTACGGCTTTCCCTTTGCACTTCAAGAGTTGATTTATGTGGCGTCACCGATGCCACACTAAAACTGGCAGGCATATCGCTGGCTTTACGATACCATGCGGTATATTCCCATGCTTCATAGCGTGCTGCTTGTATGGTACTGTGTTGAATATCAATATACTTTGCTAATAAGGGTAACATTAGAAACAAAGGAATTAAAATAAAAGAAGCAGTAATGGCAAACTCAACCATTGCCTGACCAGCTTGAATTTTAGATAATTTAAGTCCCATTAAATTAAACCTAAATCACGTAGGACATCATTAAAATCAAAATCCCCAATACCCAATGGCAAGGAAAAAGACACACCACTTAAGGCCCAAATTTGCTTTTGTTGAAATAATAGTGCAATAACACGTTCGGAAATTTGCGTGTCAACCAAGCGAGCCTGCCAAAAAGGATTATAGGTACTGCCATACTCAGTGCGATCATCAAGGCGATTAAAATGAGCCGCTAGAGAATCAGTAGGTCGACTAAAATACACTTCTGAACGAGCAATTGTACCGAGTTCATTATCCTGTAAGTCATTATCAAGATTTAGACGTTTACCTGCTTTAGTTTTTAAAATATCTTCTGAGGTTTTAATCTTATCTTTTTCTTTGACCAAACCAATAACAAAATACGGTGCCATAAAGCCTAAATCATCAACGAATTGAAACTTTGGATGAGCACTTTTTAGCTCAGCCATTTTATCAAGTGGTACCACACTATTAAATGCAGGTAGGCCTTTGTGTTTGTTATACATGAGAGAGTCTGGCTGTTGCATATTCATGGGCACACCCCAATCAGGAATAGGCGATGGGAAATTATAAGTAATAGGCAAATCACCAGGAGCATCGCCATAACTTGCATCTCCAACAACACCACCAAGCTTTGTAGAATTCATATTTATCGCTCTCATTACCCCTTGAGACGATGCAATTTGCCCAGTACCAATACCAAAGGGCACATCCAGATGGGGTGAGATATTGAGATCCAATAATGTTTCCCAATGAAAGGGGACATAAATTTCCGTAAACACATGAAGAGCAAACCAAAAATCCATGCCAATTAAATCAACACCTGTCCAACTATAATGTTCTTTACCTGCTTGTTCCTTATAGCGTAAATCTGTTCCTCCTCTACGTAATAAATCAATGCCCATATCAAAAGAAGCACCACCTCGTAATAAAGCCAAATCAACTGATACAGATACCTTAGGCATAGAAAACAAAGCAAAACTAGAGCCTCCTTCATTATCAACCAAACCATCACCATCAGAGTCACGATTGAAACTAAACTCATCACGACTACCATTAAGTGTTGCTGCATATTGATGGCGCATAAACTGGCTCAAATCATCCTTGGCATTTTTACTATTATGACGAACAAAACTGGCAGGACCAATAAAGTAGGAAGATAGATGAGCACCCAAAGAAAAAAAGCCAAAATCAGACAGTTTTGCTCCAGAAGCATTGTCTTTAATCACATGAGAAATGACCAAAGGGATCAATAACCCTGTCACCACAGCATGCATACCTTGCTGGGCATAACTATAAGCTAAGTTAATCGCAGCAACTGCTTGAGTCGCAAGCTTTCCAGTAATTCTAAGGCCTTTTTGTATAGCTTCTTTTATGGCATAGCTTATGGCTGCTTTTATAGTCCTCAAAGCAATTAAAACAGGGCTTAAAATTCCCAGTGTACCTGCAGCAAGCGCATCTAAAGGCTTCAATACATAGTATTCAAAAAATTCTAATGTCGAACCCAACATATCAAACCATGAATACAGGCCAACCAATTGTGCAATAGCAATTTCATTGCCGATCATGGCTCGGTTAGTATATGCGGTAAAATTAAGATCACGGGCTTCAAGAAGGGAAACACTATAGGCGGTGGCATCAGCAGCATTTTGCAATTGCATTTTTTCACTGGTGAGTTTGCCCGAATTATAGAGCATAAGAACAGATAATAATAACGCTGTGGTGAATACCAAAACGTAAACAATCGCCTGACCGTATTGTTTTTTTAGGGCATTAGGATTAGGCATTATTATCCTCATTTAGGATTACAAAATCTTACATAGAGTTAAGTATTTTGGTAATAACATTGTTCTAATAAGATACAAGTCATTAAATAATGACTTGTAAATGCCACTAAACAGGGTATTAACTTTACTTAAGTAACACCATTATGTACAAGATATAATAGGTGTCAATTTAATTCTTATTATTATAACTACCCATTTTCTTATCGACGCCACCCTCTGCTGAAGCAGTTTTAGCCTCACCCTGAGCGGTACTAATGGTACCTGCAGCATCTTGACCCGATAATTCTTCAGCAAGACCACCAACCTGACCACGCAGTGTTTTACCAAAAAAGGTATAGACAGTAATGGCTGCAATGGCAATTAAAGCAACAATAATAATATACTCAGTCATACCTTGACCAAAGGAGCGTTTACGATTAATTAATTTCATGAGAAGGATCCCTGTTTATCTAAATTAAAAAAATAATGGTAGTTTTAGTTATAATCACCCATTATAGTGTTATATCAACTACTTCTAATAGTCATACTACTATTTGTTAGGTGTTTTGTCATTAAGAATTGGCTCTATGATCACCTTATCAACAAAGGAGAATTTCTTAATCTGGTAAGCCTTCATTCTATTCCATAGTTTTGATCTTAATCAAGTAAATTTTTAAATTAAGTAGTTCTGGTAGTTTATCCCTAGGCGTTATACGAAGCTTTCTCAATGAAACCCCCTCTTTATTATCTGCTGAAAAATAAATTTCATCTGGATTTTGAACAAAGTGTATCCATTTTTCAGACAAGTTTTCTCGCCATTGCTTATCATTGGCCGTTGCTTGATGCTTATAAAAATTCATTTTTGCTATAAATTGCTCACGAATATCAGCCGTCGTGGTATGATTTTTTTTCGCCATATAAGCCATTACTTTGTTTAACAAAGAATGATCATGAAAGCTAAATAATACTGACATTAAGAGTATACTACTTGGATCCCTAAGATAATAACGCCATTGATCGGGGTCAAAGTTAGCCAGTTCGAAATGAGCCGAGACATCAGCCACCTCATTCACTTTAATTATTGAGTTGATACCCAAAGTATTAGCAAAATCACTATAATGCCAAATAAAATGCATATCTGCATGTAATTCTTGATAGCCCAATTCATAAAAAGCAAACTTTTGTGTGCTGGCACTGGGTCTGGTATGAATCAAGACATCCTTTAACTCAATATCTAGAGTCGCAGGTACAATAGACTCTTGCCGTTCACTTTCTTGAAAGTCATAGACAACTAATTCATCAATATTTAATAGTGTTTTACCATAGCTATCCGATAGTGTTACTTCTTGTAAAATAACATGACCATTAAACTCTACATCTAAATCAACATAAGAAATAGTCACAAAGGGAGATAGTCTATTAATCATTGCCTGCACTTTTTCTTGTGCCTGAATATGAAAATAGAATTTAGCCACACCCGTCATGGCTAAAATAAAAAAAATGGGTAACGCAAATCGTTTCATAATGATCACTTAACTCGAATGATAAGTTGTATTTAAAAAGTTATTGAGCTTGTATCATAAAGTTTAACTCAGAAAACAAAGCTTCCACACCTTTTTTTGTGGTCATCATTTTTTTTATTTTTTTAATGGGAAGCCCCTTAGGCTGATTAAACTGTAATTTGAGCATTACTTGGTTTTTGATAAACCTTTGCCATGCCTGATAATATAATACTCTATGGAGGTGCTTTTGTTCTTGTGCTTGGTCTAATTGTTTCTGTACTCGTTGTTGCAATTGTTGCACAAACTGCTCATCTGATAGGTGTAATTGTCTTGCCTGATAGTGAATATATTGCCTAAAAAGACCTTTTTCATAAAAAGTGAACTGCCCATTTAATAATAATATCTCATCCCTATTAATTTTATAATAGTTCAGTTGTGCATAATCAATATTAGCCAGCTCTGTAGTAATAGATAGATCAGCAATATTTTTTATCTGAATATGACTCTTTAGTAATAGTCGCTGTAATAAATCATCATAGTGATAATCAATATCCAGCGACAATAGCAAGTGCTCAAAACCCAGTTGAGTGAAACCAATACTATTTTTATTCGTCGATTGCTTGGCAATAACTGAAATTTGAATACCTTCTGCTCGTAATTTGACAAACTGTGGGATAATATGACGTTGATCAAACGCTGATATGTGAAGCTTATGGATAACAATCTTACGCCCTGATTTTTTATTGCTCAGAACAAAATCCGATAAGATAATTGTTCCCCCAAGCTGTATTTGTAAGTCCCCATAAGCAACTCTAACCCACGGTGTCAGAGCAACTATTTTACGCATCTGTTGCTGTACACTTTGCTCAATCTGATGATAATAAGCCAACCGAAAGAAAACCATGATAGACATCACTGCGATAGAAAACAGAGAAAGAGCAATAAATTTTTTTTTCATTATGGTTCGACAGCTATTGACAAGAAAACAGAACGAAGGATAGCATTATTGGAGAGAAATACATAAAACTGTTGCGATAAATTTCTAAACCGAACTCAATTTATTTTTTTAAATTACTCCTACATAGGTACTTAAGAATAACTCTGTGTTTACGGAGGAAGTTTTTGCCACATGGATGTGGCAATAAAGCCTCCATGGATGGATTGACGGCGTCTTGCGTAGTAAATACAGAGTTATCCTGCCTCAGAAGTGCTTAAGTACCTAACTATAATTAAGCATTAGAATTAGCCATTTATTATTAAGCAACGTGATATCATCTAATAAGCTCAATAACAAACAACTGTTTCTAAGGTAGGTTTAAAGCTAAAAAATGACTATTTTAAAAGTCATAACCACGTTCATCATGTGACACAATATCCAAACCTTCTGTTTCTTCATCACGCTCAACACGTAAACCAATAAACATGGCCACAATTTTTAGGATAATAAAGGTCATGACCGCAGTGTAAAGCCCTGTCGCACCAATACCAATAAGCTGTACCATAAGCTGACTACCCATAGTCACACCCTCGGCATATCCCTGACCAGAGAAAACACCCAGACCCGCTGAGGCAAAGATGCCAGCCAGAAAAGTTCCTAAGATACCACCGACACCATGCACAGGAAAAACATCCAGAGAATCATCTAACTTAAGTGTTACCTTAATAAATTGGGTTGCCGTGTAACACACCACGCCAGCAGTTAAACCAATAGCTAAACCACCTGCTGGACCAACAAAACCAGATGCTGGTGTAATTGTACCCAAACCAGCAACCATACCTGTAACAATACCCAAAACAGAAGGTTTACCATGTCTAAGCCACTCAATAGTTGCCCACATGCCAGCACCTGCAGCAGCAGAGATATGGGTGACCAACATGGCCATAGCCGCATTACCATCAGCAGCCAAAGCACTACCACCATTAAAACCAAACCAACCCACCCATAACATACCTGCTCCGATTACTGTCATGGTTAAATTATGAGGTGCCATAGCATGCACACCAAAGCCACGGCGTTCACCAATAACAATAGCCGTTACCAATGCCGCCACACCCGCAGTAATATGCACGACGGTACCACCAGCAAAATCAAGTAGACCCATTTCAAATAACCAACCACCCTCTGCCCAGACCCAATGTGTCACCGGTACATACACAACGAACAACCAGATAGCACTAAATATCATCATGGCAGAAAAACGAGCACGCTCAGCAAAGGCACCGACAATAAGAGCGGGAGTAATAATGGCAAAGGTCATTTGAAATAAGGCAAATAAGCCTTCTGGAATCGTACCTGATAAAGAGCCTTCAAGCACACCAGCAAATAAGACTTTATCAAAGCCACCGATAAAGGCATTTATTGAGCCTCCGTCACTAAATGCTAACGAATAACCAGCAACTAACCAAAGAATAGACATGATACTGGTAATAGCAAAACATTGCATAAGCACTGATAGGACATTTTTAGTGCGTACCAAACCACCATAAAACAAAGCCAGACCAGGCAAGGTCATAAATAGAACTAATGCGGTAGAAATCATGATCCATGCGGTATCGGCACCATTTAAAGTATCTTCTGCCATTGCATTGCCTGAAAAACAGGCAAATAGGAATAATACGATGCCTATAAGCGGTAATTTTAGATGTTTTATCATTGAAATGCCCTTTTATGAAATTTTAGTTGCCATTTTTATGCAAAAAATGCACCACAAAAGAACATTCTTAACTTAATCAATAGTTTGATTATTACTAATTTAATAAATTAAGGATAAAACATCTGTTTTTGCACTGTTATATAT
>WFNB01000052.1 GCA_015488755.1 Gammaproteobacteria bacterium | reverse complement strand
AAAGTATACCATGAAAAAACCAGAAGACCTCCCCTGTTATAAACAATACCTGCGCCATGTGAAATTATTAGAGCTTCAGGGAAAAGCAAAGAAAACAGTTGATTCCTATTCTCGTGCTATTCGCCGTGTTTTTGACTATTTTGACTGCTGTCCAGATGAATTAACACCGACTGGCAATGGCTCAATATTATTAAACCACCTAAAGTAAAATCCATTCCAGATATTTTGACACCTTCTGAGATTGAGTTGCCATTGATACCAATCATTTGGAATGTACATTAAGAGTCATTCCCATGGGCAAGAAAAACTGGCTTTTTTGCTGGAATGAAGTCGGAGCTGAGCAGGTTGCTACTATTCAGACATTGCTAACCACCTGTAAATTACAGAATGTTAATCCCTATCATTACTTAGTGGATGTCCTACATCCTACAACGGATCAATCTGCACCCAGCCAGAGATGTGGTTGAATTAACGTCCAGATGCTGGAAAGATAAGTTTGAGGCTGTTCCTCTTTTATCAGATCTGGCTAGGTTGGGGAAATAGAATCGTTGATTGATCGCTTACCATTATAATGTGTATACTCGTATTTTATACGAGTACAATTCTATTACTCTTATGCACTTTTATTGTTCTAAAACACCACTCCATTCAGCTTATTTAGTTAAGGTTTTTAAATGCCCTTTATTGCACGTTACTACTTAGGTATCCTATTTATTATAAGTAGCAACTCAGCCAGTGCCACTAATATTCAAGTAGCCGTTGCCAGTAATTTTGCCCCTGCTATAAAAAAAATAGTGCCACAATTTGAAGCGAAAACAGCCCATACAGTAACATTAATTTTTGGCTCTACGGGTCGCCATTATGCTCAGATTAAGCATGGTGCTCCTTTTGATATTTTTTTTTCTGCCGATAGCAAACGTCCAAAAAGATTGGAACAAGAAGGTATTGCCATTGCTGGCAGTCGTTTTACCTATGCCATTGGCAAGCTGGTGCTATGGAGCCCTAATCCAAACTTGATTAACGGTACAAGCGAGGTATTAGGCCAAAGGGCATTTACCCATATTGCTTTGGCTAACCCCCAATTAGCCCCTTATGGTTTGGCTGCCAAACAGGTTTTGGACAAGCTGGCATTATGGAGCACTCTGCGTAAAAAAATGGTTCGGGGAGAAAACATTGGCCAAACATTTCAATTTATTCAAAGTGGCAATGCCACTTTGGGCTTTGTTGCCTATGCACAAATTAAAACATTAGGCTCCCCTATTCACGGTTCAGTATGGTATATCCCCCAATCCCTTTATCAGCCGATAAGGCAACAAGCAGTGTTACTTAATAATAAGGAGGCAGCCAGAGAATTTCTCCATTTTGTAAAAAGCATAGAAATACAGCAACTCATTGAAGGATTTGGCTACGCATCCTTATTAGCAAACACTAAAAACAATACCATTACAATCAACACAAGCTTAGGCAAGACTGATGTTTACAGCAGATGATTTCAGTGCTTTATTGATCACCCTAAAGCTGGCGACTATCAGCACTCTAATTTTATTATTGCTGGGTACCCCTTTGGCATGGTGGCTGGCACATAGTCGCTGGCGTTTTAAATTTCTTATCGAAGCAGTCATTGCCTTGCCGTTGGTTTTACCACCTACGGTTATTGGCTTCTATTTATTAATTACCTTAGGGCCTAATGGTCCTATTGGTGGCATGATGAGCTATTTAGGACTGCAACCATTAGCATTCACATTTAGCGGTTTAGTCATTGGCTCTGTTTTTTATTCCATGCCCTTTGTGATCCAACCCTTACAAAATGCATTTAGCACAATAGGACAACGCCCATTAGAAGTCGCTGCCACTCTTGGTGCATCCCCTATGGATCGCTTTTTTAGCATTGCTCTACCATTGGCTCGTCCCGGATTTTTAACCGCAACGGTGCTTGGCTTTGCTCATACATTAGGTGAGTTTGGTGTGGTACTAATGATTGGGGGTAATATTCCCAGTAACACTCAAGTGCTTTCTATTGCCATTTATGACCATGTGGAAGCGATGGAATACACTCAGGCACATTGGATTTCTGGGGCATTACTGATATTTTCATTTTTATTATTAATTTCAGTGTATGCCCTAAATCGACGTTTTTCGGTACAGTATAAATGACCATTGATGTAAAGCTCGCCATTAATAGAGGCGATTTTTCTCTTAATTTTGACTTCTCAATACCCAGCCAAGGAGTTACCGCTATTTTTGGTCCCTCTGGCTGTGGTAAGACCAGCTTGCTTAGAATGATTGCCGGCTTAGATCACATCCCCAATGCCTACCTTAATATTAATGGTCAATGTTGGCAGGATGGGCAGTATTTTCTTGCCCCCCATAAACGCTCAATTGGTTATGTATTTCAAGAGCCCAGTTTATTCAGCCATCTCACTATCCAACAAAACTTAGAATATGGGCTCAAACGCCTCAAGACAAAGAGCTCATTAATATCACTCACAAGTACCATTGAGCTATTGGCTATTGGGCATTTATTAACCCGAAAGCCACAGCAATTATCCGGTGGCGAGCAACAACGTGTGGCGATTGCACGCGCCTTAGTCACCAGCCCTGATATATTATTACTAGATGAGCCTTTGGCTGCCTTAGATCATGTGCTTAAAGAAGAGATTCTGCCCTATTTGGAATCATTACAAGACACATTAGATATTCCTATTTTATATGTCAGTCATTCACGCAATGAGGTTGCTCGCTTGGCCGATCACCTGTTATTACTTAAGGCAGGACGGATCGAGGCATCCGGTTCAGTCAATCAGTTATTTGCTCGTCTAGACTTAGACTTAGCACACGATAGTGCTACGGAAACATTAATAAGCGCGGTTGTCGTTAAGCATGACGATGACTTTCAGCTCAGCCATTTGCATTTTTCAGGGGGCTGTTTCTATGTCACTCGAAGCCCATTAGCGGTAGGGAGTCATGCACGCTTACAAATATTCGCTCGTGATGTCAGCATTACTCTAGAGAAACAATCAAACACCAGTATTTTGAATATTTTCCCAGCACAGATTGATAAGATGGTAAGCGAAGGCAACACACAGATCACATTGCGTTTAATTATTGGGAATATTCCTGTTTTAGCTCGGATCACACGAAAATCGACTCATGATTTAGGCCTGCATCAGGGTAAAGCAGTCTTTGCTCAAATTAAGAGTGTGGCACTATTAAGCTAGGTTTGTAATGCGAGTTAAGTTAGTAAATGAGTTATTGCATAAATGCATAGATTGCTGCCAGTACACCACCAAGCCCACAACCAAACATCACAGCAGAGATGATCAAGTAAAAAGAATTCTTACTTTCTAGCCAGAGACTCCCCTGTTCACACTCAGTACAGGTGCGCGTGTTTCTATTTTTACATCGAGAGCAATAATCCATTGATTTACCTTGTAATGCACTGCTTCAAAGAGCCGAATAGTACCCATTAATCATTATTAATGATATGACTCACATCAAAATGGTGCTAAATAATCTTATTTCAAGTTAATTTACCTGTTTATTTTTTATAATAAGCAGACCCATAATTATAAATAAAATAATAATAGGATAATTGCCCACGACAACATAAGGGGTTGTGCCAGTTCGGGGTTGAATTGTACCTTTTACCACTGCTTGTTTAAACTGTGGCCCTTTTACCAGCACATCGCCCTTGTAATTAATTAAGGCAGAAATACCGCTGGTGGTACTGCGGATTAACTCTCGTCCTGTTTCCAAAGCACGCATTCTGGCCATTTCAAGGTGTTGATGAGGTGCCAAAGAATCACCATACCAACCATTATTGGAGAGATTCACCATAAAGTTCGACTGTGGGATATTGGCTATTATATCTTGTGGAAAGACATCCTCATAACACAATGTCACCACAGCCTGATACCCTCTAATCGTAACTGGCTTTTGTGTTGCCTCTCCCACACTAAAGCCTGACATGGGCAGATTAAAAAACTGAATCAGTCCTCGAAGCAATGCGGCCAGAGGGACATATTCACCAAAAGGAACCAGATGAGTTTTATAGTAATGCCCCTCTTTCCCTCCAAGGGTGATCATCGCATTGTAATACGCTTGTGTTTTATCATCAAAAATAGGTAAGCCGGTGATCAACTCCGTATGGGTCTTTTTTGCTTGCAGAGTCAGATTATGATAAAAACCATTTGCTAGCGTATGATAAAACACAGGGATGGCATTTTCTGGCCAGACAATCAAATCACTATCTTGCCAATGATCCTGACTGAGTGATACATAGAGTTGTTTGGTTTTTTCTAACTGCCAAGAACTCCATTTAACCTCTTGGTTCACATTACCCTGAATCAGACTGACGGATAATGTCTCACCCTGAGGGGTACTCCACTGAAGTGTATTTAATAAGGCTCCGCAAAGTAGTAACACGACCAGACTCAATAGGCTAACTAAGGGTTTTATTTTGGCTATTAATATACTGGCACTGAAGAGCACCAATAAGGACAAGCCATAGATACCAATAATGGGAGCAAATCCTGACAAGGGGGTTTCTAATAGTGGATAGCCAACTAACAACCAAGGAAAACCTGTTAATAACCAACTACGTAGCCATTCAAAAAACACCCACAGCACAGGCAGAAAAAATAATACTAGGCGATTATGTGTGAGGACTGTTTTTTGCCTAATTTTAAATACCGCCCAAGCAAACACAGCATAATAAAGTGCTAAAAAGAGAATAAATAGTAAGGTAAAAACCCCTGCCAAACTCCAATGTGCCGCGCCAAAATCATGAATGGCCACATAGAGCCATGACACGCCAATAGAAAATAAGCCCACACCAAAAATTAAGCCCCGATAAAAAGCTTGCTTACTGCTTTGGGTATGCAAGAGCTGATAGAGAAAAAGGCTCACAGGAATGATAATTAGATAAGAAAAAGCACTGCTGAGGGTATTAAATGGGGCAAAGGAAAATGGCAGTAAAGCCCCAAAAAACAGTGTTAATAGCCATGAAAACCTGCCGGAACACATCCTGCTCAAAATTGTATCAGGCAAGTATTCCAAGAGGCTTTTAGTATGAGCAAGCGCTAGGATATTGGGCATTATGATCGAGAAGAGCCTGTTACTGCCACACGGATCACTCGCACACTATGAATACGACGGTGATCCGCACGAGTAACTCGAAATAAGAAGTTACCCAGTTCAATTTCTTCACCACGCTGTGGCATATAGCCAAAAGCATTCATAATAATGCCACCGATAGTATCAAACTTATTATTATTAAAATCTGACTTAAAAAAGCGATTAAATTCATCAATTTCAGTAAGCGCTTGCACGGTGTAGACCCCTTCACCATGAGAGGTGATGCGGCTATCTTCTTCGATGTCATGTTCGTCTTCAATTTCACCAACGATTTCTTCTAATACATCTTCAATGGTCACGAGTCCAGACACACCGCCATATTCATCCACCACTAAAGCCATGTGGTTGCGATTAGCACGAAAATCCCGTAATAGAACATTAAGGCGTTTGCTTTCAGGAATAAACACCGCGGGGCGCATGTATTCTTTTAAGTCTAAGCTTTTGTGATCTTCTTTGGCAAAGAAATTGAGCATGTCTTTGGCTAAAATAATGCCTTCGATATCATCACGATTATCACCAATAACGGGAAAACGTGAATGAGCCGACTCAATAATACAATTTAGGATGGTCTCGGCATTGGCATCATGTTCAATAATAATCATTTGTGAGCGAGGCACCATGACCTCACGTACCTGCATATCGGTTACTTCCATCACCCCTTCGATCATAGAAAGGGTTTCGCTACTAATGACGTTACGGGCATGCACATCACGCAAAATTTCCATTAATTGTGATTTAGTTGTAATGTCACCAATTAAGGCTTGGGCAATTCGTTTTAGTAAGTTGCGACTGCTGCTTTTAAAAGTAGCAGTTTTGGCAGGTCGATCGTTGTTCATGTATTAACCGTGTCAGTGTAACCGAATATAATAAGCGTAACCGCCAATTTTAAAGGCACTCATAGTCAGAGTCAAATGGCGTATTCTAATGGATCATATAAAGACTTATTGGTAGGGATCAGCTATAGCAAAATGCTGTAACACAGCAACTTCTAGAGCGGCCATTGTTTCAGCCTCATCATCCTTAATATGATCATAGCCTTTGAGATGTAAGACACCATGCACCACCATGTGTGCCCAATGGGCAATCAGGGGTTTATTTTGCTTTTGTGCTTCTTGCGCCACAATATCGTGGCAAATCACTAAATCACCCAGCAGTGCTAATGACATGATTTCTTGTGTGTCCATAAGGGCATCATCAAAATTAAAGGTTTCACTGGAAAAATCTTCATAAGGAAAAGAAAGCACATTAGTGGCTTTATTTTTATGGCGATAGGTATTATTTAAGGTGCGTATTTCTTCACGATCAACCACTCGGATGGTGAGTTCGTATTTCGCTTGTGGTGACTGTGGCTCGGCTTCTATGATCAGAGTCTGCCTTATCCATGCTTCAATTTGGGCGTATTGAGGGAGTTCGGGGGAATTAATAACATTTTGCAGGTCAAGATAAAGCGTAAACGTGTCAGTCATAATGGTTTTATCGCCACTTTTTTAGTGCTTAGAATGCATCTTATCACTTTTTTCATAAGCATCGACAATGCGTTGCACTAACTGGTGTCTAACCACATCTTTAGAATTAAAATGGGTAAAACTAATTCCCTTTACATTGGCTAAGACATCCGTGGCATGATTTAAGCCAGAGGCTCTACCACCGGGTAGATCAATCTGAGTGATATCCCCCGTCACAATAGCTGTCGAGCCAAAACCAATACGAGTAAGAAACATTTTCATTTGTTCCTGAGTGGTATTTTGTGCTTCGTCTAAAATAATAAAAGATTCATTCAGGCTTCTCCCCCGCATAAAGGCTAGAGGTGCGACTTCAATGACATTTTTCTCAATCAGTTTGGCCACTTTTTCAAAGCCTAACATTTCATATAAGGCATCATAGAGAGGACGCAAATAGGGATCAATTTTCTGTGACAAATCACCGGGCAAAAAGCCCAGATTTTCACCTGCTTCTACCGCTGGACGAGTGAGAATAATACGTCTAACCTGATCACGCTCTAATGCTTGTACTGCACAGGCTACCGCTAAAAAGGTTTTACCTGTACCCGCGGGACCAATGCCAAAATTAATATCATGTTGCAGTACCCGTAAGAGATAGTCTTGCTGATTTTGTCCACGGGGTTTAATTAAACTACGCCCAGCTAAGATTGACACCTCGGCATTAGCATCCACCTCACCTAAGGGGGGAACACGAGTTTGGGCACTGATAGTTTCTTTGGCCTGAGCTTCAAGTCCCGATTCCTGTAAAAACAAATGCACTCGTTGTGGATCCAAAGACACCTCTTTACTATCTTCATATAGCGCTTCTAAGACAGCAAGTGCAGCCTTTCGGTCATTTAATTTTCCTGTGACCTTAAACAAATTACCACGATTAGATATTTGCACAGCCAAGCGACGCTCAATGAGTCTCAAGTGTTCATCTAATTGGCCACACAAATTAACTAAGCGAACATTATCAATCGGTTCAAGGGCAAGTTGTGCCGCATGAGATGATTGTCTGGTGACTGGCTTGCTGGTGTTTTTATTCATTTTTTTATTGGCTTGCTTAGCAACTTGTTTCATTATTTTTCATCATTTAAAGATCCTTGTCATATTGCTAAACTAATTCACCACGCAATGAATTACGATAAGCTGCGCTAATGTTAACAGGGATAATTTTACCCACTAAGTTCTGTCCCTGTGGGTCAAAATTAACCACTCGATTATTTTCTGTGCGACCAGCGACTTCAGCACTGTCTTTTTTAGATACGCCATGAACTAATACTTGAACCGTGGTACCCACCATTTGTTGTGAATATTCTATAGCAAAGTCATTAATACGTGCTTGTAACTGACTCAAACGCTCTTTTTTCACTGTCATGGGAACATCATCGGGCAATGATGATGCGGGTGTACCCGGTCTGGGGCTATAAATAAAACTAAAACTCTGATCAAAACGAATGTCTTCAATGAGTTGCATGGTAGCCTGAAAATCAGTTTCTGTTTCACCGGGAAAGCCTACAATAAAGTCTGAAGACAGGTAAATATCCGGACGAGCCTCACGTATGCGACGTATTTTACTTTTATATTCTAAGGCTGAATGTCCCCGTTTCATCATGCTTAAAATTCTATCGGAGCCGCTTTGTACCGGTAAGTGCAAGAAACTGACTAATTCGGGCACTTCACGATAAACATCAATTAAACTATCGGAAAATTCATTAGGATGAGAAGTGGTATAACGAATGCGCTCAATGCCATTAATTTGTGAAATATAGTGAATTAGCATAGCCAAGTCAGCAATATCCCCATCATGAGTCTCACCTCGATAGGCATTAACATTTTGCCCGAGCAGATTGACTTCAATCACCCCTTGCCCTACCAAGGAAGCAATTTCAGCCACGACATCATCCAAAGGACGAGATATTTCTTCACCACGAGTATAGGGAACAACACAGAAGGTGCAATATTTACTACACCCTTCCATTACCGAGACAAAGGCACTAGGTCCCTCAGCACGAGGCTCGGGTAAGTTATCAAATTTTTCAATTTCAGGAAAAGAGACATCAACCACGGGCTGATGTATGTTAGACACCTCATCGAGCATTTGTGGTAAACGATGCAAGGTTTGTGGTCCAAAAACCAGATCCACATAAGGGGCTCGTTGGCGGATCAAATCACCTTCTTGACTGGCCACACAACCGCCAACGCCAATAATAATATTAGGATTGAGTTCTTTGAGTTGGCGAAAACGCCCGAGCAATGAAAATACTTTTTCTTGTGCTTTTTCTCTAATAGAGCAGGTATTGAGCAAAAGGATATCCGCATTTTGTGGATTATCTACTTGTTCTACGCCATGAGACTCCCGTAAAACATCCGCCATTTTTGCGGAGTCGTATTCGTTCATCTGACAACCAAAGGTTTGAATATACAACTTGCCGGACATGAAGAAGCATCCCTATTATGATAAAAATCGAGTAAAAGCAAAAAAGATCAGTTAAGGAGCGGAAAAATAACATATTATTGCTTATTTTTCCATTGCTAAATCATAAAGCTGAGCAGTTGAACAAATCTATAACACGCATGAGCTAGTGCCTTAGAAAAAATAAGCTTATACCTGTTCCCAGCAAACTTCTATAAAAATGAAGCTTAGCGAAGCGGCACTTTATTTTTCAGATATGTTAACAAGTTACTTTGTATGCTGAAAGTTAAACAGCCTCAATGGTAAGCTTAAAGCCCATTGCGTTGACTACCTTGTTGATAGTATCAAAACGAGGATGACTATCAGGTGTTAGTGCTTTATATAGGCTTTCTCTACCAAGGCCTGATTTTTCAGCAATTATTGACATTTTTTGGGCTTTCGCTACATCTTGTAAGGCTTTATTAAATATACGACTATCCCCCGTTTCTTGTACTGCTTCAAGACTTGCTTTTAGGTATTCTTCTGGTGAGTTAATATAATCACTAGCCTTCCAAGACTTTATTTTTACACTCATAAACCTACTCCAATTCAATTAACAGCTTTTTGGCTAATTTTATAGCATTAGGAGAATAGTTTGGGAAAGTGAATTCGGAGGGAAAGCTACCGCAAAGCGGTTTTGTTCAACTTTGAGTTAAGCAGTAAAATTATCAGCCCAAAAAAAACCGAAAATCGGCAAAAGTCTTTTTGGGCTGATAATTTTATCTGTCTTCAACGGCTAGTTAATTTTCTCTGCAAACTTCCCTATGGGGATTGGTAGTATAATCTTCCTTTT
>WFNB01000051.1 GCA_015488755.1 Gammaproteobacteria bacterium | reverse complement strand
GGCAAACACCTTCGCTATTGATGCGGGCACCAAAGAAGATCTATTTGATTTTGTCCAAAATCCCTCTACGGATATTATTGATGAAATACGCACGACCTTACACAAAAATGCAGTTGTTATTAACCTAATTTACGATGCTTATTATCTGTCAGATAGAGATGGGCATATCGCGGATTCAGAAATCAAAGTTATTAAAAAGTTAACCACAGAATTGGGTTATCCTATTGCTCTGGCCGATAATATCAGACAACTTTATGACTGTTTACAACAAACGGATGTAGCAAAATTAAGTGATATTGCTGACTTGTTTTCTTTGGAAGAACGAGCACGTTTGGCGTATCTTAATAAAGACATCAACCCCGTTGAAGAAATTTCTCAAGACGTATCCGAGGCAACTATTGTAGAAAAAGAGGAGCCTGAAAAAGACATGAGCAAGCGTGAGACAGTAGCCCCTAAGCCTAAAAAAATCATTAAACCGCTCTATGAATTTTTTGAAGAAGCGAATATCGCTGATGGAAAAGATTTTTACCTAGGCGATTATAGTTACAAAGGCAAATTGAGTAAAAAGAAAAAAAATGCGATTGAGAGTTATGCCCATGATGATACCGATTACAAAGATGAGCCATGGGATGATTTGCTCTTATTGCTTGATACCACACTCTTTGGTAGTGCCACAGAGGGTATGTATATTACAGAAAGCACTATTTATATGAAAGAATTTCTTGAAGACAGATTGAACCCCATTAATATAAAAGACATTCGCAGAATCTATATTCCAAGGGATAATGATGAGACCTATATTGAAATTAATGGCAAAACTTTTAATTATGTCCAAAGTGATCTTAGGGCAAGAATGAGACGACTGGTCACAGCAATCAAAGAATACCTAGCTCAATTTGATAATGAGGAAAACACATGAGTGATATTGATTTTAGCCAACTAATGAATAGCCATAGCGATGCCGACAGCAATGAGCAAATCAATGACCAAAGCCAAGGGGCAAGTCCGCTCAATAATCATAAAAACCCCTATCTGGCAGACCCCAATAAGGGCATGTCCCTATGTGCCTCACTGATTGCCAGCGAGCAAAAAATGGGTGAAGTTTACACCCTGCAACAAAAATTGACCCAGTTGATAGAAAACGACTTTTTGCAACATGCCGAAGAAGGCGATAATACCATACAGGCAAAAACCTATGTAGAGTTACAACATTGGTTAGTCCAAGTGGCAGAGGCCATTTATTTTCCTCAATTAGAACAAAGTCATACCATTGCCGTAGGTGGTTCATTTAGTGCGGGTAAAACCCACTTTTTAAATACCGTATTGGGCTGTCCTTCCTTATTACCGACCGATACCACACCGACCACCTCCATTCCCACCTATTTATTTCAAGGGCAGAGTGATAGCATTGATGCGCTTAACTTTTATGGTAAAAAAACCGCCATAGATGAAGACGCACTCAAAGCCATCTCCCATGCCTTTAATGAACAATACCAAGTCACCTTTAGCCATATTTTGCAGATGATTGCCGTTGAGCGTCAGAACTTCAAATACGCCAATCTGATTTTTCTCGATACACCCGGCTATAGCAAGGCAGACAATGTACAAAATAGCGAAGACAATACCGATGAAAATCTAGCTCGTAATCACCTGCGTACAGCGGACTACCTGATTTGGCTGGTGGATCACCAAAATGGCACCGTACCACAGCATGATATTGAATTTATTCAAAGTTTAGAACTGGCTCAACCCATACTGGTGATCATGAGCAAAGCAGATAAAAAGCCGGAGTCCGAGATCAAAAAAATCATTAGCGGTGCCAAACAAGACTTGGATCGTGCCGAAATTGCCTATATTGATGTCATTGGTTATTCGGCCCAACTGGACAAAGAAATTTCCACCACAGGGCACTGTCTGAGAGGCTTTTTAGATGACATCAATCAGGCCTCTCTTGGCTCCACCTTACAATGGCGTTTGCAGAAAATTTTTGCTGACTATCTTAATTTTTATGACTCCAATTACCAAAGCCTAAAACTCACCAATGGCACCATTAATGAACTGATTTTTGATGAAAAAACCAGTGCCGATAAAAAAGTGCATCTTAATGCCTTTCAACAAAAGACCAAAGCCCAATTAGATGCCATTCATCAGCAACACAAACAGGCCAAGGACATACTCAACGAACTGCTGACATCATTACAGGCACTCAGTCAAACATTGGGGATTAGCCTGTGTGAAATCCCCGACCTAGTGCAAGTCAAAGCCATGAAACAAAAAAACAAGGCTCATGAACAAGAAGAAACATATCAATTTGATGCCATTTTACAAGGCGATCTCACTCTGGTGGCCAATTTACCCAAATTGCATGATCTAAAAGGAAGCATTATCAAAACCAGCGCCATCGGTGTGTTTATCAGTCTGGATGCGGCTCCCGAACTGGAAGTATTGATCCATAAATTTCACATAAAAAGACACGCGCCAGCCTTAGACTATCAACGCATAGAAACCGGTATGAGCATTGAAGCACAAATTATCGATCAAGGAAAATGTCAAATATCACTGACTCTCCATGAGTAAGCTTTTATGTACCAATAAGGAGTTGAATAATAACAAGCGTTCATAGGTAGGTACTTAAGAACTCTTGCGCTAGGATAACTCTGTGTTTACTACACAAGACGCCGTGAATCCATCCATGGAGGCTTTATTGCCACATCCATGTGGCAAAAACTTGCTCCGCAAACACAGAGTTATCCTTAAGTAGCTACATTATAATCGTAGACCAATATAGGAACATCATGAGTGATTCAGACAACACATTAGCAACTACGAGCAAGCCGGTAGACCATCATTTACCCGCATCCAAGCAGCCACAGCGAAGCCCAAACACCAAAGCCCGAGAGAAAAAACTGGGTATTGTTTTCTCTGGTGGTGGTGGCAAAGGTGCCTATCAGATCGGTGTCTGGAAAGCCCTGAAAGAGTTTGATATTGACAGTGGTGTCCATGCCGTTGCAGGCACCTCAGTCGGGGGACTCAATGCCGCCTTATTTGTGCAAGGCGATCAACAAAAAGCCGAAGCGCTATGGCGATCCATTAGCACCGAGCAGATCCTCTCTATGAACAAAGAAGGCGTCGCCAAAAAAGCTGCCGCCATTGGGGGAGCCTTATTTACCCCAGCGCTACAAGCCAAGGCCATTGCCTCGATTGCCAGCCTATTGCAATTTCAAGGCTTATTCTCTCAGGCCGGCCTAAGCCACCTCATTAAAGACAGCGGTGCTTGTGAAGCCATTGCCCATAATGAAAACCAGCGCCTACCCCTGTATGTATGCAGTCTTAATATTGCCAAGCTAACACTGGAATACCCCCAACTCACGGGCAGACCGGCCAGTGAAGTACAACAATGGCTACTGGCAACTTCAGCCATTCCCTTAATTTTTGATGGCATCACCATTGGCTCAACTACCTATTACGATGGTGGGGTCTTACCCGGCTATAACGATAATACGCCCTATAAGGTCTTAATTGAACAACAAGCCTGCACCCATATTATCAATCTTCATTTAGAGCGCAGTCCAGAATTGGCCATGGCGCAAAAAAACAACCCCACTGTCCGCTTTTGGGATCTCGTTCCCACACGCTCATTTAAAGGTACGATTGAAGCCCTTAATTTTAGCCCCGAGAATATCGCCACCCTAATTGATGAAGGCTATGAAGACACCAAACGCATACTCGAACAATTCAAGCACTTTCAAGACACAGAAGATCGCTATCTCGATGCGGTATTTGACTACGCTGAATCGGATCGTTACTTTATCGAACAAATTCAGCTCAATCAGCAACTACGATCAAGCGCCAATAACAACAAGTCCAGTCGTTCATTAAAGGACATTATGGCCGACATTGCCGAGCAGATCAGCGAGCAAGAACAACACATTATTGACCAGAGCTTAGATGAACTGATTGATGAAATGCAAGACAATTCCCTGCAACTATTGGATGAAGCCTTTAGCAGTATCTCAACCCTAGCCAGTACCGATGGCATGATCAATGAACAACTTGAACAAGGCTGGCTGTCTCGTCTCTGGGGCAATTTGAGTGGCAGCAATAATCAGCGTCAGGCAGAGGTGAATTACGGCCTTAATCGGGCGATTTACGCCAACCAACAACTGATCCAAAAACTCAACCACAAAAGCATGCTGACTATGGAAGCCGTGTCGGTTCTCGCCTATAAAAGCAACTACTTAATGAGCCACATTAATATGCTGTATGCCAAAGCACAGCATAATGACCAACGCATCAAGCAAGCCCTATCCTTAATGCAAGAAAGCATTCAGGCAGTGCAACAACAAGTTGCTAATAAATTCAGCCAGTTAGAACAGCGTCTGGAGTCTTTAGAGCGTGATACTCTGCTGGAAAACTGGTCATTAAGCATAAGAGAACACTATGACCCCAAGAGCAATAAACTCAGTGCTACGCAAACCTTATTGGCCGTGACCGCCAGTTTTTACACCACCACGGGGCGAGCTTGGAGTTCAGCCGAATTGCATCGCTATAGCAATACCCTAAAACAACTGGATCTCAAACACCGTGAATTGATCCCCGCCGACCTTATTTGGAGTTCGGCACAATCCCGCTTTTTGGATGATCTGGGACAAGAACATATTTTACCCATCGATCCGCAAAAGCAAGACCATTTTCCCTTGCTTAAAGCCATGCAAAAGCTCAGTGAAGACACAGCACCCGATCCACAACTGTGCAAACATCTGCAACAACACTATCAATGGGACTTATTTAGCCCGATAAAAGCCCTTAATTTAGGCTTAGAGCTACTCAATGCCAGCCAAAAAAATGATCGCCGTGAACCAGAAATGCGTACCTCGCACCAAATCGCCCTAACGGATCATAGCCTGATCTCCAAACAACAAAAACACTGGCAGACAATGATCCAAACCCTGCAAGAGATTAATGAGCAACACAGCCAGAATAAAGAGGTGCAAAAAAATCTGACCTACCTAGAGCAGAAAATCACCGACTTTACTATTGTTATCCCCATTATCGGCAAATTTTCCTCGGGTAAAAGCTCCTTGCTTAATTGCTATCTAGGCGATGATTATCTAAGCATTGATATTTGCCCACAAACCGCCATTGCGACCGAATTATACTATGGCGAAACGCCCCAGCTGAGTATTTATTATTTGGATCAACGTCCCGTGGTGCAATACCAATTTAAACACGCCAGTGAACTCAAGCAACGGATCGAAACACTCAATCAGCAGGGGGCGGACATCGCCTTTATCCGCATTGCCCTAAACAATCAAAAACTTAAAAACCGCCAGCAGCTCACCCTAGTGGATATGCCCGGTTTTGATGCCCCGAGTCTGGCGCACCAAAAAGCCATTGCCCAATATCTCCAGCGGGGGGACTTTTTTATTAATCTAATGCCGGCGGATCTGCCCTTTGATGACTCCATTTTAGATGAACTCGAAGAAATCAAAATGGACTATCAAAAAGAAATTGTTTGCTTGTTTTCCAAAATAGACAAAATCACCTCGGCTAAATTACAACAAAATAAAGACTACCTAAAACAACAACTCAATAGCATTCTTGATGGTGACATCAGCATTGGCAGCATTCATTGCCGTCAACTTAATCAGTCCACATCAAGCGATCAGCACCAACACCTCAGTCAGGGCATTAATGATTTTGATGATCACATTGATCGCATTAGCCGGCACTTTGATGACTTGCTCAGACAACGCTATCAAACTGATCTCCAGCAAAGTGTGGCCAAATTAAGCGAAGAACTGCAACGACAAATCAACTATGCCAATAATAGCGCCATAGAAATCGAACAAAAAATAGCCAGCAAAGAAGCGCAATTTGCCCAAAGGAAAAAAAGCCTCTTAAACAATCTCGATGAACTGCAATACAACTTATGCTCTCGGGGTAAAGAAAGCCTAATGGCAAGCGTACAGTCCGCCTTAAGTGCTCAACGTCAGCGCCTGATCAGTGCTGGCAAAGGGGGTTCACTGGATGCCATTATTATGGACATTGTCCGTCCGGTGTTACAACGAGAACTCGATACCATTATCGAGCAAGCCTTGCATCAGTTCTCCCAAAAGCTGGATCATGATAATCAACTGCACCTGGATTCACTGGCCATTAGCCTGCAAATCCCCCCCGAAGAAAAAGAAAGCTTTTCCCTTAGCACGGCCGTTATCGCTGGGGGCGTGGGTGCTCTTTTCTTAGGCCCTATGGGTCTTTTGGCCGGTTTATTAGGCTTTTTTGGTGGCTCCGATAACGAAGCAGAACGACAACAAGCCATTGCCCAACAAGTAGACGGCCAAGTGATCCCCCAAGCCGTCAGCCATATTATGCAATCCGTTGAGAGCCATTTAATGACTCTGATGAGCCAATTTAAACAACAAATGATGCAGCAACTTGAGCAGAACAAACAACAAGAGGACAAAGAATTAAACGCCCTACAGCAACAACATAAAGAGCGCTCAGAAGAATTTGAACAACAGCAGAGCAACCGAATGGCAGCCCTGCAATGCGTACAAGACTATCTGGCTGAACTATGAGAATAGTGCACAGCATAGCGCATTTGGATAAGCACCATAACACATTTTTTAAGCGATATTTTTAACCTTATATTTTTCAACCCATACTTTTAACCATAGAAGGAGTTCTACCATGTTTGATATTTTATCGGTCATTAATGAAGCCAGCACCGAGGCCAATGCCTTTGAAGGGCATCCGGCCAAAGACTTGTCGTTAGAAGAACGCATTTTATACCTGCAAGGTCTGTCACTGGTTATGAATGCTGATAGCAATATTCATAATGATGAAAAAGAATACCTGCGTATTCTGATTAAATCTTTTGACATCGATGAGTCAATGCTCGAAAGTGTTATAGACTTTGCCCAAAACCCTGATAAAGACACCATACAAGCCTTTTTTCGCAGTTTTCGCCGTCGCCCCATTGCCCAATTATTCCTCTTCGATGCACTAATGATGGCCTATCGTGATGGTGAACTGGCGGATAAAGAAAAAGCCGTGGTTGATGCCATTGCTACCCAATTAGAAGTGCTAAAAGGCACCTATCAGGATATTTTTGATCTTTTTTGCCACATAACCAATAAAAACTGGCAAGAAAGTGCTTTGTATTTTTCCTCACACTTACTCAATCCCGAACATTTTAAGCATCTATTGGATTATTATGAAGTGGACTTTGATGAATTAATGGCAGAGACAGAAGAATTGCGCAAAACACGCATAAAACAGAACTTGGAGAAAAAACTGGGTCTCCCTGATATGCAATGGATCCCCTGTGAAAGACAAGCGGGACGCGAGATCACTAAAGACTATATTCCCCCTCTTATCACCATGTTTGATCATGATATTATTCTGCCTTGGCTGCAGGCTGGGATTGATCGGGGAGAATACAAGGTGGTGAATGAGCAGATTTTTTCCGTGTCAAATGATACGGGTAGTGAGGAGAAGTTCGCGGCATTAGATGAATTGGGTATGCAATGGCAGGCGCTTGGCAATTATTTAGTGAGTTTGGATGGCAGTAAAGTCTCCGAGCAGGTGGTGGATGGTTTTCTTAGTGCTTGTGAACTAGACAATGACATTAGTGGTATTTGGTTGATTGAGACATTGGATGATTTATGTGAGTGTTTAATGGATGCGCATATGGGGACACCTTATAGTTGGGGTAACGATCGTTGGACAGAGATATGTGAGACCATTGGTGTGATTCGTAGTTTGAGGCCGTTGGTAGTAGGGTCGTATGGTGACGGTTATATGTTGAGAGAGGAAGCGACGCAGTGGAAAGAAACGCGGGATTATTATGAGAGCGTGTTACCATTGAATGAAGAACCGGAAGCGAGAAGACGAAACGCACCGACTTGGATAGAAAGAACACCCGACACCATGCATGACTTGAGGCGAGACGCAGTCAAATTCGTCGTTAAATATAATCCGCAGTTACGTTTGATACGTTAGCTGATTGTAATAAAACACGCACGTGTTGGCTTATCGTCTGAGGCTCTGGCCAATAAGTGGCCAGCCAGATGGTCCATTTTTTTATATAATTAATCACTCGTTGGATATCATGCCCTTGTTGTGAAACCCGAGAACAATGGCGATCTTGGCGAGTTTGCTCATAAAGCCGATTAATGTGTTGCAAAAACTGTTGTTTGGCACGGGGTGCAATTGTCTCAACCCCATGCTGATTAATTTGCATACCTATCCAGTCAAAACCTTTACTTATTTTTCCAATAAAGGTTTTATCTGGGTGTTTCTGCAGGTCTAAAGCCCCGTTTCCAACGCTTGAACGATAGCTAAATTATACACACCAGATTAATGCCTAACACTAAGGATTTTGAATTAATGAATAGTAACAACAAACAAATTGATAATAAAATTAACCATATCCAGCAATTGGCGGCGCACTATAATGATTTCCCCAAGGCAATGGATAATACCTTACTGAATAATTTGCAAAATTTAGCTCAGACCTTTGCCCAGGATGCCAAAAATGCCCTAGAAAGCAATCGACTCTTGCGTATTGGTATTGTGGGTCAAATCAAACGGGGTAAATCGTCCTTTTTAAACAGTTTACTGTTCTCTTCACAAGATGTCCTGCCCAAGGCGGCCACACCTATGACGGCTGCTTTGACCCGTATTCGTTATGCGGATAAGCCTTCGGCTTCGGTGAGTTTTTATAGTGTGAAGGAATGGCAAAAAATTACCGAACGGGCAGAAAAAGTGCTTCGTCTTGATAGCGAATATGAGCAGGCAAGGGCGCAGTATAAAAGTGCTCAGACAGGGCAAAAAAAGACTGCCAAGCGCATTGAGCGCCCCTTGAGGCCAGATCATGCCGAAGAAGATAAGGCCTGTTTAGAGCTTTTTAATATGGTGCAAAATTCGGCCTTTGAGGTGTCCGATTATCTGGGGAAAACTCAACAGATTGGTGGTGAGGTCAGCTCCAATCGTGATCTGGTGGATCGATTGCATCCCTATGTCGGGGCGCAAGGACAATTTACCCCGATTGTTAAAAGCACCGAACTGGCCATGACGCTTGAGGGCTTGCAGGGCATTGAGGTTGTGGATACCCCGGGGATGAATGACCCGATTATTTCCCGTGGCCGTATGACGCAGGAGTTTTTGGGGCAATGTGATGTGATTTTTTTACTCAGTGCCTGCGGTCAGTTTTTGGATATGCACGATATGCAATTATTGGCACAGAATATTCCCCATAAGGGTATAGATGAAATTGTGCTGATTGGCTCGATGTTTGATAGTGTCTTGCTTGATGAATACAGCCAATATGCCACGATTCAAGAAGCGTTGCCGGCCTTGACGAAAAAACTGGCGGATCAGGCCAAACGTGTGGTGCAAAAGACTCGCCAACAGGAGGAGCAAGCTAATAGCGGTCAGGCGTATTTGATGAAGGCCTTGGAAAAAGCTCTACCACCTATTTTTATTTCAGCACGTTGTTTTGATATTGCTAATAAATGGGCTGATCTCAATGAGGAAGAAGCCTTTAGTTTGGAGCGTTTAAACAGTCTTTATCAGGGCTTTGAGTTTAGTCCAGAGGTATTAACACTGATTGCTAATTTTGCTCAGGTTGAAAAGAAGCTACAGGCGGTTCGAGATAATAAGCAAAGTATTTTAGATGAGCGTTTTGAGCAAATCATACGCGCCAATAGCAGTGAGATTAAGCATCTTTTGAGCACCATACAGGCGGATATTGAGCAAAAACGTGATAATTTACTCGCGGGTGATATTGCCCAAATGGAGGAAAAACAATCTGCCTTGGTGAAAAAAATTGAAAGTGGTCAAATCAGGGTCAAAGCGGTCTTTGAGAAACAGACCATACAGCTTGAGCGTAATTTAATTGGCTTAAAAAATAGCATTCAACAAGATGCCCAAGCGGTTAAACGCATTGATTCGCAAACCGGTGCCAGAGAAGAGGCTTATGAGGTGGGAAGAGAGGAGAGTGATTCGGATTGGTATAATCCTTTTTCATGGGGAGATACTAAAACGGTTTATTCTACGCACTATCGCACGGTCAATTATACTTATGCCAATGTCCATGATGCGGTGTTGAAACTGGAGGATTTTGTGCTGGAAACGCAGACCCATTTATACAATGCCAGTAGTCAATTTTTGGATTTAGATCGTTTTAAAGAGGAAATCAAGCAGGCGGTTAAGGATTTATTTGATTTTTCAGATGATGATTTTGATCCGCAAATGATTTTGCTCCCCTTAGGCAATGCCGTGGATCGCATTACCATTCCTTCGATTCAGTTGGATTTGGAACATCATATTAATACCATCCGTGAGCAGTTTGACAGTACCGAGGTCGAAGGTGATGAGATCGCCAGCCTACGCAATGAACAAGCGCGTGTGGTCGCTCTGGTGATAAAAGAAATTGTGATAGAAATGGATCGCAGTAAGGATAATATGCTGGTTTCTCTGAGTGAGGAACAAGAAAAATTTATCCCCGCCCTGACCAAAGACTTGTATGATAGTGTGACGCAGTTAAAAGAGGATTTAAAAAATAAGGAACAATCACTGGCCAGCTATGAGAAAATCCTTAGCCAACTGAGTAAGGATATTGTTGAGCAGTCCATTGCAAAGGCATAGTCTACGCTATTATACCTAAGCAGGTAATGAAACGAGTAAGCATTCATCCAAAGACTCGCCATGTCTTTGGAATACAAGCTCCAGTTTCTGGTAATGCTATTATGGTGTGAGTAATTCGCGTTATAGCGCTGTTATTTGGTCGATACTCAAGCCAGTAATATCGGCAATATCTGTAATGGCATAGCCTTTGTGTTTCATTTTTAAGGCGACTTCCTCTTTGCCTCTTATTTTGCCTTTTTTCTCTCCCTTTTCTATTCCTTTTTCTATTCCTTTTTCTAATCCCTGCTCTAGCCCTATGTCATAAGAAGGCAGTTCGTCCCAGCGCATTGATAACATTTTCTTTTCCTCGTATTGTACTTGTTCTTTGAGATCGCGATTAGTGGATAATATTTCTAGAGCCAGCATTGAGGTTCTAAAGCCCTGTTCATTCTCTTGATGGTAAATTTTTAATTCTTGAATAATATAATGGATCACATCACTGGCATCTTGATCTTTAAAGTCACATAATATGGCCAGCACCAAGGCATCTGGATTGCTGTGTTGTAAAAAGTGTTGGCAATCAATGGTATGCATATCAATTAGGTGATACTGATAGTCAATACCTTCGGATATGATAGCACTGCTCATGCTCAAGGGCGCTTTACCAATATAAATGACATATTGCACAATGTCGATGTGTGGATATTGAAAAATCAAATCGGTTTTATAACGCAACATGCGCACAGGCATAATGCTCTGATTATTATTTTGGATCTCAATATGTAGAATATACGTTCTACCCGCCTCTGTTACTTTGACGACAATATCGGCACGTCGTTCTTCAATTCGTTGAAATTGTGTCTCTAACACTTCGATTGAGTCTAAATTTAAGCCAAAAATATGGGTGCTGATCTCTTGGATCAGACGCTTAATCAGATCTTTTGATATGAGGTCTTTTTCTGCCATAATATAAAGTATAGCATAGCTTTATTTTAACTGTTATATTTACAAATTGGGACAATACTTAAATACAAGAAGGGTAATACTGATGGCAAGCAGTGAACAAAAGCGGTAGAAAAAGCTTAAAAAGAGAAAGCAAAAACATAATAAGGCTAGAAAACTCTCCAAGGTATCATCAAACATAAATCCTCTTAACGCATTCTCAAGATATTGCCCCGATTTAGCGCTATTAAGGCAAAGACTTAATATGGATTGAGTATAAATCATACATCAAAGTCATATTAAAAATGTCTGAGTAGTCAGACATTTTAATTTTCTAGTGTATTCACTTCTTGCTCAGATAGGCCTGTATATAAACTAATTTTATCGACGGGCTCACCATTTTTTTTCATTAGCCGAGCCATGTTTAATGCCTTTGCAAGCTCACCTTGCAAATGGCCTTTTTCTATGCCTTTTTCAATACCTTTCTTAATGCCTTTTTCTATGCCTTTTTCAATCCCTTTTTCTAGGCCAATTTCATAAGAAGGTAATTCATCCCATCTCATAGATAACATAACTTTTTCCTCTTGTCTGACTTTATTCTCTAAATCGCGGTTGGAGGAGAGTATTTCCAACATGGACATGGAATC
>WFNB01000050.1 GCA_015488755.1 Gammaproteobacteria bacterium | reverse complement strand
TGTACAGTAAGTTTTGCTACCACATTCAGGACAAACAAATCCATCCGGAAATTTCCATTGGAACAAGGCTTGTCGGCATTGTTTATCAGTGCCATAATCACTGAACAGTTCAAATAAACTATAACCTTCTTTTGAAACTGTATTTTATTTTTAGCCATTATTGTACTCCTCATATAATCTATATTTTAATTATAGTACATTTACCAAAATATGGCGGAGCTCTTTGTGGGTAATCAAGAAAGGGATTGGTGTTCCTGACTTACATCTAAATATGATTAAGAAATTTAAGTTACCTTTACCATCAATATTATCTCAAAATCAATTTGCAGAACAAATACAAGCAATAGAAAAACAAAAACAACAAGCACAAGCCAGCTTACAAAAATCAGAAAACCTATTTAACAGTCTGTTACAAAAAGCCTTCAAAGGCGAGTTAACCCATTAACTGACCATTTAAATCAACTTATAGCAAAGATTAATAGCAAATTGACATTATTAGTATTCATTCTTATTATAGAAACAACAGGGTGAGTGGAATTTTGCCATTTATAGAAGAGCCATATCGGGAGAAATAACGTGAATTTTAGCTTAACACCACAATTGGAACACTTTGTCCGAGAGTGTGCCACAACAGGTGGCTATAATAATCCCAGTGAGGTGGTGCGTGAAGCTCTGCGTTTATTTAAACGCACTGAAGAAGAACGTCTGTTGAAACTGAAAAACCTGCAAAATATGATTAATGAAGGTGATCAAGCCATTAGTCAGGGTGAATTCAGTACCTTAACTTCAGATAAGGCGCTGGATTCATTTTTTGAAAAACTTTAAAAGCATTAATATTTCAGATCCTGCAAAAGAAGATTTGCAAGAAATTGGTGAATACACCAAAAACAAATGGGGTTCACTACAAAAAAAATACTATCTTGGCTTCTTTAGAAAATTCTTCAAAACTTTAAGTCATTCAGTGAGCAATGAGAGTATTGTTTCTTTAGGTAAGGTTCGTGATGAAATTAATATGGGCTTATTATCTTATAATGTTCAAAAACATGTCGTTTTTTATCGTGAATCAGAGCAGGAATTTTTGATCATCCGTATTTTACATTCACGTATGGATCCAGGAAGACACTTGCATGAGTAACTTCACCTTCATTAAAGCCGATTTCCCTGAACTGTTTACCGATGCAGTTGAGGCCGAACAATTGATCTTTATTTCTCCCAAAGCCTCAGCCGTTTTAATGCGTAGCGTATTAGAAAACTCGGTTAATTGGTTGTATGAGCATGATGCAAAACTGAATCGTCCATGGAACTCCACTTTAAGCACTTTAATGCATGAGCATGAATTTCGCTCATTGTTTAATAAAAACTTATTTGGTGAGTTAACTCTCATTCGTAAAACAGGCAATAGCGCTGCTCACGGTGAGCATGTCAATTCACAGGATGCATTAGCCACACTAAAATACCTCTTTCGCTTCTTACGTTTTTTAGCTATTTATTACGGTAAAATAACCCCTGAATCACAGGTGTTTGATGAAAATCTCATTCCTCAAAATCAGCACGATCAAACGGTCAAAGCTGATGATGCTAAAAAGCTTAAAAAACTACTCGATAATTTAGACTACAAAAACAAACAAGCACGACTTGCCGAACAAAAAATTACCGAACAGGTTAGGGAAAATACAGCACTCAAAAAACAACTTGAAACACAACGATCTGAACTCCTAGCACGAAAAGTCGAACGTGAAAAAACAGTAGACATTGATACTGCCATTCCACTATTAGTATCAGAAGCCGAAACAAGACGACGCTATATTGACCTATCATTAAAAGAATGTGGCTGGGACAATTTAAAAGAAGGCCGTGAGCTTGAATATAAAGTGAAAGGGATGCCAGTGAGCACAAATCCCAGTGGTACGGGTTCTGCTGACTATGTTTTATGGGGTGATGATGGTTTACCGTTGGCGGTTATTGAAGCCAAGAAAACCATGGCAAACCCAAAGCAGGGGAAACATCAGGCAGAACTTTATGCCGATTGCTTACAACAAATGCACGGACAACGCCCTATTATTTTTTATAGTAATGGTTTTGAGACCTACTTATGGGATGATCTATTTAGCCCTGAGCGTGAAGTTCAGGGCTTTTACACTAAAGATGAATTGCAGTTATTAATAGACTGACGAGATCCTAAAACAGGTCGAACCGATATTAGAGAGTTCAAGGTTAATAAAGAAATATCGGGTCGTGCTTATCAATTAGAAGCCATTGCCCGAGTCGCCGAAAACAGTGTCAGTTCTGTTATAAATGCCAATGCAAAAAATGAACTGAGAGGACGATCAAGACAAAGTTTATTAGTCATGGCAACAGGCAGTGGTAAAACACGCACATCAGCAGCCATTGTCGATATGTTGACTAAGTGCAATTGGGCAAAGCGTGTGCTATTTTTGGCTGATAGAAATGCGCTCGTCAGTCAGGCTAAAAATGCCTTTAATGAATATTTACCGCATTTATCTGCCATTGATTTAACCAAAGAAAAAGAAGTGTTTGAGGCGAAGTTAGAAATAGCACTATTGATAAGAACTCAGAAAGACAGCAATGACGACAAGGTTAATAAAAAGCAGCGAGCTTTAGCTGAATCGTAGTTACGTTAATAAAATAAATGGCATAGCCAAAGACCTGTTAAAAAAACAGAACATTCCTGCCATAGGTTTACAAATTTCAATAGTAGAATTAGATGGAATCAACTTCGCATAATATATATTATGTTAAATTGAAATATAAAATCAAAAAGAACTTAAACCATTTTTTTCTTATCGACTATTCTCCTGAACTATGAGTTCATCACCTTAGATATTAGTCTCTACTCGCCCCTAACTTATTAAGTAATTTCTTGTAGTCTGAATTATGACGTAACATGTGTAATATAATCCTAGAAAAATAGTGAAAATAGGGTGAATTTAAGCTTTGAGCACTTTATTTGCATAATAAATATTATATACTACTACCCTTTAATATAAATATATTCTTCTAAAGTAAATAACAAATACAAGCAAATAACAAATACAAATAATATGCCTGAACAAACAGTAACCTTAGACCAAGATATTTTGCAAACATTAACGGATAATTTACCCGATATGTTATGGATAAAAGATATGGATGGTCGTTTTTTATTTGCTAATAAGGCCATTTGTAATAATTTACTAATGGCTAAAGATACCAATGAACCCATAGGTAAAAATGATGTTTTTTTTGCTTTGCGTGAGCGGGAAAAACACCCTGAGAATAAACATTGGCATACCTTTGGTGAATTATGCTTTGATTCAGATGAAGTGACAGCAAAAAATAATAAGCCTATGCGTTTTGAAGAATATGGCAATGTTAGAGGAAAACTCCTCTATTTAGAGGTTCATAAAGCCCCTTTTTATGATAAAGAAGGAAATATCTTAGGTGTTGTCGGCAGTGGTCGAGATATTACGGATATGGTTTTGATGAAGAAACAGCTTGAAGAGCAAAAAGGTATTCTTCAATATCAGGCTAATCATGATAATTTAACTAACCTGCCTAATCGTCAATTATTTCATGACAGACTCAAACATGCTTTAGAAAAAAGTCAACGTAGTGGAAAAATAGTAGCCTTATTTTTTATTGATTTGGATCATTTTAAAGACATTAATGATGTTTATGGGCACGATACCGGTGATAAGGCTCTACAGAAAATTGCCAAACGTCTTCAGGGTATTATTCGCAAAGCAGATACCTTATCTCGTTTAGGTGGTGATGAGTTCACATTAGTTATTGAAGGCATTGAAGGTGTCGCTAGCCTAAGCATTTTAGCCAACAAAATATTAGACACCATTAATATCCCTGTTGTTATTAAGAATATCCAACATTATATATCAGCAAGTATTGGTATCAGTCTTAATACAGATGATACAACGTCTGTTGAAACTATGCTTAAATATGCCGATTCGGCAATGTATCGGGCAAAAGATTTAGGACGTAATCGGTTTGAGTTTTATTCTAATGACTTGACTGAAAAAGCACTTAAACGAGTGATGCTTGAAAGTGAATTAAGGACAGCATTAAAAGAAGAGCAATTTGAAGTCTATTTTCAGCCTAAGTTTAATTTAAACCCCGAAGTGATTTGTGGCGTTGAATGCCTAGTGCGTTGGAATCATCCTCGGCTGGGTTTAATTTCTCCTGATGCGTTCATTCCTTGTGCAGAAGAAACGGGCTTAATTGTTGATTTGGATCGTTGGGTCTATCAGTACAGCTTAAAACGCCTTAAAAAATGGTTACAACAGGGTCTTGATAAGCACTTTATTATGGCTCTCAATCTCTCCCCACGGCAATTGGAACAGTCTGATTTTTTACATTATATGAGTCAATTACTTAGCGATAATCAGCTTGATCCCGCACAAATTGAGTTAGAAATAACCGAAAATCAAATAATGAAAAATCTAGAAAAAAATAAAATAATACTACAACAAATTAAGCAGTCGGGTATACGCTTAGCAATGGATGATTTTGGTACAGGATATTCATCTCTAGCCTACCTAAAACAGTTACAGATGGATACACTGAAAATTGATCGTTCTTTTATTTCTGATGTACCTAATGATGAAGATGATACGTCCATTGTTTTGGCTATTTTAGCAATGGCAAAGACCTTAGGTTTACATATTGTTGCTGAAGGTGTTGAAACTCAAGTGCAATTAGATTTTCTAAAAAAAGAACATTGTCATTGTGTACAGGGGTATTTCTTTGCTAAGCCATTGCCCATTGTAGACATTGAAAAAATGCTATTCTAAGTGCTGTAATAGTTTGGGGTATCCCTTTTATGATTTCCTGTAAAATATTCCATTATAGTAAGCATAAAAGATATTATCATTGGCAAGTATATATAATGAGTGGCTTTGAGGTGATATTAAAGACTCTAAAGAGCTTGGGCTAAAATCAATATCAGGGGTACTAGAAATTGTGCTGATCTTAAAATTTGTCAGATCCAGTGTTTGCAAATAACCTATCTGATTTCTCTTGCTATCCCATGTTGAAAATTTATGAGAGTATGCATATAAGGTGTTATTGTTTAGATAATGCCAATAGCGGTGTTTGCTATCCAAAGAGAATTCTTTAATAAATTGCCATTGTTCGGAGGCTGTAATATCAAGTTGATAGAGCCTATAATCTTGATATTTTAATAAAACAAACAGTTTTTCATCACTAGAATAAACCGATATAAGCAGAGGTTTTTGGTCTTTTTTATTATAAGTCAATATAGGTGATATTTTTTGCCAACGATCTTCACCTAGAAAATAGAGCCAATTATTCATGCTCTTGCTCTGCTGATACTCTAAACCACCAAAAGAATAAACCTACCCCTTAATCTTGTGTTTTTTTACTAAAAACAATACTCTTTTTAAACCAGATAAAGAGCAGTCCTACGGCCATAAATAGAGTAATAATGGTGAAACCAAAGGCTTGCTCATCCCAACCTGAATGGTACTTCCTATGTTCATCAGAAAAGAAAAATAAAGAGGCCATTAGCCCAGCCAGAAAAAAAGAGAAACCATATAGAGAAGATGCACAACCACCCTCCTCTGTCAGTTTTATTGTATTGTTTTTTTTAGTGATATTTGCCATTATGTTCTTTTGTTACTCATATTTTCTTTAAGGTATTTTTATTATGTATAGTTTTAAATGCTCTGCTATAAAAAACAACTTAACTATAACGTAAAAATGGGTGAAAAAATGCAATATAAGATAATCCTCTCTCTCCTGCTTTATGGTTTTTTTATGTTACAGCAGGCTCAAGCACTTGATAACATGCTTATTAACCCAGTTACAGGCTTAAAAACATGGCAGCTTAGCCATAAAAACCTAGATTTACAATTAGTACAACGCCTACCGGATCAAACTCGAGGTTTTTTTCAGGGACGAGGCTTTACACCACAGCAGGCTAATGATATTGCGACTCAATGCGTCTTTCAAACCATCGTAAAAAACACCTCATCAGCAAAGCCAGTTAAAGCCATTACTATTTCTCTTAGAACATGGCGTATAAAAGTATCTAAGCAAGATCATAAACAAGATATGAGTCAACACGATTTTCAGAAAATTAAACTTAAAGAAGACTGGTTTACGCAATGGCAGGCAATGTCAAACTCAATAAACAAAGTAAAAGCGTCAGCACAAGTTGCTTTTAAATGGGCTTTATTCCCTACAGAACAAACATTTACATCGGATGGTGATTACAATTGGGGAATGATCAGTTTTGGCTTAGCTCCAGGAAGTCACTTTGACCTTCATATTTTCTGGAAAGAGGATCAGCAATTGTATGACAAATGGCTTTATTCAATCGAGTGCCCACAAGATAATTAAACCTCAATAAAACAGTTATATTAAGGAATGTTTTACTATGTCTATTACTATTTTCAAGCTATTTAGGTCATTACTTTTTCCTATTTTTCTCTTTTTGGCTTATTCTGTGAGTGCTTTAGCAGATAATTCATTAACTCATCTAGAAAAAGAAATATTAGCCCCACAATTAAGTTTGTTCGATATGGATGGTGTTAAACATCAGTTAGCTGACTATAAAGGCAAGACCATTATTGTAAATTTCTGGGCAACATGGTGCCCGCCCTGTCGTGCAGAAATGCCATCAATGGAAAGAGCATGGCAGAAAATTAAAGATGATAATATTGTTATGCTCGCAGTCAATGTAGGTGAGGATGAAGAAACCATATTTTCTTTTCTTGGTGATTATCCCGTTAATTTTACTATTTTACTTGATCAATCTGGCCATACTATTGAAAAATGGCCGGTTAAAGGATTACCCACTACGTTTATTATTTCACCCAAAGGTGAAATAACTTATCAGGCTATTGGTGGTAGAGAATGGGATAGTGACGCACTTTTAAAGAGGATTCGTCAGCTCAAATAATGTTTTCCCTTCTTTTCCAGTTCTTTTTATATAAATCTTATTCCATATCAAGACATGGTGACAATAAAATAACGTATTATTAAGCCATTTATTTTGTTGTCGCTGTATTCCTTATCTATACAGCAAGTTACCCACCCAAGAAAGTGAGTTGTTTGATGAATAGTAAACTAATCAACAGGCTAATACTTATATCTGCCTTTTTTCTGATCCCCCAATTTTCCTTGGCTTCGGAGAATGTTCAGGGAAAAAAGACCCTTTCTGATCTGGTTGATATTGCTGGCCAACAAAGAATGTTGGTACATAGAGCATTGGTTTCTTATGCTCAAATTGGTCAGGTGCAAAGCTTTGGTAACCCCGTTAGAACTAAGCAAGCAAGCATAAAGCAGTTTGAGAATAATCTTAAGATATTAAAAAATGAGCAAAAGATTAATAATCAATTAGTAAAGATTGAATCATTATGGAATCAATTAAAGATGGTTATTTTAGCTGTTCCTAAAAAAGAAAAAATGGCTGAATTGATTAAGCTTAATGAGGAGATTGTATTACTATCAAACAAGGTTATAGCAACGTTAATTTCAAATAGTCAGAAAAACATGGTGAATATATCAGGTAAACAGAGAATGCTCAGTCAACGCATTGCCTTATTTATGTTAATGGAAAACTGGGGGTTTGATGATAAATATAAGCAAAATATGCAAATGAGTCTGGCACAATTCTCAATGAATAGTAAACTCCTAAAAAGGAATAAAACGAATACTAAAAAAATTACTAAAACCCTTCAATCACTAGAAAAAGATTATTTAGCATTAATAAAAATTATTGCTAGAGGAAAAAAAGAGCGAGATTATTCCTTTTCAATTTCTCGATATACCTCTCAAATGCTTCGAAAAGCTAAAAAAATAACAAAATTATATGTTCAGTTAAGTAATTCATAAAACAAGTGGTCTATTTATCTAGCAATGTCAGTATGGACAGATAGTTTTGCACATAATAATGAGCACCATCTGCTAATTCTTCGCTTGAATCTCTTGTCTGTTGACTATGATCTAAAAACATTAAGTAAGACCGCCATGTGTTTTTTTGTCCTGAAACCGTGAATTTTTCTAATAGTCCCTGTTTCTTTAACTGCCTTTGCTGTATCAGTGCTTGGCGTTTTATATGCTCAAACTGTTCCTTTAGAGGCCGAGTCAGATCAAAATCAGTGGCCAACATAATGGGCTTTTCTGCACCTTTAAATAATTTGTCAGGTGCTTTATAATCAATAGCTAAAGGGCGCCATGCCAGTTCTAAATCGAGTTCAAAGGCATTAAGTTTTGGCGATTGTGGAAACTTGAAAAATCCCCATTTATAGCCCATCCAACATTCTATCAGTAATTTATCCTCTGCAATGGCGCAATTGCCATCTTGCTCTGAGAATAAATCAATCACTTTATAGGAGCGAGGGTCTTGCTTCCAAGCTTGATGATCCATATTGGGAGGCTTGCCATAGTCTTTTTCTAGAGCCTGCCAAAGTGATATAAACCATTGATAATCTTTCTGGTAATCTTTATTACGCCGTAAAAACTCCCAAGCCCATTGAGAGGCATTAAGTTTTTGAGTATAACCATAGTCAATTTCATTGCACTCTATAGTCATATTACTTGGACTTATCAGAGATTTTCCAAACCTGCATAATACCACGCGAGGTTTCACTCATGAGTGTATTCTTATTTTTAAAAGCAAGTGTCGTAACATTAGCTAGGGATGATTGCCATAGATAACGGCGAGCAGGTCGCCATGTTTGTTGGCGCTGCCCTGTTTTAGTATCCCAAAGGACAATTTCTTCACGACTATAGCCTGTTGCTAGGTAACGGTTATCAGCTGAAAAAACAGCAGATGCAACGGTTGCTCTAATTTTATTGAGTCGATATAAGCGCTTACCCGTTTTAGTATCCCAAAGATAGATACCTTCTGAAGCTGTATTGGTCATTGCATAGCGGCCATCTGCTGATAAGGCGACTTTGGCTATTTTGCCAGTATGAGGCCATGTATATTTTAGTTCGCCTGTTTTAAGATCCCACAAACGCGCCTTAGTATCATCGGAACCCGACAAGGCATATTGACCGTTTTCTGAAAGAGCCACACTACTAATAATATCATCATGGTAAAAGCCGTATTTTATTCCTCCTGTACGTAGGTGAAAATAAACAATTCGGTATAAGGGATATTGGCCGCTTTTATCTCGACTCGATACTAAGGCATATTCACCATCACCGGATAACTTAATGTCTTGAATATCATTTAAAGACCAAAAATAAAGTAACTTATTTTCTTTGATACTGAATAAGGCTAAGGTATTTTGCTCTGCTGTAACCACAAAATCACTATTTTTTGAAAAATCAGCCGCAATAACACCGGCATCAGGCGATGCTTTGTGTTGCCATTGTGCGATGGGAGAGCTATTTTCTATTGCCTTGGTGCTGAGTAGTTCAACATACCCTTGAGAATGAGCAATTAACACGTAGTTAGCATCATGAGAGAGTGTAATGCTTAAAGCATTTTCTGTATGCTTAATAGTTTTTATCGCAGGATCAGAGAAACAGCTGGATAATAGCAGTAGCAAAACCAGTATAAAAAGAGGTCTAAAAAATAGTGTTGTAATGGCTTTCATTGCTGATCATTCTTAGCTTGAGCGAAAAAAAAATCTTGATACACCTTATCACCTGCTTGAAAAATGTCATCCCCTTCAAGATCATAAGCGATTTGAAATTCTTCTCTGGCTTTTTGTTTATCATGTAACTCAAAGTGACAAATGCCTAATAGCAGATGCACTAATGGGTTAGTGAGAGCACCCGTACAAAGAATAGCATCCAATAATTTTTCTTTGGCTTGGTCATACTCATTTAAGGCAAGCAGACATTCTGCCTGCCCTACTTTAATCCACAGCGCTGCCTCCCATAGTTGCTTAGGTTCACTGAGTGTATTCCATGCTTTTTGATATTCTTTAATGGCATTAGAAAACTGTTCTTGTTCTATATAGATTTCGGCCTTATTATAAAATTTTTCGATTTTTCTAAATAATTTATCTTGTAATTGAGGCATAGTATCTCTCTTAATCTAAGGCCTGTTGTGCATGAATATTAAGAATAAAATTTTTGATATTCATCGGTCACATCAATCATTTCAGCAAAACCAATAATTTCTTTATACTCTAAAGCAAGCAATTTAGCGGAGGCTTTGTTCAGTTTCTCAACTTTGTCCAAGGTCATGTTTCGGTAGAGTTTATCAATAATTAAGTTATTCATAAATTTAACCTGAATACAAATTCCATTATTCTCTAGTATATAAGGAATAAGCTGTTCCATATCATCCATTGTTTTTAATTCAAAGTCAGCAATAGAAATAATTGTTTTCTTGCCGTATTTATCTTCTTCATGGTATAAGAAAAATATAAAACTCTGTGGTGCGCTTTCTGTTGAACGAATAGCTCTTTGGTGAAACTCATTAAGGCGAAGTTCGGTGGTTAAAAAACGAAAATCATAGCCATGACCTTCTATATATAATTTTTCAGCTAATGGACAAGGTGTCTCAGTTAAGCCTACTTCACGAACATAATGCTGCCCTTCTCTATCTCTAGAAATAACAATAGGAATTGTTTGAATATTTTCGGTTACAAAGGCTTCATAAAAGTTTGTTTTTACACTATCAATTTTATCATTAATACACAGCTCTAATTTATCTTTATTTCGTTTAACCAAATTACTAAAAAAACGGTTGACACTATTATCACAGTCACGGGTGTTTCTAATCACGCCAAGGAAAAGCCCCTGTGATGTTCGTTTGGCAACCATAACTCGGTGAGGTATATCCGTAAGATGTGTGGATATGCCTTTAATCAATAGACCTGAAAAAGTAATGCTAACTAGGCTATTAGTTGCTATATCAATAGTATCATTGATGACCATACCTAAGCCTGAACGAGAGAAATCAATGGTTTTAGCACTATACACTTTATTTTTAAATTTTACTGAAACAACCATTTCATAATGATATCTAGAATCATAACGATGGTGATCAACAGAAAAATGGATGATTTCAGGGATATGGATGGCTGAATTATCATAGTTTTCCAATACCATATTGTCAGCCATTCTTATTTTTTGATTATTACTAAATACGGATAATTCAACAATATGACCTGAGTCAAACTGAGCTGATTGAGTAAAAAATCGTTGCAAAAAGAAAAAACGGGTAATGTCTGTAAAAATAACTTGTGCAATGGATTCCGATGCATGCTTATCAATAAGCCTAGAGGCCATAGTATTAATCGTTTGTATTTTACTTAATAAAAAAGTAATTTTTTCAGCGGCCGGTTTTCTATTGAGATTACTTAAGACTTTATGGATGCGGCCTTTGCATGTTTTCACTTTAATGGTGATATGAGCTAACTCATTTTTATTTTGTAATTCAAAATCAAATACGGAATGAAATTGATCATTCTCCCAATAGCTAAATAATATGGCTGATTGATTATTTCGAGCCAATTCAGAAAACTTTTCTATACGCTTTGGTAGGCAAAAAGGCGTATAGTCTATAGCCTCTTTATTGTGGGTCAAATAGTTAAAAAAATGGGCATTTTTATTGGTTTTAATAATGGCATCAATATAAAAGCCACGCTCATTATTCCAATGGATAAACATCGGTACATGCTGCATATTGACGGTATATAAGCTTTCATAATATTGTGCTTTTGACGCACAGATCCTATCAGATGCATCTATTTTATAACGTAAACGATTACCCGCAATAAAACGCTTTAAAAACCCCATGGTTGATGATTCTAAATTTACTTGACTTAAGCAAATGTAAGTTTTATCAACCGTGTGCTCAACATTTTTTATTTTATACTTGATACCAGAAAATGGTGTGAATTGATCTTGCCCACCAACTAAGGTATTTTGACTTTGAATAAATTTATCAAAGGATACTTCTACGTATTGACCTTCTTGAACAAAGGTTCTTGGCATAAAAATTTGCAAACCATTCATGGATATATTTTTACTTTTAACGCTATAAGAAATGCCATTGTAAATCATTGTTATGGGCATAACATAAAGTAAGCGTGGTTCATGACGTTTAACAAAATAACCTAATGGAAAAATATTAGGCAGGTAAGTACCAACACTATGAGTATTAGCAAGAATTTTTGGGGAAAGGTTATTGATGCTTCTTTTATCCAAACGTATTTTATCAGGCGCCATTGGCTTGCTTATCGACATAAAAGTAATTGTAATATTGGGTCATTATATGAAGCACAGAATATGAATAATCATTCTATTAAATATAGCGTATTTTTAATAGTTTTTTTCTATAGACTATGTCTAATGCTTGATTTGTTTATACAGGAGGGGTTATATCTGTACGAC
>WFNB01000049.1 GCA_015488755.1 Gammaproteobacteria bacterium | reverse complement strand
GTTTACTAAATCTGCTCATGTATTTTCTCCTAATTTGTGTGTTGTGGCGACAACATTTATTAGGATACATGAGCAGACTTAATTATTCGTCAGGCTTGAGCCTTCGAACCAACCCACGTCCTTAGGACGTGGATATTATGAAGATTATAATTTTACTTCGTCTACTATTTTTACTTTAGTTTTTTTCATACCTGCCGACAGGATAAGGTAAGAAATTTCACCTATACTTACTTTATTTCCAGTGATACTTAAACAGGCACGAAGCAATGAAACAGTCCGATATTAAATTTTCTGTCAGTCTTAAAGTCATTTTGCCATTAGGTGTTATTTTTCTTATCTCTATGGCCTTGTCCAATTGGTTTTATACGACCCACCAAACCGAACAGTCCCAGCAAAATATTATTAAGCAAATGCAAGGCGTCGCCACCAATTACTTTGATAGCCTCAATACCATGATGCTTACAGGTACCATCAGCAATCGTGATATTTTAAAAAATAAATTATTACAAAATAAAAATATTAAAGAACTCCGTGTGCTACATGGCAAAGGACACTTACCCGGAAGCAGTACTAAAGCAGAGCATAAAATAGTTGATCAATTAGATAAACGGGTCATGCAGGGTGAAAAAATCATTGAATGGGGAACAATTGAGGGGGAACCAGTACTCAATTATCTGCAACCATTAACTGCTAAAAAAAATTACAATGGGGTTAATTGCCTATTATGTCATCAAGTTCCTGAAGGCACTGTCATTGGTGCTATTCGTATTAGCTATTCTATGGTGCAAGAACAAAAGGCCATTAATAAAGCATTTTGGACGGGTATTATTCTCAATTCCACTATTTTTATTATCGGTATGGGTCTGGCCTTATTAATTTTTCGACGGGTTGTTACCCTACCCTTGAGTGAGTTTCGTAAAACAATTTATATTATTGAACAGAACAAAGATCTCAAACAACGTATTAACATCAAGAGCAAAGATGAATTTGGACGTACAGCTAATGTCATCAATAGCTTATTTAAAGAATTCCAAAGTATTATTACCGAAGTATCCGATGCCAGCCACAATCTGGCACAATCCTCTATACAATTACATAATATCACCAGTGATACACTTGATAGTATTGATGATCAATATAAAAAAATTGAAATCGTTTCAGAAGTGACTCAAGCCTTATCATCCGGTTCCAGTAAAGTAACTGACTGCTCCTTAGAAGCTGATCATGCCGTACAACAAACTCAAGACGATACGGAAAATGGCAATAAAGTCACTCAGGAAGTTGCCAAGCAACTCAAACAGTTAGTAGAAAGTGTTAGTGAAGCTAGTATGATTTCTACCGAACTTGCTCAAGATAGTCAGAATATTTCTAAAGTGCTCCAGACGATTAAAGAAATTGCCGAACAAACCAACTTACTGGCATTAAACGCGGCAATCGAAGCTGCCCGAGCAGGAGAAAATGGCCGAGGTTTTGCTGTTGTGGCAGATGAGGTCAGACTTCTCTCACAGAAAACACAGGATTCAACGCTTGAAATTCAAGCAATTATTGAAAAACTGCAAAGTAATTCTTCAATCGCTGTGGAAAAAATGAGTTTAAGTGCAGAGCTTGCTAATCAAACAACGGCAGGTGCTAAAGAAGCAGAAACAGCATTAGAGAAAATTAATGCATCCATGCACACCATCTCCATTAAAAATAAAGAAATTGTTGATGTTGCTGAAAAACAAAATGCTATTAGCCAAAATATTAATGACAATATTCAACAAATACATGGACATGCCCGATATTCGCAAGAAAAAGCACAGGAAACCAAGCACTCAGGAAAACAGCTTTTGGAATTATCTGAAACATTAGAACATTCTGTTAATCAGTTTGATATTTAATCTAAACTCTGGATAAGACGATCTTGAAAATAATATCAGAGTATTGATTAGCCTGTGTTTGTGGAAGAAGTCTCTTTGGCATGGATGCCAAAGTGAAGCCTACAAGGATGTATTGACGGCGACTTCTGTAACAAATACAGGCTAATTAATACATTACTCGTTCAGTTATCCAGAACTCAGGTTATTTAATCTCGATTGTAGATTAGGTGTTCTATTTTCCTTAAGCTTCAAACAATAGCGTTGAATGCCCTGAATAGACAGCGATGGATACCCATTAAGCAAGCCATTTTCTCGCATTTCTAAACATTCTCATCCAAGGAGCATCTTCGTTTTTGTGCTCTGGCAACCACGTATTTTGTACAGAACGAAATACTCGCTCAGGATGAGGCATCATAATAGTAAAGCGACCATCTTCACTACACAGTCCTGTTATACCTTCTTCAGAGCCATTCGGGTTAAATGGGTATTCTTGTGTAGGTAAGCCATCATTAGAAATATAACGCAAGCTCACCAAACCCGATTTCATTGCCTGTTGTGCAGAGCCACCAAGTTGAAACTCTGCCCGCCCCTCCCCATGGGCAATAGCAATGGACATTTTGGAGCCTTCCATTCCCTTAAAGAACAAAGAAGGCGATTCTAAGACTTCAACCATGACTGTACGTGCTTCAAACTGCTCTGACTCATTTTTGACAAAATGAGGCCAGTGGCTCGTACCGGGAATAATTTCATGTAAATTGGACATCATTTGGCAACCATTACAAATACCTAAACCAAAGGTGTCTACACGAGTAAAGAATTGCTCAAACTGTGCCCGAGCCTTATCATTAAATAAAATAGATTTTGCCCAGCCTTCACCTGCACCTAAGACATCCCCATAAGAGAAACCACCACAGGCAACCAAACCATTAAACGCATCAAGAGATAGGCCACCATCAATAATATCAGACATGTGCACATCACGTGTTGAGAAACCTGCTCGCTCAAAAGCAGCAGCCATTTCAACCTGCCCATTGACCCCTTGCTCTCGCAAGATAGCCATCGTAGGTTTTGCACCGCTATTAATATAGGGTGCTGAAATATCATCATTAACATCAAAACCCACTTCAATATGCAAACCGGGATCACCCACTTTTAATAAGGCATCATATTCTGATTGAGCACAGCTTGGATTATCACGTAACTTTTGCATCTGATAGGAGGTTTCTGACCAAGCACGATGAAAGTGTGTACGGGTATTCTCTAGGACAAGCTTATCATTAAAGATAAATCGAATGTCTTCACCAGCCATTGTTTTAGCTATGACATGGGTCATACTTTGCATGCCCATTTCTTTAATGTAAGAAAATATGGCATCGTGATCAGCCTTCCTAATTTGGATCACCGCACCGAGTTCTTCATTAAACAGGGCAGGAATAATTTCATTTTCAGCCACACAAACACTATTCAAATTCACTTCAAGTCCACAATGTCCCGCAAATGACATTTCTAATAGGCTAGTTAATACGCCCCCATCTGAACGGTCATGATAAGCTAAGAGTTTATTATTAATATTCAGTTCTTGGATAGTCGTAAAAAATGCTTTAAAGGTATCGGTATCATCCAAATCAGGTGCCTGATTACCTATTTGACGGTAGACCTGAGCTAAGGCCGAACCACCCATACGGTTGCGGCCACGACCAAGATCAATTAGTATCAGTTCGGTTTCACCCTGATCCATTCTAATTTGTGGTGTCAGTGTATGGCGAACATCCTGCACGCGTGCAAAGGCGGAAACAATTAAGGATAAGGGCGCTGTAACGGATTTATCCTCACCATTATCATTCCATACCGATTTCATTGACATGGAATCTTTACCCACAGGAATGGTAATACCTAGCTTAGGGCAAATATCCATACCTACTGTTTTGACCGCATCATACAAGCCTGCATCTTCTCCAGCATGGCCTGCGGGTGCCATCCAGTTGGCAGAAAAGACAATGTCTGATAATTTATTAATTCGAGCAGCAGCAATATTGGTTAATGCTTCACCAATGGCCATGCGTGCGGATGCCGCATGATCTAATAAGGCAATAGGGGTACGCTCACCAATCGCCATTGCTTCACCGGTGACTTCCTGATAGCCACTACAAGTGACTGCGACATCAGCCACAGGTACTTGCCAAGGACCAACCATTTGTTCTTGCACAACTTGGCCAGTAACAGAGCGATCTCCGATGGTAATTAAAAAGGATTTATCAGCAACACTTGGTAACTGCAATACTCGCTCAACAGCTTCTGTTAAATCAATATGTTGGGTATTAAAATCCGCCTGTTCAACCTTAAGATGGCTCACATTACGTGACATTTTTGGTGGTTTACCTAGTAACACATCCAATTGCATATCAATGGGCTGATTAGCGAAGTGTTTATCATTGAGTATTAAACGTCGTTCTTTGGTTGCATGACCAAGAATGGCATAGGGTGCTCGTTCACGTTGGCAAATCTGTTCAAATTGGGTGATATTTTCGGCACTTACGGCCATCACATACCGCTCTTGTGACTCATTACACCAGATTTCCATAGGTGACATGCCATGTTCATCATTAGGTACTTCACGCAGCTCAAATTCAGCACCTTTTCCAGCATCATTCACTAATTCCGGTAAAGCATTAGAAATACCGCCAGCACCCACGTCATGAATAGATAAGATGGGATTATCCATACCCAGCTGCCAGCATCGGTCAATAACTTCTTGACAGCGGCGTTCCATTTCAGGGTTACCCCTTTGTACGGAAGCAAAATCCAGATTTTCACAACTACTGCCAGAGTTCATTGATGAGGCAGCTCCACCGCCTAAACCAATCAACATCGCAGGCCCACCCAATAGGACAATTTTTGACCCCTCGGGTACTTCGCCTTTGAGCACATGCTCTGCTTTTAGGTTACCCACACCACCAGCCAACATAATAGGCTTATGATAGCCTCTCACTTGTGTACCTGTCGCTGTCTTAATTTCTTCTTCAAAGGTTCTAAAATAACCACAGATATTCGGCCGCCCAAATTCATTATTAAAGGCCGCTGCACCAATAGGTGCTTCGAGCATAATATCCTGTGCCGAGACAATACGATCAGGCTTACCATAGTCATGTTCCCAAGGTTGCATAAGGCTAGTAATTTTTAAGTTGGAAACGGAATAACCGCTTAAACCCGCTTTCGGCTTAGAACCTTGCCCCGTTGCCCCTTCATCACGAATTTCACCGCCTGAGCCAGTAGCAGCACCCGGGAAGGGGGAAATAGCAGTAGGATGGTTATGGGTTTCAACCTTCATGAGAATGGGACAGGCTTCTTTTGAATACTGATATTCGCTGGTATCACTATTAGGGTAAAAACGATTGATAGTAAAACCTTCGATGACAGCGCAATTGTCACTATAGGCCGATAGAATCCCCTTAGAATTATGCTCATACGTATTACGGATCATGGAAAATAAGGACTTATCCTGCACCTCGCCATCAATTGTCCAATCCGCATTAAAAATTTTATGCCGACAGTGTTCAGAGTTGGCCTGAGCAAACATCATCAGCTCAACATCCGTTGGATCACGCCCAATACGGGTAAAATTATCAACTAAATAGTCAATTTCATCGTCTGCCAAAGCCAAACCCAATTCACTATTCGCGGCAACTAAAGCTGAGCGACCCTCTTTTGATAAGCCTATTTGCTTAAATGGCTTAGGATGATGTTGTTCAAATAAAGCACTGGCTTGTGCTAACTCATAGAAGCATGTTTCAACCATGCGATCATACAGTTCATGAGCAAGTGCATCACGTTGTCGTTCAGAAAGTGAGGTCCCTTTGGACAGCTCCAAGGTATATAAAATACCACGCTCAATCCGTTGTACCTCATGTAAACCACAGTTGTGTGCAATGTCGGTTGCCTTACTTGACCAAGGCGAGATTGTGCCAATTCTTGGCGTGACTAAGATATCAGTCCCAGTGTAGTCAACACTATCCGAATGGGCACCATACATAAGTATGCGCTCTAAAACAGTTTGTTGCTTAGGTGAAAGCGCCTTATCAACATCAATAAAGTGAACGTATTGACCTGATACCGAATGGATATTGGGTACAAGAGCACGCAGTTTATGTAATAATTTTTCAAGTCGAAAAGAGGATAAGGCTGATTTTCCACGCAGAATAAGCATTTAGACACGTCTCTTTAATAGGGGTTAGAAATAGATTGGCTATTCTAACAAAATATAAACATATAGGGAGGGAGACTGTTCAAATTATCAGAAAAAAAGTAAAATAGCATTTCCATTTATCATCAAATCAATAACTATGAGCAAACCCAAAAAGTCCACTGAAATAGTTTATCCTCCCGCAACAATTTTAAAGTTAATTGGCAGCTGGCTATATGACTTTATGTTACTGTGTGCAGTATGGCTATTGGCGGGAATTATTTATGTGATTCCTGCACAAATGCTGATTCATGTAGACCCTAGCCAAAAAGAAAATCTCAGCACCTCAGAGTTTACTGGGCCTGTTTTTTATGGCTATCTACTTTTTATCACTTGGTTCTTTTTTGCTTGGTTTTGGACTCATGGGGGACAAACACTTGGCTTAAGAGCTTGGTCACTACAATTACAAACACAAAAGGGGCATACCTTAAATTGGGTGCAAACACTGCACCGGTTTTTAATTTCTGGAACCCCTTGGCTACTTTCTTTATTTCTTTATCAGCAAAATACGCTATATCACCTATTATCCGGCTATTATCAATACAGTATTTTTACCATTGCTTTTTTAGGGCTACTTTGGATACCGTTTAATAAACACAAACGAAGCCTGTATGATATATTTTCCTACACCCAGATTGTCATAATTCCCAAGCAAAAGAAAATACAACAACTGTATTAGAACTAACATTGCTCTTATTTAATTGAGTAACAATATTGCTTCATTAAACACAATTTTTTGATAAAAAGGTATAAATAGTATCACAATGGCGGGAGAAATTTTCAAAGGAGTGATTGCCTCCAGCTTCAACCAATAAGTGACTCCGAGCGTATTCACGTTCTGCCAAATGATAATCTAAAACATCATCCCCCTTCTGTAGCAAAACCATTAATTTCTCAGGAAATGTGGGCTGTTTGACAATTAATGCTTCTAATTGTTTAACATGTTCGTAGCTAAGCTCATATTTCTGCTCTGTGTAATAATTTTTATTCTTAGCTAAATAATTGATTAGTAATTTATGAGGGCTAACAGCAGGATTGATTAATACTGCCGGTAGATCATATTTTTGTGATAAAAATGTCGCATAAAAGCCACCTAAAGAACTACCAATAAGAGCAATTTTTGAATATTCAACTGATTGCTCAAGGTGTTGTTCAATAAACGTGGAAAGTTGTCTTATTGCAACCACGGGAAATGCAGATAACGATGGAATATAACAGCGATCATCCCTATGTTTTTTCGTAATAAATTGTGAGAAACATTGTGCTTTAAATGATAATGGCGAGCTATTAAAGCCATGAATATACAAAAACAGCATTATAATTAAAACACTTGTTATTTAAAGTGGCTTTTTATCTGCTGTATTTGAATGTCTGCTTCTTTTTTCTCTTTCGATGATAACTCAGCCCCTAATTGCTTAACGGCTTCTGTCGCTGCAGCATAGCCATTAGCAGCAGAAACACTCAGCCATGCATAGGCTGAAACCAAATCAGTGTTACTGCCCTGCCCATTGGCCAGCATAATACCAAGATTATATTGTGCTTGGTCGTGATTTTGTTCAGCCGCCTTACGCATCCATTTTTGTGCTTCACCTAGGTCACTCATCATACCACTGCCTTGATAGTACATGATAGCAAGTGAAAACTGGGCATTCATTTCACCTTTTTTTGCCATAGCAGTACACACGTCAGAAGCTTCATAAAAATCTTCTTTCTTCATTAAGTCAATGCACTGATTAGCCAATAGGTTATGACTGAAAATAGCTAAAAACAAAAAAATAAAGGATCTCATAAGAACTCCATTCAAGGGTAATAAAAATTAATTCATACGAATTCTAGGCATCGACTAAATCATCAAATTCAGAAGCAATATTGCCTTGCTTGCTTTTTTTCGATCTGAAGGTGTTTAGCCATCCTAATTGACGTAAAAACAAGATAATAAATAAGGTGAAAAATAAAACATGTACCCACCACATACCAATATTCGGTGGTACAACATCCTTGCGTACCCAGTTCATCGCTACAATCAATAGATTGGAATAAACAATGTAAAGTAAAATGGCCAGTGCCATTTTACCATAGCGGCCATGTCTTGGTGCTGTTTTACTCAACGGTACTGCAATTATGGCTAAAATGAACATCATCAAAATCTGGGAAATACGCCATTGCAATTCTGCTTGATAAGCAAGCTCTTTACTACTCCACAAGGCCAGTGAAGTCATGGATTCTCTTTCTGGAGTAAAATCCAATAACTGCTTACCTTCCATGAGCACACCATAGCGTTCAAATTGAATAAAACGGTAATTAAGCATACCGGGAATCCCGTCATAACGGTTACCCTTTTTAAATACAATATAACGTGTTCCTTCTTTTGCATTCGTTTCGATCATCGCATCATCCGATGCCATAACACTTTCTGTCTCTTTATTTTCCACATGAAGAAAAACATTTTCTAGCTGTGTTGGTTTTGGCATCTGTTCAGCATACAACACACGCTGCCCATCATTAGCAATATTAAACTGCCCCGCAGTAATTAATTCCAAAGCAACGTCTGACTTAAATGATTCCTGAGCATATTGCATTTTATAACTAGCCCAAGGCCCTAGCACCATAGCTAAAGCAATTTCTATAAAAATAAAAGAACAAACAACCCATAATATGCTTCTTAATAAGGCACTAGGGCCAATGCCACAAGCAGATAAGGCAATCATTTCACTGTCTTTATACAGACGACTCAAGGCTAAAAGAATGGACAAAAAAAGTGTTAAAGGAATAATAAGCGTTAAGCTTTCAATATTTTTTAAGGCTATCAGTGACAATAAAAAATCCAGCGCAATTTTACCATGAGCCACTGCGGATAAAGCTTTGAGTAATTGGGTACTTAAAATAATTAAAAACAAAACAAAAAAGACACCTACAAAGGTTCTCAATACTTCCTTAATGACATAATCTCTAATAATCAAACGGAAAGCCTTTTACAGTTATCTATCACCTAATGCCCCTTTAAAGCCCCTTTAAGGCTTAGTTAAATTGTATTTTTTACTGGATTTATAGGTTTTTTAAGTTAAACTACGTTAAATAATAATTTTAATGTTTTTTTAAATACCATATTTAGTATTTTTTAAAACATCGTTAACTCATTCTACAATATTATAAGACATCACTAATAGTCTATTATTCACGCAATTAGCTTAATAAAGTATGAATAGCTGGCCTAAGGATAACTCTATATAAAT
>WFNB01000048.1 GCA_015488755.1 Gammaproteobacteria bacterium | reverse complement strand
ATTTTTTCAAGATGCCTTAGTTTGTTTTTATTTTTCAATAAAAACAAACTAAAACAACATCTTACACAACTTATTTAATTAATGTGCTCGAATAGATGTGGTTTTTTTTCTTTGCTTAAGTTTAGACTCTCGTCCGGTTTCTTTAATCGGCTCAGGTGCATGCAATAAGGCGATTTGCAATACTTCATCGATCCATTGAACAGGTTTTATATCAAGTTTTGAGGTAATATTTTTAGGTAAATCAACCAAATCTTTTCTATTCTCTTCTGGAATAATGACTGTTTTTATACCACTTCTTAGAGCAGCCAATAATTTTTCTTTCAAACCACCAATAGGCAAGACTTCACCACGCAGAGTGATTTCTCCTGTCATAGCAACGTCTGCCTTAACCGGTATTTCTGTCAAAGCAGAAACTAAAGCCGTACACATACCAATACCTGCACTAGGACCATCTTTAGGTATCGCACCTTCTGGTACATGAATATGAATATCTTTGGTCTCATAGACTTCTTGAGCAATACCCAATACATTGGATCGGCTTCGTACTACCGACATAGCCGCCTGTATGGATTCTTTCATCACATCACCCAATTGTCCGGTAACACTATTTTTACCCTTACCAGGCATGACAGCAGTTTCAATGGTGAGTATTTCACCGCCCACTTCTGTCCAAGCAAGACCTGTTACTTGACCAATTTGATCTTCCTGCTCGACACTACCATAACGATAGCGTTTTACCCCTAAATACTTCTCAATATTACGACTGGTAATGGTAATTTTTTTGGTCTTTTTATCCAACAAAATTTCTTTAACGACTTTGCGAGATAATTTTGCTATTTCACGTTCAATACCTCTCACACCGGCTTCACGGGTGTAATAACGAATAATATCTCGAATAGCCCCTTCGCTGATACTCAACTCATTATCCTTAAGACCATTATTTTTTAATTGTTTAGGGATTAAATAACGAGTAACAATGTTTAATTTTTCTTCTTCAGTATAGCCTGCAATACGGATCACTTCCATTCTGTCAAGCAGGGGACCTGGAATATTCATACTATTTGATGTCGCAACAAACATCACATCAGACAAATCATAATCAACTTCTAAATAGTGATCATTAAAGGTATCATTTTGCTCAGGATCCAGCACTTCTAATAAAGCAGAAGAGGGATCACCACGCATATCCATGGCCATTTTATCAATTTCATCCAATAAGAAAAATGGGTTTTTCACTTCTACTTTGGACATATTTTGAATGATTTTACCAGGCATAGAACCAATGTAAGTGCGTCGATGCCCTCGAATTTCAGCTTCATCTCGTACTCCTCCCAATGACATACGAGTAAATTTACGGTTTGTTGCCCGAGCAATCGATTGCCCTAGAGAGGTTTTTCCAACACCGGGGGGGCCCACCAGACATAGAATTGGACCTTTGAGCTTCTTCATGCGTTGCTGCACGGCAAGATATTCTAAAATACGTTCTTTAACCTTTTCCAGACCATAATGATCTTCTTCAAGAATGGCCTCGGCCTTGGTCAAATCATGACGTACTTTAGAGCGTTTTTTCCAAGGTACATTGGTTAACCATTCTAAATAATTTCTTACTACGGATGCTTCTGCCGACATCGGTGACATCATTTTTAGTTTATTTAGCTCTGCCAAGCCTTTTTTCTTAGCCTCTACTGATAAGCCCGTTGTCTTGATCTTTTGCTCAAGATCTTCTAATTCATTAGGTACATCATCAATATCATTAAGCTCTTTTTGGATGGCTTTCATTTGCTCATTAAGATAGTATTCCCGCTGGCTTTTTTCCATCTGTTGCTTAACACGACCACGAATACGCTTTTCTACCTGCAAAATATCTATTTCAGATTCCATTTGTGCCAATAAATGTTCTAAACGATTTCTCACATCAGCAATTTCAAGGATCACTTGTTTTTCATCAATTTTTAATGGCATATGAGCAGCAATGGTATCCGCAAGGCGACTGGGATCTTCAATACTAGAGAGTGATGATAAAATTTCAGGTGGTACTTTATCATTCATTTTTACATATTGATCAAATTGATTCATTACCGTGCGAGTCAATATATCCGCTTCTTTATCATCAATTTTTTCATTTTCAAAGAGTGAAATTTGAGCACTATAATAATCTTCTGATGTCAGTAGCTCTTCAATTTTAGCCCGCTCATCACCTTCAACAAGCACTTTTACTGTACCATCAGGTAATTTGAGCAAACGAAGAATGGAGGCAATCGTACCGACTGAGTTAATATCTTCAGGCTTAGGATCGTCTTCCGAGGCATTTTTCTGAGCAATTAAGAGAATTTTTTTATCTTCTTCCATCGCTGCTTCAAGTGCATTAATTGATTTTTCACGTCCGACATAAAGGGGGATCACCATATGAGGATAAACAACCACATCTCTTAATGGCAAAACAGGATACATTTGTGTAGTATCAATAAGCTTAATAGGGGTGTTCTCTTTTTCCATTAAGGAATCCTTTTTATATCACCTAAGCTAACTCAAAAACTATTCTCTAGCCATTGCCAGAGCATTATTTTTTAGTTTTCTTAGGCATATTTTTATTAATAAATTGTATTCTATAGTAGAAATATATGGGTGTTTAGGGTGGAAAAACAAGTCTTAGATAGATGTTAAATACTCCAAACATTAAAAAAGAGGCTTAAAGCCCCTTTTTTAGTGTTTAGCCAAACAGGGTTGTATTATTCACCTGATGCTTTTTTATCTTCATTTGTATAAATAAGCAATGGCTTAGATAAACCGTCAATTACAGATTCATCAACAACCACGGTTTCAACGTCTTCAATAGAGGGCAACTCATACATCGTATCAAGCAAGGTCGATTCTAAAATGGAACGCAATCCTCGAGCGCCGGTTTTTCTTTCCATTGCTTTTTTAGCAATTGCTTTAAGTGCTTCTTCACGCAAGTCAAGTTGAGCACCTTCTAATTCAATAAGTTTGCTGTATTGCTTAGCTAGGGCATTTTTAGGTTCTGTTAAAATTCGAACTAAAGCCTCTTCATCTAATTCTTTTAAGGTCGCAATAACAGGTAAACGTCCAACAAATTCAGGAATGAGGCCATAACGAGTCAAATCTTCTGATTCAATATCATCGAGCATATCACCAAAACTCTTACTATCATCCTTACTATTAACTTCTGCACCGAAGCCAATACCCCCCTTATCAGAGCGATTACGGATAATTGTATCTAAACCAGAAAAAGCACCGCCACAGATAAAGAGTATATTCGCGGTATTCACTTGTAGAAATTCTTGCTGAGGATGTTTACGGCCACCCTGAGGAGGCACGGAAGCAACGGTTCCTTCAATAAGTTTTAACAAGGCTTGCTGTACGCCCTCACCGGAAACATCACGAGTAATAGAGGGGTTATCTGACTTGCGAGAAATTTTATCAATTTCATCAATATAAACAATACCTGTTTGTGCCTTTTCGACATCATAGTCACATTTTTGCAATAGCTTCTGAATAATATTTTCAACATCTTCACCGACATAGCCTGCTTCGGTTAGTGTTGTTGCATCCGCAATAGTAAAGGGGACATCAAGTAAACGAGCTAAAGTTTCAGCCAATAGTGTTTTACCTGATCCGGTCGGACCAATTAATAAAATATTGCTTTTTGAAAGTTCTACATCATCTTTCTTATGGCCATTTTCCAGACGCTTATAGTGATTGTATACCGCCACAGACAAGACTTTTTTAGCACTTGCCTGACCAATAACATATTCATCTAATGTTTTATTAATCTCACGTGGCGTAGGCAACTTGCTACCCGGTGTAGTACCACCTTGCTCTTGTATTTCTTCACGGATAATGTCATTACACAATTCAACACATTCATCACAAACAAATACGGAAGGACCGGCAATTAATTTTCTGACTTCATGTTGGCTTTTGCCACAAAAGGAACAGTAGAGCAATTTGCCATTATCATCTTTATCTTGAGTATCATCGCTCATAAACAAACCTCATATCAGGGAACCGCTATCAAAACAGCGATATTCACCTATTGGTAATCATTGGGTACATCACATTATGAAATATAAAATACATTAAACAGATATAAGCCTTATTCATGAAAAAATCAATAGTTATCATCAAAAATCAGGCTTAACATAAAAATATTGCTATTTTACACGCTTAATTTAGTCTTGCTGTACCGTTTCACGCTGGGTAATCACTTCATCAATTAAACCATAGGCAACAGCCTCATTCGCACTAAGAAAATTGTCTCTATCGGTATCTTGAGCAATAACATCCATACTTTGTCCTGTATGATGTGACATGATATTATTTAATTTATCTTTTAAAGTCAGAATCTCTTTAGCATGAATCTCTATATCCGATGCTTGGCCTTGAAAACCACCAAGTGGTTGATGAATCATCATACGAGAATTGGGTAAACAATAACGCTTGCCTTTTTCACCACCAGTCAATAATAAAGCACCCATACTAGCCGCTTGACCAATACACATCGTGCTGACATTTGGCTTAATAAACTGCATGGTATCATAAATCGACATCCCCGCAGTAACCGAACCACCTGGTGAATTAATATATAAATGGATATCTTTATCTGGGTTTTCAGATTCTAAAAATAACAATTGTGCAACAATTAAGTTTGCCATATGGTCTTCTACCTGACCCACTAAAAAAATAACTCGCTCTTTTAGCAGTCTTGAATAGATATCAAATGAACGTTCGCCTCTTGATGTCTGCTCAATAACCATTGGCACAAGTCCAAGGGCATCTGCATCCAAAGCGCCACTTGTCATAGTGTTATTTATCATATATCGTGTAATCCTTTGTTTTTATTCACTGATAGCACTGAAGCCATGCTTAAAACAGTCTGAATTCTGAATAATATTAGAATTTCATTACTCAGAATTCAGCTTATGAGCGCTTACTCTTCTTCTTTTTTAGGATTCATAAACTCGCTAAAAGTATAATCCTTGGTTGTTATCGTTGCTTGTTCACAAGCCACTTCAACCACTTTCTCTTCTAAAATAAAGGATTCCATTTCAACCAATTTTTCTTTATGGGATCGATAATAGTCCATTACTTCTTGTGGATTTTCATACGTCATAGCCATCTCATTAATTTTTTCCATCACCAATTCTTGTGTGACACTAATGTTATTAACCTTAACCATTTCAGCCAGAAGCATACCTAATGAGACACGTTTGCTCGCCTGCTCAGTAAATAAATCGGTTTGCAATGCCGCATCACCCTGACTTTGTATCTGATATTGCTCCTGCATTTGTTTTGCCATATTTTGTGCTTCTTCTTCGACTAATGCTTTGGGAACAATAATTTCATTGACCTCAAGAATGGCATCCATGACTTGATTTTTTAATTTAGCAGCAATGGCTTTATCAAGCTCAATTTGCATATTCTTTTTTACTTCTGCACGAAATGCTTCTTCACCACCTTCACTAATACCAAATTTAGTATAAAACTCATCATTAAGCTCTGGTAATGCCGCTTCTTTAACCGCTGATACAGTGATGGCAAATTGAACATCTTTACCGGCAACATCTTTATAATGGTAGTCTTCAGGGAATTTCAAGTCTAAGTTTACCGTATCTCCAGCTTTAGCACCTTTTATACCCTCTTCAAAACCGTCAATCATCTGCCCCATACCTAAAGTAACAGGAACTTGCTGGCCTTCATTTCCTTTAAATGCTTCTCCATCAATCGTACCCACAAAATCAACAATGACTTGGTCATTCTCTTGTGCTCCACGGTCAACATCATTAAAGGTCTTATTTTGCTCACGAATATTATTGATAGTGGCATCAATGTCTTCATCACTGATGGCAACATTGGCTTTTTCAAAGGTTTGTGATTCTAAAGAAACAGGGCTAATTTCAGGATACACTTCAAAAACGGCTTTATAGGTGATGTTATCTTTATCATCATTATCAACCATATTAATGGTAGGTTGTCCCGCAGGCTTTAATTTTTCTTGATTGACCGCCTCAAAATAACTCTGTTGTAATTTTTCATTTAAAACTTCTGCTTCAACCGCGCCACTATAGCGCTTTTTAATAACGGCCATAGGAATTTTACCTGGACGAAAACCATTGATTTGTGCAGTTTTTGTTAACGACTGTAAACGAGTATTTACCTCACCATTGATATCAGACATTGGGAATTCAACCGTGATTTCTCTTTCAAGACCTTCTTTTGTTTCTACTGAAACTTGCATTTTTTATCCTCGTTACAATCAAATTAAATTTAAAAATTATCGCCCATAGCATCATTTATGCTATCACAGATATTAAGCTTACCGACCAATAGTCATTTCTATATAAAAATAGAGTTTAGCTTTATATAGAGCTAAACCTTGCATTATACAATATCTTTAGGGCAATATTTAATACTTTTTAACAAAGATGCTAAGATAATTGGAAAATTAAAGCTGAAAAAACAAATAAACAGGGATTTAATGTGTTATTTTGCAACGTAAGCGATCATTCCACGACGTTCTTCCAAGGCAACTCTAAATAAAATATTCTTAAGCCTCCTGAAATTGAGTAGCCCGTAGGCTATTATGAATACCCCACATCGTAAAGTAGTTCATCGCAAAGCAGAATACTGGCAAGACAAAATC
>WFNB01000047.1 GCA_015488755.1 Gammaproteobacteria bacterium | reverse complement strand
GAGTAAGTGGTTAATATGGTTAATGGTTTCAAATGATGCTTCAATAGTATGCAGTGATTTGACAAGAAATTTTTTAATATTAATACTTTCAGACACGGCAATGACATGCTTGTCCTCAAGTATTTTTTTATTGGGTGAGCCGACACTGATTTCAATAACAGATTGATTGATAACCCCAATATTAAACGAATTTAGTTGTGCAATGGAGTCTTCTCTAATTAAAGTATCATAACGTTTAAGCACGTCCATAGTGACTATAATATGATTTTCTTTGGTTATTTTAACCTCTCGAACACGACCGGCGGCAATGCCTCCAACCATAATTTGTGTATTGCTATCAACAACTGAAATCTTATCTAAACGGCCATACAAGGTGTAATAGTCTTCAAATAAGGCGATGGACTTCCCTGATGAAAAAAACAGCCAGAGTAGCACTGCAATGGCGATAAAAACAAACGCACCAACCATTTTTTCTTGTGACGAATAACTGAGTCGATGAATATAGTGGGTATGAACTTGTAAGCGCCGTTCCTTCATAATGTAGGTACTTTTTTTATTATTCTTTTTATCTGTGGATTATCACTCATAAAAAATTCATTGCTATTATTAAAAGAGATAATACAATCCTTATCAACAAAAACGACCTTATCAGCATACGATTGAATAAATTGTGCATCCTGTGTCGACACAACCAGAGTCATTTTCTGATGCCTTATTTTATCAAAAATAAGTTCTTTAAATGAGTCTTGGTCGTCAAATTGTACCAAGGGTGCTTCTAAAAACAACATTTTAGGTTCTAACATCAATGCTCTTGCTATAGCAAAAAGTAATTGTTGATCTCGAGTCATATTAACAGGCAATAGCATGGCCAGCTCAGCCAACTCCATTTGTGAAATTAACTTTAAGGCATTACTTTTTACTGTCTCTGGATTAGCTATTTTATGATAATTAGCCGCCAACATAACATTTGCCAAACCACTTAGCATGGACAAAAGATTAATATCCTTGCTGATATAAGCAATTTCTTTGCGTAGCTTAAGCCAGTCGGCCTTTGTAAACTGACTAGAACCTTTACCAAAGAAAGTGACCTGACCACTGCTTGGGTAATACACGCCCGCAAGTGTTTTTAACCAGTTATTGGTATTCTCAATATCGGTACCTAATAAAGCAATCACCTGCCCTTGCTCAATGGAAAAATCAAGTTCATTACCCATGTATTTATCCGGTGAGGTGTTGGCCTTAACGGCCTGACATTGAATCAATGCTTGCATAACAGGGGACTTCATTATAATAAGGCCAAGCCTAAGAAACTATCCAAAACAAACACCATAATAAGACTATTGACAATGGCCTGTTGAGTCTGCTGAGGGACTTCCGTCGGTGACTTAACCACACTGAGACCATGATAGCAGGCGGTTGCGGCAATAAAAAAACCAAAAATAAGATTCTTTAGGACAAATGCAACCAACATCATTGGACTAATTGCCATCGATAATGATGAGAGTAATTGCAAATGACCTGAACTAATTAATATACTACTAAGAACAATACCAACCACCATAGTAATGCTGGTAAAATAAACGGTTAGGGCTAATTGAGAAATGGCACAGCTTAATAGCCTTGGGGTTACTAGGTAGTCATTAATATTAATGGCTAATAGCTCAAGCCCTTCAATTTCACCATGCAATTTCATATTACCAATATCAACCACAATAGCCGAGCCTGTCCGACTAACTAAAATAAAAGCAGAAATAAGTGGCCCTATTTCTAAACCAATAACATTCACTAATATATTGATTAAATTATCCGTACCACCCAAGGTATCAAGCATAACAATTAAGCGAAAGGTAAATAAGAACCCTGCAACCAGAGCAAGAAAAGTGATTGCTGGCAAGGCATCGATACCCGTAAAAATAATTTGTGAAACAATATTTTGATAACTGCTTCGCTTGAATAAGGGATGATTCTTATGCCAGTCATTAAGAGCAAACAAGCTAAAGGTGATCATATTGATCATATAAAAAATTGGTTTTAGGATCAGTCGCCCAAGCCAACCGGATAGCTCCATAGGAAGCTTAAGTAAAAACATGTATTAGTCATATCCATTCGTATTGTAAAAATAAGCCCTTGCAGATAGTAACAAAAATACAGTAGCAAAAACGTTACTTCTATCAAGCTATTTAGCTAAAGAAATATAAAGATAATGCTCAATAAAATATGTTATTCAAAACACATCAGTCTTTGAACTTCTTTAGCATCCTTTTTTCCAATTAATTCCTCAAGTAAACGATATGAAACCTGAAGTGATGAACCTGGCCCCTGACAACTGATAATATGATCATCAATAACAATGGAAGAATCCATTACTTGAACACCTAGCTGTTGTAGACGGCCAAGGTTATCATGATTTTGACTATAGGGATAAGTGACAGCTTGCTTATTATTAAGTAGCCCAGTTTCTGCAACAGGTAAAACGCCCACACAAAAAGTAGCTAACCATCCCCCCTGATTATGAACTATTTTGACAAGATCACGTAAGCGATCATCATACGCTTCATCAAAGCCGTGGCTGTGAAAGCCACCAGGAATGGCTAAAGCATCATATTCAGATGGATCGATATCGTTAAAGGTTATGTCAGACTTCATTATAAGGCCAAAACGACTTCTGATCTTTTTACGAAATCCAGTAGTGACGACTTCAACCGTAGGCACCCACTCACGATATTGAGTCCAGCCCATAATATCCATAATCGAAACTGCCTCCAGATCTTCAAACCCTTCAGCCAGAAAAAGTAATACTTTTATATTGTTCGGTTGCAATTGTTTCATCCTATGCCCGATAGCTCAGAAATGATCCAATGTCTTTTTCATTTCTTCATATTCTTCTTTAGTGATTTCTCCTTTTGCAAATCGTTTATCAAGAATTTCACTGGCAGTTTCCCCACGATTGTTAGCGTTTCCCCCGCTTCCCTGACCAAACATATTGCGCATAAAAAATAGGAAAACAATAAAAAACAGTAGTGGCATGATCCACATAAAACCAAAACCTTGCCCACCCCAATATCCAGGTCCCATTGCTACACTCCTTATTTAATTTAAGAAAAATATCACTCTGTTATGGTGTCAATTGACCTATACAATTGTTTTTTCCTTTTGGTGTTCTTCCAACCAATGCCGAAAATCACCTAATAGTCGTAATAATTCGGGATCAGGCAGGCAATAATAAATAAAAGCCCCTTTGCGCTCAGGTTTGACTAATCCCGCCTCTCTTAATGCGCGTAAATGAAAAGAAACATTGGTCTGACTTAACTCAGTAGACTCAATAATATCAGACACTGGACGGCACTCCAGACCTAAACTACAAAGGATCTTTAATCGATTCGGCTCTGCCAGTAATTTAAATAAAGTGCTTAAATGCTTGACAGATCCACAGTCATATGCGTTAATATTCATATGCGTACTCATTTATATGTATTTGTGCTCATGTGATTATATTCAACTATATTCAGTGAAATGTCAATAATTGTGTCAAATACAACAATGATGGGTAATACAACAAATCAAACGATTAAAGCAAAAGGATAAAAAAATGAAAGAAATGAAAGAGAAATGTATGAATATGATGGACTCAATGGCACCTGACAGCAAACAACAATGCATGGATATGATGCAAAGTATGATGTCTGATAATGAAAACCGTGAGGATGATCAAAATAATACGCTTAATCTGGAAGTCCAGTTAGAAGCATTGGGTTGTCAGGATGAATTAAAAACAAGCATTATTGAACTTTACAAAAAAATGGTTGAAATGATTAAAAGCTGGTAATGCATATTTTAGAGTGTCTTAATAATGGCTGATTATATTTTCTTTTTTGTAATGACTCTAGGGTTTTCAACGCTCTTTGCAAAAGTTTAATGGTCGATTGAACCATCAACAAAGGGTTTATACGCTTCAATATAAAATTCAGGACTATGACAATTTTGCTGAACAGACTGTCTCTTTTGCATTGTCTCTAACCATTGATGAATGTGCAGGTATTTATCCGATAATTCAAACCCACGGTAGTGTGATAACACACAGGCATGTTCAAAAAAAGGATAAAAGGTTAAATCAACCAGAGTTAAATCTTCACCTAACCAATAAGGCCCATTCTCTCGGCTGGACAGTGCGGCTTCAATAAAATCAAGCGACTCATTCAGTGCCAGTCTGATCGGCTCATGCTTGCTCTCATCCAGTTCAAATACCAGTCCACAGCAACTGGGTTGAAAACTGCTATTACAATACTCAATCCAGATCCGAGCTTGTGCTTTGGCAATCGGATTATGTGGTAATAAAGGATTATTTTGCCAGTTGTCTTCAATGAATTCATTAATGACCGTGCTTTCCCAAATGACATCATCACCCCATTGCAATAGAGGCACTTTAGCCGTTGGAGAAAGTTCATAATACCACTGTGGGATATTTTCTAAATCAATAATAACTGCTTCATGTTCAATTTCTTTTTCCGCTAACGCCAAGCGAACCCGATAAGCAAAAGGGCAGACATCATTGTAGTAAAATTTCAGTGTATTCATCATCAAGTCCTTTTGCTGATTCTTTTTTTAAAAAAAATTGTAGCATAATGATAAGGGCCAACGTCAACCACTTTTTCAAGAGTAAAACCAGCGGGCTCAACAAAAGCCTGAACCTCTTCTGGTGACATCCGTAATTTTGTATCCGGTCCACGAGGCTGAGCCAATACAATGGTTTCTTCACGGGGTTTAGGATACCAGTTCACAATGGCAAACCGTCCTCCCGGTTTTAATACCTCATAAACAGCCTTGGATAAACCGGTTTTATCTGGAACGCCATGGAAGGTATTAGCAATAAAAACAAAATCAACTTCATGAGCAATGGCTTTATACAGTTCTCGGGCATCCCCATGAATGGATTGTAAGTGGTCATGATCATGACAAAGTTGTTCAGCTTCCGCTAACAGGTCTTTATCCATGTCCAATGCCCAGACTTTAGCTGATTCAGTGAGTTGACACATCGGTTTGGTAAAATGACCATCACCACAACAAAGATCAACGACTTCCATACCAGGTTGGATCCCAACTGCACTTAAAACGGCTTTGGGATTAGGCCAGAGAGCCTGCCACCAATCTTTATCAGGCATCATGGTTGCAGGAAAAAGCATTTTATCTGACATGGGTAGTCCTTAATTCATTTTCTAAGATATGTGTTATTGTTTATATGAGCATTAACACATATGAATAATAAATTGTCAATATTTTTTTGTTGACAAAATCTATCAATCAAATTATCATTTTCGTAAATATAGAAATGATATGACGCTTTAAATAACTACGGTAATGACAAAGGTATTAAATGACTGAGCTATGCAAAACGACATGCTTTGACCAGGACAAAGTTGAACACATTAAAATCTCTCTTGCTAAAGTTGAGCAAAAACTGCCTGATTTAGCCGATTTTTATAAATTACTTGGTAATAATACTCGACTCAAAATATTATTGTCTTTAAATGAAGCAGAGCTATGTGTGTGTGATATTGCCCATGTGTTGGAACTCAGTATGGCTGCAACCTCCCATCAATTAAAACTGCTACGTGATCAAGGCTGGTTAAAAAAGAGAGAGGATGGCAAGATGGTCTATTATCGCCTGCATAATATTGAGTTGGTGAATGCACTTAAAGGTGATCTGGATTTACTAAAAACACGCTAAGTTGCTTTTTTTTGAACTTTCATTTCTATAATTGCGAAAATAACGAATAGATAGTATGACTTCTTTATTTAACAATAAATCGGCTCAACAAATAGGATAATTAATAATGAATTTTTTAGCACACAACACCAATATCCGAACCAAAAGAACACATTTTTACAGCAAGCTCTTTTTTTTATTTATCATACTTGTGATGTCCATACAATCATCAGTTGCACTTGAACTGGGGGATTTATTTGGTAAAAGTCAGCGTCCTGTGCCTGCAAACATCTTGCAAGTTCAGGACATTGCGGCTGATCCCCAGGGTTACACAGGCATTATAACGGTTCGTGGTGTATTAGCAGGCTTCTCTTCTCAAGAGTCCGATAGGGTTGCTATTGTTGATACCCGAGAAGCCAAAGCTTGTAAATCAACAGGTTGTGCGAAATTTTATTTACCGGTTCGTCTTATGACGAAAGGTCTCAATAAATGGGATGAATTAAATGTTCGAGGTGAACTGAAAAGTTCAAATAATAAAATCTTTCTTGATGCTGAATCAGTGCAGAACCTGGGTTCTATAAAATAAGGGGCTATAAAGTAAGCCTCTATAAAATAAATAGTATCAGTAGGATTTTAAATAATGAATATCTGGATTTTAGTCTGGCGAAATTTATTGCGACGCAAAGGACGATTTATCTTTACTTTGGCTGGCGTGGGTATTGGCATGGCTGCATTTGTCGCCTTATTAACTATCGGTCAGGGATTGAATCATCAAATCCAACAACAGGCACAGGGCTTAGGTGCTAATTTAGTGGTGACACCCAAGGGTTGGTGTGCTTATGAACAAATTTCAGTGCTAACGGGAGAGCAATTACCCGAAGCCATCCCAATGAAAGAAGTCATTAAAATACAGGCTTTACCAGGTATAAAGGCTATTCCATTTCTTAATGAACGAACCGCCTTTCGAAACCGTCCAGTACCTGTTATAGGAATACCTGAGGTTGAGATGTGGGCATTACATCAGTGGTCTTTAGCATCGGGGCATTATTTTAAAGACCCCAACGATAAGTCTGTCGTTATTGGTTCAGGGATAGCCCAGCAGTTTGATTTAAAACCGGGTGATCAGTTTCGTGTACGTGGTCATCAATTGCCTATCATTGGTATTTTAAATGAAACGGGTACTAAAGATGATGTGGCTGCATTTCTGACCCTGAGTGTGACACAGAGTATTTATGATGTGAAAGACATGGTTTCTTTTGTAACCGTTCAGGTTGAAGATCTCAGTCATTTAGAAGCGGTTAGCCTGAAGATTCAAGAAATTGCTAATGTTGCTGTCGTATCTGATAAGCAACTGGTCAGCTCAATTCTTGCCATTGTCGGTTCGGTAGGTTCTGCGATGCAAGCAGTTGCTGCTGTTGGGATACTTGCAGCCGCTTTTGGTATTATTAATACCTTACTGACCGCCGTTTATGAACGACGCCGTGAGATTGGTATTTTGCAGGCATTGGGTGGTCAACACAGTACCATATTTGCCACCTTTATTTTAGAATCTGGCATTTACGGCCTTTTAGGGGGAATTATTGGCATATTCCTTGGGACACTGGTCACTTTCTGGTTTGGTCCAGCACTTATGGAAAATCCTTTTACTGCTTCACTGCAACAAAACCCTATACCTTCATTGGATATGATGACATTAATTTATACTGTATTGCTGTCAATTTTGCTAGCCATAGTGGCAGGCTTATATCCGGCTTATCGAGCCGCCAAACTTTCTCCTGTGGAGGCAATGCGTTATGCGTGAATTATTAATGGAAATACAGGGGATCAGCAAAACATATGGATCTGATAGTAATAAAGTGCAGGCAGTGGATAATGTTTCTTTTGATATAGAACGGGGTAGCTGGACAGCGATTGTCGGTCCTTCTGGGCATGGCAAAAGTACCTTATTACAAATTATGGGTGGGCTGGATCGTTCCAGTGCAGGAACCATTATTCTGGATGATAAAAACCTGAGCCAACTGAACAATCGACAATTAGCTCAATTGCGAGCCAATAAAATCGGTTTTGTTTTTCAGTTTTTTAATTTATTACCGCATTTAACGGCACTTGAAAATGTTGTATTACCTCTGTGGCTGAACAAAAAGTGGCTAAATGAAAAGCGGCTTAATGGAAAAAAAGACCTTCAAAAATGCTTAGCATTATTAGAACGTGTTGGGCTGGCAGACAAAGCCAACAACCTCCCTAGCACTTTATCAGGAGGCCAACAACAGCGTGTCGCTATTGCTCGTGCTTTGGTTAATGAACCTGATATTTTACTGATGGACGAACCCACGGGTAATCTGGATTCTGTATCAGAGGCTGATGTCCTGGCTTTATTTAAAGAATTGAATGATCAAGGCAGTACATTGGTGCTGATCACACACAGTTCAGCGGTTGCAAGCTGTGCAGAGCGTGAGATTGAACTTATTGATGGCCGCCTTTGTAAGGAAGTCAGCGCATGAGAAACCGATCAAAAATAAAGTGGTTTGGTGTTGCTACGATCGTTTTTTTGTTGAGCTTCACTACCGTTGAAGCGACTTCAAATAAACTTATCCAAACACTGACATTTGATACTTTGGATGGCACAACAACGAGCTTGCAGAGCTTGCAGAGCTTACAAGGTAAAACCGTTCTTATTCTATTTTGGGCAACAACTTGTCCTGTCTGTTTAGAGGAAATGCCAGATTTTATCCGCATCTATAAACAGTTTCACAAAAAAGGATTAGAGATCATTGCTGTTTCAATGTCTTATGATTCTCCACAGGCTGTTAATCAATATAAAAATAAAATGAACTTACCATTTCCAGTGGTTTGGGATAGTAAGGAGATTATTGCCAAAGCCTTTGGAGACATCACACTCACACCCACTGTGTTCCTTATTGATCCCAATGGTCAACCGATTTCTAAAACTGTTGGCTTTCTCGATTTTATACTTTTGGAAAAATACCTGACAAAACAGCTTAATCAATAGTGTCTAGCCAGAATAATTAAAAGTGCCTACGGCAAAAAAACTTAAGGGAGTTATTAAATGAGTGAAAGTCAGTGTGATCAAAGCAACGGTGATAAACAAAACAATAGATTCATTGCCACTGTAGCAGTTTGCCAGAGTATCCCATGGACAGACTGCACACCATGAAGAGCCCAGAAAAAAAACAGAAATAACCAATCCTGCCCACCAGATATTCCAAGTTAGAACTGTCGCTAGATTTCTTTCAGCGACTGGAGTCCTATAAAGACCCGCATAAATAATCAATAAAAAAGCAACCACCATAAATCCCCAGGTAATGATTGCCCAGCATTGTGGCTGACCTAGATGTGTCATCATCATGATATTTTGACCCTTTTATTTGCTGAGGGCTCTTATAACTCAATCGATGATTTCTGTTTTGTAAAGATAATATAAGAAAAACTTGACTTATTATAGCCTGATGTTAATCTATTATTCAATTAATCTATTGAATAGTATTTATTGGATTATAAATTATATCGTTAAGGAGAGGTTAATGTCTATTTCAATTATTATCGCTGGTCTTATCACTGGTATGCTGCTGGGTGTTTTTGGCAGCGGCGGTTCTATTATAACCATGCCTGCTTTACTCTATTTGCTCGATGTGGAACCTAAGTCAGCCATTGCCATGAGTCTGGGGATTGTTGCTGTTACTGCAACAATTACCGCCATGCAACATTGGCGTCATGGCAATGTTGATCTGCGTATAACGGCTGTTTTTGGATTGTTTGGTGTCATTGGTACTTATTTTGGTGCATTGGTTGGGGTAATTACACCGGTAATAATTCAATTGAGTGTTTTTGCTTTAGTCATGTATGCAGCAGCCTGGAAAATGCTCAAACCTGAGGGGTTAAGTAAAGCACAGCAACATCGCTCGGCGGGTGCAATGGCGGTTGATTTAATCGTGAATAATAATGAACTGAACTATGCCCATATTGCAGTCCATGGTATCGCTGTGGGTGTTTTAACAGGTATTGTTGGTGTCGGTGGTGGCTTTTTAATTGTACCCGCATTAGTTTTATTGTCTGGATTATCAATGAAAAAGGCTGTAGGAACCTCTTTGAGTATTGTCTCACTGAAATCATTTGCTGGTTTTGCAGGCTACGCTGGTTCTGTTGCTATTGATTATCAAATGATGGCTATTTTCACCATAATTGCAGTCATTGGTAGTGTTGTCGGCAGTCAGTTAGGGCATCGTTTACCTGCTGATTTACTGAAACGTGGCTTTGGTGGCTTTCTGCTTCTGGTGGCCAGTTATATTTTATTCAAAAGCGTTTTATTCAGCTAATTATATTTTAAAATGAAAGGGATTTAAAATAGCTAAGCATTATCGCTTGAATGCTCAATCGGTAAACCGGCCGATTTCCATTCAGGAAAACCATCTTCCATACGATGAGCGTTGATGCCTTTTTGTCGAAGTTGCTCTACCGCATCAAAAGCAAGTACACAGTGGGGGCCACGGCAATAAGCTACTACTTCCTGCTTTGTGTCCAGCTGATTTAAGTGTGCTTCTAATTCAGATAGCGGCACATTAATCGCACCAGGCACATGGCCTGACTGATATTCTTCAGGTGGTCTGACGTCCAGAACCGTGACCAATCCGTCTCTAACTCTCTCCAGTAGCTCTGTGGCTGGAATGGGTTCTAAATCATCCTTAACGGTTAAAAAAGTATTGACCAGTAGCTGAACATCAGCCAAATGACGTTCTGCGACATTTCGAAGTGAATTGAATAAATCAATCACATCATTTCCACTGAGACGGTAAAAGACTTTCAAGCCTCGTTTAGTACAGGCAATTAATCCAGCCTGACGCAGTTGCTGTAAATGCTGAGAGGTATTGGCGACTGATAAACCAGAGACTTTAGCCAGTTCATCAACACTGCGCTCACCCTGAGCAATAAATTCGAGCAGTTCAAGGCGGTTACCATTACTCATGGCTTTACCCACACGGGCAAACTGGGTAAAGAGATCCTGTTTGAAATGGTTACTTGACATACAGTAAAATCCTTCTATGATTTAATTCAATAGATTAATTGAATACTATTCTAGTAATCACTTATTTAATAGAACTAATCAATTATTATGACAAGTATAGCGATTACGACTTAAAAAAGACAGGAACCCTAATGACCTTTAATGAATTTATCATAAGTAATGAAGTCACCATCAGACTCAGCTTTTTCTTTGGTGTATTTGCCATTATGGCACTTTGGGAAGTGCTTGCCCCCAGACGGGCTTTAACCGTTTCAAAGACCATTCGTTGGGTCAATAATCTGGGACTGGTTTTTTTCAATTCATTTATCTTACGCATTTTATTTCCTGCGGCTGCTGTCGGTGTCGCAGCCTTTGCCCAAACTAATGGTTGGGGTTTATTGAATTATTATCAATTACCTGTACCAGTGGCAATTATCCTTGCTGTTATTGCGATGGATTTTATCATTTATCTGCAACATGTCATGGTTCATGCTGTGCCTTTGTTATGGCGTATACATCGAGTTCATCATGCCGATCTAGATTATGATGTCACGACGGGTGCTCGCTTTCATACCATCGAGATTATTCTCTCTATGCTGATAAAAATGGCCACTATTATTGTGCTGGGTGCACCTGTGGTCGCCGTGGTTATCTTTGAAGTGGTGCTCAATGCTTTGGCTATGTTTAATCATGGTAATGTCGGCTTACCAAAATCTATGGATGCTTTTTTACGCTGGTTTATTGTGACACCTGATATGCATCGCATTCATCACTCTGTTGAAGATGATGAAACCAATAGTAATTTTGGTTTTAACCTGACTTGGTGGGATCGCCTGTTTGGTACTTATCGTGATCAGCCTCGTGGTGGTCAGTTAGGCTTTACCATTGGTATTCATAAATACCGTGATGTTAAGCAGACTAATTGGATCACTGGCATGATGACCTTACCCTTTAAAGGTAAAGTGAGTGAATATGCCATTAATACTCGCGCTTGGAGTAGTGATAGAAATGGAGACGAGAATACTGAACAGAAGAATGAGGATTAACGGGTGAGCAAGCAAAGCTGGATTGAACAGGCTCTCAACACTGTCACTCAGAATTAAGCTTCATTCCTCTTTGCATAAATACATTGATGCAAAGAGGCAATGTACTCAATCGATCAAAAGCGACTTAAAGCTAAACGAGCGACCATCAAACAAGCCTTTATCACTGAGTTTTAGTTCTGGAATAACAAGCAAGGCCAAAAAGGATAAGGTCATAAAGGGTGCGCTGAGTGTAAAGCCCAAGTCTTTAGCCCATAAGTCCAATTGTGCATAACGCTCTGCAACTTGCTCCCCTTTATCTAAAGACATAAGACCTGCAACAGGTAAGGCCAGAGTATGACAACCTGAGTCATCCACCACACAAATGCCACCTTTTAAATCAATAACCGAGTTAATTGCTTGTTCAATACTCTGAGCATCACAACCCATGGCGATAATATTATGTGAATCATGTGCTACGGTAGAGGCAATAGCACCTGAGTTCATACCGGAACCAAAAACAAAGGCATTGGCAGGTTGGGCTTTTTGATAACGGTTTAAGACACTTAACTGCACAAGATCATTATCTGGATTGGCCTGAATGAGTATTTTAGAAGGCTCATTGGAAGCTTTTACACATTGAAATTGAGCCATATTAACCTGTTTTTCTCGAGTAAAAAGCTTGCCCTCAAAAATATCAATCACACGAACCAACCTTTCTTTTGAACTATCCGCATCAAGACAAACCTCTAATGATTGCTGAGAAATTTTTTCTGCATAAAAATGATTAATGGCTTGTTCGGTCACACTTGCTAATAATACCTGCCCATTTTGACTGACCACTTCACCCGAAAGCCATGTACTTTTAATGCTAAAGTCTGTCAGGTTATCCACTAACACAGCATCGAACACGTCTCCCTTTTGCAAGCAACCAAGAGGTAATTGGTAATGTGTGATAGGGTTCAGGCAAGCGCACTTAAGTACATCAAACAGGTTGTGCCCTAAAGCAATCGCATCAATAACCAATTGATTAATATGGCTCTTAAACAATTCATCTGGGTGTTTATCATCACTACAAAACATCACCTGATCTGGAAACTCACTGATCAATGGATGCAAGTTGGCAAAATCTCTAGCAGCGGAACCTTCTCGGATAAGAATTTTCATCCCCAATGCTATTTTCTCACGAGCTTCTGCTAATGTGGTACATTCATGATCCGTTGATATACCTGCCTGTGCATACTGATGTGCCTCTTCTCCAGACAAGCCTGGCGCATGTCCATCAATAGGCAAATCATATTGCTTGGCTAAATTAATTTTCGCCATAACCTCTTCTGAGTGATTGAGTACACCGGGAAAATTCATCATTTCAGAGAGGTATTTAATTTTTCCACTGCGAAATAAGGCATCAATATCGGCAATAGAAATACTGGCGCCCGCAGTTTCAAAGGGTGTTGCCGGAACACAGGAAGGCGCACCGAAGAAAATATGAAAGGGCGTTTGGTCACTATTATTGAGCATAAAATCAATACCCTCAAGTCCCATTACATTGGTAATTTCATGGGGATCAGAAACCGATGCAATCGTACCATGCTTAAGCGCCATCCGAGCAAATTCACTGGGCAGCATCATAGAGCTTTCAATATGAACATGAGCATCAATAAAGCCCGGAATTAAATAATCCAGTTGCGGATCTTCATCACCGATATGAATAATATCTTTGATCACGCCTTTTAAATCGCCATCTGAGTAATAGCTTAATTGGGCGGAAAAAATCGTTTGCTGATTAAAATCAAGCATATTAGCGCTAATAGTAGTGACTGACATTGATAGGTCTCCTTAACTATTGTTTCACTGATGTATTTTTAGAAGTGCCCAACACAGCCAATAAAGTCTCTCTGCTATGGATTAGTTGATGAGACAAAACTAAGATGTTGCTCAAGAAATCGGTTAGACACTTCAGAAATGAGCATTGATAAAATGACCGACGTTAAAAACAAATACAGGCCATATTGAATTTCAACATCCGCTACTGCGTCAAACTTTATGCTCACAACCATCAAGGCAACCACAAAAACATCCAACATTGACCATTTACCAAACTGGTGTATCAGTTTCAATAAAGCTTGCACGGTAAGCCCTGCATTCGAGTTCCATAAAAATAAGATCACGGATAATTTTAAAACAGGAAAGATAATACTAAAAATAACAATAATTAAAAAAATAATGATATTACCTTGCTCAATTAAATCAGACAAAGCAGAAATTAATGACACGGTATTAGAAAAAAAGTAAAATTTTTCTAATGTAAATAAGGGCGAAAACAAGCTGACTAAGAAAAGTAATAAAGTGATTACTGTGGCACTATTAACCATCGTTCTAGCCAAAGGATAGCTTTTTGCCAGTTGAATATGCCCCGCTACTTTGGAATGACTCACACACAATACCCGAAGTTGTTTATTTAGAAGTGCCCACAGCCAAAAAAATTGGCTCAAATAGTTTTATTCAAGAGAATAATTATAGCCTAATCACAGAGAAAAAATCAGTCATTATTCTGATCTCATGTTAAATCAATACTTATCTTAACTGGCAGGATATTTTTCTTAGGTGTAAAATAAGCTTCCATTTAGTTATCGACCAAGAGCCTTATAATGACCAGCTCCATTGCCATTGTTATTCTTTTTATTATTACCTTAATTGCTGCTAATATTCCTTTTTTAACTGATAATGCTTTTTTTATTCTTAAGTCAAAAAACCAAAAAAGCTTCTGGTTTCGTTTCAGTGAATGGTTTTTCATGTATATCATCGTCATAGCTATTGCCATTGGTTTGGAAACAAAACTTCATGGTGTCGCTTATGCGAAGGTATGGGAGGTCTGGAATTTTGCCCAGAATTGGGAATTTTATGCCATAACACTTTGTTTATTCGTTGTTTTTGCCCTACCCGGTTTTCTTTATCATTACGATCTAAAAAAGCATTTAAATTAATATTACATTTTTATTAAATAGCACTTGCATCTCACCTGAAAGACCGTATAATACGCTCCATCAGTTGCGGGGTGGAGCAGCCTGGTAGCTCGTCGGGCTCATAACCCGAAGGTCGTAAGTTCAAATCTTGCCCCCGCTACCAATTTTCTTTAAGAAGAGCAGTTACTTTTAAGTAACTGCTTTTTTTATGTCTGGTCGAAAGTGCTATTAGTCATCTTTGGCGCACTCATATAACAATTTCAAATAAATAAAAAAGTAATATATAAAATTGCTAATTGTTTAGCTATTTATAAACAATATTATTACTCTGTACAGTGATCTTATAAGGATTCTCTTTGCCACGTTTCTTTTTAACCAAAAATGGCGCTGATGCAATACTCCCTAATTGCTCTTTTACCTCCTCATTAATCCTAGAGACTGTTTGCGAGACATAATCCTTGCTCATGCCTTTTTTAAATGCTTTTTCCGTCTTCTCAGTGGCACCCATTTCACCCTTAATTTTTTCATAAAAGGCTAGAAATTCAGATGCATATTTATATATTGTCCCTTCAAGCGGGCTAAATAGAGGAGCATTATTGAATTGTTTTTCTATAATCCAGCAATAAAAAGCAAACCGCTGATCTTGCAACTCTACCCTATGCCCATTCATTAAGAGTAATTGTTTACTCCTATCAATCACTAGATAAGCAGGTTTTAATACTTCCTGGGTTGCGTTAATAGTTTCTCTGAAGCTAAAGCCCGCCATCGTATTTTTGGCTTCATCATTATTGATCCGCAAAAATGGAATATCCGCCAGAGTCACACGAGCCTGAGCCGGATCCAGAGGCATGTTTTTTCCATTACGGTTATCATAAATAATATCTCCATTATGGGTAGGATAGTAAAATGCCGGATTACCTTCATAAGCCTCTGTAACCAGCACATGAGACATCCGATCCTGCTCTCGACCAAACAGAGACAGTGCATAACCCAGATAATACCCCATGGTTTTTCTGCCACCAGCAATAGAAACATGCAAAGCTGCATCCAATTCCTGACTTTGAGTGCGGATAAATTCCGTAATATAACTGGCAGCCGCCTCATTATCTTCCGGGGTTTTAATGTCAGACAGCGGTTTATGGTTCGCATCAACAATAACATGAATATTTTCCCGCGAAAAATCCACTCCTGAAAGCCCCAGTTCCTGACAAAGCTGCTTAAACCACCCCTGTTTATCTTTACCAGCACGCAACAAATTCAGCTCAGCATTGTTAGCACCGTTGGAGGTAGTAATAATATGCACTTGAGTGGGAATAAAGGGATCTTTCTCACGGGTTGCCAGAGCATATAATGTCTCAGTCACAATTTGAGGTGACATACCACTCACCGCAATGAGTTTACGCACGGGATATTGAGAAGCTTGCATAATTTATCCTTCGAAAAAATAACTGAATAGTGTTTTGTTACAAACATAATAACCTGAAATACACCGAAAAAAAAATTAAGGCAAGCTTGCATAAACAGCAAAATTTTAACATAACGAGTTAAATAATAAGCATGAGTCAGAGAACACTTTATCTTGCGGCTTATGATATTGCGCAATCCAAGCGACTGAGACAGTTTCTACGTCTGTTACGAGAATTTTCCGGTAGCGGACAAAAATCTGTTTTTGAATGCCTGCTTTCTCATACAGAAAAACAGGATCTGACCCTTAGGGCAGAAGAGTTAATGGATCAGGAGGAAGACCGGTTTATATTATTTAAACTGCATACCAGAGTCCCAGTAATAACTTTAGGCCGAGCTACCGCACCACCAGATAAAAATTTTATTGCCATTTTATAGGAGAAAACAAAGTATGAACCAGACCGTCTATGTGGACAGAAAATACATTAAACTGACCGGTGAAAAAAAACAGCTCATCTTTCATACTGAAGAAGGTCAAAGAAGCAGCCTACCCTTTCGCCTTATAGACCGTCTGATTATTCACGGTCACTGCCTGATTGACACCTGGTTACTGGGCAAATTGTCAGAAAACGATATTACCACTGTCCTGCTGAGCAGTCTCAGAGCAAAACAGGCCGCTGTTATTAACGGCCAACAGCATAATGACGCAAGCCTCCATATCCGCCAATACCAATTTTATGAGGAAACACAATTAAGCCTCAGGGCATCAAAAAGAATTGTTAAGGCCAAATTACTACGTCAGTATCGCCAGCTTAAAAAAATGCAACAACAATTACCCGAGCACAGAAAAGTATTTTTTCATGCCTGCGCTTCACTATGGCCACTGACAGAAGCGGTATTAACAGCCAACAATAAAGCACAATTACTGGGCTTTGAAGGCGCCGGTGCCAGAATTTATTTTGCAGCCTATAGCCGATTGTTTCCAAAAGAGATGAATTTTACCCGACGTCAAAAAAGACCACCTAGCGACCCAGTCAATGCCATGTTGTCATTAAGCTATACATTATTTAGCAGTCGTTGCACCCAAGCACTAAACAGTGTCGGACTGGATCCTTATATTGGTTTTTACCACAGCATCAATTATTCCAGAAAATCTCTAGCGGCTGATATGATGGAACCCTGGCGTCCCTTGATTGACTATTTTATCTACCATTTATTTAACAACCAGCAAATTACTGTCGATATGTTTAACTATAAAGACTCTTCCTGCCTATTAAATAAAGAAGGACGTAGCCGTTTTTACCCTGCTTTTGAGCATGAAATGAAAGTCTGGCAAAAGGGCATCAATCGCATGGCACGTTTCATGGTCAGAGAACTTGAGCAACAGATACCGGATATACAACACCGAAGTGACTACCGTTCTACAGACATCATTATGTAAAACTTATGAGTAAAGCCAAAGACATCTATTATATTATTGCCTATGATATAAGCGACCCCAAAAGGCTGAGAAAAGTTCATCGTCTGGTTAAGGAATACGCCATGGCTCTACAGCATTCTGTCTTTATCGCACCCTTCAGCCAGAGCTTACTAAATGAAATGGTTTCCAGACTAAAGAAAATCATTGCTCCCTCCAAAGATGATGTACGCATTTATCCCCTATCCTATCCACAAACACCCGAAATTTACGGCAAGAGAAAATTACCAGATGGGATTTTTCTCAATACAATTATGGACTATCAAAGCCAATCATCCACTCAGGCATCAGATGCAAGCTTGCCATTTATACTCTAGCTAAAAAACTCCGTCATAATCCAGCTAACCCATAACAAAGAAGATGAACTGATATTATGACTGACTTAACCCATCTGACACTCTCCGTATCAAAAAAACTTTTTAACACCACGATTGATCAGCATATTACGCTAGAAACAATAATAGGTCATATTGCTGGCAATAATACTCTGAAGTCCAAGATAAAAAGCATACAGCTTGAAGCAGACAGTCACAGACAAAGCGACTTAAAAAAACGACTGCCACTGTTTTACCCTGCTCTATGGCTAGAGCACTACCGATCAATGGACAGTAATAACGCTGTACACAGTACCGGTCTGGTACATTTTGATGTAGATGAATACAATGCCCAGCATAGCGAAAGACTTATGCAACAGCTTATCAATAAAATTCCTTATCTGGTTTATGCCTTTCGTTCACCCAGAAAAGGTTTAAAATTTGCTCTGGCCAGTGACTTTATTAGCACAGATAAAAAAAGTTTACGTATCAATTATACTTGCGTTTATAATGCACTTAAGGATTTACTAAACAGACAGCTCCCATCCATTAAACTGGATCAGGCCTGTAAACAGATCAGTCAGAGCTGCTTTTTTTCTTATGATCCAAATTTGTATGTCAACTACCACCCTCAGGTATTTTCCAGCAAGAAAGTTCTTCAGAACAGCAGACAAAAATCACTTAATTACAAACACACTCAGCGAGTTAATTTTCAGACAGTAAACCAAACTAGGGATAATGGACAGGTATTAAAAGCCCTGACCTATATTCCAGCTAATCTAGATTATTATACCCGCTTTAGGATCAATATGGCGATCATTTCAGTATTTGGTAATGAAGCTGAAACTATTTTACTTAACCACTGGCAACATGAAAACCCGATCAAGCTGCACAAAGACATCCGCGATCAGATTAAATACACAATGACTCACCATATACGCATTACCATTGGCACTTTATACTATTACGCCAAACAATATGGTTTTAAGTTTTATTCAGCCTGAACAACCTAATATTATTAACCAAAAACATTATACATTAGCATTATTTTGTACTACAATATTCCTGTCTAAAGACAAAAAAGGGTGTCAACTTTTTTTACACCCCAAAAACTACCTACCCCCCTTTGTAATTCATTGAATTTAAAAGGGAAAAAAAGGCTAGCCGTCAGAAGACATGCCCTGCTATTAAAGGGATTAAGACCTTGTATCGTACATCCGGTACAACATCCCTGTGCCGTCAGAAGACATGCCCTGCTATTAAAGGGATTAAGACCCCCTGCTGGTTTATTTTTTAGCTGTTGTTTAAAGTCAGAAGACATGCCCTGCTATTAAAGGGATTAAGACTCTAATTCACGAGGTATGTACGCAAGCGGTTGTTGTCAGAAGACATGCCCTGCTATTAAAGGGATTAAGACGCATAATACACAGTTATCAGATAGTTTAAGCTTTGTCAGAAGACATGCCCTGCTATTAAAGGGATTAAGACTCACCATCTGAACCCCCTAGACCATAATGAATTGGTCAGAAGACATGCCCTGCTATTAAAGGGATTAAGACCTTGCACTGAGTCCTTTTAACACATAGGGGTTTAGTCAGAAGACATGCCCTGCTATTAAAGGGATTAAGACTATAGATGTGCTTTACTATAGAACTCAATGTTTTGTCAGAAGACATGCCCTGCTATTAAAGGGATTAAGACTAGACGAATACCCTGGTGAACGTAAAGAACTCTTAAGTCAGAAGACATGCCCTGCTATTAAAGGGATTAAGACTCATCCCCTGTGTCCACTAGTACGTACTTATCCAGTCAGAAGACATGCCCTGCTATTAAAGGGATTAAGACTCAGCAGTATCACTCAATACTTCAGGGTCATTTGCCGTCAGAAACATTTCTCTGCATTTATATAGGATGATTTTCAAGTATCTTATAAAATTCACTTACAATAATAGGGAATGCATTCCCTTATATGTTCTTTTTTATGCTATTCTATTCCTTAAATTTAAAGGTTATAGGTATCATACAAATGTCTCCTCTTGAATCATTAAAGGAATATTCAGTCCTTTTTTTCACTAAATCAGCACCTGCTTATGAACGCTCACTTTTAAAATCAATTAATCTTAAGAATCGAATTATTGGCATCGTTGGCGCTAAAGGTGTGGGTAAAACGACTCTATTGCTTCAGTTTATGAAAAAACAGGCATTTGATGTCGATGAAATGATTTATATCAGTGTTGACCACCCTCTAATGAGTACGGTCAGTATTCTGGACATTGCCAAAGAATTTGCATCAATAGGTGGCAAGTTGTTAGTTTTGGATGAGATTCATAATCAGCCTGATTTTGCTGCCGATTTGAAGGCCATCTGGGACTTTTTAGAGATTAATGTACTATTTTCAGGTTCCTCAGCACTACATCTAGACAATGCCGATCTCAGCCGACGGGTGTTAAAGTACAAATTACCCACTTTATCCTTTCGGGAATTTGTAGAAATTGAAACGGGCTTGCCTTTTAACACACTCAGTTTGCCACAGTTATTGACAGAACATACATCACACTGCACTAAAATTTTAGCTCAAATCAAACCACTCAAATACTTTAAGGCTTATCTGGATTATGGCTATTATCCTTTTTATCTGGAAGATAAATTAAGCTTCAAAGTTAAACTCTCTGAAGCAATTAATAAAACCATTGATGTTGACCTGTTACAGCTCTATCACATTGACCCAAAAAAAATAAGAAATCTCAAAAAGATTTTGACCATGCTCTGTGTTTCTGTTCCCTACAAACCGAATATGTCTTCCCTAGCACAAGCGGTTGAGATTGACCCTAAGACTTTATACACTTACCTGAATGCCTTGCAATCTGCTCGAATTATTAAGATGCTCGCTTTACAAAGCCGCGGTGAAAGCATTATTAAAAAACCTGAAAAAATATACCTAGACAATCCAAACTTATTTAAAGCCTTATGCCAGACACCTGATATAGAGTCTATCAGAGAGAGTTTTTTTGTCTCCAGCGTGTATAATGCAGGGCTATCAGTTAATGCCTCACAAAAGGGGGATTTTTTTGTCAATGATCAATTTGTTTTTGAAGTTGGTGGAAAAGATAAGGGCTACAAACAAATTAAGCAATTAGACAATGCTTTTATTGCTGCTGATAATATTGAAATTGGGCATAACAATAGGCAGTATCATAAAATCCCACTTTGGCTATTTGGTTTTTTGTATTAAAATAAGTCCGTTGAAACAGTTTCAATTTCATTCTTAACTTCCAGATAAGATTGCTTGAGATCAGTATTAATTACCGTGCAGGCATTTAACCTAAATAAATCAGTTGAATCGTAGCGAGAATGATCAGAGTGCTGGAGAGTAAGCGATCATTCCCCAACGTTCTTCCAAGGCAACCCTAAATAAAATATTCTTAAGCCTCCTGAAATTGAGTAGCCCGGAGGCTATTATGAATACCCCACATCGTAAAGTAGTTCATCGCAAAGCAGAATACTGGCAAGACAAAATC